>CAVWRC010000008.1:0-230164 GCA_963757235.1 uncultured Solirubrobacterales bacterium | reverse complement strand
GCCGTGGGACGCCGGCGCGCTGCAGTGGACACAGGCGGTCGGCTTCTCGGTGCCCATGCACACCGCCATGCGCCTGGCGCTCAGCGCCGGGCGCCGAGCGCGCCGCGAGTACCCCGAGCTGCCGATCTGCTTCTACGGGCTCTACGCCACGGTCAGCCGCGAGCTGGTAGAGCGTGAGCTCGCCGCGCGCGCGATCGCCGGCGAGTACGAGCCGGCGCTCACGGCCTGGGTGGACGAGCTGGCGGCCCCGTGGGCGCCCGCCCCGGCCGCCGGACGGTCGATCATCCACCTGCAGCGCGGCACCTTCGACCCGCCGGCGCGCGAGCTGCTGCCCGGACTCGAGCGCTACGCCCGCCTAGCGTTGGACGGGGAGGAGCGGCTGGTCGGGTACGTCGAGGCCAGCCACGGGTGCGTGCATCGCTGCCGGCATTGCCCTATCCCCGCCGTCTACGACGGGCGCATCCGCGTCGTGCAGGCCGACACCGTCCTGCGCGATGTCGAGCGCCTGGCCGGCATGGGCGCGCGCCACATAACGTTCGGCGACCCCGATTTCCTCAACGGCTGGCGCCACTCTCTGGCGATCGTGCGCACGCTCCACGAGCGGCTCCCGGAGCTGACCTTCGACTGCACGACGAAGGTCGAGCACGTGCTCGAGCACGCCGACGTGTGGGATCAAATGGCCGCCTCGGGCTGCCTATTCGTCGTCAGCGCGCTGGAGAGCGTCAACGACGAGATCCTCGCCCGCCTCGAAAAGGGCCACACCACCGCGCAGGCGGTGCAAGCCCTCGAACTACTGCGCGAGCACGGAATCGAGACCCGGCCCTCGTTCATGCCATTCACGCCGTGGACGACCCCGCGAGACGTGCTAGACATCGTCGACTTCGTCGCCGCGCACGATCTGATCGCCAACGTCGACCCGGTGCAGTTCACGATCCGGCTGCTCGTGCCCGAGGACTCGCTGCTGCTGGCGAGCGAGGACCTGCGCGAGCACCTCGGCCCCTACCAAGCCGAACGACTCAGCTACCCATGGCGCTCAGCGGACCCAGCAGCCGACCGGCTGCAAGGCCGCCTCAGCGCACTGGTCCAGCAGAGCGCCGCCGCGCACGAAGCGGCGGGCCTGACGTTCGCGCGCATCCGCGCGGCGGTGCGCGAGGCCAACGGCGAGCCGGCCGGCCCGGAGCCGGAGACCATCCCCATGGGATCGACCGAGGGGAGGCCACGGCTCACCGAGCCGTGGTTCTGCTGAGCGGAGCCCACCGAGGACCAGTTCGGTCCTCTCACAGCGTGATCACATGATCCGGCGGGTCTCCCGCCAGCGCCGCATAGAGCTCGGGGAAGCAACCGACCCGCACGCCCGCGACCGTTCCCGTCGGCAGCGCCGAGCCGATCTCCCCCTCCGCCAGGCCGCGCTCCAACGCGCACTGGTCACAGAGCATCAGCAGCATTCCGCGCTCGGCGGCCAGCCGCCCGAGGCGCTCGCCCATCGGATCACCTGCTCGCAACAGGTAGGTGTTGTCGTCAAAGAAGAACATTCCGACAACCTCGACGCCGTGCGTTCCCTGCTCCAGCTGCGGAAGGATCATCCTCCCGAGCTTGTAGCTCGCCGTGTGGCCCGAGGTGGAGAACACGTAGGCGACCTTCATCCAGGCGGGAGAGTAATCGGAAGCCGCGCGGGTCGGTTGCAGCGGTGATGCCGTCGCGGGAACCCGGAGAAGGGCGCGGCGCCAGCTCGAGCCGCTGGCCGTTGCCCTGGACCCGTCAGCCAGCCCGTGAAAGGAGTGCACGAGCAGGACGGCGGGCGGTACTTCGTCGCCGGCGGGCAGGTCCACTCTTGGAACATCCGCCCGGGTAGGCAGCGAGGCCAGGTCAGACCTCCTGCGATTGACCGACGCGGAGGCTCGGGCATCAGCGCCGACCCCCCGCCCACGTCGCACATGGGGCGTACGCACGCTTTTCGCACTCACGGGGGCTATACGCACACCGTAGGATGGGAGAACCTGCGCAGTACCTCGCTCCAACGAACGCAGGGCCCGGCACCGGCCGTGACCAAGGACCTGGTCGTCGCGTCGGAGGCCGTCGGAATACTCACAGGTAGTGGACCGCGTTAACTCGAATCGACCTAATTTCGCATCTGGAATGGAACGGCATTATCAATAACCACGCGTGTAGAGACTCCATCTCCCAAATCGGGGTCGAGGCGTTCAATTTTCCGACAGCGTCCCGCGCTGCGCTTGTCGTTCGGAGCAGGTGGTTGGTTCGGAACATGTGCAGACCGATGTGGGCGCGCTCGTGGCCTTCCCGACGGACGCGAACCCGCCCGAGCGCGGGGTCGACCCGATGCGACGTCTTCCCGGCCACAGTCGAGGAGGTCGCCGGAGTACTGCGTGTCGCCAACCAACGGGTCCCGCCCGATCCTGGGAGCCAGTCGACCGCGACCGTCGGCGGGGACGTGGCGGAGCGTGCAGGCGGCGTGCGAGCGCTGGAGTACGGGCTCACTCGCGACTACATGCCGGGCGTGGCGGCGCTCCTGCCGACGGGTGAGAGCATCTGCAGTGGCGGGCGACTGGTGAAGGACGTCGCCGATTGTCGTCGACGGTGGCTTAGCTTTAGCCCAGGCGTCGCGCGGCCTGCAATAGTCTGCAGCGAGGGTCAATCGAGAGAGGAGCATGAGAATGTCTGGGAGCGTCTATCGCGTAACCGAGTTGGTCGGTGTCAGTAGCGAATCGTGGGAGGCAGCCGCTCGCAACGCGGTCGAGACCGCCTCGAAGACCGTGCGGGACCTGCGTATCGGCGAGGCTCACCGTTTCGATGTCACGATCCAGGACGGCAAGGTGGCGAGCTACCGCGTACGTCTGAACGTGTCGTTCAAGTACGAATCTGGCGACTGAGCTCGCTTCGGCGCGAGCTCGGGACCCCGGTGCGCAGGTTCTCGAGCTTGTAGTCGGCACCGGTTCGGCGTAGCCTCACGAACACGGGGTCTGGCGGCGCGCACAGCAGGTCGGCAAGGTACCGGCGCAGACAGCAGAGCGCGCTCAGGCGGCCGATCGGCGGCAAGTGGGGGCTGTTGCAGGACAAGGCAACGCCGTCCCAACCCGCGAGGTGGCTTTGCTTAGTGAATCTTCCGCACGAGTCCGCCGTTCGAGCTTCCGATCGGGGGGCCGGTGAGATGACCGCTCTGCGACCGGATATCGCGCCGTTGCCGGATTTGCGGCACTGGCGCTCGCGCGTAGGGCAGGTCCGCGAGGAGCGCCCGGTGTATGTCGATCTGCCACCGCCGTGCAAAGGGGGGCTGCCCGGCGGGCGAGAACATCCAGGCGTGGCTTGCCCGCATGCAGGGGGACGAGCACGAGCTGGCCTGGCTTGCGCTCGTGACCGACAATCCGCTTGCCGCGATCCACGGGCGGTGTGCTACCACCCGTGCGAGAGCGTCTGTAACGGCGCCAACCTCGACAGCGCGGTCTCGATGCACTCGGTTGAGCGGTACCTGGCGACCTGGCGCGAGAGCGAGGGTGGCTGTTCGATCCGCCGCGGGCGCCCAGCGGCAAGCGAGTGCTGATTATCGGTGCAGGCCCGAGTGGGCTGTCGGCGGCCTACCACCTGGCGCGCCTCGGTCACGAGGTCGAGATTCGCGATGCGGGCTCAGAGCCGGGCGGGATAATGCGCTACGGGATCCACCAGGTCGTGCATCTTGACGCGGAGCGCCGCGAGGGCGGTCTTGACGCCGTGTTCGTCGCGGTCGGCGCGCACCTGTCAGAGCGGGTGGGCCTCACCGGGCTGAGGGCAGCCAACATCCGTGCCTACAGCCCCCGGTGAGGCGCTTGCGCGTCGCGCTGTCCATCACCAGCCTAACGACGCGTGGCTCCCGCAGACCGGGCGGGCAGTGGTGACGATGCTCGAGCGGCGGGAATAATGCAAGCGCCGACGAGGTGACCTGGTAGCTTGGGGCTTGGGTTAAGCCTCGCACTGCGACGCGCTCGACGTGATAGGGTGTAACTTGGAATTGTCTAGTAGTTGAAGGCAGTTCTAGCTGAGATCTCCACTCCACCTAACGTGGGGTGGGTCGTTGGTCTTTGTCGTAGAAGGCTGACCTCATCTCGTTTCCCTGGGCCTCGTGTTTCATAGGGCGATCGCCTCCGGATTCCCACATCCGCAACACCGATGACGGAGGTACAGGCATGCCCACTGACGCCGGCTACAAGGAGGCTCGAGCGATCTCGGAGGCGGCTCGGGAGAAGGACTGGAAGCTGCCGAGCTTCGGTAAGGGCCTCTACCTCGGTCATTTCGAGCCCGAGCTGATTTCCCCGCAGCCGGTTCTTCCGGCCGAGGCTGTCGAGAAGGGAGAGCGGTTCCTGGCGGCTCTTGGCGCGTTTTTGCAGGCCGAGGTCGATCCGCAGGTGATTGAGTCCGAGCGGCGGATCCCCGATGAGGTGGTCACCGGGTTCAAAGAGCTTGGCGCGCTAGGTATGAAAGTGCCCGAGGAGTACGGGGGCCTTGGCCTATCGCAGGTGTATTACAACCGGGCGTTGATGATGATCGGGACCTATCACTCCAGCCTCTCGACGCTGCTGTCGGCGCACCAGTCGATCGGGCTGGCGCAGCCGCTGTTGATGTTCGGCTCGGAGGAGCAGAAGCGCGAGTGGCTGCCTAAAGTCTCCAGCACGCATCTGTCGGCGTTTGCGCTGACCGAGCCGGGAGTGGGTTCTGACCCCGCGAGGGTGACGTGTACCGCGATCCCCACCGATGATGGCGCGGGCTACGTGATCAACGGCCGTAAGCTGTGGACGACCAACGGGACCGTGGCTGACGTGCTCGTGGTGATGGCCAGGGTGCCCCGTAGCGAGGGTCACAAGGGCGGTATCACGGCGTTCATCGTTCCGAGCGCGACCGACGGCGTGATCGTCGAGCATCGCATCGAGTTCATGGGGCTGCACGGGATCGAGAACTCCCAAACTCTGTACGCCGACGTGTACGTGCCGGCCGGGAACGTGATCGGCCGTGAGGGCATTGGGCTCAAGATTGCTCTGACCACGCTGAACACCGGTCGGCTGGCGCTGCCGGCGATCGGTGCGGGGGTCGGTAAGTGGGCGACGAAGATCGCTCGCGAGTTCGCCAGCCAGCGCGTGCAGTGGGGCAAGCCGATCGGCGAGCACGACGAGCCCGCGCAGCGGATCGCGTTCATCGCCGCGACCGCTTACGCGCTGGAGGCGATGGTCGACGTGGCCAGCCGGCTGGCGGATGAGAAGCGCAACGACATACGGATCGAGGCCGCCCTGGCCAAGCTCTACGGTTCGGAGATGGGCTGGCGGATCGTCGACCAGCTGGTGCAGGTGTGCGGCGGCCGCGGCTACGAGACCGTCCCGTCGTTGGTCGCTCGCGGCTTGCGCGGGGTGCCCATCGAGCAGGCGATGCGCGACATGCGCATCAATCGCATCTTCGAGGGCTCGACGGAGATCATGCACCTGCTGATCGCGCGCGAGGCGATGGACCAGCACCTGCACGTGGCCGGGGAGCTGTTGGAACCCGACGTCCCGCGTCAGCGCAAAGCGAAAGCGCTCGGTAAGGCGGGTGCCTTCTACGCCGCGTGGTACCCCAAACTCGCTGTCGGTCGCGGTCAGGCCCCCCGGTCATATGCCGAGTACGGCGAGCTGGCCGGGGAGATGCGGTTCGTCGAGCGCGCCAGCCGTAAGCTCGCCCGCTCGACGTTCTACGCGATGGCGCGATGGCAAGCCGGCACTGAGAACCACGGAGCTTTCCTGGGACGAATCGTGGACATCGGAGCCGAGTTGTTCGCGATGTCCGCGACCATCGTCTTCACCCAGACGGGGATCGGGGAGCATCCCGAGCGGGCGACCGAGACCCAGGAGCTGGCCAAGGCCTTCTGCAACCAGGCCAAGCTTCGCACCGAGCGGTTGTTCCACGAGCTGTGGGACAACGCCGACGAGTCCAACCACCGCCTGGCGCTCGACGTCCTCAAGGGCCGACACACCTGGCTGGAAGAGGGCATCATCGACCCGTCGGTCGGCGACGGGCCGATGGTCCCAGCGTCCGAGACCGACCTGGGGATTACGACCCCCATGGCCGCCGCGGCGACGAACGGGTCCGTCTCATGACCGTCCTCCACGAGACCCCGCTGACGATCAACGGCATCGACGAACTGAAGGCCCAAGCGGGCGAGGACGTGGGGGTGAGCAGCTGGCACGATGTAACTCAGGCCGACGTCGACACGTTCGCCGAGCTGACCGGCGATCGCCAGTGGATCCATATCGATCCCGCGCGCGCGAGAGAAACGCCGTTCGGTGGGACAATCGCCCACGGTTACTACACCCTCTCGCTGGCTCCCCGCTTCCTCGAGGAGCTGCTGTGCGTGAACGGCGTTGGCCTCATGCTCAACTACGGTCTCAACAAGTTGCGCTTCCCGGCGGTGCTGCCGGTGGGCGATCGAGTCCGCATGCACCTCCGGCTCGGCGCGGTCGACGATGTGTCGGGAGGGGTCATGGTGACCTCCGAGCTGACCTTCGAGCGCGAGGGTGGCGAGAAGCCCGTCTGCGTGGCGGAGGCGCTCATGTTGGCCTATGCGGCCTGAGGCCTCCGGCGTTTCAGTCCGGGACGCGCGCATTGCCCACCACGCTCCCCGTGATGAGCGGGTCCGGCGCGATCGATTCGGCTCGAGTCTGTGCTCCGTCCGCCAGGCGGCGGAACGCAACAAGGACGCAGTCTCGGCCCCGCCGACGCCCCCGCGGCGTGCGGAAACTCCAGCAATTTCCGCGCATCGAGCCGACCACCGACCTCCGCCCGGCAAGAACGGCGTTCGTATGGCCAAGAGAGGCCAACCCCACCAATCAAGAAAGCCCGCAGTTTGCGGGCTTCTGATGGGCGATACTGGGCTCGAACCAGTGACCTCCGCCTTGTCGAGACGGCGCTCTCCCAGCTGAGCTAATCGCCCGGGAGACCCATAAATGTATCGACGCGCTCGATCCTGGGTAGACTCGATCGCGAGATGAGGTGGAGGCTCGCGGCAGCAATCGCGATTTTGGGGATCGCGGGAATTCCGGCGGTGTCGGACGCGATGCCGGCGCATCCCGCGACCGCAATGCACGTGGGGGTCAAGCCCGGCACGGGATCGCCGGGTAGCCACTTCGCGGTGAGCTTCCGCGCCGGCGTGCAGACCGGTCCGGGCTCGCTGATCCGCAGCTACCGGGTGACCGCCGGCGCCACGAAGCGAAACGGGTGCCAGTCCTTCGCGAGCGAGATCGCGCCGTCAGCCGCACAAGGGTCGACGGTCCACGTCACGCTCTCACCCGGGAAGCGAACGTCCTGGTGCACGGGCACCTACAAGGGACAGGTGTGGCTCTACCAGGCGGTGCGATGCGGGCCGCCGTTGGCGAGCATCGCGTGTCCTCAGATCGAGATCCGGCCCCAGGTCGTCGGCACCTTCAGCTTCCGCGTGACGCGCGGCTGAGCGTCCCACCGCGGACCAACCGGTGCCGCTCCCGGCACTAGCATCCGGGGAGCAATGGAACTCGAGCTTCCCGACGGCAAGATCCTGGACCTGTCCAACGGCGCGACCGGAGCGGACGCAGCGGCCGCGATCGGTCCCGGCCTGGCCCGAGCGGCGCTCGCGGTCAAGGTCGACGGTGAGATCCGCGATCTGGCCCGGCCGCTCGTTGACTCCTCCGACGGCCAAAACGGCCGGGTTGCGTTCGAGGTCCTGACCGATCGCAGCGGCGAGGAGGCGCTCGGCCTGATCCGCCACGACGCCGCGCACGTGCTTGCCGCCGCCGTGCTGGAGCTGTACCCCGGCGTGAAGATCTCGATCGGCCCGTCGATCGAGAACGGGTTCTACTACGACTTCGACTTCCCCGACGGCGTCACCGTGACGGACGCCGACTTCGAGCAGATCGAGGCCAAGATGCGCGAGCACATCGCCGCCGACGAGCCGTTCGTACGCGAGGACGTGCCGGCGAGCGTCGCCCTAGACCGCTTCCTGAGGGAGGCACAGGACTACAAGGTCGAGCTGATCGAGGATCTGGTCGAGCACGACGGCGTCCCCACCGTGTCGCTTTACACGAATGGACCATTCACCGACCTTTGCCGCGGACCCCACTCACCCTCCACCAAGCGGATCAAGGCGTTCAAGCTCCAATCGGTGGCGGGCGCGTATTGGCGCGGCGACTCGAACCGGCCGATGCTCACCCGCATCTACGGCACTGCTTTCTTCTCGGACAAGGAGCTGCGGGCGTACCTCGAGCGCCTGGAGGAGGCGCGCGCCCGCGATCACCGCAAGCTCGGGCCGCAGCTCGGCTTGTTCACCTTTTCCGAGGTGTCCCCGGGCGCGGCGTTCTGGTTACCGGCAGGGACCGAAGTGTTCAACTCGCTTGTCGCCCTCAGTCGCGAGATGGGTCGGGAACGCGGCTACGTGGAGGTCAAGACTCCCCAGATCTACGACAGCTCGCTGTGGAAGACCTCGGGTCACTGGCAGAAATACCGCGACAACATGTTCGTGATCGAGGAGTACGAGGGGCGGCAGATGGCGATCAAACCGATGAACTGCCCCGGCCACTGTCACCTGTTTTCGCTCGAGCGTCACTCATACCGCGAGCTGCCGGTTCGCTACTGGGAGCCGGGACTGCTGCATCGCCGCGAGCCGAGCGGAACCCTGCACGGCTTGCTGCGGGTCCGCCACTTCGCGCAGGACGACAGCCACATCTTCTGCACGGAGGACCAGATCCAGGATGAGGTCACGGGTGTGCTCGAGTTCGCCTTCGCCACCTACGCGGTGTTCGGCCTCGACGTCTCGCTCGAGCTGTCCACCCGTCCCGAGAACCGAATCGGCTCCGAGGAACTGTGGGGTAAGAGCGAAGCCGCGCTGGTGCGGGCGCTCGACAGTCACGGACTCGAGTACAAGGTCAACGAGGGTGATGGCGCGTTCTACGGCCCGAAGATCGACATGCACCTGACGGACTCGCTCGGGCGATCGTGGCAGCTTGGCACCTGTCAGCTCGACTACAACTTTCCGGAACGCTTTGAGCTCACTTACACCGGTGCCGACAACGCCGAGCACCGGCCGGTGATGATCCACCGCGCCCTTATGGGCTCATACGAGCGCTTCATCGGGATCCTGCTCGAGCACCTGAACGGGGAGCTGCCGGCGTGGCTCGCGCCGGTACAGGCGATCGTGCTGCCGATCAGCGACCGGCACGTCGAATACGCGCGCGCCGTCGCCAGCCGGATCGAGGCGGCCGGCCTGCGGGCGGAGCACGACGACCGCTCGGAGTCGGTCGGCCGCAAGATCCGCGACGCCGAGTTGCGCAAGATCCCGTACATGCTGGTCGTGGGCGAGCGCGAGCAGGCGAGCGAGCAGGTGGGCGTCCGCGAGCATCGACGCGGGGACACCGGATCGGAGCCGGTCGGGGCGTTTATCGAGCGGTTGCGCGAGCAGGTAAAAACTCGCGCCACGGCGTAGTTCCGCCGCTATACTTGTCATCGTTGATCCAAGCGCGTCATCACATAGGGCCCGTCACCGCTTGACGTTTCCCTCTCCTCGCAGCTAGTGCCGGTCCCGCGAAAGTTCGACCGGCGGCCGCCGGAACGCGATCAGACTCGGATCAACGATCGGATCCGCGTGCCGGAGGTACGCCTCATCGGCGCCGACGGCAAGCAGATCGGGATCGTTAAGACGCCCGAGGCGCTCGTATACGCCCAGGAACGCGACCTCGACCTGGTCGAGGTAGCGCCGGACGCCCGTCCGCCCGTATGTCGTGTGCTGGACTACTCCAAGTACAAGTACGAGCAGGCCCAGAAGCAGAAGGCCGCCCGGCGTCATCAGCAGCAGATCACGGTGCGGGAGATCAAGTTCCGCCCGAAGATCGCTCAGAATGACTACGACACCAAGAAGGGCCACGTGGCCCGGTTTCTGCGCAACCGCGACAAGGTGAAGATCACGATCATGTTTCGTGGTCGCGAGGTCACGCACCCCGAGCGCGGCACCGCGCTGCTCGATCGGCTCGCCGGTGAGCTGTCGGAGATTGGAGTCGTCGAGCAGTCCCCGGTCCAGGATGGACGCAACATGACGATGCTGCTGGCGCCATCCAAGGCAGTGCTCGCCGGCGAGAAGGACAAGGCGGCCGACGGACACACGGAGAAGGGCGCCGACGGGCACGAGCCCGAATCATCGGACGAGGGTGCGCCGGAGGCGGTCGTCGCCGACGCCACGCTCGCCGACAGCACACCGACCGAGAACACGCCCGCCGACAGCACACCGACCGAGAACACGCCCGCCGACGGCACGCCGGCCGATAGCACGCCGGCCGATAGCACGCCGAATGGCGCGAGCGAGGCCGCAGGTGGGCCGGCCGAAGACGAGATTGAGTCGGTCGCGGAGCCCTCACATCCGCGCGGCGCCGCCGCCTAAGAATCGACTTACTCCGCGCCGGCCTCGTTCGGACACCGCCACGTTCACGGTGATCCGCTGACGTCTGCTTTACTAGCCGGCAGTTCAGATGCCGAAGATGAAGACCCATTCGGGCGCCAAGAAGCGCTTCAAGCTGACCGCCAACGGCAAGGTGCGGGGTCGGCGCGCGTTCTCGACCCACATCCTGGAGAAGAAGACGCCCAAGCGCAAGCGCCGTCAGGCGAAGCCGTCGTGGATCAGCAAGCACGATGAGCCGCGCGTGAAGACGCTGCTCGGCGCGAAGCGGAGGGAGCGGGGATGACCCGCGTCAAGCGCTCGGTCCACGCCCGTAAGAAGCGCCGCGCGACGCTCGCGCTGACCAAGGGCTTCCGGGGCGACGCCAGTCGCCACTACCGGGTTGCCAAGGAGGCGCTGCTCAAGGCGGACCAGTACCGCTACCGCGACCGGCGAAACCGCAAGCGCGACTTCCGGCGTCTGTGGATCACCCGGATCAACGCCGCGGCGCGGCAGAACGACATGTCCTACTCGCAGTTCATGCACGGTCTCCAGCTCGCCGGCGTCGAGCTCGACCGCAAGATCCTCGCGGACATCGCCGTCCGCGACGCCGAGACCTTCCGACGCTTTGCCGACCGCGCCCGCGAGGCGCTGGCGGCCGGCTGAGCGACAAGCCGACCACCCAGCACCGCCACCGGGCGCCGCTCCTTCAGGAGGGCGCCTTTTTTAATGATCACAAGCTCCCACAACCAGAAGCTCAAGGAAATACGGAAGCTGCGCCAGCGGCGTCGCTGGCGCGAGCGCGCCGGGCAGTTCGTGGCTGAGGGTGAGGATTTGTTGTCGGTGGCCGATGCCGAGGGGTGGACGGCCATCGAGCGATATGCGGCGGCGGGCAGCGGTTTGCCGGGGATCGAGGTCGAGGCCTCGGTGCTGGCGTCCGCCTCGGGTCTTGCTTCGGGAACGCGCGCACTCGCGGTGTACGAGGAGCGCTGGGCGCCGGCACCCGTCGGGCCGCTGTGCGTGTATCTGCACGGCGTGCACGACCCGGGCAACGTCGGGGCGGTGCTTCGAAGCGCGCAGGCGTTCGGAGCGTCCTGCGTGGCTCTCGGTACCGGCACGGCCGACCCGTACAGCCCTAAAGCCGTCCGGGCGAGCATGGGCGCCGTGTTCGCGGTTCCTCTCGCCCGCGCCAATGCTGTGGCCGACCTCCCGGGTGTCAAGATCGCGCTCGTACCGGGCGCCGGCGAACCGCTGGCGGAACTTTGGCGATCCAGTCACGTATACGTGACCTCCAGCGCCATCGGTGACGTCACCCTTCTGGTCGGCGCGGAGCGAGAGGGCCTGCCGGACGAGGTCGTCGCTGGCGCCGACCATCTCGCGCACATTCCCATCCAGAGCGACAGCCTCAACGCGGCGATGGCGGCGGCGATCGCGCTCTACGAACTGAGCCGTAGGATGGCGCCCGAATGACGTCACGCATAGACGAGATCCGGGCCGAGGCCGAGCGCGCGATCGCGGCGGCGACCGATACGCACACCCTAGAAGACGTCCGTATCGAGTACCTCGGACGCAAGGCTGAGCTACCCAACCTGCTGCGCACTGTGGCCGAGCTGCCGGCGAGCGAGCGAGCGGCCACCGGGAAGGCCGCGAACGAGGCGCGCAAGGCGCTGGAGGCTGCCATCGCGGAGCGCGAGCGGGAGCTAGCCGCCATCGAGCTCGAGCAACGCCTGGAGCGTGACCGCATAGACATAACGCTCGATGGGGACCCGGCTCCGGCCATCGGTCGTCTACATCTCATCACCCAAACCCGGCGCGAGATCGAGGACGTGTTCATCGGGCTCGGCTTCAACGTCGCTGAGGGCCCCGAGGTCGAGACCGTCTACTACAACTTCGACGCGCTCAACTTCGACTCGACGCACCCGTCGCGGCTGATGTCCGACACCTTCTACGTCGGCCCGTGACCGACATCTTCGATCCGAACGCGCGGCTGCTCCGCGTGCACACGTCCCCGATGCAGGTCAGGGCGATGGAGCGCCAGCCCCCGCCGCTCTACATCATCGTCCCCGGCCGCACCTACCGCCCCGACAACGATGCGACCCACACGCCGCAGTTCCACCAGATCGAGGGGCTCGCGGTCGACACCGACATCACCCTGGGCGATCTGCAGGGCACGCTGCTCGCGTTCGCGCGCGCGATCTTCGGGGCCGACCGTCGGGTCCGGCTGCGTCCGCACTTCTTCCCGTTCACCGAGCCGAGCGTCGAGGTCGACGTGTCGTGCTTCAACTGCAAGGACGGGTTCATGCCCGACGGCAGCCGCTGCCCGCTGTGCAAGGGCACGGCCTGGATCGAGATCTTGGGGTCGGGGATGGTCGACCCGAACGTGTTCGAGTACGTACGGGACCGGGGATACGACCCTGAACGCATCCAGGGGTTCGCGTTCGGGATGGGAATCGAGCGGATCGCGATGCTCAAGCACGGGGTGCCCGACCTGCGGCTGCTCTACGAAAACGACGTCCGCTTCCTGGAGCAGTTCGGCTGATGCGCCTCCCGCTCTTCTGGCTTCACGAATACGTCCATCCGGACCTCGACACGCACGCGCTGGCCGAACGGCTGGCGCTGACTGGGACCGAGGTCGAGCGCGTCGAGCGCCACGGTGTGGGCGCACTTCAGCACTTCGTGGTCGGGCGCGTGCTCCAGGCCGAGCAGCATCCGAACGCCGACCGTCTGCGGGTGTGCCTGGTCGACATTGGCAGCGGCGAGGCCCAGCAGATCGTGTGCGGTGCCCCGAACGTGACCGCCGGGCAGACCGTGGCGGTCGCCAGGCCGGGGGCGGTCATGCCCGACGGCACCAAGCTCGGCAAGGCGAAGCTGCGCGGCCTCGAATCCAACGGAATGATCCTGGCCGAGGACGAGGTGGCGATCGGCACCGACCACGACGGGATCATCGTGCTCGAGCACGACGGTCTGGTCCCGGGGACGCCACTCGAGCACGTCCTGCCGATCGCCACCGACGTGCTCGTGCTCGAGATCACCCCGAACCGACCCGACTGTCTCGGCATCTACGGCGTTGCCCGCGAGGTCCACGCCGCCACCGGCGCGGCGCTGTCGTCGGCGCCGTGGCACGACGACCCGGGAACGAGCCGCGGCGACCCCGAGGGGATAACGATCACGGTCGAGGATCCTGAACTGTGCCCGCGCTTCACCGCGCGCGTGTTCGAGGACGTCAAGATCGGCCCGAGCCCGCTGTGGCTCAAGGCGCGGCTGATGGCGGCCGGCCAGCGGCCGATCTCGAACGTGGTCGACATCACCAACTACGTGATGCTGCTTACCGCGCAGCCACTGCACGCGTTCGACCTCGACCGCGTCGCCGGCGCACAGCTGACCGTGCGCCGTGCGCGCGACGGCGAGCAGATCGAGACCCTCGACGGGCAGACCCGCACGCTCGACTCCGACATGGTGCTGATCGAGGACGCCGAAGGCCCGACCTCGATCGCCGGGGTCATGGGCGGGGAGCGCAGCGAAGTGCAACCACACACCACGCGCGTGTTGATGGAGGCGGCGAACTGGAATGGCCCCAACATCCACCACACCTCGCTCAAGCTGGGGCTGCGAAGCGAGGCCTCGACGCGGTTCGAGAAGCAACTCCAGCCCGAGCAGGCGATCGAGGCCCAGGCGGTGGCGACGCAGCTGATGCTCGAGCTGACGGGCGCCCGGCTCGTCCCCGGCACGGTCGACATCGGCGGGGACGGTCCACCGGCGAAGACCATCGCACTCCGGGACGCACGGGTCACGGGCCTGCTCGGGGTCGAAATCCCGCGCGAGCGCAGCGCCGAGATCCTGCGCGCGCTTGAGTTCGAGACCTCGCCGGCCCACGACGGTCTCGAGGTGACGGTCCCTCCGTTCCGCCGCGGCGACGTCACGCGCGAGGCCGACCTGATCGAGGAGGTTGCACGCATCAACGGCCTCGACAAGCTGCCCGTGACCCTGCCATCGCGCCACGAGGCGCATGCCCAGCTCACCCCGCGCCAGAAGCTGCGCCGGCGTGCCACCGATGCCCTCACTGGCCAGGGGCTGAACGAGATCGTGGGCTGGAGCTTTGCGAGTCCCGAGGTCAACGATCGGCTCCGGCTGGGCGCCGATCATCCGCTGCGCCGAGCGGTCGAGCTGGCCAACCCGCTGTCCACCGAGCAGTCGCGATTGCGTACGACGCTGCTCGGATCGCTGCTCGACACCGCGCGCCACAACCGCTCCCGCGGCGCCGGCGCGTTGCGCCTGTTCGAGGCCGGGGCCGTATACCTGCCGCCGGGCGAGGGTGAGCTCCCGCGTGAGCCCTACCATCTCGGCGCGCTGCTGAGCGGCGACGCTCGGCCGGCGACGTGGCGTGACCCGGCGCCCCGATCGGCTGACTTTTTCGCGATCAAGGGCGTGCTGGCCGGTCTGCTCGACCGACTGCGCGTCGACTGGACGGTCGTGCACGTCGCCGAGCCGTTCCTACACCCGGGACGGGCGGCGAGCATCCTCGCCGACGGAGAGGCGGTTGGATGGATCGGCGAGATCCATCCGCTCGTGGCCGCCGAGTGGGATCTGAGCGACACGGTGGCGGCGTTCGAGCTCGATCTCGATGCCGTGCCCGTTCCTTTGACCGAGCACTACCGCGAGGTGAGTGGCTTCCCGGATGTTCGCGAGGACATCGCGGTCGTAGTCGCGGACCGCGTGACCGCGGGCGAGGTCCTCGATGTCGTGCGTGGTGCCGGCGAACCACTGCTGGTCGCAGTCGAGGTGTTCGACGTCTACCGCGACCCCGACAAGCTCGGCGAAGGCAACGTGTCGCTGGCGCTGCGCCTCATATATCGCGCCACCGACCGCACGCTCACCGACGAGGAGGTCGCCCAGCACCGCGTGGCGATCGCGGGCGCACTGGAACGCGAGGTCAAAGGGAGGATCCGTGCCGCCTAGCGTCTCGGTGTTCGGCGCCGCGGGCTTCACGGGCGCGCTGACCGCGCGGCTGCTGTACCGGCACCCGACCTTCGAGCTGAAGTCGGTGACCGCACGCAGTGACCAGGGGCGGCGGCTGGACGATCTCTACCCGCAGCACCGGGTGCCCTTCGAGCTCGAGGAGCTCGACCTCGACCGCCACGCCGAGGTCGACGCCGCCGTCGTCGCCTACCCGCACGGCGCCGCCGCGCCGCTCGTGGCGGAGTTGCGTGAGCGGGGGGTGCGCGTAGTCGATCACAGCGCGGACTTCCGGCTACACGACGCCGCGGTCTATGAGCAGTGGTACCGCGAGCACGAGGCCCCCGAGCTCCTTGACCAGGCCGTGTACGGCCTCCCCGAGCGCTACCGCGAGGAGATCGCCAGGGCCGACCTGGTCGCCAACCCCGGCTGCTACCCGACGGCCTCGCTGCTCGCGTTGGGTCCGCTCGCGCGCGCCGGCGTGATCGCGGATGTCGTCATCGACGCCAAATCCGGCGTCTCGGGGGCCGGGCGCGCTCCCAGCGAGAAGACCCATTTCGTCACCGCGGACGAAAACGTCAACGCCTACGGTGTCCCGCGCCACCGACACATCCCCGAGATCGAGCAGGAGCTGTCGTTATTGGATCCCGCCCACCCCGATCTGCGTCTCACGTTCGTGCCCCACCTGGTGCCACTCGACCAGGGCGAGCTCGTGTCCTGCTACGTGACTCTCGTCGACCCCGGCGCCGAGCTGGACCTCGAGCGGCTCTACGCCGACGCCTACGCCGGCGAGCCGTTCGTCGAGTTGGCGGCCAAACCGCCAGGTGTGCGCGACGTGCGCGAGACCAACATCTGCCGCGTCTCGGCGCACCGCGACGAGCGCACCGGCCGTGTGATCGCGTTTGCCGCGCTCGACAACCTGTGGAAGGGCGCCGCCTCGCAGGCCGTGCAGAACCTCAACCTGATGTTCGGGCTGCCCGAGGATGCGGGGATCGGACCCACCAAGGCGGCTTCGGCGTCCCCGGAGGTGGTCCGGTGAGCGCGTTCTTCTCCTCCCGTTGGATCGAGGTCCCCGGCAACGTCACCGAGACGGCCGGCGGGCTGCCGCGCGGCTTCCGGGCGGCCGGGGTGGCGTGCGGGATCAAGCCGAGTGGCGATCTCGACCTCGGGCTACTCACGTCGAGTTCCCGGGCGACGACGAGCGCCGCCCGTTTCACGAGCTCCGGCACCCAGTCCGCTCCGGTGCTGCTCTGCCGTGAGCGCTGCACGCTTGAGGGGATCCGCGGCATCGTGGTCAACGCCGGCAACGCCAACGCGGCGACCGGCCGGCCGGGATTCGAGAACGCGGCCAAGATGCAGGGCGCCGCGGCGCTCGCCAGCGGGGTGGGGGAGGAGAACGCGATGGCGGTCGCGTCGACCGGCGTGATCGGGGTGCCGCTCCCCATGGGCGCGGTCATGCAGGGCATCGTCGGCGCCACGCACGCGCTGCGCACTGACGGCGAGGGCGACTTTGCCCGCGCAATCCGGACGACCGACGCGCTCGACAAGCACGCCAGCCTGGAGGTGGCGCTCGAGGCGGGGACCGTCCGGCTGAGCGCCCAGGCGAAGGGCGCCGGGATGATCTCGCCCAACTTCGCGACGCTGCTCTGCTTCGTGCAGACCGACGCCGCGCTGTCGCTTGAGACGTGCGACCTGCTGCTCGGAGTGACCGTAAAGAGATCGTTCGAGCGGATCAGCGTGGACGGTCAGCTCTCGACCAGCGACACGGTGATCCTTCAGGCCAGCGGTGAGTCCGGCGTGGAGATCGAACCCGAGACTGAGGATGAGGTTCATTTCGGCGAGGCGCTCGACGCGCTCCTGCGCCAGCTCGCGCTGTACATCGTCCGCGATGGGGAGGGGGCGCGACGGATCGGTCGCGTCGTCGTCCGCGGCGGAGACGACAGATCTGTCGCGCGTGTCGCGCATGCTGTCGCCGACTCGCCGCTCGTCAAGACCGCCCTGTACGGCGCCGACCCGAACTGGGGGCGGATCGTGCAGGCAGTCGGCATGGCGATGCCCGGCACCGCGCCGCTCGAAGTCGACGTCGCGATCGAGGGCGTGGAGGTGTGCCGGCGGGGCGCGTACGCGCCTCACGATGTAGACGCGCTGCGCGCCGCCGTGCAGGGAACGGAGATCGAGTACGAGATCGGACTGCCCGGTGAAGGCGCCGAGATCGAGCGCTACTTCTCCGACTTGGGTCATGAGTACGTAACGCTTAACGCGGAGTACACGACATGACCCAAGTCGCAACTTGTGGTCATGAGTACGTAACGCTTAACGCGGAGTACACGACATGACCCAAGTCGCAACTTGTGGCCACGAGTACGTCACACTCAATGCCGAGTACACCAGCTAGCTCGGTGGGCCATAACGAGCGGCCGGTGCGCGACGTCACCACGCTACTCGAGGCGCTGCCCTACATCCGCGAGTTTCACGGTAGGACCGTGGTCATCAAGTACGGCGGCGCGGCGATGACCGACCCGGCGCTCAAGGAGGAGTTCGCGCGCGATGTGGTGCTGCTCAAGTACGTCGGCATGAACCCGGTGATCGTCCACGGCGGCGGCCCCGAGATCACCGGCTATATGAAGCGCCTGGACCTTCCGGTGCGATTCGTCGACGGATTGCGCGTGTCCGACGCCGAAACCGTCGAGGTCGCGAAGATGGTGCTGGTGGGCAAGGTGAACAAGGACATCGTGCTGCTGATCAACCGCCATGGCCAGCCGGCAGTCGGGCTGTGCGGCGACGATGGCCTGCTGTTCCGGGCCACCCGCCGGGCCGCCCCGAGCGGCCAGGACATCGGGTTTGTGGGTGCGATCGAGCGCGTCGACACCGGTGTCCTCACGCACGTGGCGCAGGACTACATTCCGGTTATCGCCAGCGTCGGCGCCGACCGCGAGGGCAACTCGTACAACATCAACGCCGACGAGGCGGCAGGAGCGGTCGCACGGGCGCTGAATGCCTACAAGATCATGTTCCTGACCGACGTGCCCGGCTGGCTGCGCGACCCCGACGACGCCTCGAGCGTCATCTCGGAGGTCGGCGCGGACGCCGTTCTCCAGGCGCTGCCGACGGTCGCCGGCGGCATGCGCCCCAAGCTCCAGGCGTGCCTCGACGCGATCGACGGTGGCGTCTCCTACGCCCACATTGTCGACGGCCGGGTGCCCCACTCGCTGCTGCTCGAGCTGTTCACCGACGCCGGTCAGGGCACCAAGATCGGACCGGCGCTGTGAGCCTGGCCGAGCTCCAGAGCCTCGAGCACGAGTACGTGATGCCGACGTACGTCCGCAATCCGGTCGAGTTCGTGCGGGGGTCGGGCGTGCGCCTATGGGACGACGAGGGGAACGAGTACCTGGACTTCCTGGGTGGGATCTCGGTGGTGAACGTCGGGCACTGCCATCCGCGCGTGGTCGAGACGGTGCGCGACCAGGTCGGCCGCCTGTCGCACGTCAGCAACCTCTACTACACCGAGCCGGCGATGAAGCTCTCGGCCGCGCTGTCGCGCAGCTCGCTCGGCGGCAAGGTGTTCCTGTGCAACTCGGGCGCTGAGGCCAACGAGGCCGCGATCAAGCTCGTCCGCCGCGCCCGTCCCCACGGCAAGGTCGTCGTTCTCGAGGGGGCATTTCACGGGCGCACCTACGGCGCGCTGTCGGCCACGCCCCAGGAGTCAAAGCAGGCGCCCTTCGCGCCGCTCGTGCCCGGTTTCGTCGTAGTGCCCAAGGACCCGGATGCGCTATCGGCGGCGGTCGACGAGGACACGGCCGCGGTGCTGGTCGAGCCGATCCAGGGTGAGACCGGGATCCATGTGCTGTCGGAGGAGTTCCTCCAGGCCGCGCGCGACGCGTGCGACCGCGCCGGGGCCGCGCTGGTGTTCGACGAGATCCAGTCCGGTATGGGGCGCACGGGCACGCTTTGGGCCTACGAAGGGCCGGGCGTCGTCCCCGACGCGCTGACGAGCGCCAAGGCGCTTGGGGGCGGATTGCCGATCGGCGCGCTCGTCACCGGGCCGCGGCTCGCCGATGCGTTTCATCCGGGCGACCACGGCTCGACGTTCGCGGGCGGCCCCGTGATTGCGTCGGCTGCGCTCGTCGCGCTCGAGATCTGCTCCGATCCCGACCTGCTGGAGCGCGTGCGCAAGGCCGGCGACCGCCTGGCCTTAGGGCTCGCGGCGCTGCCTTACGTGGTGTCGGTGCGGGGACGGGGGCTGATGCAGGCGATGGACATCGATCATCACCTCGATGCCCCCGAGCTGGCACGGCGCGCGCTGCTCGAGCAGCGACTCGTGGTCAACGCCACCGGACCGGCGACGATCCGCCTCGAGCCGCCGCTGATCGTCACCGACGAGGAGGTGGACGAGGCCGTCGCCCGGCTGGGAGCGCTGGCCCCATGAGCTCCTCGGCAACCGACCTCCTGCTGCCCGATCAGCTGACTGTGCGTGGTGCCGGCGAGGCGGTGGCGGGCTCGCTGCCGATCAAGGACGGCACGCAGGGCGAGCACCTGCGCAACTACTACGACACGTTCGACGGGCTTCTGCACGCCGCCGGACTGACGCTCGTGCACGAGGACGGCAGGCTGTCGCTGATCGAGCGCGCGACCGGGCTCGTCAGGAGCTCGCTGGCGACGCCGCCGCCGCGCATGCCCCTGTTCGCCGTCGAGCTGGAACCCGGGCCGCTGCGCGACGCGCTGCGAGAGCTGACCGACATTCGGGCGCTGCTCCCGCTCGTGCAGCTCCACTCTCGCGAGCGGCGCATGTCGGTACTCGACGCAGAAGAGAAGACCGTGGTGCGCCTCGCGCTCGAGGAGACCTCGCTGGCCGGGCAGGCGGGCATGGCCTCGGCGCTACGGCCGCGGCTGCGGATCACCTCGGTTCGCGGCTACGAGAAGGAGCGCGACAGCGTCCAGGCAACGCTCGAGCAGCAGCTCGGATTCAAGCCGATGGACGAGCCGCTGGTGGACGAGGCGGTCAGGGTCGCGGGCGGCGTTCCGGGCGGGTTTCCGGCCAAGGTCGAGGTTCCGCTCCGGCCCGAGCAGCGGGCGGACACCGCCGCCGCGGCGGTCCTGCGCGCGCTGCTCGAGGTGATCGAGGCGAACCTCGAGGGCACCATCGAGGATCTCGATAGCGAGTTCCTGCACGACATGAGGGTCTCGGTGCGACGCTCGCGAGCCGTCCAGCGCGAGCTCAGGGGAGTATTCCCGCCCGCGGACCTGGCCCGGTTCCGCGCCGAATTCCGCTGGCTGCAGCAGGTCACCGGAGACACCCGCGACCTCGACGTTCACGTGCTCGAGTTCGAATCGATGCGGGTACTGGTGCCGGCGGCGATGCGCGGCGACCTCGATCCGCTGCTAGATGTGCTGCGCGCGCGGCGAATGCAGGCGCATCGGCAGCTGGTCGATGATCTGCGCTCCAAGCGCGCCACCGACCTGCTGTCGGCGTGGCGGAAGTTCCTGGATCGGCTCCCGGAGGCTGACGAGAGCGAGCGTCCCGATGCGGCACGGCCGATCGGCGATGTCGCCGGCGAGCGGATCCGCAAGGTGTACCGGCGTATGGTGCGGATGGGCGACGCGATCGACGAGTCGAGCCCGGCCCAGGATTACCACGAGCTGCGCAAGAAGGGCAAGGAGCTGCGCTACCTGCTCGAGTTGTTCGGAGCGGCGCTCTATCCCGCCGAGGTCGTCAAGCCGATGATCCGCACGCTCAAGGGGCTCCAGGACGTCCTCGGCCGCCACCAGGACCGCGAGGTGCAGGTCGCGTTATTGCGCTCGCTTGCGCCCGAGGTCGCACGACGCGAACGTGGCGAGGCGGCACTGCTGGCCGTGGGGGCCCTGATCGCACGACTCGCCGAAGACGAGGCCGCGGCGCGGAACGAGTTCGCCGAGAGCTTTGAGGAGTTCGCCGCCAAGGATCAGCGCCGGCTCGTCGCCCAGACGTTCAGGCCCTGAGTCCCCGGCCCTCAGCGTGGCACATCGAGGACCGGCGGCGACAGCGCCTTCGTGTGGACGACGCAGCGACTGCCCGACGGTCCATGCGCCGGAAAGGCCTCGGCCAGGGCGTCGGCGATCAGCTCGGCGCGCGCGGCGTAGCCGGGTGAGTAGTAGTGGATCCCGTCCGGGATGAACCAGCTGTCCTTCGCCACGGCGGCCCAGTCGAACACGCGCATGTTCGGATAGCGGGCGCAGGCCGCGACCAGCGCGGCGTCCCAGCGCTGCATATTCGACTCCGCGTACGGGCCGCTGGCCACCAGCGACTTGACGTTGACCCACATCACCGGCTGATCCCCGATGGCGGACATCATGCGCTCGATCCGACCGCTGATGCCGACGTAGGACCCGACGTAGACATCAGCGGCGTCGTTGACACCAAGCGCGATCACCCAGCAGCCTTGATATCCACCGTGGCGCAGATTCAAGGCGAGGTGGTAGGCGTCCGTGGTTCCCTTTGGCGTCTCGACGATCGACGTGGCGGGCGTGATGTCGAGGATCGACCGGCGGACGCCCACGCGGGCGTACTGAGCAGCAATTCGCTGTCCGGGATCGGGCAGGTAGTCCTCCGAGATGAGACCCGATGAGGTTGAGTCGCCGAAGTGCACGACCGATCGACACGACGTCCGCTCGGACGCGTCCGAGGCCTGGGTGGTTGGGGCGGTGGAGATCTTCGCCGCCGAGCGCCGCGGCGTCGACGGGCCAGACGTCGCGGCATCGAGCTGCGCCTGGACCGTCGCGGCCGACGGCGAGGAAGTGGAGAAGCCAACCCCTGCCAGGCCCAGGCCGGCGAGTACGACCGCCACGAGGCTGCCGGCCAGGGCGACGCGGGCGGGGACGGGAAGCCGCCACGCGCGCCATCCGCTCGACCGCAGCCGATCCCAGAACCTCGCGAGCGCCCCGTGGCGGATCGGGTCCTCGACGTAGCGCCAGGACAGGGCGGCCACCCCGACGCTGGCCGCGACCTGGGCGGCGGCCCGGAGCAGGTTGGGTCCGTGGCTCGACGCCGGCGTCGTGAGCACGATGATCGGCTCATGCCACAGGTAGATCGCGTAGGAGCGAACTCCCACCCAGCGCAGCGGCTTCCATCCCAGCAGCTGACCCACTCGGGTGGCGGGATGAGCCGCGACCGCCACCACCGCCACCGTGGCGAGCGACAGCAGAGCGATCCCGTAGGGATAGAGGAACTGCGAGTAGCCGGTCTCGCGCCACACCAGAATTCCGATAACGGCCAACCCGATGACCCCGGCGGTGTCGAGGATGCGGCGCGCGCCGGCGGTGACGTGTGTGGTTAGCGACCGGCTCGGCCACACCATCGCCAATGCCGCGCCGAACAGCATCCCGAAGGCGCGCGTGTCCGTGCCCTCGTAGATTCGGGTCGAGTCAAAGCTCGGGTGATAGAGCAGCGCCATCTCGATCGCCGAGGCGAGTGCCAGCACCAGCGTCGCCCCGGCCAGCCGCGGCCGCACGCGGATCCCGCGAGCGCGTTCGGGCAGGAACTTCAGTCCGAGCAGCAACAGCCACGGCCACAGCAGGTAGAACTGCTCCTCCACCGCCAGCGACCACAGGTGACTCAGCGGCGACGGTGGGCCGAAGCGGGCGAAGTACGACGTGTGCTGGGTTATCTGCCACCAGTTGTTGACGTAGAGGACCGCCGAGACGACCTCCCCGCGGAGTTCGTGCAAGCGGGACTGATCGGCGACCGCAACCCAGATCGAGACCACGGCCAGCATCACGAACAGCGCCGGCAGCAGCCGCCGCGCCCGGGCCAGATAGAAGTTGCGCAGCCGCCAGCGCCCCTGATCCCATGCGTCGATGAGCAGGTCCGTGATCAGGTAGCCGCTCAGGGTGAAGAACATGCCCACGCCCATGAGCCCTCCGGGCGCCCAGCCGAACCCGAGGTGGTAGGCGATCACGGCGGACACGGCCAGCGCCCGGATGCCGTCGAGCCCCGGCATGTAGCGCCCTTGGCGGAGCGCGGGCTCAGGCACGAGCCGCGCGCCTCATGCTCGCCGCGTGCTCACTACGAAACGCCCCGTGCTGGACAGCCCGCACATCGTCAGAGGGTAGGTCCATCCGGCGGCCGGCGCTGAGAAATCGCCTGCATGCCGCCCGTAACGCCGACTCATGGGCGACCTGAATACTCTTGGGCGCGCGATGACCGACTCGATGCCGCTGCCGACGACGACCTACGAAGCCGATCCGGCGCACGTCCACCGCGTGCTGCTGCTCTACAGCGGCGGGCTCGACACGAGCGTGATGCTCAAGTGGATCCAGGAGCGCTACGACGCGGAGGTCGTGGCGCTGACCGTGAATCTCGGGCAGCCGGGGGAGGATTTCGAGGTAGTACGGGGCAAGGCGCTGCGGCTCGGCGCGCTCGACTGCCACGTGGTCGACGCACGCGAAGAGTTCGCGCGCGAGTACGTCGTGCCCGCGATCAAGGCCAACGGCACCTACGGGCTCGGCTACCCGCTGTTCACCGCGCTCGGCCGTCCCCTGATCGCGAAGCTGGCGGTCGAATACGCCCGCCAATCGGGGTGCGACACGATCGCCCATGGCTGCACGGGCAAGGGCAACGACCAGGTCAGGATCGACGCCACCGTCGCGACGCTCGGGCCTGAGCTCAAAGTGATCGCGCCGGTGCGGGGCTGGCGGATGGGTCGCGAGGAGGAGGTCGCCTACGCTCGCGAGCACGGAATTCCGGTCAAAGGCGGCACCGAACAGACGCCGTACTCGATCGACGACAACCTATGGGGGCGCTCGAGCGAGGGGCGCTGGATCGAGGATCTCGACCACGCGCCCGAGGACGACGTCTTCCAGCTCGTCACCCGTCCCGAGGAGGCGCCGGATTCTGGGGAGATCGTGACCGTGGAGTTCGAGCGAGGAGTGCCGGTGGCGCTCAACGGCGAACGCCTCGAGTTGGTGTCTCTGCTGGAGCGCGCCGGCGAGATCGGGGCCCGACACGGGGTCGGGATCGTCGACCACATCGAGGACCGCATCGTGGGGCTGAAGGTCCGTGACATTTACGAGGTGCCGGCGGCGACCATCCTGTTGCTCGCCCACCGCGAGCTCGAGAAGCTGGTCGGCACCATCCACCAGAACCAGCTCAAGCCGATCCTCGATCAGCAGTGGGCGTACCTGGTCTACGCCGGACTGTGGTGGGATCCGCTGCGCGGCGATCTCGACGCCTACATGGAGGCCGCCAACTCGCAGGTGACCGGGACGATCGGGATCAAGCTCTACAAGGGCTCGGCTCGCGTGGTCACGCGGTCCTCGCCGCACGCGGTCTACGACGCCCAGCTGGCGACGTTCGCGGAGTCGGGCGGGCTGTTCGCCCAGGCCGCCTCGCCGGGCTTCATCGAGCTGTGGTCGCTGCAGTCGCGGATGGCCTGGCGACTGCGAGCTAAGGATTAGGATCCCGCCCACCCAGGTAGGCTTCGGCCATGGGCTACAAGCTCCTGGGTTTCGTCGTCTGGCAAGGCGGCAGGTTGTATATGCGCCGGCGCCTCGAGGGCACCGGTGAGAAGGTCGCGATCGCGGCGCTCGCCGGTGGTCTGCTCGCTGGCGGCTTCGCGTTGCAGCGCGCGGTTCGCTCCCGCCAGCAATAAGGCATCTCGGCAGGCGAGCGCCGGCCGGACGACTCCGTCCGCTCGCGGCCTTACCGTCCGCGCCGATGACCGATCTGCCTTCGTCACTCGGGATCGAGGCGGTCGAGCTCGTGTCGGAGGGAACCCGGATCACCGTCCGCGTGACCGGCCGGTGGCGCCGGCGACCCGCGCAGCTGCGGGGGCAGGCGATGCTCGTCGTCGACGGGCCGGCGGGGCGCCAGCGGTTCCTGGCCATGCCCGAGCCTCCCTCGCTCATCGGCGCCGCGCCGGGCACGTGGCGGATGAACTTCTCGCTGCCGGGGGAGCTCGCCCCGTCGCTTCCCGGCCGGACCTTCGTCCAGTTCGGCGGGGTGATGGTGCCGCTGCCGATCGGCGATGTGGCACTCGCGGTCGAAGCCGACGAGGGCGTGGATGGGGAGCCGGCCGAGGTGCCCGAGGCCGAGCTGCTGGAAGCGCACCGAGCTCGCAGCTCCGAGCTGGCCGCCGAGAGCGCCCGTCGCCGTGCCGCCGAGCTCGCGGCGCAGGTGGAGGGGCTCGAGCACGACCTGGACGACGCGCGGGAGCAGTCCGAGCGGCTGCGAGTGTCGATCGGGCTCCGCGAGCGTCGGCTGCGCCTGGCCGAACAGCAAGCCCATGCGGAACGCGCCTTGCGCACAGACCTCGAGCAGGAGCTGACACGGCGCACTCGCGCTGCGCGGCACGACCTCGCGGCGCTCCATGAGCGGGTGGCGGACCTGGAGCGCGAGCTGACGCGGATGCGGCGCGCGGTCGACGAGGCCCAGCATCTCGTGGCGGCGGCCCAGGCAGTGCGGATCCACCCGGAGCCGCCTTCGTCGCCGCGGGCCGAGTCGACCCTTCGCGAGCTGGAGCTCTACCGGGCCGCCGGCGGCGTACCTCCGCCGGCCGCGTCGCCACGACTCCTCGAGCGTCCCGCCGACCTGATCGCGCTCCGCCAGGAGGCGTCGATGGGCGAAGGCCGCGCCACTCGGTCTGCGGCGGATACCGAGCAGATCGCGGCGCTCGAGCAGGAGCTCGCCGCGGCCCGGGCCGAGGTCGAGGAGCAGCGACGGCGGTCTGACCGGGCCTACGCGGCAATCGAGCTCGTCCGCGCCGAGCTGCGCCGGCTACATCAGGCAGAGCCGCCCAAACCGCCGGCCGCGTCAGCGCCCACGACCGTCTGGGCGAATCCTAGGCCCGCGGACGCTCTATCAGATCCGCCAGCTCCCGCCGCGCCGCGGCCGGCTCCCGCCGCGCCGCCGCCAGCTCCCGCCGCGCCGCCGCCAGCCGACGGCCCGCTCGGACCCGATCAGCTGAGCGCGGCACTGGCCCGGCTCCGGGAGCGGACACCGGTCTCGTCGCCCGAGGACGACTCGGAGACGGTGCCACCCCAATCGGCGCCGCCTCAATCGATGCCGCCAGCCGGCGCGACCAGGCCGTGGCTCGCGGGCGCCTTCCGGATGCTCTGCGCCCAGGACGCGTCGGGCGCCGGGCGGCTGCTGCTGGCGCTCCTTCCGGCCCAGCGTGCGGCCGATCCGCAGCCGGTCGCCTACGACCTGATCCTGAGCGACCTGGTGGTCGCTCACGTCACCGTGGGTAGCGCCGCTGGGCACGTCGAGATGGGCGCCACCCCCCGCCCGGCCTCGGACGTCGACTTCCAGCTGATCGGAGGCCTGGCCGGCATCGCCCGACTGCTGGTCGCCGGTCCGGTGCGGCGGCGCCTCTCCCGCGTGTCGTCCGGCCGGAGAATGGCGCGGCTGCGAGGCAACCCGCAGCGACTGGCTGCGCTCGATCGACTGATCGATGCGCGGCTCAGCGTGCGCGAGCTCCAGGGCGCCGGCGTGCGGCTCGATCCGGTCCTGGCCATGACGGTGGCCGGGCTGATGATCGACCCTGCCTGGACCATCGGCGAGCGCTTCGTGATCGCTCACCAGGAGCCTTCGGCCGCGCGGCCCGACGCCTACCTGCACGTTCGCGACGGCAGGCCGCTGCTGGCCTCGGGCCAGCCACCCCACGCTCCGGTGGAAGCGGTCGTGGTGTGCCCGGCGGACGATCTCCTGGCGGTCCTCGTCGGCGCCTCGCGCCCGGGACAGACGAATGGCGAGGAGCGGCCGCTGAGGCTCCTCGCGCAGTGGCTGGGCCGCGCACAGTGCGGCTAAAAACCGGGCACGGGGGCCATCCGTCTGAGCGGATGCCTATGCTCGGAAAGCAGACTTCGTCTGCCTCTGACCCGGTCGATGCGCAGCCTCGACCCGCAGTAGAGATCTACTCGAACCACGAAGCCCGTTAGCCACCTAGATTGACCCCTTCCTGCGTCCATCTGCACGTCCATTCCGAGTACTCGCTGCTCGACGGGGCGTGCAAGATCGATGCGCTCGTTGAGCGCGCGGCGTCGTTCGACCAGCCGGCCATCGCGCTTACCGACCACGGCGTGATGAACGGCTCCGTCGAGCTGTTCACCGCGGCGCGTAACCACGGGATCAAGCCGCTCCTGGGCTGCGAGGTCTACGTGGTCGACGATCACGAGCGTCGCGCCCCGGGCCGGCTGGACCGTTTTCACCTGACGCTGCTGGCCGCGACTCCGACCGGCTACCAGAATCTGGTCAAGCTGTGCTCGGCAGGCTTCCTCGACGGCTACCAGCGGGGCAAGCCCTCGGTCGACCTCGACCAGCTGTCCGCCCACGCCGACGGGGTGATCGCGCTCACCGGCTGCCTGCAGTCCCGCTTCTGCCAACTGCTGCTCGATGGACGACCGGCCGACGCACGCGCTCACGCCGATGAGCTGATGCAGACATTCGGACCCGAGGACGTGTACTTCGAGGTCCAGAAGAACGGGGTGGCGGCGCAGGAGGAGGCGAACGAGGGCATCGTGCGGATCGCCCGCGAGGTCGGGCGACCGCTGGTCGGCACCGGCGACGTCCACTACCTGCGGCGTGAGGACTACAGCCACCACGCCGCGTTGCTCTGCGTCCAGACCAAGTCGACGCTCAGCCAGCCCAAGATCAGCTTCGACGCCAACGAGTTCTACCTGCGCTCGAGCGAGGAGATGGCGCGGTCGTTCGCGGAGTGGCCGGAGGCGATCGCCTCGACGGTTGAGATCGCAGAGCGCTGCGACGTCGAGCTCGAGCTAGGCCGCCAGCTGATTCCGCGCTACCCGACCCCGGGCGGCGAGACCGAGGGGGAGTACCTGCGCTCGCTGGTGATCGAGGGGCTCCGCTTCCGCTACGGCGATCCGCCGCCGGCGGAGGCGATCGAGCGCGCCGAATACGAGCTCGAGGTGATCGAGCGGATGGGCTTCAGCGGCTACTTCCTGATCGTGTGGGACTTCGTCAAGTACGCCAAGGACTCCGGGATCGCGGTGGGGCCGGGCCGCGGATCGGCCGCCGGCTCGCTGGTCGCCTATTCGCTGCAGATCACCGACGTCGACCCGTTGCGCTACGGCCTGCTGTTCGAGCGGTTCCTCAACCCCGAGCGCGTGTCGATGCCGGATATCGACATCGACTTCTCGGTGCGAGGCCGCGAGCGGGTGATCCGCTACGTGATCGACAAGTACGGCAAGGAGTCGGTGGCGCAGATCGTGACCTTCGGGAAGATGTTCCCGCGGGCGGCGACTCGCGATGCAGCGCGGGTGCTCGGCCACGACTACGGCGCCGGTGACCGCCTGGCCAAGCTCATCCCCGATCCGATCATGGGCCGGCCGCCGAGCTTCGAGGACTGCCTGAAGCCGGGCCAGCCCCTGCGCGCCGAGGTCGACCGCGATCCCATCGCGCGCCAGATCGTCGATGTCGCCCAGGGTCTTGAGGGGATCGTGCGCAACTCCTCGATCCACGCTGCAGCGGTGGTGATCGCCGACCGCCCGCTGACCGACATCGTCCCGCTCCAGATCGCCGACGCGGGGAGCGACGAGAACGGCGAGCGGGTGTTCCGGACCGTCACGCAGTTCTCGATGAAGCCCGTCGAGCAGCTCGGGCTGCTGAAGATGGACTTCCTGGGCCTGCGCAACCTGGACGTCATCGAGGACGCGCTCGACATCATCGAGCGCTCGACCGGGGAGCGTCCGGACATGGCCACGCTGCCCCTCGATCACGGGCCGACCTACGAGATGATGGCCCGTGGCGACTCGGTCGGCGTGTTCCAGTTCGAGTCCGAGGGCATGCGCGAGGCGCTCAAGAAGGTCAGGCCGGACGAGTTCGACGACCTGGTGGCGCTCAACGCGCTGTATCGCCCGGGCGCGATGGATCAGATCCCCACCTACGCCCGGGGCAAGCACCATCCGGAATTGATCGCGTATCCGGACGATCGGCTGCGTTCGATCCTCGAGGCGACCAAGGGCGTGATCCTCTACCAGGAACAGGCCATGCAGATCGCCAAGGACCTCGCCGGCTTCAGCGGCGCCAAGGCCGACGACCTGCGCAAGGCGATCGGCAAGAAGAACCGCGAGGCGATGGCCAAGCTCAAGCCCGAGTTCGTCGCCGGATGCCGCGCCTCAGGGACGAGCGAGCAGGTGATCGAGCTGCTGTGGACGACCAACGAGCGCTCGGCGGACTACAGCTTCAACCGCTCCCACGCCGCGTGCTACACGCTGATCGCCTACCGCACGGCCTGGCTGAAGGCGAACTACCCGGCCGAGTACATGGCCGCGCTGATTTCCTCGGTGATGGACACCAAGGACAAGGTTCCGTTCTTCGTCTCCCAGGCCGAGCAGATGGGGATCTCGATCCTCCCGCCCGACGTCAACGTCTCCGACCACGAGTTCGTGGTCGTCGACGGCAACATTCGCTTCGGTCTCGACGCGGTCAAGGGCGTCGGCTATCAGGCGGTCGAGGCCATCAAGCGCGCCCGCGGCGACTTCGACGATTCGGACCCCGGACAGCCCGGACGGGTTCCGTTCTTGAGCCTGTTCGACTTCTGCGCCCGCGTCGACAACCGGGCGGTCAACAAGAAGGCGATTGAGGCGCTGATCAAGTGCGGCGCGTTCGGGTCGACCGGCGCCACCCGCAAGGGGATGCTGATGGTGCTCGAGCAGGCGCAGGGAGCCGGGCAGAAGGCCCAGCAGGACGCGCTGATCGGGCAGGGCTCGATCTTCGACGGTCTCGACGACGGCGGCTTTGGCGGCGGCGACGAAGGGTTCGTCACGCCCAGCCACGCCCCGATCCCGGCGGTCGAGTTCGACCGAGCCGAGCTGCTGGCGGCCGAGAAGGAGTCGATCGGCCTGTTCATCTCGGCCCACCCGCTCAAGGAGGTCAGGGCGGCGATGCGCCTGCGCGTGGACTGTCCGTTGGCCGACGTGGCCGGACGTCGCGACGGCGATTGGGTCACGGTGGGCGGAATGATCACCGAGACGAAGAAGATCCGGACCAAGAAGGGCGACCCGATGATGTTCGCCACGCTCGATGACCTCGACGGGTCGGTCGAGCTGATCGTGTTCGGCAACGCGCTGAACGCCGCCGGCGAGCTGCTCGCGCCGGATTCGATCGTGCTGGTGCGCGGGCGAGTCGACCACAAAGACCGGGAGACGACGTGCGTGATCGTGCAGCAAGTCGACCCTTTCGCCCCGTCCGCTGAGGAAGTGGCCGACGCCGAGGAGCAGGCGGCACGGGAGCCGGCCCTCCCGAACGCGCTGCGGCTGCGCCTCGACGCCACCGCGGTCGCCGCATCGGTGCTGGCGGAGCTCAAGGACGTGCTGGCTGGCTTCCCCGGCGAGTCCGACGTCGTGATCGAGCTGAGCACGTCGATCGGGGCGCGCCGGCTCAAGCTAGGCCCGGACTACCGCGTGGCGCACGGGCCCGGGTTGCACGCGGAGCTCGATGCGCTGCTCGGTGACGCGATCCTCGGCGGCGGTAACGCCACCCACGCGCCGGCCGCAACCGCCGCAACCGCCGCAACCGCCGCAACCGCCGCAACCGCCCAGAGCGTCGCGGTCAGCTGACAGCGAGCTTTCACGACCGCCCAACCGGCCGCCCTAAGCTTCCGGGATTCCCACCGTCCCTCCCCAACACCTGCTCGGCCTGCCGGACCAGGTCACGACCTGTCTGTTCGACCTCGACGGGGTTCTGACCCAGACTGCGAACCTCCACGCCGAGGCGTGGAAGCAGATGTTCGATCAGTACCTGCGCGAGCGGGCGCAGCGAACCGGCGAGCCGTTCCGGGAATTCGCGCTCCCCGGGGACTACGAGGAGTACGTCGACGGCAAACCTCGCAGCGACGGCGTCCGCTCGTTTCTGGAGTCGCGGGCGATCGAGCTGCCGCTCGGTAGCCCCGATGACCCGCCGGATGCCGAGACGATCTACGGGCTGGGGACGCGCAAGAACGACATCGTGCTGAAGCTGATCCAGGACGAGGGCATCGAGCCGTACGAGGGCTCGGTCCGGTATGTCAAGGCAGCCCGAGACCACGGTCTGCGCCGGGCGGTGGTGTCCTCGAGCACGAACTGCCACGACGTGCTCGTCGCGGCCGGGATCTCCGACCTGTTCGAGGTGGAGATCGACGGCGAGGTGGCCGAGCGCGAGCACCTGGCCGGCAAGCCCGCACCGGACACGTTCCTGGCCGGGGCCCGGGCGCTGGGCGTGGGGCCAGCACAGGCGGTCGTCTTCGAGGATGCGCTGGCGGGAGTCGAGGCGGGGCGGGCGGGCCACTTCGGCTGCGTGGTGGGGGTCGACCGGACCGGCCACGCAGCGGCGCTGCGAGAGCACGGCGCCGACGTGGTGGTGAAGGACCTGGCCGAGCTCCTGGACGGGCAGGCATGATCGGCGACGACGTCTTCGCGGTCGAGCCGTGGAGCATCACCGAGCGCGAGCTCCACCTCGACATCCTCGCCCAGACCGAGTCCATCTTCGCGCTCTCCAATGGCCACATCGGTCTGCGGGCAAATCTCGACGAGGGCGAGCCATCGGGCATGCCCGGTACGTTCCTGAACAGTTTCTACGAGGTTCGGCCGCTGCCCTATGCCGAGTCCGCGTACGGGAACCCCGAGGCCGGCCAGACGCTGATCAACGTCACCAACGGCAAGGTGTTCCGCCTGCTGGTCGACGACGAGCCGTTCGACGTGCGCTACGGAAAGCTCCGACGCCACGAGCGCAAGCTCGACCTGCGCGAAGGCGTGCTGTACCGCGAGGCCGAGTGGATCTCGCCGGCCGGCCAGTGCATCCGCCTGCGCTCCACCAGGCTGGTGTCGTTCGTGCAGCGCTCGATCGCGGCGATCCAATACGAGGTCGAGGCGGTCGACGAGTCCGCGCGGATTGGTGTCCAGTCCGAGCTCGTGGCCAACGAGCCGGTCGAGTCCGGGGGCATCTCGAATGACCCCCGCGAGGCGGCGGCGCTACACCTGCCGCTGGTGGCCGAGGATCACGCTCACAACGGGCTCCGGGTCAGCCTGGTCCACCGAACCCGCGAGAGCGGCCTGCGGATGGCCGCGGGCATGGACCACGTCGTCGAGGGGCCCGACGGCACGGTCACTTCGGCGGAGAGCGCACCCGACCTGGGGCGACTGACGGTGAGCACCGAGCTGAAGCCCGGTGAGAAGCTCCGAATCACCAAGTTTCTCAGCTACGGCTGGTCCAGCCAGCGCTCGCTCCCCTCGCTGCGCGACCAGGTGCACCTGGCGCTGGCCTCGGCACGCCGCACCGGCTGGGACGGCCTGCTCAAGGAGCAGCGCGAGTATCTGGCCGACGTGTGGGAGCGAGCCGACATTCAGCTCGACGGCGACCCTGCCATCCAGCAGGCGGTGCGCTTCGGGCTGTTTCAGGTGGTGCAAGCCGCCGCGCGTGCTGAGTTGCGCGCGATCCCCGCCAAGGGCCTGACCGGGAGCGGATACGACGGTCACACCTTCTGGGACATGGACGCCTACACCCTGCCGGTGCTCACCTACATCCTGCCGGACGCGGCGCGCGACGCGCTCCTCTGGCGCCACGCCACGCTCGGCCTGGCCGAGGCCCGCGCGCGGGAGCTCGGGCTGAAGGGCGCCACCTTCCCCTGGCGGACGATCCGCGGGCAGGAGTGTTCGGCGTACTGGCCGGCGGGCACCGCGGCCTTCCACATCAACGCCGACGTGGCCGATGCGGTGCGGCGCTACCTGCTCGCCACCGAGGACCACGACTTCGAGATCGGTCCCGGGCTCGAGCTACTCGTCTCGACCGCCCGGCTGTGGCGCTCGCTCGGCCATCACGACGCCCAGGGCGGCTTCCGGATCGAACGCGTCACGGGACCCGACGAGTACACGGCGCTGTCCGACAACAACGTCTACACCAACCTGATGGCGGCACGGAACATGGAGGTCGCGGCCAACATCGCCGTGCGTCACATGCGTCACACCGTCTCGCTGGCGGTCACCGAAGAGGAGATCGCCAGCTGGCGGGATGCCGCCGCGTCGATCGTCGTGCCGTTCGACAAACACGCGCGCATCACCCAGCAGTGCAATGGGTTCACCCGGTTGCGGCCGTGGGACTTCGAGGCGACGCCCTTCGAGGACTACCCGCTGCTTCTTCACTACCACAACTACATCCTCTACTCGAGCCGGGTGGTGAAACAGGCCGACCTGGTGATGGCCATGTATCACTTCGGCGACCGCTGGGACGAGGAGCAGAAGGCGCGCGACTTCGCGTTCTACGAGAGCGTCACCGTACGCGACTCCTCGCTTTCGGCCTCGATCCAGGGCGTGGTGGCGGCAGAACTGGGGCACCTCGATCTGGCCTGGGACTACCTGACCGAGACCGCGTTCATCGATCTGCGCGACCTCGCTTTCAACACCCGCGACGGCGTCCACCTGGCGGCCCTGTCGGGCGTCTGGCACGTGATCGTCGGCGGGTTCGGCGGCCTGCGCGACAGCGGGGACACGATCAGCTTCGCGCCCCGGCTCCCGTCGCAGCTCTCCCGGCTCAGCTTTGGGCTGCTCTACCGGGGGCGGAGGCTGCGGATCGAGGTCTTACCGGATCACGCCGTCTACGAGCTGCTCGACGGCGACCCGCTCGAGCTGACCCACCACGGCGAAAAGATCACCGTCACCCACGACGAGCCACTGACCTGCCCGGTGCCGCCGGTGCCCAAGCGGCGCGCGCCCCATCAGCCGGCGGGCCGCCAACCGGGGCTTCACGCGACCAGTTCCGTTCCCGGGTCGTTCTCACCGTAGTCGCAAAGCTCGGCTGCGAGCCCGTTCCGGCGCCCCGGCGCTCTACGACTCGTGGCAGAAGGTCGACTGTGGTCGAACGCGAGGGGCGCCCGAACGGGCACCGCGGCCGAGCTATGCAGTGGCGGCGAGACGCCTCAGGTTCCGACTGTCTCGCGTTCGCTTTGAAGCGGGGTGAGCGAACGGGATCGACCTGCATAAGTTGACATTTGGGGCGCCGGTGCGTTGCCGTGGCATCTGGTGCATGCACCACATGCGCTCCATGCCAGGGCCGGGCAGAGGGGGGCGAAGTGGCAAGTTATGCAGGTCGGGGTGGGGGCGCTGGCGCAGGGGCGGGGGGCGGGCCGTGCGGGGAGCGGGCGGGGTTGGATCTGTGCCTACGCTCGCGACGAGCTTTAGCGGAGGATGCGGCGCCCGATTGGCGCCCCTCGCGACACGACCACCTTTCGCCCGCCATCCCGACCCGCGTCGCGCTGGGGCGCCAATCGGGTGAGCATCCGTAGCGATTGCAAACGAGTGCATAATCCGCTGTCAATGGCGACGAGCAAGCTGGCCGGGCCGGCGACGTTGCGAGACGTAGCGAGGGTGGCTGGGGTGCATCCCGGGACGGTCTCCCGTGCGCTCAACCCGCAGACCCGCGGGCTGGTCAACGAGCGCACGGCGCGCCGGGTGCAGGAGGCGGCGCAGGAGCTCGGCTATCGGCCGAACCCGATCGCGCGCGGCCTGAGGACCAACCGGTCCAACACGATCGGGGTGCTCGTCCCGGACCTGCTGAACCCGCTGTTCGCCGCGGTCGTGCGGGGGATCGAGGACGGCCTGCGCGAGGCCGGCTACACGCCGCTGATCGCCAACACCGACAACGACGCCGAGCGCGAACGGATGGCCTACGAGGCGATGAGCGCCCGCCAGGTCGACGGATTCATCGCCGCCACCGCCCGCCGCGACCACTGGCTTTTGGCCGACCAGGTCGAGTCAGGCCCGAAGCTGGTGCTGGTCAACCGCCGAGTCGACAGCGACGCGATCCCGGCCGTGACCGCGGACGATCACGAGGGGGCCAAGCTGGCCGTCGAGCACCTGGTCGGGCTCGGTCACCGCCGGATCGCCCACCTCGCGGGGTCGCAGGCGCTGTACACCGGATGGTCCCGTCATCAGGGCTTTGTCGACGCGATGGTCGCCGCCGGCCTGACGGTTGATCCCGGGCTGGTGGTGTTCAGCGGCGCGTTCACCGCGCAGGAGGGCGCGCGCTGCTGCAGTCAGCTGCTCGAGCGTCGACGCGACTTCACCGCGATCGTCGCCGGCAACGACCTGCTGGCTCTCGGCTGCTACGACGCGCTGGAGGAGCGGGGCCTCGTCTGTCCGGACGACGTGTCGGTCGTCGGATACAACGACATGCCGTTCGTCGACCGCTTCCGACCGCCGCTAACCACGGTGCGCGTGCCCCACTACGAGCTCGGCGCGACCGCGGCCGCGCTGATGCTGGAGCAGCTCCAGGAGCACCAGGCGGCGCCACGCCAGCTGGCGCTGTCTCCCGAGCTGGTCACCCGCGGCTCGACCGCGCCGGTCCGACGGCCACCGCAATCGAACCCGGCCGGTTCGCGCGGTCGGTCCACGCGGATCGCTGGCCAGCGGCGCAAAGACGATCGCAACACGCCCTCCCTTGACACCTCACAGTGACGACGATAACGTCGCACACGATTGCAGCAAACGTTTGCAGTCAGGTGCCGGAATAGGGCTGCCGACACGCGCCTGCCGGTTCTGGCTGCGCACACGGTTGGCTGTCCGTACGTCGACGTAACCAGCGCTGGGAGGAGAAGGGTCCAGATGACGAGGTCGCGAAGGACTTGGGTTCTGAGGGCCGCGGCTGTGGCCGCGATTGTCGCTTCCGTTGCCGGATGCGGAGGCTCCGGCTCGAGCAGTAGCTCCGCAAGTAGCGCGGCGAGCTCGGGCACCAGTAGCTCGGCCAGCAAGTCGCCGATCACGATCGGCGCGTCGCTCTCGCTGTCGGGTGACTTTTCCGCCGACGGTCAGGCGTTCGAGAAGGGCTACCAGCTGTGGGCGACCGACCAGAACGCCGCGGGCGGGCTGCTCGGTAGGCCGGTCAAGCTCGACATCATCTCCGACGCGTCCAGTCCGGCCCAGGTCGTCACCAACTACACCAAGCTGATCTCCTCCGACCACGACCAGCTCGTGTTCGGTCCGTTCTCGACGCTGCTCACCGTGCCCTCATCGAAGGTCGTGAACCGGTACGGCTACGCGTTCGTGGAAGGAGCCGGTGGAGCGCCGGCGGCGTTCGGCAACGGCCTGCACAACATCTTCGACGTGAGCCTGCCCGTGATCGACAACCTGGTCCCGTTCGCGCACTGGCTCGCCGGGCTGCCCGCTTCGGAGCGGCCGACCACGGCGGCGATAGCCACCAGCGACGATCCGTTCACGCAGCCGCAGCTCCCGGAGGCGCAGAAGATCCTCCAGGCGGCCGGAATCAAGATCCTCTACAACAAGGTGTTCCCGGCCGAGGTCACCGACTACGCCCCGATCGCCACCAGCGTGGCCGCCACCAAGGCGCAGGCGTTCCTGCTCGGCTCGGTCGACGTGCCCACCGTGTCGGCATTTATTCACGCCTTCATCCAGCAGCACTACAGCCCGAAGGCGTTCATCGCTACCGCCGGCCCCGACCAGGGGGCGGCATTCCTGAGTGCGATCGGCGGCGCCTCCAACGCCGAGGGCATCATGGTGCCGAACGGCTGGTTCCCCGGCTACACCAACGCGACGAGCCAGAAGATGGTCAATGAGTACGTCGCCAAGTACGGCGGCAGCCCGTCGGACGTCAACGCCGACGTCGCCGAGGCCTACTCGGTGGGGCAGATCGTCGCCCAGGCTGTTGCCGCCACCCATAGCCTCGACAACTCGAAGATCATCGCCTACCTGCACAGTGGAGTGACACTCCAGAGCGTCCAGGGCCCGGTGAAGTTCGACTCACTGGGTGAGAACGGTGCCGCTGCGGCGTTTGCCTTCCAGTGGCAGAAGGGCAACCTGGTGCAGGTGCTCCCGGCGGGGGCGACGGGCTCCAAGCCACCCGAGTACCCGAAGCCGAACTGGGGCTCGTGAGTTTCACCTCACTCATCCATGCGGTCATTGATGGCATCCTCACCGGAGGCGTATATGCCCTGATGGCGGCGGGTCTCACGCTCGTCTTCGGGGTCATGGACATCATCAACATCGCGCAGGGCGCGCTCGTTGTGCTCGGCGCTTACATGAGCTACGAGCTCTCGACCAAGCTCGGCATCGATCTATTCGTCGGTCTGCTGATCACCGTGCCGGCGTTCTTCGTGCTCGGCGTCGCGATCGAGTGGGGATTAACGCGGCGGCTGCGAGAGCAGGACCGCACGGCGATGTCGATTCTCGTCACCTACGCGCTGGCGATCATCATCGAGGGCGTCCTGAGCGTCACCTTCGGCGTCGACTATGTGCAGTTGAACGCGTCCTACGTCAACAGCACCTTTCACGTCTTCGGCTTCTACGTGCCGTACATCTACGTGTTCGGGTTCATCCTTGCCGTGGCCATGCTCGCCGCGCTCTACTACGCCCTGTACCGCACGCAGTTCGGGCGCGGAGTGCGCGCGTCGCTCCAGAACCGCACGGCCGCCGAGCTGATCGGCGTGAACGTGAGCCGGGTGCGCGCCGTGTCGGTCGGAATCGGCGTGTCCGTGACCGCGGCCGGGGGGATGCTGTTCGGCGCGACCAACGCGTTCAACCCCTCGAGCGGGTACGACCTGATCTCGCGCCTGCTCTCGATCGTCGTCCTCGCCGGCCTCGGCAGCATCGGCGGCGCGCTCGTGGCGGCACTGTTCATGGTCACGCTCGAAGATGTCGTCGCCGTGGTCTGGTCGCCGGTGTGGGCCACGCTCGTGTACTACGCCTCCCTGGTCGTCGTGCTCTCGTTCATGCCCAACGGGCTGTTCGGGAAGGCGGCAGTCCGGGCGCAATGACGTCGCGGCTCGTGGTCTGATGACCGGGCGGGTGCCGGTGCGCGCGCTGGGGGTCGTGATCGCGCTGGCGATCCTGGGCCTGTTCCCGCTGCTGTTCAGCAATCCGACCGACACCTCGATCGCCGTGTTCACCCTGATCTTCATGGTGTCGGCGAGCGCCTGGAACATGTTCTCGGGCAACTCGGGGTACATCGCGCTGGGGCACGCTGTTTACTTCGGCACCGGGGCGTACGCGCTGGTGCTGCTCGCGAACCACCTGGGCTTCAACGCCGACTGGAGCATCTTCGCGCTGGTCCCGGTGGCTGGGATCGTCGCCGGGCTGGTGGCGATCCCCACCGGGCTGATCGCCCTCCGGGCGCGCCGCCACACGTTCGTGGTGATCACGATCGCCTTCATGTTCATCTTCCAGCTGGCGGCGTCCAACCTCGGCTTCACCGGGGGCACGTCGGGCCTTCAGCCGCCCACGCCGCTGTGGAGCGTCACCACGTACAACGACACGTTCTATTGGGTGACGGCGATCGTCCTGGTGTTCACGGTAGCGCTGGCCTGGGTGGTGCGACGCTCGCGCTTCGGTCTTCAGTTGCTGGCCATCCGCGACGACGAGGAGCGCGCCCGCGGCCTCGGCGTGCGGGTGGGCCGGGTGAAGCTGAGCGCCTACGTGCTGTCGGCGATCCCAGTCGGCATGGCGGGCGCGATCTACGCGTACTTCCTGGGGCAGATCTTCCCCCAGTTCGCGTTCGATCCGCTGTTCGACCTGTCGATCGCGCTGATGGCGTTCATCGGCGGCCTGGGGACGGTGGCCGGGCCCCTGCTGGGAGCGCTCGTGCTCGAGTCACTCCAGCAGTACTTCACAGTGGAATCCGGAGCCAGCCAGGTGTACCTGATCATCTACGGGGCGCTGTTCCTGATCGTCGTTCTGCTCCTGCCTCGCGGGGTCATCCCAAGCGTCGAGGAGCTGATCCGCAATCGACGTGCGCGATCCTCGGCCAGAGCGGGGGGTGGCCCGCCCGAGACCGAGGATCGCGGCGCCGGCGTCGTCAAACCAGCGGGGGTGGCATGACGCGATGATTGGTAATTCGTCGGCGGCGCCTGGCGGCGGCGCCTTGATCGAAGCCGAGGGGGTGTGCAAGTCCTTCGGTGGACTGCAGGCCCTGTCCGAGTGCTCGCTGTCGGTGGCGAAGGGGTCGATCGCCGGATTGATCGGGCCTAACGGGTCGGGCAAGACGACGCTGTTCAACGTGATGACCGGCTACGAGCGTTGCAGCGCGGGCGAGATCCGCTTCGACGGCGAGTCGATCGTGCGCGCCACCCCCGAGCGAGTGTTCGGGCTCGGTGTCGGGCGCACGTTCCAGATCACCCGGCTGTTCTTCCGCCTCAGCGTGCTCGAGAACATGCTGGTCGCCACCCAGCGCCACGAGGGCTGGTTGCGGGGAGTGGTGCGCGGGGCAGGATCGGCCGCCGAGCGTGAGCGAGCGCTCGAGCTGCTCGAGTTCGTCGGTCTCGAGCGCCTGGCGCACAGCCCGGCCGGCAACCTCTCATACGGTCAGCGCAAGCTGCTCGAGCTCGCGTCCCTGCTGGTGGCCGATCCGAGTGTGCTCCTGCTCGACGAGCCCACCGCCGGGGTCAACCCCACGCTGATCAACCAGCTGACCGAGCGCATCCGCGAGCTCAACCGCGCGGGTAAGACGTTCCTCGTCGTCGAGCACAACATGGAGTTCGTGATGGGCGTCTGCCACCAGGTGACCGTGCTCCATCAGGGGCGCACGCTCGTGACCGGCTCGCCAGAGACGGTCCGCGCCAACCCGGCGGTGCTCGATGCCTACCTCGGCGGAGGCGACGACGACGACGATGACTTCTAGCGGGAACGGAACCGACGTGCTGCTCTCCGTCGACGGGGTGACCGCCGGCTACGGCGGCGGGGACATCCTCAAGGGCGTTTCGTTCACGGTCTCCGCGAACGAGATCATGTGCATCGTCGGGCCTAACGGCTCCGGGAAATCGACGCTGCTCTCGACGATCAGCGGCATCCTGCGGCCGCGGACTGGCGGGATCGCCTTCCGCGGCGAGTCGTTGGTCGGTCTCGCGCCGCGCCAGATCATCACCAAGGGAGTCGTACTGGTCCCCCAGGCCCACAGCCTGTTCCCGGAGATGACCGTGCGCGAGAACGTCGAGATGGGCGCGTTCATCGTGCGCGACGCCGCACTGGTTCGTCGCCGGCGCGAGGAGGTCGAGGAGATGTTTCCGCTGACCCGCGAGCGCGCGCGCGACAAGGCCGGAAGCCTGTCCGGTGGGCAGCAGCGGCTGGTCGAGCTCGCCCGCAGCCTGATGCTCGATCCGGCGCTGATCGTCCTCGACGAGCCGTCGATCGGACTCGATCCGCCGACGCGCAAGATCGTCTTTCAGACGATCCGCCTGATGAATCAGCAGGGCCGGACGATCCTGCTCGTCGAGCAGAACGCGCGCGCTGGACTGAAGCTCAGCACCCGCGGCCTCGTGCTGGAGAACGGGAACGTCCGCCTGACCGGCACCGGCCGTGAGATCCTCGAGCACCCGGAGATCGGGGCGCTTTACCTCGGCGGCGCGGTGTCGACCACGCCTGCGGGCTGATGCCCGACGCGAGGGTACAGGCGGCAATCGATCACTGGGCGCCCCGCTTCATCGCGATGGGCGTCGACTACAACGACTTCGTCCGCACCACCGGCCGGATCGAGCGCTGGGAGGAGTGGCTTCCGGAGTGGAGCGAGACGGCTGATGAGCACCTGTCGCTGGCGCGGGATGCCGAGGAGGCGGGGCGTGGGCGGAGCGCGGGCGAGGCGTACCTCCACGCCGCGCTTTGCCTGCACTTCGGGGAGTTCTTCCACTGGGAGAACGTGTTCCTGACCCGGGGGATGGCGACGCTGTCGATGGATGGACCCGGTCAAGGCGAGAGCGGCTTCACGCTCCCGATCCGCGCGGACTACGAAGTGGCGGTGGCGGCCTTCCTCGACGAGCTGTCCCGGCGGGCCGAGCCCCGCATCGACCTGACGAGGGTCGGGGCGGCCGGCGTCAGCCTGGGCGGGTACTACGCGCCGCGCGCGGCGGCATTCGAGCCGCGGATACGGGCGGTGGCCGCGATCAGCGGCCCGTATGACTTCGGCGAGATCTGGGAGCAGTTGCCGCCGCTCACTCGCGAGGCGTTCACCGTATTTGGGACCCGCCCACCCGCGAGCGACGAGCGGGACGCGCGGGCGCGGGCCGGTGAGCTCAGCCTGCACGGCGTGGCCGGGCGAATCACGCAGCCGGCGCTGTTTGTGACCGGCGGGCTCGACCGGATCGTCCCCTGGGAACAGACCGAGCGCGCTGCAAGCGAAACGCCGAACGGGTCGTTCGTGCTCTACGCGCAGGGGTCGCACGTGTGCAGCAACGTGCCCTACCGCTACCGGCCGCTGGTGGGTGACTGGATGGCCGAGCGGCTCGCGCCGGCGGGATGATCGGCCGGCCGCTGCGCCGGCGGGAGGACCTGCCGTTGGTGCGGGGGGACGGCCGCTACGTCGACGATCTCGATCTCCCGGGCCTCGCGCACGTCGTGTTCGTGCGCAGCCACGACGCGCGGGCACGGATTCTCGGCGTCCGCGTTCCGTCGAGCGCTCCGGGGCTGCTACGCGTGCTCACCGCGGCCGATCTGCGCGGGCGGGCGCAGCCGTTGCCCGTGGGCGGGCCGGCGGGCGCCGAGCTCGCCGACGAGCCGCACCCGATCCTGGCCACGGAGGAGGTCCGCTACGCCGGACAGCCGGTGGCGGCGGTTGTGGCGGAGACGCGCGCGCAGGCGGTCGACGCGGCTGAGCTCGTCAAGGTCGAGTACGAGCCGCTCGAGGCGGTCGTCGACCCGCGCGCGGCTCCGGAGACGCTGATGCGCTGGGAGAAGATCGCCGGCGACGTCGAGGGACTGCTGGCGGGGGCCGCCCATCGCGTGCGCGCCCGGCACCGGATCCCCCGCCTGGTGGCCGCGCCGATCGAGCCGCGCGGCGCGGTCGTCGCCTACGGCGGCGACGATGACCGTCTGACCTTCTGGGTCTCGGCCCAGGATCCCCACCGACCGCTGTCGCAGCTCGCCCACGCCCTGGTGCGACCCCCCGAGAGCATCCGCGTGGTGGTGCCCGACGTGGGCGGCGCGTTCGGCAGCAAGGGAGTGATCGCGGTCGAGGCGGTCGCGCTGGCGGTCGCGGCGATGGAGCTGGGCCGGCCACTCAAGTGGGTCGAGGACCGGGTGGAGAACTTCCTCGGGGCCCACCAGGGTCGTGGGATCGAAGGCGAGGTCGAACTGGGGCTGGACGCGGCGGGCCGGATCGTGGCCCTCAAGGCGTCGATTCTGGCCGACCTGGGCGCGTACCTGCTGCCGACCACGGCGATCCCGCCCCACACCGCCGCGATGCTGATGACCGGCTGCTACGACATCCCGGCGGCGGCCGTCTCGGTCCGGGGTGCGCGCACCGACAAGGTCCCGACCGGGCCCTACCGCGGGGCGGGGCGGCCCGAGGCGGCCTACCTGCTCGAGCGCACGGTAGACGTGGCGGCGCGCCAGCTGGGCCTCGACCCGGTCGAACTGCGTCGGCGCAACCTGATCCGTGCCTTCCCGCACCGCAGCGCGCTCGGCTTCACCTACGACTCGGGGGACTACGAACGCTGCCTGGATCTGGCGATCGAGCTGCTGGGCTCCGAGCCGGACCGGGCCGATGATGCCGGACGCGCCGTCGGCAGAGGTGTCGCACTGTACGTCGAGCGCGCCGGGGGCAGCTGGGAGAGCGCGCGGATCTCGGTGCGCGCGGACGGCCGCGTGATCGCGCGCAGTGGATCAACGCCGACCGGGCAGGGGCACGAGACGACATTCGCCCAGATCGTGGCCGACCGGCTCCGGGTCGGGGTGGGGGAGGTGGAGATGCGCTTCGGTGACACGGCGGAGGTGCCGCCGGGGGTGGGCACGTTCGCGAGCCGCTCGGTTGCGATGGGCGGCTCCGCGCTCGTCCAGGCCGCGGATCGGATCCTGGAGCAGGCGGGGTCGGTCAGCCTGGCCGAGGCCGCCGCGGCCGCGGGTGGGCTCGAGGCGGAGGTGCGGTTCGAGTCAGAGATGGTGTTCGGCTCGGGCGCGTACGCGGCGGTGGTCGAGATCGACCGCGCCACTGGGGCGCTGACGGTCCGGCGGCTCGCCGCCGTCGACGACGCCGGGACGATCATCAACCCGCTGCTGGCGGAGGGGCAGGTCCACGGCGGGATCGTCCAGGGCCTCGGCGCGGTGCTGATGGAGGAGGCTGTCTACGACGTCGACGGCCAGCTGCGGAACGCATCCTTCGTCGACTACAGCTTGCCCAGCGCCGACGCGGTGCCCCCGATCTCCAGCGCGTTCGTCGAGTCGCCCTCGCCGAACAACCCGCTGGGCGCGAAGGGGATCGGCGAAGGCGGGGCGATCGGCACGCCGGCGGCGATCGCCAATGCGGTCGCGGATGCGCTGGGCGATGATCCGCCGGATCCTCCGTTCACGGCGGAGAAGCTGTGGCGGGCGCTCTAGTGCAGCGGAAGCCTTGCGCCCACGTCGCCGGCCGGACGGCCGTTCGCCGGCGCCGCCTCGAGCGTGTCGTGGTTGAGCACCGTGTTGCGCTCGGACGTGACCTCGCGCTCGAGCGGCAGCGATCCGCCGACCGTGTAGTAGGGCTTGCCGGCGATCACCAGGTCCTCGGCCGGGAAGCGGGTGATCACCTCGCAACCGTCGGCGGTGACCACCAGCTGCTCCTCGATCCGCGCTGCCGACCAGCCGTCGCTGGCCGGCCAGAAGGTCTCGAGCGCGAACACCATGCCCTGCTCGATCTCCTCGGGATGGTCGAGCGAGACCAGCCGGCTGAAGATCGGCTTCTCCCAGATCGACAGGCCCACGCCGTGGCCGAACTGGAGCGCGAACGCGGCCTCCTCGTCGGCGAAGCCGAACTCGTGCGCCTCCGGCCACACGCTGACCACCTCGCCGGTGGTGGCGCCGGGCTTGATCAGAGCGATCGCGGAGTCGAGGTAGTAGCGGCAGCGCTTGTAGGCGTCGACGAGCGCCTTGGACGCTCCCGCCACCGCGAACGTGCGGTAGTAGCACGTGCGATAGCCCATGTAGCTGTGCAGGATGTCGAAGTACGCCGGGTCGCCCGGGCGTAGCGCCCGGTCGGTGTAGACATGGGGATGGGGATTGCAGCGCTCGCCAGAGATCGCGTTGACCCCCTCGACGAACTCGGATCCCATGTCGTAGAGCACCTTGTTGACCAGGCCGACGCACTCGTTCTCGCGCATCCCGGGTCGCATGGTGCGGTAGAGCTCTTCGTATGCGGCGTCGACCATCGAGCACGCCTGGTTCAGGAGCAGGACCTCGTCCGCCGTCTTGATCACGCGAGCTCGTTGCATTAGCTGCTGACCGTCGACGACCTGGATGCCGCGCTCCTGCAGGGCGAACAGGACCGGCAGCTCGACCGCGTCGACCCCGACCGGCTCGCCGAGCAGGCCGCGCTGCTCGAGCTCGGCGTGGATCTTGGCGGCCACGTCCTCGGCCCGGCCGGACTCGGGGGACATCGCGCCTCGCAGCGTCGAGATGCCCGCCCGCGAGCGCCCGTCGCCCAGCCACGGGTTGTAGAGCTGATGGTGGCGCGCCGCCGAGCCGAAGTCCCACATGATCGGCTCGTCGTTCTGCGGCAGCAGGCAGAAGCGGTTCAGCTTGTCCTGGGCCCACGTGCCGATGTGCGTCGCCGTGATGTACCGGATGTTCGCCATGTCGAAGCACAGCAGCGCGCCGAGCGAGGAGTCGGCGAGCAGCCCGCCGATCCGCGCCAGCCGCTCCTCGCGCAGCCGATCGAAGCGGATCCGCTCCTCCCAGTCGACGGCCATCGTCCCGTAGGTATGCAGTCCCATTCCCGAGCTCCTCTCAGATGCGCGCGCAGCTGATTCTGGGTTGCGCCTGATCTTACAATCGTTTGCAGGCGGGATGGGGGACGCCCGATCCGGGTCATGGTCGGCCGCATGGCCGCGGCCGCGGCTGCCCCTCCTCCACGACACCACTCCATCTGAACTTTCGCGTGTGGCCCGTTCCGCGCGGAGGCGGGCTTGGTCCCAAGGTGGGTCCGGCCGTCCCGACTGTCTGCTTGACGGCACAACCGAAGGTGCGTTAATGTGCAATCGATTGCACACGGGTGCGCCCGAACGGGAGACTCACGATCCCGCGACGGCGCCCGTTCGACGCTGACTGAGGGGCTAGGAGCTTTGCCTATGGCAGATGGAAGGCTTACGGAAAAGAAATTGGGCTGGGTGGGCTGTGGTCGCATGGGCGTCGCGCTGGCCACGCGACTGCTCGAGGCCGGTTGCGACCTCGCGGTGTACAACCGCACCCGGGCCAAGGCCGAGCCGTTGGCCGAGCTCGGGGCGACGATCGTCGACGCGCCCCCGGACCTGGCGGACCGCGACATCGTGTTCACGACGCTCGCCGGGTCGGCCGACTTCGAGCAGGTGGTCGCGGGCCCCGGCGGGGTGCTCTCCGGTCCCGACGGCGCTCCGTCGGTCATCGTCGACTCGACGACGATCTCGGCCGAGGCCTCCGAGCACGTCAGGGCCCGGGCGGCTGAGCACGGCACCGCGCTGCTGGCCGCGCCGGTCAGCGGAAACCCCAAGGTGGTGCGGGCTGGACGCCTGACCATGGTCATCTCTGGGCCCGAGGAGGCCTACGAGCGGGTCCGGCCGTTCCTGGAGATCCTGGCCGGCGGCGGCCTGACCTACGCCGGCGATGGCGACAGGGCCCGGCTGGTCAAGGTCTGCCACAACCTGATGCTCGGGATCGTCGCCCAGACGCTGGCCGAGATCCTCGTGCTGGGGGAGAAGGGTGGCGTCTCGCGGGCCAGCATGATGGAGTTCCTGAACAACAGCGTGCTCGGCTCGACCTTCACCCGCTATAAGACCCCGGCTTACGTGAACCTGGACTTCTCACCGACCTTCACGCCGCCGCTGCTCCTCAAGGACTTCGACCTGGGCTACGAGGCCGCGCGCGAGCTGGGCGTCCCGATGCCGGTGGCGGCAGCTGCCCAGCAGGTGGTGCAGGGGCTGATCGGCGACGGCTACACCGACGTCGACTTCGCCGCGCTGATCGCGCTCCAGGCCAAGCTGTCCGGACTCGAGCTCGAGCCCGAGGGCGCCCCGGTGTCGGACGGGTTGGAGCGCGCCGCGTGACGGTCGGCGCCACGGTCAGCACCGAGGCGCCGGCGGCGTACCTCGAGCGCTACGGCCTGATGCTGCTGATCCGGCTGTTCGAGACCGAGATGCAGCGGCTGTTCCTCAAGGGCGAGGTGCACGGCACGACCCATCTGTGCGCCGGTCAAGAGGCGGTGCCGGTGGGGGTCTGCTCGGCGCTCGAGCCCGACGACTACCTGGCCGGCACCTACCGCGGCCACGGGCACGCTCTGGCCAAGGGCACCAACCCCGACGCGCTGCTTGCCGAGATGCTCGGGCGCTCCACCGGCGTGTGCGGCGGCCGCGCGGGATCGATGAACGTGATTGACGTCGAGCACGGACTCGTCGGGTGCTTCGGGATCGTCGGCGGCAGCATCGCCGCCGCGACTGGCGCGGCGTTGTCGGCGAAGCGCGACGGGCGGGTGGCGGTAGCGATGTTCGGCGACGGCGCCACCAATCAGGGTTACTTCCATGAGTGCGTCAACTTCGCCAAGGTGCTGGGGCTGCCGGCCGTGTTCGTGTGCGAGAACAACTTCTACGGCGAGTTCACCCCGATGCTCAAGGTGACCGGCGGCGGCGACATCACCGCGCGGGCAGCCGCCTATGGCGTCCCGGCGAAGACGGTCGACGGCAACGACGTTTGGGCGGTGCGCGAAGCGGCGCTCGAGGCCGTGGCGCGCGCACGCTCGGGCGGGGGGCCGACGCTGCTCGAGTGCCAGACCTACCGCCACCACGGCCACTCCAAGGCCGACCCGGGCAAGTACCGTCCGCCCGAGGAGGTCGAGCGCTGGCTGGCCCACGATCCGCTGAACGTGGCGCGGGAGCGCCTGCTGCAGCTCGGCGTCTCCGACGACGACGTGGCCGGCGTCGAGGAAACGACCAAGCTCCGCATCGATCGCGCGGTTGAGAGCGCCCTGGCGGCTCCCTACCCAGACCCGGCAGCGGAGCACGCCACGGAGTTCGCGCCGTGAGCGCCGACGCGACCCTCGAGTTTCGTCACGCGATCCGCGAGGCGATCATCGAGGAGATGGAGCGCGACGACACGGTCGTGTTTTTCGGCGAGGACGTCGCCGCCGAGCAGGGCGGGGTGTTCGCGGTCACCCCCGGCATCCAGGAGCGCTTCGCTCCCGGACGGGTGTTCGACACGCCGATCTCCGAGCTGGCCATCACCGGCGCCGCGTTCGGAGCCGCGGTCACGGGGCTGCGCCCGATCATCGAGATCATGTTCGGCGACTTCATGGGCCTATCGATGGACTCGCTGGTCAACCAATCGGCCAAGTACTGGTATCTGTCGAACGAGCAGCACAGTGTGCCGCTCGTCGTCCGGTCGGCCGTCGGCGGCGGCGGACGCTTCGGCGCGATCCACTCCCAGACGCACGCCACCTGGTTCCAGGCCATCGCCGGGCTCAAGATCGTGTTCCCGTCCTCCCCGGCGGAGGCCAAGGGCCTGCTCAAGGCGGCGATCCGCGACGACAACCCGGTGATCTTCCTCGAGCACAAGCGGCTCTACTCGGTCAAGGCTCCGGCGCCGGAACCCGGTGAGGTAATTCCGCTCGGTCGCGCGCGGATCGCTCGCCGGGGAGAGGACATCACGATCGTCTCCGTCGGCAAGGGCGTGCCCGACGCTCTCGACGCGGCCGAACGGCTGGCGGGCGATCACGCCATCGACGCCGAGGTCATCGACCTGCGCACGCTGCGGCCGCTCGACGTCGACACCGTGCTCGAGTCGGTGACACGCACCAATCGCCTGCTGGCCGTCGAGGAGGGACCCGCCATTGGCGGATGGGCGTCCGGGCTGCTCGGCCAGGTGGCCGAGCACGGGCTGCACGACCTCGACGACGCATGGCTGCTCACCACCGGCGAGCTGCCGATCCCGTACAGCCCGACCCTCGAGGACGCGTTCATTCCGGGGGCGGAGGCCATCGCCGCGGCCGTGCGTGAGCGCGGCGGCGTGGCTGCGGCCGGGTGAGCGATTAGCTATGCCCGAGGTCGTGATGCCGCGCCTGTCGGACTCGATGGAGGAGGGCACGATCGTCCGCTGGCTCAAGCAGGACGGCGATCGGGTGGTCCCGGGCGAGCCGCTGGCCGAGGTCGAGACCGACAAGGCGACGGTCACCTTCGACGCCGACGCCGACGGGACGCTCCGGATTCTCGTGGCCGAGGGGGAGACCGTTGCGCTCGGGGCGGTGATCGCCCGGATCGGCGAGGCCAACGCCCTGGAGCTCGCGCCGGCGACCGCCGGCAACGGGTCCCAGCGCGTCAAGGCCTCGCCGCTGGCCCGTCGGATCGCTCGCGAGTCCGGCATCGACTTGAGCGCGCTCAGCGGAAGCGGTCCGGGCGGCCGGATCGTCAAGGCCGATCTCGAAGGCGCGGCGAGCCCCCCCGAGGCGCCGGCACTGAAGTCGCCACCGGAGCCGGCACCGGAGCCGGCACCGGCGACGATTGCTGCCGCGCGCGGCAACAAGGGCGCGGTGACCATACAGCAGCTGTCCCGCACCCAGGTGCAGATCGCCCAGCGCATGGCCGAGTCGCGGGCGACCATCCCCGACTTCACGCTCGGGGCGGAGATCGACATGCAGAGCGCGGTTGCGCTGCGCGAGCAGCTGCGCCTGGCGCGCGCGACCGAGGTCGTCCCGTCCTACAACGACATGGTCGTGAAGGCGTGCGCGATCGCCCTGCGCGAGCATCCCCGAGCCAACGCGGCGTACCGCGACGGCGCGTTCGAGCTCTACGAGCGGGTCAACGTAGGCATCGCGGTCGCCGCCCAGGACAGCCTGATCGTGCCGACGGTGTTCGACGCCGGTGGCAAGACGCTGCTCGAGATCGCCCGCGAGGCGCGGACGCTGGCCGAGCGGGTCCGTCAGCGGACGGTCACACCCGCCGAGCTATCCGGCGCCACGTTCACGGTCTCGAACCTGGGGATGTACGGCGTGGCCAGCTTCGCGGCGATCATCAATCCACCCCAGGCCGCGATCCTCGCCGTCGGCGAGGTGCGGGAGGTGCCGGTCGTCCGCGACGGGCAGCTGGCCCCGGGCGTACGCATGAGCGTCACGCTCACGTGCGATCACCGAATCCTCTACGGCGCGCCGGCGGCCGAGTTCCTCGCGCGCATCCGCCAGCTGCTCGAGCAGCCGATCAACCTGCTGCTCTAGAGGCGGGGTCAGTCCCGGGACGGAAGCCAGGGCGCGCGCCAGCCGCCGTATCGGGTGACCAGGTCGTCCGCCTCAGCAGGTCCCCACGACCCCTTGGCGTAAGGGTGAACAGGCGGCGGCGAATCGAGCAGCGGCTGGACGATCCGCCACGTCTCCTCGACGATGTCCTGGCGCGTGAAATGCGTGCTATCGCCGATGAGTGCCGCGTGTAGCAGCACCTCGTACGGCTCGGCGCTCTCGCCGACCTCGGCGAACTGCACGTCGAACTCGATCTCGTGGATCGCCGGCTTGTCCGCCCGCTGGGCGTCGAGCCGGATCTGAATGCCAGAGGTGGGGTCGATCTTGAACACGATCTGATTCGGCTCAGGATGGCGGTGCAGCTCCCTCACGAAGTGAAGTCGCGGTGGACGCCGGAATGCGAGCCGTATCTCGGTCTCGGTGGTCGCGAGCTCCTTGCCGGTGCGGATGAAGACGGGCACGCCGCCCCAGCGCCAATTGTCGATCTCGAGCCGAAGCGCGCAATACGTCTCGGTCGTCGAGTGAGGCGCCACGCCGTCGACGTCCAGGTAGCCGTCGTACTGCCCGCGCACGTAATGACCTGGGTCGGCGTTTCCGATCGACTTGAACACGGCCATCTTCGTGTCCTTCAGCGTCTCCGGGTCGCTGCCCGAAGGGGGCTCCATGGCCGCGACGGCCAGCACCTGGAACAGGTGGTTGACGACGACGTCGCGCAGCGCCCCGACCGGGTCATAGAAGTGTCCCCGATCGTCCACCCCGAACTGCTCAGCCATGGTGAGCTGCACCGATGCGAGGTAGTTGCGGCTCCACACCGGCTCGAGCATCGTGTTGGCGAACCGGAGGTACAGGATTTCCTCGACACCCAGCTTGCCCAGGAAGTGATCGATCCGGTAGATCTGGGACTCGTCGAGGTACTGGTGCAGATCGGCTGCGAGCTGGCGCGCCGACGCGAGGTCGTGGCCGAACGGCTTCTCGACGACGACCCGCTCTCCGTGCGAAACGAGTCCCGCCTTGGACAGGCCGCCGACCACGGTCGCGAACAGCGACGGCGGGATCTCGAGGTAGAAGGTCGGGTCCTGGAAGTCGTGCAGCGCCTGCGCCAGGCGCGAATAGGTCTGATCGTCTGAGAAGTCGCCGCGGACGTAGTGCAGGCGCGCGGCGAACCGCCTGAAGACTCCCTCATCGAACTGCTCGCTGGATTGCTCGATCGACTCCCGTGCGCGCTGGCGAAGCTGAGCGTCGGTCATGTCGTCGCTGGCGACGCCGATCACGGGCACGCCGAGCATCCCACGCCGCTCGAGCCGGTACAGCGCCCGGAACGTCTGCTTGCGGGCGAGGTCGCCCGTAATGCCGAACGCGACGAGGGCGTCCGATGTTCGGGTGCTCACGGCTTGGAACCTATCGCTTAGCCCTCGAGCGCGCGGACTTACCCCGGGTGCGCAGCTTTTTGGCGAGCGCCACGTCCTCGGCGGCGGGACTACCGTCGTCGCGTCCGGTCTCGAGGACGCCCGGTAGCTTCTCGAACATGGGTTCGGAGATGAAGACGGCGCAACCCTTTTCGCCGAGGTCACCCTCGCCCATGATCGCGTGGCGATCGCGGTTGGATCCGAGCGGGACGGCGGAGTCGTTGACGTGCAGGGCGCCCAGCCGATCGCACCCGACGGTTCGGTCGAACTCGTCGATTACTTCAGCCAAAGACTCGCGAGTCCGCACGTCGTAGCCCGACGCGAACAAATGGCAGGAATCCAGGCAGATCCCCAGCCGCTTGCTGCCGCCGGCGGCGTCGATTAGTTCCGCGAGCTCCGCGAACGACCGCCCAAGCGTGCCGCCGGCGCCCGCCGTGTCCTCGAGCAGCAGGGGGCAGTCTTCGGTCTCGTCCAAGGCCTTCTTGATCACCTTGCCGGCTCGCTTGATCGCCTTGGGGACGTCGCCCTGCTTCGCCGAGCCGGGATGCAGAACGACGCCCACGGCGCCGATCCCCAGGCCGACGCGTAGTGACTGGATCAGCGAGGTGAGCGACTTCTCGCGCATCTCGCGGTCCTCGGTCGCGCAGTTGATGAGGTAGACCGCGTGGATCATGACGGCCTTGATCGGGCTCGCTTTCATCGCTTCGCGGAACTCCGCGAAGTCATCCTCGCTGTACGCGGTGGGGCGCCACATGCGGGGCGACTGGTTGAAGATCTGGATCGCTTCGCAGCCCCGCTCGACCCCGCGCTCGACCGCGCGCGGGAGACCACCGGCGTTTGATACGTGTGCGCCGATTAGCATGCGATTCTGTTCCTCATGCGCGTTCGCTTCGCTCCATCCCCGACCGGGGCATTGCACATCGGCGGCGCCCGGACCGCCCTCTACAACTGGCTGCTCGCGCGCGGCCAGGCATACGGTCCCGAGGGCAAGCCGGGGACGCTCATGCTGCGCATCGAAGATACCGATCGCGAGCGATCGACACCCGAGAACGTCGAGCAGATCCTCGACGCCCTGCGCTGGCTGAACCTCGACTGGGACGAGGGTCCCGAATTCCAATCCGAGCGCTCCGAGCGCCACCGCGAGGTCCTCCAGCAGTTGCTCGACTCCGGCCACGCCTACCACTCCACGGCGACCGCGGACGACGTGCAGGTCTATAAGCAGCGCCACGGCTTCGACCGGGGCTTCCGCGCTAAGGCCGAGCCCGAGGGGGCGGTGCGCCTCCGCGTCCCTGACGAGGGCGAGACGGTGTTCGACGACGTGATCCGCGGTCAGATCCGCTTTGCCAACTCGAGCATGGACGACTTCGTCATCGCCCGGGCGGACGGCTCCGTGCTCTACGTGTTCGCCAACCTGGTCGACGACCTCGACGCGGGGATCACTGAGGTCGTCCGCGGCGAGGACCACATCTCGAACACGCCCAAGCAGCTACTCGTCGTCGACGCGCTCGGGACCCCGCCGCCGCGCTACGCGCACCTGCCGTTGCTCCACGGGCCGGACGGACGCAAGTTGTCCAAGCGCCACGGGGCCGCGTCGGTGCAGGAGCTGCGCGCCGCCGGCTACCTGCCCGAGGCTGTCGACAACTACATCGCGCTGCTCGGCGCCGGCTTCGCCTCCGACGAGGAGTTCTTCTCTTTGGAGGAACTGGCGAAACGCTTCCGGCTCGAGCGGGTGTCGAAGAACCCCGCGGTGTTCGACGAGCGCAAGCTCCGGCATCTGAACGGCCGCTGGATCCGCGAGCTGGGGACCGACGAGCTGACCAATCGCCTGGAGGAATTCACCGGCCGCACCGGTTTGCACGACGCCGTGGAGATCTCGCAAGAGAAGATCCAGACGCTGGCGGATTTCTGGCCGCTGGTCGGATTCCTGTTCGACGGGCCGGTCGACGATCCGGCCGCATTCAAGAAGGTCATCGGCTCCAACGGGGGAGTCGAGTCCCTGAAGGCTGCGCGCGATGCACTTGCCACCGCGGAGCCGTTCACGGTCGAGAACATCGAGGCGGCCCTGCGTGAGGTCGTCGAGAGCCGGGGGGCCAAGCCGGCGAAGGTGTTCCAGCCCGTGCGCGTCGCGATCGCCGGCACCACCGTGTCACCGGGCATCTTCGAGAGCGTCGCGCTGCTCGGCCGGGACGAGACACTTGCCCGAATCGACCAGGCCCTAGAACATGCGGGCTAGTCGATTGCGATTCCCACCAACCCCACCCCCAACCCCTTCGACTAAACGAACATCGTATGTCTGCCGATAACGCTGGCTAGGCGGGGTCATGAGCACCGTGGAACCGCCACCTTCCCCCGAATCCAGAAAGACGAGCCTGTCCGCCTTGGCCACGCTAGCCGCAGTCAAGAGTTCCACCGATCCGTACGCCTCGCGCGAGCGCCATCACAACGAAGGTCACGGGCGCCGCCTGACCGCCGCGTTCGAAGCCCTCGAGGCCTTCCCGATGCTTGCCGAGTCGCGCAACCGCGTCCTGCGCCTGTTTGAGAGCGGCGAGCCGTCGACCGCCGACGTCGTCGCCGCTGTCGAAGCCGATGTGGCGCTGGCCGTCACCGTGCTGCGCCTCGCCAACCGCGTCGACGGCCGCATGCGCGGCCGCGTCGAGAGCGCGGTCAAGGGCGTCGAGGTCCTCTCGGCCCGCAATGTTCACTCAATCGCCAGCAAGGCTCGTACATTCGACTTCTTCGAGCGCACCGCCGTGTGGCAGGGCGTGCCCGAGCGCTTCCGGCTGCACGCGGTGGCGACCCAGCGGGCCGCCGATCGGCTTGCCCGCGAGCTCGGCTACGAGGCGCGCGACCGGTTGATGGTGACCTCGCTGCTCCACGACATTGGCAAGCTGGTCCTCGTCCACGCCTACCCGGGCTATCCGCGTCAGATCCACGCCGAGGCGCGCACGCCCGAGGAGCGCATCCAGACCGAGCGCCGCGAGTTGGGCGTCGACCACGCGCTGGTCGGCGGCGTGCTCGCCCGCCGCTGGGGCCTGCCCAAGTCGGTTGCGAGCGTGATCGAGCGCCACCACGCCGAGGACGTCGACGGCGAGGCCGCCCTGGTCCGCCTGGCCGACATGCTCGCTCACTACACGCTCGGCGCGTCGGTCTCCCCGTCGGAACTGCTGTCGGTCGCCCGCCTGGTCGGGATCTCGCCGACCGAGCTGCGCACGGTGATGTACGACCTGCCGCTGCCCAGCTCCGGTGGGCGCCGCCGTCAGATCGATCCGTGCCCGATGTCGACCCGCGAGGTCGAGGTTCTGCGCCGGCTGGCGCGCGGGATGGTCTACAAGCAGATCGCCTCGGAACTCGGCTTGTCGACGAGCACGGTCCGCACACACCTGCACAACGTGTACGGGAAGCTCGGCGCCATGGACCGCGCCCAGGCGGTCCTGATCGCCACCGAGCGCGGCTGGATCTAGGACCTCGCTGACCCACCTCTTCGGGTGGGGTCAGATCTATTACTCAGTCAGCTCCGCGTGATCCTGCGATGATCGCGCGGGGATGATCTCCATCACGACGAAGTCGCCGTATGCGCTGAGCGCGTTGGTCGAGCTCCATTTCCAGGGTGATCGCGGACCGGTCCCGATCGCCGAGCTGGCCCGACGGCGTGAGATCCCGGTCCAGTTCCTCGAGCAGCTGTTCGCCACGCTGCGCCGGGCCGGCGTGTTGCGCTCCCAGCGCGGGGTCAAGGGCGGCTACTCGTTCGCCCGTCCCGCCGCGGACATCACGGTACTCGAGCTGGTGGAGCTGCTGGACGGGCCGGTGGGGGGCGGCGCCAGGGGCGTGTTCGCCGAGGCGGCTGAGGCCGCTCGCGGCGTGCTCGGGCAGTCCACGGTGGCCGACGTCGCCGAGGCGGAGTCTCGGGCCGCCGGCGCGCCGATGTACCACATCTAGAGCGCGGCCCCGACGCGACTTTGACCGCCCATCGGTGTTGGGTGCGGGCATGCGGAGGTTGGTGTGCGTGCTCGCGGGTGCCTGGGTGCTGCAGGCGCTCGTCGCGCCCGTGGCGGCGGCCAGCGAGCCGGTGGTTAGCACCGGCACGGCCACGGCGATCACGTCGACGTCGGCGAAGTTGAACGGGACGGTGAATCCTGGGGGAGAGGCGACGAGCCACTACTTCCAGTACGGGACCACGACCTCCTACGGGAGCCAGACGGCGACGTCTCCGGTGGGAGCCGGTAGCGCGAACGTCGACGTGGCGGCGCCGATTTCCTCGCTGACGCCGAACACCGCCTACCACTACCGGCTGGTCGCCATCAACGGCTCGGGAACGACGCTCGGCTCCGATGTCTCCTTTACGACGCCCAAGCGGCCGGCTCCGGCGGTGGTCACCGGGCACGCCGGGAGCATTACGCAGACCACGGCGCGGTTGGCCGGGACGGTCGATCCCGAGGGGGAGGCCACGAGCTACGTGTTCCAGTACGGGACGAGCAGCGCCTACGGCAGCCAGACGCCCACGGTGGACGCGGGCTCGGGCACCGCAACCGTCAGCGCGTCGGCGGCGATCGGACCGCTCACGCCGGACACCACCTACCACTACCGGTTGGTGGCGACCAATCCTGCCGGCACGACCTCCGGCCACGACGTCACGTTCAAGACCGTCAGCGCTCCGGCGGGGGTGACGATCGCCGCATCGCCGGAGGCGATTACCTTCGGTCAGGGAGTCAGCCTGAGCGGCCGCGTATTGGCGCCGCGCCCGACCCACACGACGGTCACGTTGCAGAGCGCATCAAGTGCCGGTGGCCCCTGGGCCGACGTTGCCAGCACCACGGCCGCCGGCTCGGGCGCGTACTCGTTCCGGCCGGCGCCGGGTTCGAACACCTACTACCGCGCGCTGTCCGATGGAGCCACGAGCGCACCCGTGCTCGTCTGGGTTCGCTTCCGGATCGGCTTGCGGGTGAGCCGGCTGCGGCCGCCGCTGGGAGGTTGGGTGTGGTTCCACGGCCAGGCAGCGCCCGCCCACGGCGGTATGCGCGTGCTGGTCCAGTGGCTGGGGCCGCGCGGGCGCTGGCACACGGTCAAGGTCACGCGTCTGCGAGGAGCAGGCGGTGGCTTCTCGGTCTACCGCGTCCGTGTGCGCATAGCGCGATTCGGGCGCTACCGCGTCGTCGTCGGTTCAGACTCCGGCCATGCCCAGGGTCGCAGCCCGGCCGTGCGGATCCACTCGCGCTGAGCCGACCGGCCGCTGTCGCCCAAGGGCTCCGCAGGACCGAAATCGGGTGATTCTCGTACCGTTATCCGCCCAATGGCGGGAATCCCGACCAACATAGAGGCGCACGTCGGCCGTACCCCGATGGTTGAGCTGACCCGGATGCTCGGCGACGGCCACGCACGGCTGTTCGCCAAGCTCGAGGCGCTGAACCCGGGCGGGAGCGTCAAGGACCGGATCGGCGTGTCGATGATCGAGGTGGCTGAGCGGGAGGGGATCATCGAGCCAGGGCGGACCACGATTGTCGAGGCGACGAGCGGCAACACCGGGATCGCGCTGGCCTTCGTGTGCGCGGCGAAGGGGTACGAGCTCGTGCTCACGATGCCTCAGGGCATGAGCCGGGAGCGGGAGGGGCTTCTGCGACTGTATGGCGCCCGAGTCGAGATCACCGAGTCGCTCGGCGGCATGAACGAGGCGGTCGACGCGGCCCGCGCGATGGCCTCCGGACCCGACGTGTTCCTGCCCGATCAGTTCTCCAACCCGGCCAACCCGGAGATCCACCGGCGGACCACCGGCCCCGAGATCTGGGATGCGCTCGACGGCGAGGTCGACGCGTTCGTGGTCGGGGTGGGAACGGGCGGAACGATCACCGGCGCCGGAGAGGTGCTCAAGGCGCACAACCCCCGCTGCCGGGTGATCGCGGTGGAGCCGAGCGCCTCGGCGGTGCTATCGGGCAGGCGTCCCGGGCCGCACAAGATCCAGGGCATCGGCGCCGGCTTCATTCCGGCCGTGCTCAACCGCGATGTGCTCGACGAGGTGATCGCCGTCGACGACGAGGACGCAATCCAGACGGCGCGCGAACTGGCCCGGCGCGAGGGCGTGCTGGCGGGCATTTCGGGCGGGGCGGCGGTATGGGCGGCGATGGAGGTGGCGCGCCGCCCGGAGTCGCGCGATGCGCGGATCGTCACGATCCTGCCGGACTCGGGCGAGCGGTATGTGTCGACCCCGTTCTTTGCTCCGTAGGCTCCAATCTACGGCTAGCTAGGCTTTGTGCATGCTCGGCTTCGGGCTATTCGGCCGAATCCTCGCTGAGGTGCGGCGGGACATTGCGGCGGCGCGCAGCCGCGATCCGGCCGCGCGCGATGTCGGCGCGGTCGAGGTCCTCGCCATCTGGCCGGGGGTGCACGCGCTGCTCGCCCACCGCCTCGCGCACGCGCTCCACGACGCCGGCGTGCCCTTCCTGCCCCGGGCGATCTCCGGCCTGGCCCGCGCCATCACCGGGATCGAGATCCATCCGGCCGCCCGAATCGGCGGTGGCTTCTTCATCGACCACGGCATGGGGGTGGTGATCGGCGAAACTGCCGAGATCGGCGACGACGTAACGCTGTACCAGGGGGTGACGCTGGGAGGCACCGGCTTTGCCACCGGCAAGCGGCACCCGACGGTGCAGGACAACGTCACGATCGGGTCGGGGGCCAAATTGCTCGGACCGATCACGGTCGGCCACGGCTCCAAGATCGGGGCCAATAGCGTGGTCATCCACGACGTGCCGGCCAACTCGACCGTGGTCGGGAACCCCGGTCATCCGGTCCGGGTCGAGGGTCGCCGGCCCGAGGGTCCGGACGCCGACTGGGTGCACCTGCCCGACCCGATCGCGGACGCGATCAAGACGCTGGCCAGCCGCATATCGGCGCTCGAGCAGGACGCGGGGACTGGGGCAGGCGAGGCAAACGTCAGGCCCTTGCGGCCGACCCCGACCGGAACTCAGGAGGGCTCCGACGCGGCGCAGCGGGTCAACCGCTCGGTTGGCCCGAACCCAGCCGGCGGTTAGAGGAGGGTGTCGTCCGCGTCTCGGGGCGCGGCGGGTGTCTGTGCCGAGGGCGCGTGGGCCGAAGGCGTGCGGCCGGTGGGCGTCTCGTGGTCGGAGATGTTGACTCGTCCGCGCACCAGGTAGAGCGGGCGGCCCTTGACCTCGTCGTAGATCCTCCCGACGTATTCGCCGATCAATCCGATCGCGATCAGCTGGATCCCGCCGAGCAGCAGCACGGCGATCGTCAGCGAGCCGAAGCCGGGCAGGTATGACCCCATGAAATGCAACGCGATCACGACCGGAATCGCGACGAAGGCCAGCGTCGAGATGATGAATCCGAATAACGTCGCGAGCTGGAGCGGGCGGTGCGAGAAGGACGAGATCGCGTCGAAGGAGAACCGCAGCATCTTCGGGATCGTGTACTTCGTGGTGCCGGCGAAGCGCGGATCGCGCTTGTAGGGGACGGCCGCCTGCCGGTAGCCGACCCACACGGTCATCCCACGCAGGAACCGGTTGCGCTCGCGCATCGACAGCAACGCGTCGAGCGCCCGGCGATCGAGCAGCCGGAAGTCGCCCGAGTTGGGCTCCAGCTCCACCTGGGCGAGCCGGTCGAACAGGGCGTAGAACCAGCGGGCGGTGGCGAGCTTGAAGCGCGATTCGCCATCGCGCTGCTCGCGCACCGCGTAGACCACGTCGCAGCCGGCGCGCCAGTGGTCGAGCATCGTCGCGATCAGCTCCGGGGGGTCCTGGAGGTCGGCGTCGAGCATCACGACCGCGTCACCCCGGGCGTGGTCGAGACCCGCGGTCAACGCGGTCTGGTGGCCGAAGTTGCGCGAGAGCTGGACCACGCGCACACGGGGATCGTTCGACGCGAGCTTGAGCAGCTCGAGCTCCGAGCCGTCGGTGGAGCCGTCGTCGACGAGCACGAGCTCGAACCGGATGCCCTCGAGCGCCGTGCAGACGCGACCGTAGAACTGCTCGATCGTGTCCTCCTCGTTGTAGACGGGGGCGACCACGCTGAGCAGGCGCAGCGGCCGACCTCCGTCGGGCGGGCCGAGCGGGTCGTTCAAGCGTGAATGTTCAATCGAGGCCATGGCCCGGCTAGAGCGCGACGGTGCTCCCGTGCGGAATGTAGGACAAGATCTGGAAAACCGCCATCACCACGGTGATTCCGAGCGCCGCCCGCTTGAGGCGGCGGTCGCCTCCAAGCGCCGCTAGTGGCAGTAGCCAGGCCGCGTACCACGGCAGCAACGACGCCGCGGTGACGAGCAGCGCCACCGCCGCCCAGCCCGCGCCGACGATCCAGTCGAGGCGACCGTGCCAGACGCGCCACAGCAGCCAGCCCACCGCGCCCGCGAACAGCGCGCTCAGGATCAGCGTCACCGGGCCCCCGACCGCACCCAATCCCAACCGAGTGCTGATGAAGCCGGGGACGCTCTGCCAGTTTCCCTTGCTCTGGACGTTCTCGATCGTGCCCGGCAGGTGCAACGGACCCGTTCCGAATAACGCGGCCGTGAAGACGGCGATGGCCGCAGCCATCACGCCGGCTCCGATCAGCAGCTCCCGGCGGCGCGTCCGGTCAAGCCGCCCGCGTGGGTCTGCCAGCGCGAACGGCAGCAGCAATCCGGCCGTTACCTTGACCGCCGCGGCCGCGACGATCGAGCCACCTCCCTGTCTGGCTCGCCCCTGGAGGAGGAAGACGACGCCGGCTATGGCCGGCGCCAACATCAGCAGGTCGTTGTGCCCGCCGCCGACGCCGTAGACGACGATCAGCGGATTGAGCCCCACCAGGGCGACCGCCTTGACCTGGTCGACGCCGCGCAGCCGGGCTCCGTTCCAGACCAGGGCGACGATCGCGAGGCTCGAGAGGGTCGCTATCCCTTTGTAGGCGAACACGCTGGCCGGGATGCTGAGCGGCGCCAGGAGATAGCTGAGTGCGGTGAACAGCGGGCCGTAGACGGTCGGTGTAGAGATCCACTTGGAGCCGATGTACTGGTACAGCGGGTCGTAGTGCTGGGCGAACGCCCCGGTCACGTACGGGTTGGCGTGGTAGACCTCGCCGAGCCGGCCGTAGAACTGGTAGCTGAAGATGTCGGTGGAGACGAGCGGCGGCCCGAGCAGCATCAGCGCGTGGAGGGCCGCGATAGCGCCGAGCACGGGCAAGGGGGAGAGGCGGTGAGCGACCGCCACGACGGCGAGATAGGACGTGAACATCACCGCCATGACGACGGGAAGGCCGATGCTCCCCAGGTTGATCCCGGTTGCTCCGAACGACCCCGCGAGGCCGAGCAGACCGGGTGCCCAGCGAACCGTCTGCGGCAGGAGGTTGTCGGTGCTGGCCGCCGCCAGAACGAGAAGCAGCCCCGTGGCCAGCATGCCGCCGAGCCCGAGGAGTCCGACCCAACTGCGAGAGGTGGCCCGGTGCGTGTCAAGCGCGGGCGCGCGCAGCTCAAACGCGCCGCTGCGCGTAGCGCCAAGCGGCGGACTGTCGACGCTCATCGTCTAAAGCTAGCCCGGCGTGCGGCTAGCAAGAGTGTGCTCATTGTTGCCATTACGTTAGGGAACTTGCGCCCGCAATGTTCTTCGGGTCTTGCCTCCGTCGTGATCTTTCGTACGCGCCGCGGGACTCCCTCGTGTATCGCGGACGCTTGAGTGCTGACTACCCATCGCGAGGCGATCCGATCGCGCCGGCACTACTGCCCGCCCGTCGCACCGCCGCCGGCGCGGTCCGCCGCAGGCGCGGCACGGCCCACATCGCCTCGAGCGCGATGCGAGACGACATCTTGCTGGTGCCGACCTTGCGGTCGCGGAACACGATCGGGACCTCCACCACGCGGAAGCCGGCCAGCACGGCGCGGTAGGTGACCTCGATCTGGAAGACGTACCCCTCGGCGCGGACCGTGTCGAGCCTGATCGCCTCCAGCACGCGCCGGTGGATGCACTTGAAGCCGCCGGTCAGATCGTGAACCTGGACTCCCAGGATTGTGCGCGCGTAGAAGGATCCACCACGGCTGATCATGCGCCGCACAATGCCCCAGTTCTCGGTGCCTCCGCCCTCGACGTAGCGCGAGCCGAGTACCATGTCCGCGCCGCGGGCGGCGGCAAGCAACTGCTCGAGGTAGCGCGGATCGTGCGAAAAGTCGGCGTCCATCTCGATCACCAGCTCGGCGTCGCCGGCGAGAGCGTGGGCGAACCCGGCTAGATACGCGTGTCCCAACCCGGTCTTCGCCGCGCGATGTAGGACCTCGACCTGGGGGTGGGTCTCGGCCAGCCGCTCGGCGATGGCTCCAGTTCCGTCGGGCGAATTGTCGTCGACAACCAGGATGCGGTGCGCGTTCGGGGCCAGCCGCTCGAGCTCCGCCGCGGTGGCGCGAATGATGCCCTCGACGTTCTCCGCCTCGTTGTACGTGGGGATCACGACCCAGACTTGCTCGTGCATCGTCCGGGAGCGTAATAGGCGCAGCGGCCGGTCGTCCGTGCGCTGGGCGGAGTTGTGCGATGGATGCAGGCTGGGTGCGGACCCGGCATGATTATCAGCGGGGCAGACAATGGAACGCGGTGTCGGACTCAGCGCCCCGCCGGGGGAAGACCCACCGGGGCAAGACGGGACCTACGAGCGGGCGCCTCGCGTGCGCCGGCTCAGCATGGCGCCGCATCATCGCCGCCGCCGGGCGGTGGCCGTGCTGTCGATGGGCGGGATCGCGGTGGCGGCGATCGCCACGGTTATTCTGCTGCTCGGCGGCGGAACTCGCGCGTCGCATGACACCGGTGCGGGTCCGTCCGCGCACACTCACGCGCTTGCCGGCTTGCGCTCACTGACGCCGGCGGCGCACGAAGCCCTGGCGGAGAACATGGCGATCGACCGCACCCTGGCCTACACGCCTTACGTTCGAATCGCCGGCGCCCAGCATCGCGAGATCGCGCTGACGTTCGACGACGGGCCTGGCCCGTACACACCGCAGATCCTCTCGATCCTCGAGCATCGGAGGGTCCCGGCCACGTTCTTCGAGGTCGGAGTGCTGGAGCGCTACTTCTACGCCTCGACCGCGAGAATCGCCGCCGATGGGGATGTGATCGGCGATCACACGGAGGTGCACGCGCCGATGTCGCAGCTGCCCGCCGCCAAGCAGCGAGCGCAGCTACTCGAGGAGGCCGCCGCGATCGAGCGCCACGGCGCGCACTTCCCGCGGCTGTTCCGGCCGCCCTACGGATTGTGGAACGCCGCCACGCTGGCCCTGCTCCATCGTTACCGGATGCTCATGGTGCTCTGGACGGTGGATACCAACGACTACCGGCGTCCCGGCGTGCCGGCGATCGTCAACGCCGCTGTCGGCGGCGCTCGCCCGGGAGCGATCATCCTGCTCCACGACGCGGGCGGCGACCGATCCCAGACGGTGGCCGCGCTCCCGCAGATCATCGCCGGGCTGCGGCGGCGAGGCTACAAGCTGGTGACGGTGCCCAGGTTGTTGCTGGACAATCCGCCACCGCGTGTGCAGGACATCGCGGCCGTCCTCGGCACCGGCGGATAGGGAGGCTCGGAGAATGGTCGCCGCGCCTGACGGCGGCGCCTTAGCGACGTACGTACGCGACGCGGTTCCAGCTCGGCTCGGGCGCGAGCTGGATCGGCTCACCGCCGCGATCGGGCTGGATGTAAATGAAGGAGTGGGCTTCCGGGTCGAAGCGGATGTCGAGCTCGCCCTCCTTCACCCGCTGGTCGAGCCACGCGCCACGGAAGATCAGGCGACGCAGCCAATGGACGAGCGAGCGGTCGGACGGGCCGACCAGATCGGGCCAGCAGTCATTTACATGCTCGCCCAGGGCCGATGCCGGCTCGGACACTTCGCCGTTGACCACCAGGTTGATCAGGTCCTCGCTCTCGTCCTCGTCGACCGCGGCGCCGATGAAGCCGAGTTTGCGCGCCGCCTGCTCGCAGCGCTCGCGGAAATCGCGCTCGTTGAACGTGAACCGGAGCTCACCGTATTCGAGCACGAAGTCCTCGCCCGAGCTGTAGTTGCCTCGCTGGTACATGGCGCGTCGGGATCATATGGTGGATTCCTGCTCCTCCGCAGCGGGTGAAATGGACGTTGCAGAACGGATCCGGGAGCGCGGGCCGGGGCGCCAGATTCTGGTAGGCCAGTACCCTTGCCGCACGATGATGCCGGGGTCGCGATGATCGACAATGGCCCGGTGTCCGATGCCGCCGAGACGGCGACGGAGACAAGGGCCGAGGAGGGACCGGGGAGCGAGCGCCCAGCCGAGGCGGCGCGCACCCGGTGGGCCTATTGGCCCGCGGTCGCCGTCGCCGTGGTCGGTCTCGCGATCACCGGCGTGCTCGTCGCACTCGCCGCCTCCACGTACTCGAGTACCGAGCAGCGACTTCTGAACCTTCGCGTCAGCGACGCGGGGGCGCTCATAGCGGAAGCCCTGCCTGGCGTCCAAACGCCGCTGGCGTCCGGGGCCGCGCTGGCCGACGCCAGTGGCGGTGACGCGCAGACCTTCAGGAAGTTCATCGCTCCGTACGTGGGGCCCGTGGGCAAGCAGTACTCCTCGGTCTCCCTCTGGCGCCTCGGTACGGGCGGCGCTCGACTGCTGGTGACCGTCGGCGCTGCACCAGCGCTCGCGTCCACCCCGGCACGTGCCGCCACTTTCTTCGCGAGCGCCGCGGCTAGCGCAAAGCTGAGTGTGATCGGGCTGCTGCAAGCGCCGCAGCCACGACTTGGCTACGCGTTCACGTCTCCCGGCCTGACCGGCCACTTCGTCGCGTACGGTGAGAGCCCCCTGCCGGCCAGTCGCCACTCCAAACTCCAGGGCACCTCTCCGTTCGCCGACCTTCACTACGCGCTCTACCTCGGGCGGACGCAGAACGCCTCGGGCCTGCTCGTCAGCGACCTCAAAAGCCTGCCGATCCATGGCCGCCGCGCGTCGACCACGATCCCGTTCGGGAACGGCGCGTTCACGTTCGTCGTGGCGGCCAAGCGCCCCCTCGAAGGAACCTTTGCCCAGAGGCTTCCGTGGCTGATCGCGATCGTGGGGGTGATCCTCAGCGTGGGCGCGGCCCTGCTGACCCGCCGCCTGCTCGACCGCCGTAATCAGGCCGAGGGCCTGGCCGTCTCGCTTGAGCGGATCGCCGAGGAGAACCGCCGCCTGTACGCGCAGGAGCGGACGATCGCGCAGACGCTGCAGCACGCGCTCCTGCCCGAGGGACTGCCCAAGATCCGGGGGGTCGAGACTGGCGCCCGGTACGAGGCCGGGGTCGAGGGAGTTGAGGTCGGCGGCGACTGGTACGACCTGATCGGGCTCGAAGATCGCCGGCTGCTGCTGGTCGTCGGGGACGTATCGGGACGTGGCCTGCGCGCGGCGGCCACGATGGCGCAGCTTCGCTTCGCGATCCATGCGTATGCCGCGCAGAACGACCCGCCCGCCGTAATCCTGAGCAAGCTCTCGCGGCTGGTTGACGTCAACACGAGCGGCCAGATCGCCACGATCCTGTGCGCGCTGGTCGACGTCGACCGCCACCACGTCACCGTCACGAGCGCCGGTCATCTGCCGCCGCTGCTGATGAGCAACGGCGGCGGAACGTTCATCCATGGTGAGGTCGGGGTCCCGATCGGCGTGCGTTCCGGGGTCAGGTACACCTCGACCGGGGTCGACGCGCCGCCCGCCGCGACGCTGCTGGCCTTCACCGACGGATTGGTGGAGAGAAGAGGGGAGACGATCGACACCGGGCTGGAGCGGCTGGAGCGGGCCGCCGTGGGCCAGGAGGGAGACCTCGACGAGCTGTTGGACCGATTGGTCACGGGCCTGCGAACCGATGGGGGCGACGATGACACTGCGATCGCGGGGTTGCGATGGCTGGACTAGGCGCCAACGGTCATCATGAGACCATGACCTTCGACGTGGCCGAGCAGTCGGACGGGACGCTGAGCGTGAAGCTGGCCGGCGAGCTCGACATCACGAACGTCGACGCGCTCGCCTCCGCCGTGGCGCCGGCGCTCGAGCGGCACCCGCCGCGCGTCGTCGTCGAGGTCGCCGAGCTGCGCTTCGCCGACAGCTCGGCGATCGCACTGTGGGTTCAGTGGGCGAGCGCCGTCCCTCAGATCGAGCTCCGCGACGTGTCGCCGCTGTTGCGACGGGTGGTCGAGTCGATGGGACTGGCCGACACGCTGCACGTGACGCCATGACATACCCGCTGAACATGACACCATGACCGACACGCGCTCTTTCCCGCACGAGCCTCAGTCCGTACCTGCCGCGCGTCGGTTTGCGACGAGCGTGCTTCGTGGCAGCTCGCCGGAGACGCTCGAGGCGGTCGAGCTGATGGTCTCGGAGCTGGCGACCAACTGCATCCGGCACACCGACAGCGGGTTTGATCTGACGATCAGCCGCACCGGCGACAACATCCGGGTGGAGGCCTCGGACCACGCCGGCGGAACGCCGACGATGCGCTCGCCGGAGCCGACCGACCCAAGCGGGCGCGGCCTGAAGATCATCGACATGCTCTCGGCCGGGTGGGGCGTTCGCTCAGACGGTTCCAGCGGCAAGACCGTGTGGTTCACGATCGCCGACCCCGCGCCGGAGCCGTCGCGCAGGTAGCCGCGCCGTAGCCGGGTTCTAGCCGGGTTTCTAGCCGCGCTCTAGCCGGCGCGAGCGAGAGGGGGGAGGATTTAGCCGCCTGCAGGCTCTGTGCGGCCATGGATTCGCCCGCCACCATCCTCATCGTCGAGGACCACCGAACCACCCGCACCTTCCTGGCCGACAACCTGTCCGCCGACGGATATGACGTGATCGAGGCGGAGGGCGTCTGCGACGCCAGCCGGCTCCTCCAAGGCGCCTTCCCCGACCTGGCCATCATCGATCTGGGCCTGCCCGACGGCGACGGGCTCGAGCTGCTCGCGCAGGTCCGCACGGCCGACCGGATCGCCGGCCGGCTGGATCCAGATCTGCCGCTGCTGGTGCTCTCGGGGCGGGTGAGCGAGCTCGACCGCCTCCGCGGCTTCGACCGCGGGTGCGACGACTACATGATCAAACCCTTCAGTTACCACGAGCTGAGCGTCCGGGTAAGAGCGCTCCTGCGCCGAACGCGGCGCCGGCCGGTCGCGGCCCGGGTGCGCATCGGCTCGCTCGAGATCGATCCGATGAGCCGGCAGGTGTGGGTGCGCGGAGAGCTCGTCGCGCTCTCCAAGAAGGAGTTCGCGCTGCTGCGCGCGCTCGCCGGCGAGCCGACCAAGGTGTTCTCGCGCGAGGAGTTACTGCGCGGCGTCTGGGGCTTCGTGCATCTCGGTAATACGCGCACGCTCGACTCGCACGCGTTCCGGCTGCGGCAGAAGCTGAACCGATCCGGAGACCGATTTGTGATCAATGTATGGGGCGTTGGGTACCGGCTGGTCGACGGGGCGCTGAAGCCATGATCGGTCTGTCGGACAGCGGATGGCTGGCCGCGAGTGGCGCCGGTGTCGCGGCCGGGGCGGTGTGGCGGGTGCTCGCCGGACGGATGGAGAGCGTGGCACGCGCCTGCCATGAGCTGCGGGGGCCGTTGACCGCGGCACGGCTCGGGCTACAGCTGGGCGCCACCACGGGGGAGCTGTCGCCGGCGCGCCTGCGCGCGATTGACCTGGAGCTCGGCCGCGCCGCGCTGGCCCTCGAGGACCTCGACTCGGCTGGAAGGCGGGGCGGGTCCGCGTGGCGCCCGCTCGAGCCGGTCGACATGCGACAGCTGATGGCCGACTGCGTCGAGGCTCGGCTGACCGTCGCGGCGACCCAAGACGTCGAGCTGCGTATGTCGTGGTCGGGCAGCTCGCCGGCCGTGTGGGGCGATCGACTGCGGTTGGCCCAGGCGGTCGGCAACGTGATCGCGAACGCGATCGAGCACGGCGGCGGCGTGGTCTCGGTGCACGGACGGGGAGGGCCGGGTCGCGTCCGGATCGAGGTCATCGATGAAGGCCCCGGGTTGCCGGCGCCGGTGTCAGAGCTGGCGCGGCGGCCGCATGCCGGCCGCGGGCTCCGGGGGCGGGGGCTGGCCATCGCCACCGCGATCATCACGCGGCATGGCGGACGTCTCGCGGCGGCGCCGTGCGCGCGCGGGGCCCGCGTGGTCATCGAGCTGCCGGCAACCCGGGCCGGCGGGCGCTGATCGACGGGCGCGCGCACGGTCCATCGGCGCGCGCACGGTCCATCGCCCCGGGTTGCGGGTCCCGACGACCTGCAGAAATGCGCACAGCGGCGATCTCCGTGCTGGCGCGCGCGTTTCTGCATCTGGGGCGTGAAGAAACGCGCGGCGCTCGGCCGGATCAGGTCGGACGCGCGCTTTTGCAGGTCGAGAGAGCTCAGACACTCAGACGGCTTGGGGTTGATGCGGTCCGCGCGCGGAAATCGGCTCGGCGTTGATGCGGTCCGCGCCGGGAAGTCGCGCTCAGGCCGAAGCCCGGTCGTCCAATAGCCCCAATCGCCCCGGGCCACCACCGCCCGCGCGAGCCTCGCACATGACCCGGACGGATCCACCCCGGAATCTGCAAGAGACCGCCCATTCGGATGGTCTGCATGCGCGCGTGCAGCGCTGCCGTGCCAGCGCCCGGCGCCGATTCCCAATGCTGGCGGGCGATCGACGGGGTTGGGGGTCGCCGGGAGGTCCCAGTGGGGGGTGAAGTGGGTTCTGGGTTGCATGGTGGGGCAAAGTGGGGTAGAGTGGGCCGTGCGCATGGTCATGCATCGCGGAACCCGGGTGGCAGGGCTCCTCCCACCCAGCCACCCGGGTTCAGATTTCGCCTATCCGCATGAGAAACCTTGATTTTCCGCGGGACCTTCGAACACGCGCTCGACGCGAAGCACCGGCTGACGGTGCCTTCGAAGTTCCGCGCCGCCCTGGCCGCTGGGGTCGTGCTGGCGGCCTCGCCGGAGACGACCGCGTCGGCGCCGCGCTCGATCGCGCTGTGGACGCCCGAGGCGTACGAGGACTACACCGGGGCTGCGCTCACCGGGCTGAGCCCGATCTCACCGGAGGCCCGGGACCTGAAGCGCTTCTTCTTCAACTACTCCCATGACACCGAACTCGACTCAGCCCACCGCGTGATGATCCCGCCCTCCCTCTTGGAGTACGCCGCCCTCGATCGCGAGGTCGTCGTGGTCGGCTCGGGCGAGTGTCTCGAGGTGTTCGATCGCGCCCGCTACGGCGGCTACAGCGAAGACGTACTAGCCCGCGTCCCCGATATCGCAGCGAAGCTTGGCCACACTCCTTGACATGACCCGTATTCACATCCCGGTGCTCGCCGGGGAGCTGATCGAGGTGCTCGATCCGCATCCCGGCGAGACCGCGGTGGATTGCACCTTCGGCGGCGGTGGCCACGCGCGTCTGATCGCGGACAGGCTCGGCCCCGAAGGCACGCTGATCGGCATCGATCGCGACCCGATCGCCGAGGAGCGTTTCGCCGAGCTCGCTCCCGAGCTTCCGTGCCGCACCCGGTTCATCCGGGCCGACTTCGCGACCGCGCTCGGTCGACTCGACGCCGAAGGGATCCGGGCCGACCTCGCGTATCTCGACCTCGGTATGTCGTCGATGCAGGTCGATACGTGGGAGCGGGGCTTCTCGTACGCCTACGACGCGCCACTCGACATGCGGATGGACCCCGAACAGTCGCTGACGGCGCACGACATCGTCAACGAGTGGGAAGAGCGGCGGCTCGCCCGGTTGCTGCGGGACTACGGCGAGGAGCGCTACGCGAACCGGATCGCGCGCGCGATCGTGCGCGCTCGTGCGCGCGAGGAGCTCGAGTGCACCCAGCAGCTGGTCGAGGTGATCAAGGGCGCCATCCCGACGCCCGCCCAGTTCGCCGGCGGCCACCCGGCACGCCGAACCTTCCAGGCCCTGCGGATCGCGGTCAACGACGAGCTCTCCCAGCTCGACGACGCGCTGCCGGCGGTTTGGAAGGTGCTGAGGCCGGGCGGACGCATGGCGGCGATCTCATTCCACTCGCTCGAGGACCGTCGCGTTAAGCGATTCATGACGGACCTCGCCCGCGGCTGCGTATGCCCGCCCGAGCTGCCCATTTGCGTCTGCGGTCGCGAGCCGGAGGCGGAGCTCCTCACCCGGCGGGCGATCGCCCCGACCCCGGGCGAGATCGAGTCAAACCCGAGGTCGAAGTCGGCCCACCTGCGCGCCGCCCGCAAGCTTGAGGACGAGGTGCGGTGAGGCCCGGAGCCCTGACACCGGCCGCCCGCAGCGCCTCCGCGGCGCCGGCGCAGCCATCGCCACGATCTTCCGAATCCCACCGCGAGCCGGCGCAGCCGAAGGCCAAATCGCACGCTCAGGGAGCGCAGCCGCGCGTCAAGCAGCGCTCCAGCACACCGCCGCGTTCCGGTCGCCCGGCGCGGCCCAGCCGGCCCCCACGCCGAGTGTCCGGCCCGCTCCGTGGCGGCAGCCGCGGAGGGGGGACCGGTGTGACCCGCGCGGTCGCTGCTACCGCGGGCGCCACTGCCACCGCTGCCGCCACCGCGGCCGCGATCGCGCCGCGGGTCGCGACGGCCGCCCGCGCCGTCGCCGCGCCCCGCCCGGTCCTCGCTCCCCGTCGCGCCACCGCGGCGCGGGCCGCCGCGACACCCCGTGGCGGCGCGATCGCGTGGCCACTGCCGCCGCTGGTCCGCAGGCATCGAAGCCCCAAGCGGGCCGGGAGCCTGCCCCATCGCGTCGGTGCGTTCGTCGTCTCGCTACCCGATCATCCGTGGCTGGACCGTCTCGTCCGTGGTCGGGCCTGGATTCCCGTTCTCGGCGTCCTGCTGGCGGGGATCGTCGCGACGCAGGTCGAGATCCTGAAGCTGGGCGCGAGCATGGGCCGCGCGATCGAGCAGACGACCACGCTGACCAGCGAGAACGAGCAGCTTCGCGGCAGCGTCGCCACGCTCGGCGACGACCAGCGCATCGAGCGGTTGGCGAGCGCGATGGGGATGGTGCTCCCGCCGCCCGGAGCGGTCGGCTATCTGTCGGCGGGGCCGAGCAGCGACGTGACCCGCGCTCTGAGCAACCTGCAGTCTCCGGATCCGTCCGCCTTCGTGAGCCTCACGCCGCAGGTCGGAGACGGCGCGCTCGTCACCGGTCAGGGCACTTCGACCCTCCCACCGGCGTCGGGAGAGCCGACCGTGAGCACGCCGAGCGCCACCTCCGACGCCAGCGTGTCGAGCGCCACCAGCGGCTCGGGCGCGTCGCAGTCCTCGACCGGGGCATCTGGACCGGGGCAGGGCGCCACGACGTCGGCGACCGCACCCGCAAGTACGACCGGGGCGCCGGCCGCGACCACCCAGCCGCCCACCACCACCCAACAACCCACGACCACCCAACAACCCGCGGACACCTCCCAGAGCCAGACGGACGCCTCGCAAAGCCAGACGGACACCCCGCAGGCGCCAACGGGTGGCGGGCAGACCAGCTCGAGCGGGGCCACGGACCAGAGCAGCCAGTCGACGACGAGCGGCGCTGCGGCGATCCAGCCGTCGAACTCCACCCAGCAGAGCGGCGGGGGCTAGGGGTGGTCGCCCACGCGAATACGGTCGGAGACCACTAGCGCTTTGGCGCTCATCGACCGCCGCATCGGGATCCTGTTCATCGCGTTTGTGGCGCTGCTGGCGATTGCGCTGGCCCGCGCCACGTACCTGGGCTCGGTGAAGGCCGGCTCGCTCGAGCGCGCGGCGGCCACGCAGCAGGTGAGCAACGTGATCGTGCCTGGCCCGCGCGGCGCGATCACCGACCGCAACGGCGCCGAGCTCGCGATCAGCGAGTCGGCGGACGACATCGTCGCCGATCCGTACCTGGTCAAGAACGCGGTGTCAGACGCCGCTGAGCTCTCGCCGGCGCTGGGAATTCCCCAGCTGACGCTGATCAAGCTGCTGACCAAGGCGCACACGGGCTTTGTATACCTCGCGCATCTGGTGCCGGCGTCGCGGGCGGCCACCGTGTCCGCGATGAACGTCGCGGGCGTCTCGCTGATTCCGGAGACCCGGCGGGTGTACCCGCGCGGCGAAGAGGCCGCCCAGGTGGTCGGCACCGTGTACCTCGACGGAGCCGGTTCGAGCGGGATCGAGTACAGCTACAACAACGTCCTCGAGGGGACGAACGGCCTGCGCAGGGTCGTCAGCGACGCGATCGGTCAGCCGATCTCGATCGACGACCTTCACGCCGCGGTGCCCGGCAAAACGATCGCGCTCACGATCGACTCCGGACTGCAGCAGGAGGTCGAGCGCGTGCTCGTCCAGGTGGGCAGCGAGTACTCGCCCAAAAGCGCCACGGCGATCGCGGTCGACCCGAGCACCGGTGCGATCCTGGCGCTCGCCAACTGGGTCGCGCCGGGGCAGAGCGCAAACATCCCCGCCGACCAGGCCGTCGGTTTCAGCTACGAGCCCGGGTCGACGTTCAAGGCGATCACGGTCGCCGGGGCCCTGCAGGACGGCCTGGTGACGCCCGGCACCCAGTTCGACATCCCGCCGTCACTGTCGTTTGCCAGCAACGAGCCCCCGATCCATGACGCCGAAGACCACGGTTACGAGACGCTCACGGTCGCGGGGATTCTCAAATACTCGAGCAACATCGGCGCCGATCTGATCGGCCAGCGCCTCGGCGCGCAGCGCTTCAACGGCTGGGTTGACCGGTTCGGATTCGGGTCTCCGACCGGGATCGACCTGCCCGGCGAGGCCGGCGGGATCATCCTGCCGCCGTCGCGGTACTCGGGCGCGTCGATGTACAACCTGCCCTTCGGCCAGGGCGAATCGGTCACGCCGATGCAGATGGTGGCCGCGTATGACGCGATCGCGAACGGCGGCACCCTGCGAGCGCCTCACGTGGTCCAGTCGGTGGGTGGCAAGCCGACGGTGCTTCCATCGGGCCACCGGATCATCTCGGCGGCCACGGCGTCGGAGTTGCGCGACATGCTCCGCGGCGTGTTCGCCGACGGCGGTACGGCTTCCGGCGCCGAGATCCCCGGCTACGACATGGCCGGCAAGACCGGCACCGCGAACATCGCGATCGACGGCCGCTACTCCGACAGCGCCTACGTGGCGTCGTTCATCGGGATGGTGCCCACCAACCATCCGCGGCTGGTCGTGGCGGTCGTCGTCAACCAGCCGCAGGGCTCGATCTACGGCGGGTCGGTGGCGGCGCCGGCCTTCCAGCAGATCGTAGGGTGGGCCGTCCCGTACCTCGGGATCCCGCCGAAGTAGCCTGCGGCCGACTCGCGCCGAGCTGTCTGCGAAGCACCGCGAGACGCTCGTCCCACTCCGCGCCGACGGCGGTCATCCAGTCGACGGCGTCCGACAGCGGCGCCGGGGTGAACCGGTAGCGGACCTCGCGGCCGGATCGCGTCCGTTCGAGCAGGCCGGCCGCGGCCAGCGCGTTGAGGTGCTTGAGCACCGCCTGCCGTGAGATCGGCAGCTGGGCCGCCAACTCGGTGGCGGTGGTTGCCGGGTGCGCGGCGATCGCGGCCAGCAGCGCGCGGCGAGTTGGATCGGATAACGCGCCGAACACCGCGCCGGCACGATCGTCAGCGTTGGCCGCGCGCACGCCGCCATAAGCGGTGTCCCGAGGCTCTGCCCCGCCCGCGCTCACGCGGCCACGAGCGCCGGCCCGAAGCTGGCGCCGCTGGTACCGGGCAGGGGTACGCCGACCAGATCGAGTCGCTCCAGCGGCCGGGTCTCGACGATGCGCAGTTGTGTGCCGTCGGCTCGGGGCTGGAGCCTCAGCTCAACCCGGCTGGCCGGCTCATCGTCCACGGCCCACCAGAAGCTCAACCGCTCGGGTGCCGAGACATCCTCCACCCAGCCCGTCCGGACGCGTCCGTCGGATTCAAACTCCGCGTCGCCGCCAGGGTTGAGGTCGAGGTGAACGCGATCGGCCAGCCAACCGTCGCCCGTCACCGCCTCCCACACCGCCTCGGGAGTGGCCGGGAGCCACACATCGCGCTCGATCCGGTCGGACATGGATGCCTCCTGGTGTTCGAAACCGAGCAACTCGCAACCATTAGGTTGCGCGTTTGCTACGGTGTTGCTTGCAACCAACTGGTTGCACCTTAGCAAACCCGATTGTCGGCGGCGCCTGACGGTGGCGCCTTAACGAACGGAGGTCACATGCCACTTGTTCCGATGGTCGTCGAGCAGACCGCTCGTGGTGAGCGATCGTTCGACATCTATTCCCGCCTGCTCAACGACCGCGTCGTGTTCCTGGGCGGACAGGTCGACGAGGACTCGGCCAACCTGATCGTCGCCCAGCTCGTTCACCTGGAGAGCGACGACCCCGACAAGGACATCCACCTCTACATCAATTCGCCGGGCGGCTCGATCTACGCCGGCCTGGCCATCTACGACACGATGCAGTTCATCCGTCCCGACGTGCAGACGATCTGCTACGGGATCGCCATGTCGATGGGATCGTTGCTGCTGGCGGGAGGCGCTCCCGGAAAGCGGCTGTCGCTGCCGAACAGCCGGATCCTGATCCACCAGCCGTCCGGCGGATTCGAGGGACAGTCGAGCGATATCGAGATCCACGCCCGCGAGGTGCTGGCGCTCCGCGCCCGCATCGACGAGCTCTATGCCAAGCACACCGGGCAGGAGCTCGAGCGGGTACACGCCGACTCCGAGCGCGACCGGTTCTTCACCGGCGGCGAGGCAGTGGCCTACGGGATTGTGGATCGCGTGATCGAGCATCGCGAGCTGGCTCGGGGCGCCCGTGGTTTCGGACAGGGCTGACCCTCAACCCGTGGCCGTGTGCACCGGATGACTCGCGGTGTCCGCCGCGCCGGGGTGGGCCGATCTTCGCGGGCCGCGGCGCTCGAAATTCAGAGCCCGCGGCCCGTGAGCACGTGCGGAATCGTCCGCAACAGAAGCTTGAGGTCCGTCCATAGTGACCAGTTGGCCACGTACAGGTAGTCGATCGCAACCATCTCATCGAGCGGGACCCGGCTCGATCCGAGCACCTGCCAGTGACCCGTGATCCCGGGGGTCAGCTCGAGCCGGCGGCGGTGCCACCCGACGACGCGCTCGTCCTCCTGCGGGATCAGCGGCCGCGGCCCCACGAGGCTCATTTCACCGCGCAGCACGTTCAGCAGCTGCGGAAGCTCATCCAGGTTGGTGCGGCGCAGGACGCGTCCGATCCGCGTGATGCGCGGATCGTCCGCGATCTTGAAGAAGCCCGCGGCGGCCTGGTTGTGCTCGGCAAGGTCGGCCTTTCGCGCCTCGGCGTCGGCCACCATCGAGCGGAACTTGAGCAACTCGAACGACCGCCCATCGCGGCCAACCCGCTCCTGCCGGAAGAACACCGGGCCGTGGGAGGTGAACTTGACCAGCAGGGCGACGGCACCGAGCAGCGGCGTGAGCAGCAGGAGGGCGACCAACGCTCCGAGCAGGTCGAAGAGGCGTTTGATCACGCGCGAAGAGTGGGAGAGGCTGAATGCACGCACGCCCAGCACTGCGACCCCCTGAACGTCGTCGAACTCGACCGCCGAGCCGACGACCTGGAGCATGGCGGGGATCAAGCTCACGCGTACGCCGATCGCGCCGAAGGTGCGCATCAGATCGAGCATGTCGCCACCGCCGGATGCGTGCGGGGCGATGATCACCCGCTGGATCTTGAGCTGGCGGACGAGTTCTCGAGCATCGGCCAGGGATCGCTCGGAGACCGTCGGCGAGGCCCACGGGCCCGCGTCCTGGAGCTCGATCTGGGCCACCAGCTTTGCGTTGGCGGCGTAGTCATGCTCGACCTTGTGGCGAAAACGAATCGCCTCGTCGGTTGGGCCGATGAACAGGCAGCGTTCGGGCGCGGTGACCATCCCGGCCAGGTGGCGGGCCGCCGTGCGCCCGGCGAGAAGTCCCGCACACAGGACGATCAACAGCGCGATCGCCTCCCGCGGCCCGAGCACCCCGCCGAACACCACGGGGCTGAGCATCAGCGAGATAAACGACATGAGCGCCGCCAGCTGGATGAGTTGGGGAAGCTCGTCGAGCGTGGACTTTCGAATCCGCGCCTGGTCTCGGTCGTAGAGGCCGAGAACCTTTGCCAGGACCGGGGCAACTGGTACGAGGAGCACGCTCTGGACGGTCAGATGCGTGGTCTTGCCGAGCCATGCGGCGGCGGCCACCCCGACGGCGCAGGCCAGTGCATCGGCGAGTAGCAGGAGGTAGCGGTAGCGCGCGTCGCGGCGCCGCTGGTCGGGTCGCTCGTCTGCGACGGGGACCGGCTCCAGCTCGCGGATGACTTCCGCGGCGGTGTTGCCGGCTTGAGGACTGCGCCGGTCGACGGTCGGGCGCGCCGCGGGCGACTGTTGCGGTGATTGCACCGTCATCTGGTGCACGGCCTGGCCTTCGGTCCGTTCAGCGGCCGTGTCGTGGAGTGATCCACGCTTGCGCGCTCGCTGCTCGGATGCGCCGGGAAGAAGCTGTTGCGGGTTCATGTGACGTGTGTCTCTCGCGGTAGACGGTTTTCAGAAGTGCGATCAGCGACCCGCGCCCAGTCAGCGCGGTTCGTGCACGACAACCTTCCCCAACCTCACTGCGACAGCCTTCACCCCGGCCGCGGTCCAACTGCTCCCCGGTGTCGGGTACCCCTGGCATCTCTCCTACAAACACGACTCCGAGCCAGCGGTTGCGGCGCGATCAGGATGTTTTCACGCAGGTTCGCGAGCACGCGACTTCCTCGGCTCAGCGAGGTGCCACGCGGGGCGACGAGTGGCCTAGACCAAAATGCCGCGGTCCCTACGAACCCTACGGAGTTTGCCCGGCGTCAGGCATGTAGATGTGACCAACCTGTTGCATATGACACTTGACCGTGGCCAGGTTGCAAGTGACTCCGTTCCATGTTGCAAAGGCGGGTTACCCGGCGATTGAGCCGGACGAGAACTGCGTCGCTTCCGATGAAGATCGCGAACGGAACCTGCACTCACGAGTCAACCTAGGCTCACGGCGGGTCAACCTAGGTTCACGGCAAGTTACTCGCGCGTCAACCTGCGTTCACGGCAGGTCACTCGGAGCGAGCCCAGATTCCTCGATCGCGCCGTGTTGCTGTTCGATGCGGCGGAGCAGGCGTGCAATCGCGCGCTGTGCCGCCCACATACGCGCTTGGCCGGCGCTGCGCACCGCCCATGCGAGCGAGGAGGACACGACCGAGTAGGCCCGCGGCCGGCGTGTGGACCGCACTAGCGCGGCCAGCGAAGGAGGGAGTCCTCGGGTGAATTCGCTTGTCGTTGGCCGCCCGACCGTGGCAGCGTGAAATCGCGGCAGCAGGACGCGGGCGGCGCCCTGACTCCGAGCGTCCCGGATGAACGCGCCGAGGGTGCGCTCGTGCAGGTGGGTGGCCGCCAGCGCCCGATCGAACGTCCCGGTCAAGCCGGCCTCCAAACAGCGAAGGCCGAAGTCGCGATCGGCGTGGTAGTGCTCGGTGAAACCGGGGTTGGTCATTCCGATCGCCAGGCAGTCGGCGCGCCGCATGGAGAAGTTCCCGCCCCACAGCTCGCGCACGGCGCTCTCGGGGTCGCGCTCGTATATCTGGCAACGACCCTCATACTCGTTCGCATACAGGTGCAGCGCGAATTCGTCCGAATTCCGGCGCTGCGACGGCGTGACGGGCATGTAACCGACCACGACGTCGGCGGCGCGCTCGGAGTGGCGGCGGGCGTGGCCGGTCACCAACCCCGGGTTGGCAAGCACGTCGTCATCGATGAACAACACGATCTCGCCGCTGGCCGCGCGGGCGCCTGCCTCGCGCGCCCCCATGTCGCCCCGGTTCTCGATCAACATTCCTTGCAAGCGCGGCTCGTTGCGGGCGAGTCGCTCGACGATCTCCACCGAGCCGTCGCGTGAACCGTCGACCACGACGATCACCTCGCTCGCCGCGGGATCATCCAGCAGCGGGCGCAGGATCGTCTCCAGCAGCGGCGCCCCGTTGAAAGTGGGGACGACGACCGAGGCAGTCGGGAACTCCGGCATCCACCCACCGTAGCGAGCCGGCTGCGAGATGCTTATCCCCACGAGGCGTGGGTAGCCTCAGGGCGCCGTGTCGAAAACGCTTCTGCGCATCTCGATTGCGGTCAGCTTGTGTGCGCTTGCGCTCCTGGCCCTGTCCGCGTGCGGATCGTCACACCGCCGGCAACGCACACATCGGCCGCCGGCGCCGAGTCAGGCTGCCCAGCCCTCGGTGTGGGATGCCCCGACCCTGCAGAATCCGCTCAGGGTCACGATCACGAACGCACACCGCAACCTGAACCTGCTGCCGGGGCAGGACTATGTGCTCAGCTGTCCTCCCGGACCGCTTGTGTTGACGTCGAAGGTGGTGGTGTCGGGCGGCCGCAACGTCGAGCTTCAGAACTGCAACTTTGATGTGACTGCTTCAGATTGGGCGGGTTACCTGAAGAATCAGAGCGGGACCCTGTGGGTGCACGACGTGCACTTCGGCGGCAGGCATCTGACCGGTGGGATCCAGATGCAAGAGCCCGGCGCGACAGTCGTGATGCGAGATGTGGTGTTCGACCGCGTGTACGGCTCTCTGCATACCAACCACGCCGAGTTGCTCCAGACCTGGTGTGGACCGAAGCGGCTCCTGATCGACGGGCTGACCGGATCCACCAACTACCAGGGTCTGTTCATGCTGCCGGACCAGTGGTGCTCGACGCCGCTCTCGTCCTTCGACATCCGCCACGTCGACATCAACGACTCGCAGGGCGCCTACGCGCTGTGGCTCGGCGACGTGAAGGGACCGCTACGGCTGAGTGTGAAGGACGTGTACATCTCGCCGCCGGAGAAGAGGACGTGGCGCGGTTGGTGGCTGATGCCGCAGCCGCCGGCCGGGACCTGGTCGGGAGTCGCAGCCGGCGCTCCGCCGGGCGGGAGTTACGTGCAAGCCACCTCTGGCGGCGCCACCGGCGTGGACGAGTCGATCGTCCCGGCCCCGCTTGCGAGCGAGCTGAACTGATCGCCACCTTGCCTCCGGGTCTAAGCTCGGCATCGTTGCGGACGTTGCTCTCGTTCGTTCTTTTGTTGGCCGTGACGGCGACGCCGGCGCTCGCTGCCACGCCCGCCCGGGTCGCGATCCCTCGCCCCGTTCCTGAGGCGGTGGATCGCTCTGCGAACTCGCTGTCGGCGTCAGGGCTCAGCGACTCGGCTTGGAACGAACCGTTGCTGAACGATCCGACGACGGTCGCTATCAGCAACCAAAATCGCAACCTTGTCCTCGACCAGAGCAAGGACTACATCCTGGAGTGTCAGCCCGGGCCGACGCGGCTGACCTGGAGCCTCGTCGTGTGGGGCGGTCACAACGTTGTGTTCGAGGACTGCGATATCGACGTCACGATTCCCAACTGGTCGGCCGCCTTCAAGGATCAGACCGGAACGCTGTGGATTGACGACGTGCACTTCGGTGGCAACCACCTTCACGGCGGGATTCAGCTTGAGGAGCCGTCCGCCACCGTCGTGATGCGCGACGTGCTGTTCGACCGCGTGTACGGCTCGTACACCACCGATCACGCCGAGTGTGTCCAGACCTGGGCCGGGCCGCGACGCCTGCTGGTGGACGGCCTCACCTGCCCGACCACCTACCAGGGGCTGTTCCTACTGCCCAACCAGTGGTACCGCGGCCCGCCCCCGACGGTATTCGACCTGCGACACGTCGACATCGATGACTCCCGTGGCGCCTACGCGCTGTGGCTTGGCGACGTGAAGGGCGGCCTGTACAGACTCCGGCTGAACTTACAGGACGTCTACGTCACGCCGAATCGAGCGAAACTCTGGCGCGGTTGGTGGCTGTGGCCACAGCCACCGGCGCGCGCTTGGGGTGGCGTCACCGCAGGTACCCCCGCCGGCGGCCATTACGTGCATGCCACCCGGGCAGGGGCCACCGGAATTGACGAAGACCTGTCGCCTCCGCTCATCGCTCACGAGTTCTCCTGAACCCAACCAAACCTCACCATAGTTGTGTTCCCCGGCTTGCCAGGTGGCAAACTGATTTATTCCTGTCGCGGCCAGCTGTCGCGTAGAACCCCGCCGCTTGTGCGCCGACGCACGTTTCGCACAAATGTCTGCTTTAGCCGGGACGCGTCGGCGGTTGCCGCGCGACGGACGATCTCGACGGCATGGACGTGCTGCAGCGAGCGGGGGTGCGGACGGTGTGCCGCGCGCTTGCCGCGCTGGCCGTCGCAACCTGCCTGCTGACGATCGGCCCTTCGCCCGGGCTCGGCGCGACGAAGGCGCGCAGGGCATCGAGGTGCACGGTCCACCGCCGCCGGCGCGCAAAGAAGTGGGTGCGGGTGATGGTTTGCCCCAAGCCGGCCAAGCGGCCCCGCGCCGGCCACGCCAAGCAGAGCACGGCGCCGGGGTCGAAGCCCACGACCTCCGCACACGCACCCGGTAAGAACGCGGCCCCAGCCCCGACCGCTCCGAGCCAGTCGAGCGGGCCGACCCAGCCGTCTGCTCCCAATCAGTCCGCTGGCGCGTCGGCTTGGGATGAGCCGGCGCTGGCCAATCCGACGGTGGTCATCTTGAGCACCAGGAATCGGTCCCTCACCCTGGATCAGTCGCAGGACTACATCGTCGAGTGTCCGGCTGGCGAGTTCGACGTTCCGGGCAAGATCACGATCTGGGGCGGGCACAACGTCGTCTTCCAGGATTGCGACGAGAACGTCACCAACCCGGCCGGCGATTGGGCGGCCTACCTGGAGGATCAGACCGGGACGCTATCGATCCACGACGTGCATTTCGGCGGGGTGCATCTGACAGGTGGCATCCAGATGCAAGAGCCGGGAGCAACGGTCGTGATGCGCGATGTGCTGTTTGACACGGTGTACGGCTCGTATACGACCAATCATGCGGAGTGCATCCAGACGTGGTCGGGGCCGGCTAGGTTGTTGATCGACGGTCTCGAGTGCCCGACGACCTATCAGGGGCTGTTTCTGCTCCCCAACCAGTCGGATTCGACGACCCTCGAGACGACTTGGGACCTGCGAAATGTGCAGCTCGACGGTGAGGGCGCCTATGACCTGTGGCTCGGGGACGTGCAGCCGTCCCAGTTGGGGGTGCTGCCGGTGTTCAACGTCTCCAACGTGTATGACTGCGGACCGGGTGAGCCGCGGGACTGGGATGGAACTTCGGACGCCAATCACGCGTGGGCAAACGTGAAGGCGTGCCCGTCCGGGGGGTGGCGGCGCCCGTGTGGTCGAACGCCGACGGCAGCGTTACCGGCGAGGACGACGGCGTCTCGCCGGCCGCGATCGCCGGCGAGCAGCCCTGAACACGGTACGGCGCACACCACGAGACGCGTTTCGTTTCATGTCGGAGCGCGCGCCGAACCTGGGCAATTCTTAACAGCCGGTGAGGCCGGGTGGACTAGCGCGAAGCCTAAGAGTGTTCTGCGAATTCGGATTCACATCGCGCCGCGCCGAGCCGCACGTGGCCGAGCCACGATCCAGGCGCTGCTGGTAGCCGGCGTCCTGGCATGCCTCGGCACGGCGTCGGTAGCCGACGGCGTTCAGATGCCCGCCGGAGGCGGGGCAGCCCCGCACGTAAAGGCGAAGCCGAAGCCGAAGCCGAAGTGCAAGATGGTTCGGCGGCGGCGCGGCAAGAGGTGGGTGCGCGTGAAGGTCTGCGCCAAGCCGGTCAGCCGATCGACGACTCGGTCCGCGGCGAAGACATCGGGATCGACGTCCGGATCGACCTCGAGGGCGACGTCTGGATCGGCGAGCTTTGCGCCCGTGCTGCCCTCCTCGGCCACGCCGTCGGGCGGCGGACCCGGCGGCAGCCAACTCGGCGCGACCACGACGAACCAGACCGCTCCGAGCGTCCCGGCCGGGCCGTCGGCTTGGACCGAGCCGGCGTTGATCGACCCGACGGTGGTGACGTTGAGCGCCTCGGCTCGGTCCCTGACGCTTAACCAGTCGCAGGACTACATCATCGAGTGTCCGCCAGGGCAGTTCGACGTGCCGGGCAAGATCACAATCTGGGGCGGACACAACGTCGTCTTCCAGGATTGCGACGAGAACGTGACCAACCCGTCTGGCGATTGGGCCGGTTATCTGGAGGATCAGACCGGGACTCTGTGGGTCGATAACGTGCATTTCGGCGGAGTGCATCTGACCGGCGGGGTGCAGATGCAGGAGCCGGCAGCAACGGTGGTGATGCGCGATGTGCTGTTTGACACGGTGTACGGCTCGTATACGACCAATCACGCCGAGTGCATTCAGACTTGGTCGGGTCCTTCTCGGTTCCTGATCGACGGCCTCGTATGCCCGACGACCTATCAGGGTCTGTCCCTGCTGCCGAATCAGCACGATTCGACGACGACGGAGACGACATGGGACTTTCGCAACATTCAGATCGACGGCAACGGGGCGTATGACCTGTGGTTGGGCAACGTCCAACCGTCCCAAGAGGGGTCGCTGCCGCTGTTCAACGTTCAGAACGTCTACGACTGCGGACCGGATGAGCCGCGCGACTGGGACGGGACCACCGACGCCAGCCAGGCGTGGGCGGCGGTGAAGCCCTGCCCGTCGGGCGCGGGCCCCGCGCCGGTGTGGTCCAACTCTGACGGCAGCGTGAGCGGTCGCGATGACGGCACGTCGCCTTCCGCAGTGGCCGGTGAGCAGCCCTGAGCGACGACCGCGTGCTTCATGGCAGGATGCTCTGAACATGAGCGAACGAGTCTCGCCGGCGCTGCTGGCACACGTCGAGGAGATGCCGCTGGTTCGCCGCCCGATCCTGCGGGCCGTCTCGGCGTTTGCCGCGCAACTGTCGCCGGGAGCGAGAGTGCTCGATGCCGGAGCCGGAAACGCGCCCTACGCCGAGCTGTTCGCCCACTGTGAGTACGTCACCGCTGACTGGCCCCAGTCCGTCCACGAGGGTGCCAGGCAGGCGGACATTGTCGGATCGCTGGAAGCGCTGCCCGTTCCCGACGAAGCGTTCCACGCTGTCCTGTGCACCGAGGTGCTCGAGCACATCGCCGAACCCGGCCGCGTCCTCGCCGAGCTCCACCGCGTCTTGGCGCCGCGCGGGCGGATGTGCCTGACCACCCCGTTCGCCTGGCCACTACACGAGGAGCCGTTCGACTTCTACCGATACACACCATTCGCGCTCTCTCATCTGCTCGAGCAGGCGGGGTTCGCTGAGGTTTCGATCGAGCACCGGGCCGGCTTTTTAGTGACGCTCGCGCAGATGGCCGAAATGACGCGCTGGATCTACTCAGCATCGGGACGTCCCCGTCAGCCCCAGTCACCTTCTCCCGCACCGGCCAAGCGGCTCGTCCTCGCCTTCGTCCGGGCCTGCGCGGAGGGCATCCGCTGGGCCGTGCGGCGCGATCCGTCGCTCGACGCCGCGGCGACTGGGGTGCAGATCCCGCTCGGCTATCAGGCCGTGGCCATCAAGCCCGATCGCGCCTCCAGGGCGACGGGCTAGTCACGGGAAACCGAGGGCAGCCCGTTCGATCGCCGGCCGGAGGCGGCGTGATCGAGAACGGCGAGCGTCTGCTCGACCATGCCCGTGCTCGAGAATTGCTGGGCCTTGCGCCGCGCGCTCCGCGCCATCTCGGTCATCCGCCCACGATCGTCAAGTGCGACCCCGATCGCGTCGGCCAGGCCATCGATGTCGCCGGCCGGAACGAGCAGGCCGTCGCGGCCGTGCTCGACCATCTCGTCGGCTCCGCCGAATCGGGTGGCGACGACGGGAAGTCCCGCCGCCATCGCCTCGAGCATCGCGAACGGAAAGCCCTCGTACCGGCTCGGAAGCACGAACACGTCGGCGCCTCGGTACAGGTCGTCGGGTCGCTCGACGTTGCCCAGCAGCCGCACGCGGTCTCGGAGGTCGAGCGAGGCGATCAGGCCTTCGAGATGATCACGTTCCGGTCCATCGCCCGCGATCAGCAGACGGGCGGACGGCTGGCTCGGGCTAACCTTCGCAAACGCGGTCAGGAGATCGCCCAGCCCCTTCTGAACCGTCAACCGGCCGACCGTGAGGATCATGATCTCGTCGGGGCCCATCCCCAGCGAAGCCCGTATACGCGATACCTCGTCCGCGGATGCCTCACCCGCGTACCGCGCGACGTCGACGCCGTTGTAGATACGCCCGATCGATCCGACTGGGGCGGCGAACAGCTGAGCGACGGTCGAGCGGGCGTGCTCGGAGACCGCGATCCACGTCTGGCGCCGCTTGGCGAGGCGGAACAGCCAACCTCGAGGTTCGATCTGGCGCCGCAGCGCCTCGACGTCTCCCGGGACGAGCTGGAAGACGACGACGGTTGGAACCGCGAGCATCGAGCAGCTGAGCAACTGCCCGAAGGCAAACCTGGGCCACGGCAGGTCCAGCAGCGCCACGTCCGGCCGAGTCCGAGCGAGTACCGCCACGAATCCGGCCACCGCTCGGATGTGGTCCGCCCGGCGCCTCGCCGCGGGCGACACTCGGGCGTGTGTCACGCCGCTGGCGCGTAAGCGGTCGAGCACCGGGCGCAAGGGCGGGGCGTCGGGTGCGGCAAATGTCACATGCCATCCCGCGGCGGCGGCTCCGGCGGCGACCGTCTCGGCGTGCCATTCCATCCCCCCGCGCGCCGGCGAGAGCGACGCGACGAGCAAGCGGCGCTCGGCGGATCCACGATCCGCCTCTGGAGGCGCCGTGGTGCGACGCCTGAGCAGATGCTTTTGCACACAAGCTCGATGCATAGGGCGCCGGCGCAGCCGCCGCGCACAACTGGGGTTACCCACGGCCACCGTAGTCGACTCGTTAAGTGAGTAACCGCCACTAGCCTTGGGTAGTCGTGTTGTTGGCAAGGAACCCCCGCGTCCCGAAGGCGTGAACGATGAGAGACGTCCTGCGCCGCTTCGCGGTCCTCGGCTCCACCAGCCTCCTAACTCAGTTGATCGCGTTCGCCACGCTGGCGATCACGGCCCGGCGGGTCGGCCCGGCGAACCTCGGCGCCTACAACGTGATCCTCGCCATCATCACGTTCCTGTCGCTGCCGATTTCGTTCGGCATCACGAATGTCGGACTCAGGGACGTTGCCCAGCACCCCGGTCGGGTACGCGAGATCACCGGGGAGATCCTGGTGCTTCAGTTGATCCTCGCGGTCGGCAGCTATGTGTTGCTGATCGTGCTGGCGCCGTTGATCGCGCCGACCGACGCCGCGCAACGGCTGCTGCCGATCGTCGCTCTGTATCTCTTCACCGGCACGAGCTTCGAGTGGACGCTCCAGGCGCTGGGACGCATGCGCATGATCGCGGCGGCCAGGATGTCCGGCCAGATTGTCTTCGGAGCGCTGGTTCCGTTTCTGGTGGTGAGTGGCTTCGAAGGTGTCGAGCGTTACGCCTGGCTGATGGTTGCCGGGTTCGCCATCAAGCATGTGGTCACGAGCGTGTTTCTGGTCAGGACGGTCGGGTGGCCGCGGTTCCGGGTCACTCGAGCGTCCCTGTGGCGTCGCTTCCGGGCCAGCTCATCGATGAACCTGGCGTCGGTGATGGCGCAGGCCTACGGCACGATGGACCTGATCATGCTCGGCTATCTGTCGACCGCGACCGATGCGGGTCTCTACTCGGCCGCCTATCGCCTGCCGTCCGCGATTCTCACCTTCTCGGGCGCCTGGTCGGGCGTCGTCTTTCCACATTCCGCCGCGCTCGCCACCGGCAATCGTCGCCGGCTCCGGGGCCAGGCCAGCTTGATGGTGTCTCTCACCGCCCTGTTCGCCCTTCCGCTCGCCGCGTGCACGCCGTTCGTCGCCCACGGGATGATGGTCGCGATGTTCGGCGCCCAATTCGGGCCGGCGGGGAGCACGTTCGCGCTGTGCACGCTGGGACTCGCGCTTGCCCTCGTGGACGTCACCCTGGTCAGCCTCGTCCTGGCGCTCGGTGGCGATCGGGTGTACGCGCGGGCAATGATGGTCACCGCGATCTTCAACATCGCATTGAACATTCCGGTCATCCTGGCGTTTGGCCGCAACGGAGCCGCCGTCGTCGCAGCCCTCTCCGAGGCGATGCTCATGTGCATCCTCCTCAGCGTCGTGAGTAAGCAACTACGCGGCCTTCGCCTGGAGTGGGCGCGGATCGCCCGCGCGGCGGCCGCGGTCGTCCCCGCCATCGTGGCCCTGCTCGCCGTGCCGGCGTCCGACGCGTCGGTATGGATCCGCATCGCGCTGGGTGCCATCGTGTACCTGCTGGGCACCGTTCTCTTCGGTGCGGTCAGCTCGGGCGAGATCCGCCGTCTGTTCTCGCCGCGGCCCGGCAAGACGACACGCCGAGGGCTAAGCGCCAGCGCCTAAAGCGCCAGATCCGCGGACGCCCGCTTGATAGCGATTCGGCCCGTGTCGTCGATCCGGTTGAGCAGGATGGCCTCGGCGGTCGCGCTGAAGTATTCATCGACCGCCTGGCGTGCGCCCTCCCAGGTATCCGTAGTCGTCGACGATCAGCACGCCGCCGTCGACCAGACGCGGATAGAGGTGCTCGAGCTCGTGGCGCGTCGACTCATACCAGTCGGTGTCGAGACGGAGCAGGGCGATCTCGCGCGGGGCGGCCGCCGGTAGCGTGTCCTCCACACGGCCCTGAACGTACTCGACCCGGGGGTAGGCGGTCTCCGCCAGCGTCGCTTGGACTCCGGAGAGTGGGGCGTAGGCCCACTCGTTGTTGACATCAGCCTCGCGCTCGGAGCGGTCGAGGATAATCGCGGCCGCCTCCCCGGTCGAGCGCTGGACGTCGCCCGCACCCGGCGCGGGCATGCCCTTGAAGGTGTCGAACAGAAAGAGCGTGCGATGAGACGAGCCGAGCGCCATCAGCGTCTCGGCGGCCAGCCGGCTCGAACCGCCGCGCCACACGCCGCATTCGACGATGTCACCGGGAATCTTGGCCGCCTCGACGTACTCGATCGCTTTGTAGAGAGCGAACATTCGCTCGGCCGACGTCATCGTGAACGGCGCGCTGTCCTCGTAGAGAGGCGCGAAGTCGCCATCGAAATCGTTCGGCAACGGGGCAGGCGAGCCCGTTCCTCGTCTCCGGACGTTGCCGAGCTGGTATCGGAGTGATCGCAGGAGTCGGTTCATGAGTCGGTGAGTGAGCGGACGAGGTGTCCTATCTGACCCCTGATGTCTTCCCACCGATACCGCGATTCGAACAACGACCATGCCTCCTGGGTGACGCGATCGTGTAGCTCCTGGTCGGTGAGAAGCCGCACACACTCATGAGCGAATCGATCCGCGGTGTCGGCGACGAGCAGATGGCGACCCGGGGTCACGTCGAGGCCCTCGCAGCCAAGCGAGGTTGAGACGACGGGAACCCGGCAAGCGAACGCCTCGAGGATCTTCAGCCGCGTACCGCTGCCGGCCCGGAGCGGGACGATGGCAACTCGGGCGCGCCGAAGCTCGGTCGGGACATCGTCGACCTCGCCGGTCGTCTCGACTCCCGCCGCCTTGCTGAGATCGCCCAGGTGGCCGTCGTGGCGGCCGATGAATCGAACCATCGAATCGGGAACGCTCGCCCGTACCTGCGGCAAGACGTCCTGGACGAAGTAACGGGCGCCGTCCGAATTCGGGCCGTAGTGAAACAGGCCAACCATGCTCATGACCTTGCCGTTCGTGTCACCCACTGCCCCCTCCGGCTCTTCATAGCCGTTCGGTATCACCACTGCGTTCGGGACATTCAGGCGCAGCCGGTCGAGTTCGCTGCAAACGACCGTCGCGTCGACGTCGCCGGCCAGCTGCTGCTGGAGACGCTCCCAGCGCCCGGCGTCGAACGTGGCCAGCAGGCCGGCCAGTCGGTAGCGGACCTCGCGCCGGCGCTGAGGAGTCGGCCGGGCCGGAGCGAGGATGGCCCCGAGTCCTCGGAGATGTGCTGAGCGAAGCGAGCGAAGCCGCATGTCCTCGAGGTTGTCGGTGTCGAACACTGCGGCGCGAGCGGGGACCCGTCCCAGGCCCGCGAGCGTGTCGGCGTGGCTGTACCACACCAGGTCATAGGAGCTCTGCGACCATTGCCCGAGCTCCCGTCGCGCCGCCGACCAATCTCGCCATAGCACCCGGCGGGGCACACGGGTCCTCAGCGTGCGGGCAAGCAGCCGCCGGGTGACTGGGCGTCCCGGAGCGATCGCGGCGCTCCAGCGCGCCACCGGGATGTCGGCGGGCGGGCACGGGAAGTCGGTGGCACCGCGGGCGACCGCGAACAGGTCGAGGGAACCCGCGTCGGCGAGGGCCTTGATCACGTGGTTCAGTCTGATCCGGTACCCGTCGCGCGCCGGCCACGGGAACGCGTCGGCCAGGAGCAGGATGCGGGGTGGACGGGCCGTGGTCATGACAGGCGCCCGAGCTCGGTCGCGAGCCGGCGGCCGACGACCGTCTCTGAGCACACGTCGCGCCACCAGGCGAGCGAGGCGGCGTGCAGTGCCTGCTGAAGCTCGGGGTCCGCGAGCAGCGAGTCCAAAACCGGCTCGAGCTCCCGCCACGAGCGCAGCGTGATCGCCGGCGCGCCCTGGAGAAAGGGCCGCGGGGGGAGCTCCTCACAGATCGCGATGCAGCCGTAGCGCCATGCCTCGAACAGCCGGTAGCTCTCGGCCACCGTGCCCCGTGGCACGAGCGCGATGCGGGAATCCATCATCGCCTCGGCGTAGGAGCTCACTTCCGAGCCGCCCAACGCGCGGAAGTCCCCGCTAACGCTGACCTTTGCCCGGAGCTCGGGGTGGTGTGCGCGGAACCGCTCGAGCTCGCGGATCATGCTCTTGCGGTAGATCTGTTTGGGGTTGCCGGCGACCCGTTTGACCGCACGCTTCCAGCCGGTCTTTTGCATGTCGTGCAGGAGGCTGCCGGCGAAGAACACATCGCTGGCGCGCTCGCCCAGCGGGGTGATCGGCCGCTCGGGCTGGTGGTAGTAGCCGAGCGGGACATCGATCGCGTTGTCGGTACGCATCGGGGGCCAACCGCGCGAGGCGCGGACGGACGCCGCGTGACGGTCGGAGCGGCGCCCCTCGAACCGAACGCGCGCGTGGTTGGCCGTGGCGAACACGCTCTCCCGGCTCGGTGGGACGAGCGTCTCCCAGGGAAACCACGGCTGGGCGGGCAGGTTTCGCAGCGTTGCCAGCACACAGCCGCTGTATGCCGGGGTCCGGTACCACTCGTCGTTGAGGAGCACGACGACCACGTCTGGCCCGTAGCTGGCCAGCGTGGTTGTGTGATGAGTGACATAGAAGGTGAGCGGGCGGCCCTGCCAGCGGCGCTCGAACTCGCGCAGATAGGCGGCGATGTAGGCCGCACCGGCGAAGGGCAAATCGGCGCGGTCGTGGGGATTCCAGGACCCGGCTTGCTCGTTCATAAATGTGAAGTAGGAGTGATCAGACATCGGGTCGCCCTCGCTCTTGCATTACCCGCTCGAGCGTTTCATTGAGCTCATCACCCATTCTGGTCAGGGTGAAACTGCTCGCGACGTGCTCACGTCCGCGCTGCCCGAGGTCAGGATGGGTGGTCCGCCAATGGCGCAGCTCGCGGACCCGCTGGGCATACGCACCCGGCTCGCCCGAGGCCACCAGGTTCGCCGCGAGCTCTCCAGACATGATCTCCGGGATTCCCCCCGCCGCGCTGGCCACGATCGGGATCCCGCTCGCCAGCGTCTCGAGCACGGCCAGGCCGAACGGCTCATCGAAGCGGCTGGGAAGGATCGCCGCGTCCGATGACGCCACCAGTGCGGAGACGTCCTCGAGCCGGCCCAGCCACGTGACCGGAGCGTCGTGGAAGCGAACGCGCAAGTCGTCAGCATAGGAACGCGCCGCGTCGGCGTCGCCGCGGAAACTACCGGGGTTGGGCTCGCCCGCGATGGCCAGGTGGTAGTGGCTCGGGTCGAGCAGCCTCGCCATCTGGAGCGCGCGGTCGACGCCCTTGTCGGGGTCGATGCGCCCCGCGTAAACGACGAGAAACCGGTCGATCGGCAGCCCGAGTGCACCACGAACGACGTGTCGGCGCGGCTCGTCGGCCGGAGCGAAGCGAGCGAGGTCGACCCCGTTGTGAACGATTGCGAAGCGCTCCGTCGGTATCTGGAGGGATTCGCTCCACTGCCTCGCCGTGAACTGCGAGACGGCGATGAGCCGCCGCGCTCGGCGCAGTCCTAGGTCCTCCTGCGCCGAGCGCTGGGGTGCTGGCGGCAGGTGCAGGTGACAGACCACCGGCTTGCCACCCAGAACCGCGCTCGGCGTGTCGTGCTGGTGGTGGACGTACACGAGGTCGGGCTTGCGTCGGCGGACCGCAACGGCCACCGAGGCCACCGACTTGACCGAGCGCAGCAATGCGTCGCGCCGCAGCGCGTAGCCGTCGACGCGGACTGCACACTTGGCGATATCCGCCCATTCCGGGTAAAGATCGCCACGTTCCTCGTAGAGCAGGTCGATGCGATGGCCGCGGTCGCGCAGCTGGCGACAGGCCTCGAGCTGAGCCCGCTCGAGACCGCCGATCCCGGCCAACCGGCTCGCCACGGTGAGGACCCTCACGTCCGCAACCGAAGCGATTGGTCGGCTAGCACCACCGCGCCTGGGTAAACAACTCTTATGCAGATATCTGTCCTCATACCCACCTTCAACGATGCCCAGGTATTACCGGTGACAATCGCCGTTCTACATCGAGAACCGAGGCCGTCCGGGAACCCGCCAATTCGCGCTAGAGCGGGCTCGGTGCGAGGCCGTTCCCATGCTGGATGCCGACGTGATCGCGCAGGACGGGCTGGTGAGCGCGCATGTGTTCGACCGGCTCAAGGCTCGGGCGCGGGTGCTGTCGGTCGCCGGTGCGCTGCGGGTGTCGGCGCTCGAGATGCGACTCGGCATGCTGCTCGGATCCGTCGAGATGCAGCGCGGGATGCGGGAACAGCAGCTTCTGCCTCAGGACACCAGGTCGTCGAACGATCCCAGCCGGTAACTGGCGACCGACGCTCGCCACTCGTCCGAGCGCAGTAGGGGCAGCTCGTCGCGGTAGCCCGGGTGGACGAACAGCTCGACTGAGTCGCGGTGGGCTCGTGCGAGCGTCTCCTGGAGCCCGGATCCGCCCAGCTGAGGATGGAGCGAGCGAACCGAAAAGCACGCGTCCGTCGTGGTGAAGCGAAGCCTCACCAGCGCGCTCAAGGCGCTCCGGGCGAACCGCTTGTAGCTCGCGCTCTCAACGGCCGGCCGGTTGACGGGGCGCCGGCAGCGGTGCACGGGCTCGAGCGCGCGGGAGAACAGCGCGTTCATCGCCAAGTGCATGTGGCGATGACCGTCGAGGTGCGTGGGGGGTACCCCGTACAGCTCGATGAACCGGGAGAGCTGATCACGTATGCACTGACCGAAGTCCTCCGACCAGGCGCGGTGGTAGAGCTGCGCGCCGTAGCCTCCTTCGGTAAGACGCTCAACCACACGTCGCTGCGTGTCCGCGACGCGGGCCGGTACATCGGGTGCTGTGTAGGGCTCGATCAGGTTGAGGTGGAGCCCGGTCGGGAGGCGCTCGCGTCGGGCTATCTCCGCCGCGCGGTCGGAGTCGCGCATCCAGACCAGAGCCGTGGTGCTCGATATGGCACCCGACCGGAAGCACTCGACGATCGCGTCGGTGTCGTGCCCGGCGAGGCCAAGGTCGTCCGCGTTGACGATCAACAAACCAGTTCCGTTCGCACTCATCAGATTGGAAAGTAACCACTATCCTCGGGGCGCTTGAGCCAGCGACCGAGCATGTCTTTCATCGCATGGGTACCCGAAGCCAGCCGAGCGGGTTCCATATCGCAGGCACTCGACGGAGAGTGGCGGACGTTCTACGACCTGCGGATCCACCGGGAGGCGCTGGTGCCCGCTCGCTACCTGATGAGTGCCATCCGCACGCTCTTCTATCTGGTGCGTCGGCGTCCGCGCGCCGTGATCGTGCAGACGCCGCCGGTTCCGGCGGCGGCGATGGTGCTGATCTGGGCGAGGCTTACCGGAGCCCGCGTGGTCCTCGACACCCATCCAGCCTCGTTCGCGCTGGATGGACGGCGGATCGACCGGATGATGACGCCCCTGCTGGCGGCGCTGGTGAAGCGGTCGGCGGGATGCATCGTCACAACGCCGGAGCTTGGTAGGGAGATATCGCGCTGGCAGGGCAGGCCGATGGTCGTCCACGAAGCCCCGATGCGGTGGTCCGGTGGCATCGAGCCGGGCGGGTGCTCGGGTCGGCGCCAGGTGCTGTTCATCTGCACGTTCGCGCCTGACGAACCGTTGATGGAGGTGCTCGAGGCAGCGCGGCGGCTGCCCGACGTCACCATGCAGATAACGGGCGACCTGCGCCGGTTGCCGCAGCGAGCGCGACGCGAGGCCCCGGCCAACGTGCAGTGGCTGGGCTACCTGGTCGGCGACGAGTACGTGTCGGCGCTCACGGGTGCCGACGTGTTGATGGCCCTGACGGTCCGGCGTGAATCGGTTCAGCGCTCAGCCCACGAGGCCGTCGACGCCCTACGGCCCCTGGTGCTCTCGGAATGGCCCCACATGCGGGAGCTGTTCCCGCACGCGGTACTGGTCGAGAATCATCCGGCCAGCATCGCCGCCGGCATCGTGGAGGCACTGGGCCGCTGCGACGAGCTCAGCGCGCTCGCGCCCGAGGCGCGGGCCGCCCAGCACCGCCGGTGGCGCGAGCAACTCGGTCAGCTGCGCACGGCGCTCGGGCTCGCAGCGTCAACCTAGGTTCACTGCACAAACGTGACCGAGGTCACACAAGTCCGGCAATCTCCAGTGACACATGTCACAACTTCGGAGATGACCGGTGGGACACAGGTGCACATTCGGCCAGGCTGTCGCGGCGAGTGTGCGCTGGTGACCCGCATATGTGCCCGAATGCACATTCACCGCGCAATCCGGCCGCGTGTGACCAGGTCGCCAAGAATCTTGAAATAAGCGGATAGCCGACGCCGTTGCTGGGTAACGTCGGGTTGGCGATCACGTTGTGCGTCGGACGGAGGCCGAGCCATCGACGCTTCGTGCCTGGTCGCCACTAGCCCAAAAGCAGTGCGTGCCTATGCGCGCCGCGGCTGACTTTGTCCCCTTCTCGACCACGATCGGAACCGGACGCCACATGACACCGATACGTCCTGCGCTCGCCACCGGGCGAGCCTTCAATTCACGCAGCCCCCGACCGGCAGGAGCCACCCGATGAGCCTCACCGCTTCCCATCGCGTTCGCACCACGCGACGCCCGCTAGCTCTAGCGCCGTTGCGCCGCCTGTGGATCCTGCCGGTGTCGGTTGTGGTGGTCGCGGCGATTGCCTATGCCGTTGCCGGGTTGCAGTCCGCCACCTACACGGCGCAGTCGAATGTCGTGGTCACCTCGGCGCCCGGCCCCCAGGCCGCCGGCAGCTCGGGAAGCGCGGCCAGCCTCGCCTCGACGTACGCCGGCGCGCTCCCCAACGACCCGACGCTTCAGGCGTACGTGGCCAAGACCGCTCACGTGAACCCGCTCGGCACGATCGTCGCCCAGCCCCCGAAGGGCTCGGTGATCACGCTTCAGTTCTTCTCCAGCACGCGCGCGGGGGCGCTGGCCGGTGCCCGGGCGATGGCCAACGCACTGAGCGCGTCGAAGCCCGACAGCAGCGTGGTGGCGCCGAACACGCTCACCGTGCTCCAGGACCCGTTCACCGCCACGCTGAACCCGGCGTCGGTAACCACGCAAGCGGCCAGGATCTCCGCTCAGGCCGCCGCCGCGGCCAACGGCATCACGACCCCGTCGCCGTCGCTGCCGCCGTCCCAGACGGACCGATACATGGCTCAGGTGGTCGTCATGGTTCCGGCGAGCGGGAGCGGTCCGACCGAGGGCATCAACCCCGACGACGCCGACAAGCTGGCCACCACTTACGCAGGGGTCATCCCCGTGGACCAGACCCTGCTGGCGGACGTCGGAAAGGCGGTCCACCAGACCCCAAGCCAGGTCGCCTCGAACCTGAGCGTGATCAACGAGCAGAGCACCTCGATTCTCGAGATCACGTACAAGGCCTCGAACCCGCGGACCGCGACGACCGGGGCTCGCACCGCGGCGACGCTGCTGAGCGGACCCAGCCCGGTGGCGGCGGGCATCGTGCCCTCCTCGCTGCAGATCGTTTCGCTGCCAAACACGGTGGGTCCCGCCGCGAGCACCCACAACGGACGCACGGTCGCGATCGGCGCGGTGCTCGGACTGATCCTGGGCATCGTCCTGCTGGTCGCCTGGGAGCGGTCTGATCCACACGTCACCGACGCGCGGTCGCTTTCGAGTCAGTTCGGATGTCCGGCTACGCCGGCCGACCGCCTGTCGCCCGACGCCGCTCGCGCCCTGCTCGAGCGCTGGGCCTCGCTGACGGACCGGGTCCCCGCCCGGGTGGCGATCATGCCCGCGGACAAGGGGTCCGCTGCGCAAGCCGACGAGGTGGCGCACCTCCTGGCCCGCTCCGGCGACGGCGTCCGCTACGTCGACGCTCGCTCCGGCGCGCTGCCCGAGGTGCTCAGCAACGGGCATCTGGCCGGCAGCAGGGACTCGATTGCGCTCGTCCACGCCGCGCCACCCGGACGGGGCGGCGAGGCGGTCGCCCTGAGTTGCGACTTGACGGTCGTGGTCATGCGCAGCGGCGCCCGAAATGCCGAGATCCGGAACATGGCGGAAGAGCTCGCCAACTTCGGCGTGGTCCCCACGTGGGCCCTGCTGACGCCACGGAGTGGACATGTCGGTACCCCCGAACACCAGCCACTCGCCGGTGCAGTCTCCGCTTGACGGCGCTCGGCTCGGGGTCGGGGGCCAGCAGCTGGCCTCGGTCTCCTCGTTCGGAGGCCGGGAGCCGCTCCGGCTGCCGTTCGACGTCCAGCGCTACCACGTGTTCCTGGGGGTGGTCGCGGCCGTGGCGATGGTGCTCGTCGCGGCCGGGGCCGGAATCTCGCCGCTGATCGCGGTCGGCCTGATCGCGGTCATCGCGGTCGCGTTCGCCGTGGCGCTGAACGAGATGATCGGCCTGGCCCTGCTCGCCGCGCTGGCACCCGCCACCGCTGGTCTCGCGCGCGGGATTCCGATCCCGGGACTGCGCCTCTCCGAGGCGCTGATCGGCGGCGTTGGGGTGATCCTGCTCGTCTCGGCGCGCCGTTTCGTGCGCTGGACCCCGCTGGACTGGCTGGCGCTCCTTTACGCGCTCGGGACACTGTGCCTGGGAGCCTGGGACCTGCTGTCGCAGGGGCAGCGCATAAGCCAGTCCGAGCTTGACACGCTGCTCGGCCCGCTCCAGTTCCTGCTGCTCTATCGGGCGACGGCGGTGACCGCGCGCACGCCGGAGCGCCGGCGCGCGGCGCTGCGCCTGATGCTGTGGGCCAGCGTGCCGGTGGCGGTGCTCGCCATCGGCCAGCAGTTCAACTTCCCCGGCGTCCGCAGCCTGCTGGTGACGCTGACCCAGAACGACGTCTATTCGGCGACCAACAGCACGGCGCGGGTCACCGGTCCGTTCCCGCTCTGGCACAACCTGGCCGGTTACCTGCTGCTCTACCTGTTCACGATCGCCGCGCTGCTGCTGCGCGGTGTGCCCGATGTGATGCGCCGGGGCTTCCTGATCGCGATCGCCGTGATCGACACGATCGCGCTGATCGAGACGCTGAGCCTCGCCCCGATCATCGCGCTGGTCGCGGGCGTCGCCATCCTCGGCATCTACTACAAGGGCGTGTCGCGGGTGATGGTGGGGCTTGCGGTAGTCGTGGTCGCGGGATTGCTCGTGTTCGGCGCCCGGATCGACGCCCGCTTCACCCAGGAATACGGGCGCGCGCCGGGGACGCAGGGCTCGGCGCTCGTTCCGCAAACGATCCAGCACCGGTTCGACCTCTGGAGCACCGAGCTGATCCCGGCGCTCAAGGGGCACGTCACGACCGGCTTCGGCCCGTCGCTACCGCCCCAATTCGCGAACTTTCCCTACACCGAGTCGCTCTACATCAACCTGCTCTACCGCGGTGGGGTGGTGCTGGTGGCGATCTTTCTCGCCCTAGCCGTCGCGATGGTCGCCGCGGGCATCAGAGCCCGGCGCGATCGAGACCCGCTCCAACAGGCGCTCGGTCCCACGATCGTCCTGGGCGTGGTGACGCTGCTCGTGATCGGCCTGATCGAGTCCTACTTCACCGACGACGGCCCCCCACAGGTCCTTTGGATGCTGCTCGGCCTGCTCGCGTTCCGCGACGCTCTTCCGCTGCCCGCCTACGCGGACCGGGTGCACGACGCGCTCAGCATGCGTGCCTGGGCCAGCAACGTGGCGATGGCGCTCGACACGCTGGATCCCGGCAGCCGGGACCTGCTGAAGCTGTCCTATCAGCACAACCTGAGCGACGAGGAGCTCGTCGGGGTCGTCGGTTTGAGCCCGGAGGCGATCGCCGAGTGGCGCAGCGCCGCCCTCCAGCGCCTCGCGCTCCGCGCCAACATGGCCCCGTTGGCGGTCGAAGGGGTGCTGCGCGAGAGCGAGCCGGCGAAGGAGAGGGTGCCCGCGTGACCGGCACGGCACGGCCCGGGCCGGGTGGGGGCGAGAAGCCGATCGACAGCGGTGAGCTGGCCCTCGTGCACGACTACCTGCTGGTGCTGCGGGGGGCCGAGCGTACGTTCGCCGCGATCGCCGACATCTGGCCGAGCGCCCCGGTCTACACGCTCCTCTACGACCCGACGGGCACCGAGGGCCGGTTCGCCGGTCACCCGATCACGGCCTCGGCCCTCCAGCGGACAGGGGTCAAGCAGAGCGGCTTTCGGAAACTGCTGCCGCTGTTTCCGATGGCGGTCGAGCGCTTGCCCCTTCGCGAGCCCTCGGTCGTGGTCTCGAGCAGCAGCGCGTTCGCCCATGGGGTGCGACCGCCCGACCGCGCCGTCCACGTCTGCTATTGCCACACGCCCTTCCGCTACGCCTGGTTCGAGCGCCGGCGCGCCATTGCGGAGGTGTCTCCGGCGATGCGCCCGGCACTCGGCAGCGTGCTGGCGGCGATCCGCCGATGGGATCGGGACGCCTCGCGGCGCGTGACCCGCTATGTGGCCAACTCACGCCACACCCAGCGCCGGATCAAGCAGATCTACGGGCGGGAATCGACGATCATTCACCCTCCGGTCGAGGTTGAGCGTTTCCGCTCGGATGAGCCCGACGACTACTTCCTCGCCGTCACCGAGCTGGTCCCGCACAAGCGCATCGAGCTCGCCGCCGAGGCGGCGAGCGAGGCCGGTCAGCGACTGAAGGTCGTGGGCGGCGGGCCCGAGCTGCCCCGCCTGCGCGAGAAGTTCCGCAAGCGGGTGGAGTTCCTCGGGCGGGTCGAGGACGAGGAGCTGGTCGAGCTCTACGCCCACGCCCGCGCCCTGGTCCTGCCGAACGTCGAGGAGTTCGGGATTGCCGCGGTCGAGGCCCAGGCCGCCGGGCGTCCGGTGATCGCCGCCGCCGCCGGCGGTGCGCTCGAGACGGTCCAGGAAGGCGTCACCGGTCAGCTCGTCCCGCCCGATGACGGAACGGCCCTGAAGCGCACGTTGCGCTCGTTTGACCCGGACGAGTTCGACCCAAGCATGATCCGCGAGCACGCCGAAAATTTCTCCGCCCAATCCTTCCGCGCGCGCTTCGATCAAGAGGTGCGCGAGGCGGTCCAGGACGGTCCTGCCGAGCGACCGGCGCCATCCGCGTCGCCGCTGTTCGCGGCCTCGGCCGGCGGTCACCTCGACCTTCTGCGGGCGATTGCCCCCGACGTGGTCGACGGGCCCGAGCCCGTGTGGGTGACCTCGCGCACGCCGCGCGGTGAGCGGCTGCGGGAAGACGCCGAGGAGGTCGAGCTGCTGCCCGAGTACGGGCGCAGCCCGCGCGGAGCGCTCCGGAACGTGCTGTCTGCGGCCTGGGTGGTCGCCCGGCGGCGCCCGCGGACCGTGGTGACCTCGGGCGCCGGGGTGGTGGCGCCCTTCTGCGTGCTGGCCCGGCTGGCCGGTGCCCGGCTGCTCTACGTGGAGACGATGGCCCGGGTGAGCAGCCCGAGCATGACCGCGAGGGTCCTGTCACGGATCGCCGACCGAGTCGTCGTCCAGTGGCCGGAACTTGCGTCCGCGCTTCCGCGGGCCGAGGTGTGCCGGCCCACCCTGCTCGAGAACGTGGGCAACGGGGAGCATCCGGCTGGAGCCGGGACGTTCGTCGCGGTCGGGACGCACGCCCAGCCATACACCCGGCTGCTCGAGATGGTTGGGGGCGCGATCGAGGAAGGACTGCTCCCGGGCCCAGTCCACGCGCAGGTGGGTCCGGCGGTTTGGGAGCGGCCCGGCGGCGTGCAGGCGACGCCGTATATGGGACCCGCCGAGCTCGAGGCCGCCGTGCGCGAGGCCCGTGTGGTGGTCTGCCACGGAGGCGCGGGCATCATCTCCTCGGCGCTCGCGGCAGGTCGCCGGCCGATCGTCGTGCCACGCCGCGCCGAGCTGGGCGAGCACATCGATGATCACCAGCAGCAGCTGACCGGCAAGCTCGCCGACTGGGGGCTGGTCGTCGCCGTGGAGGAGCGGATCACCGCGGGGCACGTCGAGGCGGCGCAGCGCCGGCTCGAGGTCCCCGGCGAGATCCGCGAGCGTCCGTCGGCCGCGGAGGTGCTCCGCGACGGTCTGATCGACTGACGCTGCAAAAGTCATCATTCCCCGTAGGTACGCTCCGCGGATGAGACTCGACCGGATCATGGCCGCCGCTCCTGCCGGCGCCGGCGAGCGGGAGATCACCGGCCTGGCCTACGACACGCGGACGGTCGCGCCCGGCACGCTTTTCTTCTGTGTGCCCGGCTTCACTCGCGACGGGCACGACTTCGCCGCCGACGCGATCGCCCGGGGTGCCGTGGCGCTCGTCGTCGAGCGGCCGTTGCACCTGTCGGTCCCGGAGATACGGGTGCCGAGCGTGCGCGCCGCCATGGCTCCGGCCGCCGCCGCGTTCTACGGCGACCCCACAGGCACCCTGCAAACGGTGGGTGTTACGGGCACCAACGGCAAGACCACCACGGCCTTCCTGGTGGGAGCGCTGCTCGAGGCCGACGGGCGCCAGACCGGTCTGCTCGGCACGGTCAAGAGCGTGATCGGCGGAGTCGTGCGTGCGGTGGAGCGGACCACGCCCGAGGCGATCGACCTCCAGCGCACGTTTCGCGAGATGCTCGACGCGGGCGACGTGGGTTGTTCGATGGAGGTGTCCTCACACGCCCTCGAGCTCCATCGCGCCGACGCGATCCACTTCGCCGCCGCGATCTTCACCAACCTCACGCAGGACCATCTGGACTTCCACGAGACGATGGAGCGCTACTACGCCGCGAAGCGGCGCCTGTTCGAGCCGGGACGCGCAAGCCACCGCGTGGTCAACGTCGACGACCCCTACGGAGCGCGGCTGGCCGCCGAGCTCCCCGGCGCGGCCACGTTTGCGGTCGATCGCGAGGCCACCTACCGGGCCACCGATCTGCACACCGACCTGACCGGATCGCGCTTCACGGTGCATGGGCCAGACGGCGCTGTCCGCCTGAACTCACCCCTGCCCGGGCGCTTCAACGTCTACAACGTGCTCGGCGCGCTCGCGGCCGTACGCGGGCTCGGGGTCACGCTCGACGTGGCGGCGCGCGCGATCGAGACCGCCGGACACGTCCCGGGCCGGTTTGAGCCGGTCGACGCGGGTCAGGACTTCGCGGTACTGGTCGATTACGCGCATACCCCCGACTCGCTCGAGAACGTCCTGCGTGCGGCGAGAAGGCTCACCGACGGTCGTGTGCACGTGGTATTCGGCTGCGGGGGGGACCGCGATCGCGGCAAGCGCCCGATGATGGGCGAGATCGCCAGGCGGCTCGCCGACCGGGTGATCGTGACCTCGGATAACCCGCGCTCCGAGGACCCCGAGGCCATCATCGAGGAGATCTTGGCCGGCAGCGGGGCCGACGTTGAGCACGATGCCGATCGGCGCAGCGCAATCGCCGCTGCGATCGCGAGCGCCGGCTCGGGGGACGTGGTGGTGATCGCCGGCAAGGGGCACGAACAGGGGCAGGAGTTCGACGGCGGGCGCAAGGTTCCGTTCGACGACGTCACGGTCGCGCGCGAGGCCCTCCGGGAGCTCCAGAGCGCGCCCGCGTCTCGATAGTCGCCCGCGCCGCCAAGTAGTCTGCACTCGGAGCATGAGGACCTGGACACCCGAGCAGGTCGCGCGGGCGGCAGGAGCACGGCTCATCTCGCCGGCGCCCACCACCACGGGACCCGAGCGCGCGATCATCGACTCGCGCCAGGCCGGTCCCGGGTCGCTGTTCGTGGGCCTCGAGGGCGAGCACGTCGACGGCGGCCGCTTCGCCCCGCAGGCGCTGGCCGCGGGGGCGTGGGGGGTGCTGACCACGCCGCAGCACGCCCAGGACGCCCTGTGCGCTCCGCCCGGCGCGCTGATCGCCGCCGAGGACCCCCTCGCCGCCCTGCAGCGCTTAGCCACTGCGTGGCGCCGAGAGCTGGGCGCCAGCGTCATCGGCGTCACCGGGTCCACGGGCAAGACCTCGACCAAGGATCTGCTGCTGGCGCTGCTCTCACCCCACCGGCAAACCGTGGCCTCCCGCGCCAATTTCAACACCGAGATCGGGCTGCCGCTCGAGATCCTGGCGGCGCCGATCGGCACCGAGGTGCTCGTGCTCGAGATGGCGATGCGCGGCCCTGGTCAGATCGCCGAGCTGGCTGCAGTCGCCGAGCCCGACGTCGGTGTGATCGTGAGCATCGGGCCGGTCCACCTCGAGCAGATGGGCACGCTCGAGGCAATCGCCGCGGCCAAGGCGGAGCTGATCGCGGGGCTTAGGCCGGGCGCCACGGCGGTCGTGCCGGCCGGGGAGCCGCTGCTCGAGCCGCACCTGCGCGCCGACCTTCGGACGATCACCTTCGGCGAGTCCGGGGACGTCCGGCTCGTGCGCTCCGAGGAGGGGGGCGTCGAGATTGATCTGTGCGGCCGGACGATCCACCTCGACGTCCCGTTCGCCCAGGCGCATCTGCGCCGAAACCTCCTGCCAGCGGTCGCCGCCGCGCAGGCCGTCGGGGTGATCCCCGAAGGTCCTGTCACGCTCGAGCTAACGGCCGGTCGCGGTGAGCACCTGACGCTGCCCGGGGGCGTGATCTTGATCGATGGCTGCTACAACGCCAACCCCATGTCGATGCGCGCCGCCCTCGAGGACCTGGCCGACACCGTGGCCCGGACCCCCGGCGCGCGGTCCGTCGCGGTGCTCGGCGACATGCGCGAGCTGGGGCCGCGCGGCCGTGATTACCACCGTGAGCTCGGCGAGCAGGTGGCCCGGGAGGGCGTGGAGCTGCTGGTCACGGTGGGGTCGCTGGCCGCCGCTATGGCCGAGCCGTTCGGAGGCGAGCTGCACTCGGTTCCGGACGCCGCGGCGGCCGCCGATATTGTCCCGGGGCTGCTGCGCCCCTCCGACGTGGTGCTGGTCAAGGGTTCGCTTGCGGTCGGGCTCGAGCTCGTGTGTCGGGCCATCGGCGGGCGTGCGGCGGCCGCCAATGGGGACGGAGTGGCCGCCTGATGGGATCGGTCTCGGGCCGGGTATTGATCGCGGGCACGGCGTCACTGCTGCTGTGCCTGTTCCTCAGCCCCAAGTTCATCGAGTTCCTGCGCGCGCGGGCGTTCGGGCAGAACATCCGGGAGGAGGGGCCCGAGGGCCACAAGGTCAAGGCGGGCACTCCGACGATGGGCGGGATCATCATCATGGTCGCGTTCGCGATCCCGTTCGTGATCCTGTCCACGCGGGACTGGCGCTCGATCGGGGTGCTCGGCGCGACCGTGGCGTGTGCCCTGCTTGGGTTCGCCGACGACTACACGAAGATCGTCAAGCGCCGCTCGCTCGGGCTGCGGGCCCGCACCAAGCTCGTGGTCACGATCGCGATCTCGCTCGGATTGTGGTGGGTGGCGACCCACAAGGCGGGGATCAGCTCCACGATCGATTTCCGGTTCGTCGATGCCAGCGTCGACCTCGGCCCGCTGTTCCCGGTGTTCATCTACCTCGTGGTGGCCGGGACGTCGAGCGCGGTGAACCTCACCGACGGTCTGGACGGCCTCGCCGCCGGCTGCGCCGCGATCGTGCTCCTGGCCTACATCGGGATCACCTTCATCACCTTCGGCGACTCCGATCTCACCCTGCTGTCCTCCTGCCTCGTAGGCGCGTGCATCGGCTTTCTGTGGTTCAACAGCTTCCCGGCCAGCATCTTCATGGGCGACACGGGCGCGCTCGGCATCGGCGGCGCGATTGCGGGGCTGGCCGTGATGACCGACACCGAGGTGCTGCTGATCCTGCTCGGCGGGATCTTCGTGATCGAGGCGATGTCGGTGCTGATCCAGGTGATCTCATTCCAGACGCTGCGCAAGCGTGTGTTCCTGATGGCGCCGATCCACCACCACTTCGAGTTGCAGGCCTGGTCGGAGACCAAGATCATCCTGCGCTTCTGGATCGTCGCCTCGGCCTGCGCGGCGATCGCATTCACGGTGTATCGACTCAGCATTCGTGGCTAAGTCAAGACCGCCGCTCCCGCCGGGGCCGTACCTGGTGTTGGGGCTGGCTCGCTCGGGCGTCGCGGCGGCACTGGCGCTGCGCGCGCGTGGCGCCGAGGTGATCGGTGTCGACGCCGGTACAGCCGACCGGCCGGCCCTCGCCGAGGCCGCGGGAAGGCTTCGCGAGGCGGGCGTCGAAGTACGGCTAGATGCGTCAGGCGTCGATCTTGCCGCCCGCGCCCGGACGCTCATCAAGAGTCCCGGCGTACCCCAAGACGCCCCCGCGGTCCGGGCGGCGCGAGCGCGTGGCGTCGTGGTGCTTGGTGAGCTCGAGCTTGCCTGGCGACTCATCCCAAACGAGTTCGTGGCCGTGACCGGTACCAACGGCAAGACGACCACCACCGAGTGGATCGGCCATGTCCACCGCGAGGCCGGCCTGCCGGTGGCGGTTGCGGGCAACGTTGGCACGGCGGTCTCGACGCTCGCGGTCGGCGATTCGCTCCCCGTCGATGCCACCGTGGTGTGCGAGGCCTCCTCGTTCCAGCTCGAGGACACGCTGGCCTTCTCGCCCGAGGCCGCCGTGCTGCTCAACCTGTCGCCGGATCACCTCGACCGGCACGGCACCTACGACGCCTACGTCGCCGCGAAGCTCAAGATCTTCGTCAACCAGGGCAACTACGACCTGGCGGTGGCGCCGGCCGACCTCGAGGTCGATGACCTCGGCGGCTGCGCTCGGCGGGTGACCTTCGGCTCGGAATATGAAACCCACCCGCCCACCCCCATCCACCTTCCGGACCTGTCCGCGCGCGCCGGTTATCTGTGGTGGGGGGAGGAAGTGCTGGTGGAGGTCGAGGACATCGGGCTGCCCGGAGCACACAACGTCGAGAATGCGATGGCCACGGCCGCGGTGTGCCTGGCCCGCGGGATCGACCGCGACGCTGTCGTAGCCGGCTTGCGGACGTTCGCCGGCGTGCGCCACCGGCTCGAGCGAATCGCCACGCAGGACGGAGTGACATGGATCAACGACTCCAAGGCGACCAACGTGGTGAGCACGATCGTCGCGCTGCAGGCGTTCCTGGACGGCATCCACCTGATCGCCGGCGGCCGCGGCAAGCAGCAGGACTTCTCGCCCCTGGCCGCGCCGGTGTCCGAGCGCTGCCGAGCCGTGTACCTGATCGGCGAGGCGGCCGGGGAGCTGGCCGAGGCGCTCACGCCCGCTGGCGTGCCGCTACATCAAGCCGGCGACCTTGACCACGCCGTGGCGCTGGCACGAGCGGCCGCTGGTCCCGGCGAGATCGTGCTGCTCTCACCGGCCTGCGCGAGCTACGACCAGTACCCCGACTTCGAAGCTCGCGGCGATCACTTCCGGGCCCTGGTGGAGCGCGGCTGATGCCGCGGGCCGCGGCGGTGCGCGAGCGGGCACGCGGCGGCGCTCGCGATTCCACACGCGACGCGGCCGGCCGAAAATCGGGCCTCACCCGCTCCCGATCGGCGTCGCGCCGCGTCGCGCCACCTGTGGAGCATCGCATGCTGCTTACCGCGACGCTGTGCCTGTTGGCCTTCGGCGCAGTGATGGTGTACAGCGCCTCCTCGCCGTTCGGCGCGCTGTCGACCGGCGGCAGCGGCGCAGGCGAGTTCGTCCGCTATCTCCTGTTCGGCGGGATCGGCCTGGTCGGCATGCACGTGTTCTCGCGGCACGGCCTCGAGATCGTCAGTCCGCGGCTGGTCACGATCCTGCTGCTGGGGTCGTTCGGGTTGCTCCTGCTGGTCCTCGTGCCCGGTTTCGGCGTTGCCGTCAACGGCGCCCGGCGCTGGTTCTCGGCCGGCCCGATCCAATTCCAGCCCTCTGAGTTGATGAAGCTGGCGCTGGTGCTGTACGCCGCCCGCTACCTTGCCGACCACCCCAAGCGGATGCGGAGCTTCCGCGCCGCGGTTGCGCCGATCGCGATTGTCGCCGGCCCGGCTTGCCTGCTGATCGTCGTCGAGCCCGACCTGGGCACGACGATCGTGGTCGCGCTGACGATTGCCGCGCTCCTGATCGCGGCCGGCATGCCGATGCGCTACGTCGCGGCCCTGGCCGGAATCGTCGCCCTGTGCGTGGTGTTGCTCGCCACCGCTCAGCCCTACGAACGGGCCCGGTTGACCTCGTTCCTGCACCCGTGGGCGTCCGCGACCAAGTCCGGCCCTGGCTACCAGGCCGTCCAGGGCCAGATCGCGCTCGGGTCAGGCGGACTGTTCGGCGTGGGCCTCGGCCGCGGCGTCCAGAAGATCTTCTACCTGCCGGAGGCGCAGACCGACTTCATCTTGGCCGTGATCGGCGAGGAGTTGGGCGTACTCGGGATCCTCGGCGTCGTGTGCCTGTACGGGATGATCGCCTACGCGGGGCTGCGGACCGCGCGCCGCGCCACTGACCGGTATGCGAAGCTGCTGGCCACTGGTCTGACCTCGCTGATTCTGTGTCAGGGAATCCTCAATCTGTTTGTCGTGCTGGGGCTCGCTCCGCTCACCGGCGTGCCGCTGCCGTTCATCTCCTACGCGCCCACCAATTTGTGCGTGATGCTGGGCAGCGTCGGCCTGCTCCTGAACATCGCCCGTCCGGGAGCGCGGCTGCAAGTCGTCCGGAACTCAAGAGTTGACAGCGTCGAGGATCGTGATCGGCGCCGGCGGGACCGCCGGGCACGTCGTTCCGGCGCTGGCGGTGGCCGACGCGCTGCGGGCTGAGGGCGCCGAGGTCACATTCGTCGGCGGTGATCGCGCCGAGGCCGAGCTCGTCCCCGCCGCGGGCTACGACCTGCGTCGGCTGCGCGTGGCGCCGCTGCCGCGTGGGCGGCCGGTCAAGGCGCTCGGTGCCGGTCTGATCGCGGCCGGCGCGGTGCGCGAGGCGCGGGCGATCCTGACCGAGGTGCGCCCAGTGGCGGTCCTCGGCGGTGGCGGCTACGTGGCCGGGCCTGTCGGCGTGTCCGCCGTCGGCTCGCGGGTACCGCTCGTGCTGACCGAGGCCGACAGCCATCTCGGTCTGACCAACCGGCTCCTCGCGCCGTTCGCGCGGCGGGTCTGCCTTGCCTTCCCGATCGAGGGGCGAGAGGGCGCGCGGTACGTTCTCACCGGCCGGCCGGTGCCCCGGCCGGCCACGGACTGGCCAGCCGCCCGGGAGCGTTTCGGGATCGGCCTGCGGGAGTCCTGCGTGCTCGTGTTCGGCGGCTCACAAGGGGCGCGGACGATCAACCAGGCTGCGGTGCAGGCGTTCGCCGGCGCACGGTTTCGCGTGCTGCACGCCGGCGGCGAGCGCGACCTGCCCGAGCTGCGGGACCTGCGTCCGCCAACCGACAACTACGACCTGCGCGGCTACATCTCCAATTTCGGCGAGGCGCTGCTGGCGGCCGATCTGGTGGTGGCGCGCGCCGGCGGCTCAATCTTCGAGATCGCCGCGCACGGCAAGCCGGCCGTCTTGATCCCGTACCCGTACGCCACCGCCGACCACCAGACCGCGAACGCTCGCTACATGGAGCGCGCCGGCGCGGCGGTGGTCATCCCCGACAACGAGCTCACCGGCGCCCGGCTCGCCCACGAGGTGGGTCGGCTGTTGGCCGACCGTGGCCGGCTGGCGGCGATGGCCCGCGCATCGGCCGGACTCGCGCGGCCGGACGCCGCGCGTGACATCGCGCATGAGCTCCTCGCTGCGGCGCGAGGCCCCTCCTCCTAAGCCGCGTCGCGCGGGGGTCGGCCGCTTTGGATAGCCTCGCACCGGAAACGAACCTTCGAACACGAGGTGGAGGGATGCTGTTCGGCCAGGAGCATGTCAGGCGCTATCAACAGACCGACGGCGCCGAAGGGCACGACTGGCAGGGCACGACCGTGCTGATCCTGACGACCACCGGGCGCCGCTCGGGCGAGTCGCGCAGCACGCCGTTGATCTACGGCAAACGGGGTGGGGACCACGTCGTCGTGGCGTCCAAGGGCGGCGCCGAGGAACATCCGGCCTGGTTCCTGAACCTGGTCGAGCAACCGGAGGTCGGCGTTCAGGTGCGCGGCGACCGGTTCAAGGCGCACGCGCGCACGGCCACGGAGGACGAGAAGCCCGAGTTGTGGCGGATGATGACCGACCGCTGGCCGGCCTACGACGAGTACCAGCGCAAGACCCGGCGCGACATTCCGGTCGTCGTGCTCGAGCGCGAGGAGTGACGGGACGGCGCGGCGCGAGCGCCGCCGGCGAGGACTGGTCGGCCCGTCAGCTGCACTTCGTCGGAATCGGCGGCGCCGGAATGAGCGGCCTCGCGCTCATCGCTCGCAGCCTCGGCGCCATCGTGAGCGGCTCCGACCGCGCCGAATCCGCCTACATGACCCGTCTGCGGTCGGCCGGGATCGAGCCGGTGATCGGCCACGCCGAGGCGAACGTCCCGGCCGGCGCGGAGGTCGTGTTCTCGACCGCCGTCCCGCCCGACAATCCCGAGCGCCGCGTCGCCGCCGGACGCGAGCTGCACCGCTCGGAACTGCTGGCGCAGATAGCTGCGCTGCGGCGTTGCCTGGCCGTCACCGGTACCCACGGCAAGACGACCACGGCGGCGATGGTCGTCCAGATCCTGCGTGCTTGCGAGAAGGATCCCGCCTATGTGGTCGGCGGCGAGCTGCGCGATACCGGCGCCAACGCCGGCTGGGGCAGCGGCGATTGGATCGTGGTTGAGGCCGATGAGTCCGATCGGTCGCTGCTCGCACTGAGCCCCGAGATCGCGGTGCTGACCAACGCCGAGCTCGACCACCACGCCACCTACAGCTCGCGGCTTGACCTGGAGGACACCCTGCGCGAATTCATGGCCCGCGCGACGCTGGGAGCCGTGGTGTGGGACCGCCCCGCGCTGAGGGCCCTGAGCCCGCCCGACGCGCTCGGCTACGACGCTCCGGATGTGGCGGTCTCGACCCACGGGTCGCGATTTGCCTGGCGAGGAATCGAGGTCTCGCTGTCGGTGCCGGGCGTACACAACGCGATCAACGCGGCGGGCGCGCTCACCGCCGCGGCGCTGGCCGGAGCCGACCCGACGCGGGCGGCGGGAGCCCTGGCCGAGTTCCGCGGTGCTCGACGGCGGTTCGAGCTGCTCGGGTCCACCGAAAACAACATCCCCATATACGACGACTACGCCCACCATCCCACCGAGGTCGCCGCCACCGTCGCCGCGGCTCGCACGCTGGCCCCGGCGCGGCTCGTCGCCGTGTTCCAGCCGCATCTCTACTCCCGCACGCGGGCGCTCGCCAGCCAGTTCGGCTGGGCGCTGGCCGGCGCCGATGAGGTGGTCGTGCTACCCGTGTATCCCGCGCGCGAGCGAGCCGAGGACTTCCCGGGTGTGGACGGGCATCTGGTTGCGGCGGCGGCCGCGGATGCCGCCGGAGGTAGGAGGGTGGCGTGGATGCCCTCGTTCGAGGATGCCCGAGCCTTCCTGCTCGGGGCATTCCGTCACGGCGATCTCTGCCTGTGCATGGGGGCCGGGGACGTCGACACGCTGGCGCGGTCGCTGGTTATGTGAAGCGGTAACCGGCCGCGGCGCCTTCTACGCTGCCCGGATGGCCGATCTGCCAGCCGGCGTCCAGCGCGACTACCCGCTGGCGCGTCTGACCACCGTCCGCACCGGCGGGCCCGCCGAGCTGTTCGCCCGCCCCGGGTCGATGCCGGAGCTCGAGCAGCTCCTCGCCTGGGCGCAGAGCGAGGGGCTCGAGGTAGGGGTCGTGGGATCGGGGTCGAACCTCCTGGTGGCGGATGCTGGGGTCCGCGGGCTGGTCCTCAAGCTGGACAAGGAGCTGAGCACGATCGAACTGGACGGAACCCGGATCCGCTGTGGCGGGGGCGCGCGCCTTCCGTCCGTGTCCGCGCGGGCGGCCCAGGCCGGGCTCACCGGGATCGAATTCGGCGTGAACATTCCGGGCACGGTCGGTGGGGCGGTGCGGATGAACGCCAACGCGTACGGCGGCGAACTCGCCCAGGTGCTCGAGTGGGTGGATGTGGTCGGCCCGGGGGGGTCCGACCGCCGGGCACCCGAGCAGCTCGGCTTCGCCTATCGCCGCTCGAGCTTGGCTCGCGGCGAGGTCGTCGCCCGCGTCTGCTTCGGCCTCAGAATGGCGGCCAGCGCGGAGGTCAAGGCGACCCTGGCCGACATGCGCGCCCGTCGCAAGGCCGCGCAGCCATCCGGGATCAAGACCTTCGGTTCCACATTCAAGAATCCGGACGATCCCCGCGCCGGCGGGCGGACCGCGGGTCACCTGCTCGACGAGGCGGGCTGCCGCGGGCTGAGGATCGGAGGCGCCGGGTTCTCGGACAAGCACGCGAACTTCGTCGAGAACCACGGGGAGGCGAGTACCGCCGACGTGGTCGCGGTGATGGCCGAGGGGCGGCGGCGCGTGCTCGAGCGATTCGGCATCGCGCTCGAGCCCGAGGTGCAGACGCTCGGTGCCGTGGAGCTGCCCGCCGACTGGGGGCGCGGGTGACGGTCACTCGCCGACTGGGGCTGCGGGTCAAGGTCGGGATTGCCGTCCTCGCCGCGGTCCTGCTGCTCGGCGGGGCGTGGCTATGGGTGCGCGACTCCTCGCTCGTGGCCGTACGGCGCGTGAGCATCGTCGGGGTCTACGGCCCCGACGCCGGCCAGATCCGCTCGGCGCTGCGCCTGGCGGCGCTGAACATGACGACGCTCGACGTCCACCAGGGCCAGCTGCGGATGGCCGTAGCGCCCTACCCGATCGTCAAGGACCTGCACGTGAGCACCCAGTTCCCACACGGGATGCGGATCGACGTGGTCGAGCAGCTTCCGCTCGGAGCGCTCGTCGCGGGCCGTCAGGCCGTCGCGGTCAGCGGCGACGGGACGCTCCTGCGCGATGCACCCGCCGGCTCGCTGCCGGCGATCCCGGTGTCCTCGCTTCCGGGAGGCTCGGCGGTCAGCCAACCCGCGGTGCTGAACGCGCTCGCCCTGCTCGCGGCGACGCCGTCCCCCCTCCAGGCGCGGATCAGCCAGGTCACGTCGACCGCGGCCCACGGCCTGGTCGCCCAGCTTCGCTCCGGACCGAGCATCTACTTCGGCGACGACTCGGATCTCGACGCCAAATGGGACTCGGCCACGATGGTGCTCGCCGATCCGAGCTCCGCCGGGGCAACCTACATCGACGTCTCAGACCCGGCGCGCCCGTCCGCCGGCGTGAGCGAGGCCGCCGTCGCCGCCGCCGGTCTGATCACCGTCGGGAGCTCCAGCGCAGCCGAACCGGACGGCGCATCGACGACCGCGTCGGACGGCGCGTCGACGGTGGGATCAAATAGTGCGTCGACGGCGGGATCAAGCGGCGCCCCGGCTTCGTCCAACGGGTCGGTGTCACCCTAACCCTCAAGTACAGCTTTACCCTCCGAAATCGAGAACTCTGGGCCGCCGATCGAGGGTTCCGGGTTTTGCAATAGCGCTTGCGTTGCGGCGTTTGGCGTTGACTTCCGGCAAGTCCAGGGCCTAACGTGCGAAACTCCCGCTACGAGCGACTGTTCTCAAAACGCTCAACACTAACTCTAGGGTCGGACGGTCACGAATGGAAAGCGGCAGTTATCTCGCAGTCATCAAAGTCGTCGGCGTCGGCGGCGGCGGAACCAATGCCGTTAACCGCATGGTCGACGCGGGCCTGCGCGGGGTCGAGTTCATCGCGTGCAACACCGACGCCCAGGCGCTCGCCATGTGCGACGCCGACATCAAGCTGAACATCGGCCACGAGCTCACCAAGGGCCTCGGCGCCGGCGCGAACCCGGACATCGGCCAGGGCGCCGCGGCAGAGTCGCGCGACGAGATCAAAGAAGCGCTGAAGGGCGCCGACATGGTGTTCGTCACCGCCGGCGAAGGCGGCGGGACGGGCACCGGCGCGGCGCCGGTGATCGCCGAGATCGCCAAAAACGAGATCGGCGCGCTGACCGTCGGGTGCGTCACGCGGCCGTTCGCGTTCGAGGGCACACAGCGCGCGCGTCAGGCCCAGGAGGGGATCCAACAGCTGCGCGAGCACGTCGACACGCTGATCGTGATCCCCAACGAGAAGCTGCTGGCGATCGTCGAGCGGCGGACCACGATCCTCGACGCATTCCGCGAGGCCGACAACGTCCTGCGCCAGGGCGTCCAGGGGATCACCGACCTGATCACCATCCCCGGGCTGATCAACCTCGACTTCGCCGACGTCCGCACGATCATGCACGACGCCGGCACGGCGCTGATGGGCATCGGCACCGCCGGCGGCGAGAACCGCGCCGCCGAGGCGGCCAAGGTCGCGATCTCATCGCCGCTGCTCGAGGAGTCCGTCGAGGGCGCCACCGGGATCCTGCTCAACATCACGGGCGGGCACGACCTCGGGCTGTTCGAGGTCAACGAGGCGGCGGAGATCGTCCAGAGTGCGGCCGATCAGAACTCGAACATCATCTTCGGCGCGGTGATCGACGACTCGATGGGCGATGAGGTGCGGGTGACCGTGATCGCGACCGGGTTCGACCACCGCTACTCGCGGCCGAGTCAGGCCCGCGAGACGACGCGGCGCGCCCGGCGCGATCGTGACGTGACGATGGACGACGACCAGCGGTCCTCGCTCGAGATTCGCGACGACGAGATCGACATCCCGTCGTTCCTGAAGGATCGCTGAGGCTGCTCGGGGGCTTGTACTAGCCTCCAGCAACGGTGACATCTACCGCTGAGTTACGCCGCACGCCCCTGTACGAGCGCCATGCGGAGCTGGGGGCGAAGCTCGTGCCGTTCGCCGGCTGGGAGATGCCCGTCCAGTACGCCGGGATTCGCGAGGAGCACGTGGCGGTCCGGACCGATGCGGGCGTGTTCGACGTCTCGCACATGGGTGAGGTCGAGACGCGCGGTCCGGACGCTCTGGAGTTCCTCCAGCACGTCCTGTCCAACGACCTTCGCCGGATGCCGGAGGGAGGCGCGCAGTACAGCGTGATGTGCAAGGAAGACGGGGGGGTGCTCGACGACCTGTTCACCTACCGCTTGGCCGACTGCGAGTTTCTGACCGTGACCAACGCGGCCAATCACGAGAAGGACCTGGCGTGGCTGCAGGAACAAGCCGGCGGGTTCGACGTCGACGTGATCGACGCGGCCGCCAAGTTCGCGATGCTGGCCGTGCAGGGGCCGCGCGCGCGCTCACTTGTCCACGGCCTCACCGACGGGAACCTGCCGTCGCGCTTTCACGTCTGTCAGCGCTCGGTGGCGGGCGTGCCGGTGCTGGTGTGCGGCACCGGCTACACGGGCGAAGATGGGGTGGAGTTGCTGCTCGACCCCGAGCACGCGCCGGCCGTCTGGGACGCGGTGATCGAGGCCGGCGCCGCGCCGGTCGGGCTGGGTGCGCGCGACACGCTTCGCATGGAGGTGTGCTTCCACCTGTACGGCAACGATCTGAGCGAGGAGCGCGGCCCGATCGAGGCGGGGCTCGGTTGGTGCTGCAAGGAGGCGACGGGCTTCATCGGCTCCGAAGCCGTGGCCCGAGCGCGGCGAGAGGGAACGGCCGAGAAGCTGGTCCCGTTCGTGATCGAGGGGCAGGGCATCGCACGCCAGGGCAACCCTGTGATCGGTGGCGGCGAGGTGACCAGCGGGACGTTCTCGCCGTGTCTGGATCGCGGCATCGGGATGGCGTACGTTTCGAGGGACCGCGCCGAGCCCGGGACGCACTTCGACATCGACGTGCGCGGCCGGAACCGGCCCGCGATTGTCGAGCGCAAGCCTCTATACACAAAGGGAGCCTAGATTCAATGGCCGACGCGAGCTATCCGGACGACGTGAAGTACCACGCCGAGCACGACTGGGCGCGGATCGACGGAGACAGCGCCACCTTCGGGATCACCTGGTATGCCCAGGACGCTCTGGGTGAGGTGGTCTTCTACGACGCGCCCGAGCTCGGCGCCACGATCAACAAGGATCAGGCGTACACCGAGGTCGAATCGGTCAAGGCCGTCTCGGACGTAATCGCTCCGCTGTCGGGCGAGGTCATCGCCGTCAACGACGTGCTGGCCGACAAGCCCGAGACGATCAACGAGGATCCCTACGGTGACGGCTGGCTGATCAGAGTCAAGCTGTCTGACCCGTCGGAGGTGGACTCGTTGATGGACGCGACCGAGTACCAGGCGACGCTTGAGTAGGATCCCACCACCCACCCCCAACACCACGACCGGCTATGACTCGCTACACCTCCGCCACCGACGCCGACCGCGAGGAGATGCTCGCGACGATCGGCGTGGCCTCGGTCGAGGAGCTGTTCGCGGACATCCCGAACAGCCTGCGCCTGAACCGCCAACTCGCCCTGGGCGACGGGCTCTCCGAACAGGAGGTGTTCGAGGAGTTCCGCGCCCTGGCTGCGCGCAACATCTCGGCCGAGGACGAGATCAGCTTCCTCGGGGCCGGCATGTACGACCACTACGTGCCCGCGCTGATCGACTCGATCATCATGCGCTCGGAGTTCCTGACGCCGTACACGCCATATCAGCCTGAGATCTCCCAGGGCGGCCTGCAGGCGATGTTCGAGTACCAGACGGCGATCTCCGAGCTGACCGGTCTGCCGATCTCGAACGCCTCCGTCTACGAAGGGCCGAGCGCGGTGGCCGCGGCCGGCTACGTCGCCAAATACACGAACAACCGAACCCGTTTCATCGTCTCGCGGGGGGTGCACCCGCACTCGCGCGAGACCCTGCGCACGCACGCGCACGCGTGGGAGATGGAGGTCGTCGAGGCGCCGCTCGACGCCGGCGCCACCCAGCTGCCGGAGCTCGGCGACGACGTCAGCGCGGTGATCGTCCAGCAGCCGAACTTCTTGGGGGCGGTCGAGGATCTGACGAGCATCGCGCGGTCGGCCCACGATGCGGGCGCGCTGGTGATCGCGGCCTGCGACCCGCTGCCGCTCGCGCTCCTGAAGACGCCGGCCGAGTGCGGGGTCGACATCGCGGTCGGCGAAGGCCAGTCCCTCGGCAACCGGCTTGATTTCGGCGGCCCGTCGTTCGGGTTCTTCGCCGCCACCGAGGCGCTGATCCGCCGCATGCCGGGGCGCATCGCCGGCGAGACCACCGATGTCGACGGCAAGCGCGGGTACGTCCTCACCCTCCAGACCCGCGAGCAGCACATCCGCCGTGAAAAGGCCACCTCGAATATCTGCACTGCCCAGGCGCTCAACGCACTCGCCGGCGTGATCTACCTGAGCTGGCTGGGCCGGCAGGGGATCGTCGAGCTGGTCGAGCTCATGCTCCAGCGCACCGCGTACGCGCGCGAGCGCCTGACCGCGATCGCGGGCGTGACCGAGTTACACGACAAGCCGGTGGTGCGCGAGTTCGCGGTCGAGCTCGGAGCGCCGGTCGGAGCCGTGATCGCGCGCTGCCGTGAGCATGGCGTCAATCCCGGATATCCGCTGTGGCGCGACTACCCCGAGCACGCGGACGGGCTCCTCGTCGCGATCACCGAGCGTCGGACCAAGGCCGACATTGACCGGCTGGCGGATGTGCTGGCCGCCGCGGTAAGCGCCGAGCGGGAAGCCGTGGGGGTGTCGACGTGATTCGCGAGGCCGACGACACGCTGACCATCTTCCAGCGCTCGAAGGCGGGCCGGCGCGCGTTCGCGGCGCCGGCGCTCGACGTGCCGCCCCGCCCGCTCGACGAGCTGCTCCCGGCGGCGCTCCGCCGCGCCGAGCCGGCGCGCCTGCCCGAGGTCGCCGAGCCCGAGATCGTGCGCCACTACAACCGCCTGTCCAAGCGGAACTTCGACCTCGACACCGGCTTCTATCCCCTCGGCTCGTGCACGATGAAGCACAACCCCAAGCTGCACGAGCGGATCGCGGCGCTCCCGGGCCACGCCCGGATGCATCCGCTCCAGGATCCGAGCGCCGCCCAGGGCGCGCTCGAGCTGATGTGGCGGCTGCAGGAAGCGTTGGGCGAGATCGCGGGCCTGCCCTACGTCTCGCTCCAGCCCTCTGCCGGCTCCCAGGGCGAGCTCGCCGGCGTGCTGCTGACGCGCGCCTACCACGAGGACCACGATCAGCACCGGACCAAGGTGCTCACGCCCGACACCGCACACGGAACTAATCCGGCGACGGTGACCATGGGCGGCTACGAAGTGGTCAAGGTGGTGAGCGACCCGAGCGGCAACGTCGACCTCGACGACCTGCGCGCCAAGGCCGACGAGGACGTGGCCTGCCTGATGCTCACCAATCCCTCGACGCTCGGACTGTTCGAGACCGGGATCGAGGAGATCGAGCGGATCGTGCACGGCGTCGGCGCCACCCTCTACTACGACGGCGCCAACCTGAACGCGATCATGGGCATCAGCCGCCCCGGCGACATGGGGTTCGACATCGTGCATTTCAACCTGCACAAGTCGTTCACCCAGCCGCACGGCGGTGGCGGCCCCGGCGCCGGACCGGTGGCCGTGTCCGAGCGGATCGAGCCGTACTTACCGCGGCCTCAGGTCGTCCGGCGAGAGGTGAGCGGCAACGGCGCGGAGCCGTTCTATGACCTCGATTACGACCGGCCGAAGTCGATCGGCCGCCTGCGCGGGTTCCAGGGCAACTACGGGGTGTTCGTCCGGTCCTACGCCTACATCCGCTCGCTTGGCGCGCCCGGACTGCGCGACGCGTCGGAGACGGCGGTCCTGAACGCCAACTACCTGCTCGCACGGCTGCGCCGCGAGGGCGTCATGGAGTACCTGCCGGCCGCCTATGACCGGCTATGCATGCACGAGTTCGTCCTCTCGGGCGAGCCGATGCGCCGCCAGCTCCAGGTCAAGACGCTCGATCTGGCCAAGCGGCTGCTCGACCACGGAGTGCATCCGCCGACCGTCTACTTCCCGCTGATCGTCGAGGAGGCGCTGATGGTTGAGCCGACCGAGACCGAGACCAAGGAGACGCTCGACCGTTTCGCCGAGATCGTGGCCGAGGTCCTGCGCGAGGCTCGCGAGGACCCGTCGGTGGCCCAGCATGCGCCGTACACCACGCCGGTCCGCCGGCTGGATGAGGCGGGCGCCGCACGACGCCCGGTCGTCCGCCAGGCGATGACCTCGGCGTCGTCGGCCGCATGAGATTCGTCATCTTCGGCGCGGGCGCGATCGGCGGCGTCGTTGGCGCCAGGCTGCACCAGTCCGGTCACGACGTCGCGCTGATCGCGCGCGGGTCCCACTACGAGGCGATCCGCGAGGGCGGGCTGACTCTCGAGACGCCGGCCGAAACGGTGGTGCTGGAGATTCCGGTAGCCGACTCTCCGGCGGGCGTGGAGTGGAGCGGGGAAGACGTCGTGGTGCTGACGGTGAAGGGCCAGGACACGGCCGGGGCACTGACGACGCTGCGCGGTGCGGCCCCCTCGGAGACGTCTGTCGTGTGCGTCCAGAACGGCGTCGAGAACGAGCGAATCGCGCTGCGCCTGTTCGCAGACGTCTACGGCGCGGTGGTGATGTCCCCGACCGCGCACCTAGAGCCGGGGGTCGTCCAGGCTTACGGCACGCGGGGGACTGGCGTGATCGACCTGGGTCGCTATCCGAGCGGGGTGGATGCACTGTGCGAGGAGGTGGCGGTCGCGCTGAGCGCCTCTGACTTCAGCTCGAGGGCGCGGCCGGACATCATGCGCTTCAAGCACGCCAAGCTGCTGGGCAACCTGCTCAACGCCGTCGACGCGCTCTGCGAGCCAGGGCCGTCTGCCCGGGAGCTCATCGAGCTCGCACAGGCAGAGGGCGAGGCCGCGCTGGGCGCGGCCGGGATCGATTTCGTGGCCGACGACGTCAACGACGTCGCGAAGCGGTGGCGGCAGCTCGACCTAAAGCCGATCGCCGGCCGCGAGCGGGCCGGCTCATCGACCCGGCAGAGCCTTGTCCGCGGCGCCGGCGCAGTCGAGACCGACTATCTGAACGGGGAGATCTCGCTGATCGGCCGGCTTCACGGCGTGCCTACCCCGATCAACGACGCGTTGTGCCGGCTGTCCGACCGAGCCGTGCGCGAGCGCTGGGCGGCGCAGACGCTGTCCGGCGACGAGGTCTTGGCCGAGGCAAATGGATCCGTTCGTCGCTGACGGCGCCGCCGAGATCGCGTCCCGGTCCGAACGCGAGCTCGAGGCGCTGGTCGCGGTGTCCTCGCCCTCGGGCGACGTAGACGGCGCCGAGGAGGCGATCGCGCTCTGCGCGGCGTTCCTGCCGCCGCAGGCGGCCGTCGATCGGGTCCCGTCATCGACTTCCGGCAGCGCCCCCGACATGCTCGCTCGCATCACTGGCCGGGGCTCGGGCCGGTTGCTCCTGCTCGGGCACGTGGACACCGTCATCGGGCACTCCTCGCACGCCCCGCTCCGACGCGACGGCGAGCGGCTCTACGGGCCGGGCACGGTGGACATGAAGGGCGGCGACGTGCTGGCGCTCGGGGTGGCCCGGGCGCTCGCCTCCCACCCTGACGCATTCGACGAGGTGGCGCTGCTGCTGGTCACCGACGAGGAATGGCGGGTCGAGCCCTTTCGGCACGTGGAGCGCTTCGCCTCCTACGACGCCTGCCTGTGCTTCGAGGGCGGCCAGCTCGGCGCCGACGGTGAGGAGGGCGTGGTCGTCCAGCGCAAGGCAGCGGGAACGATGCGGGTGACCGCCACCGGGCGTGCGTCACATTCCGGCAGCGCCCCCGACCAGGGCCGGAACGCCCTGCTGGCGCTGGCCGCGACGGCGATCGAGCTCTCCAAGCGCCACGACCCCGGTGGTAACGAACGCCTCAGCGTGGTTCCCACCGTGATGCGATCCGGCGACGCATTCAACGTCGTGCCGGCCGGAGGCGAGCTGCTATTCGACATGCGGGCCGATCGCAGCGAGTCGTTCGACGCCGTGTGCGCGGCCGTCCCCGACGAGCTCGACGGTGTCGCCCTCGACGTGGCCTTGCAACGCGTGTGGCCGGGAATGAACTCCCGCGAGGCGACGCGGGGGTTGCTCGAGCGCGCCACCGCCCGGCTGGGGCGGCCGATCGCCGGCGTCTCGCGTGGTGGGGCCAGCGACGCCAGCCACTTCGCGTCCACCATCCCACTCACCGTCGACGGGCTGGGACCACGGGGCGGCGCTGCCCACAATCCCGGTGAGTTCGTGCTCGCGGCGTCGTTCCGCGATCGGGCCGAGGTGGCGCTGGCGCTTGCGGCCGAGGTGCTCGGGCTGGGGGCGGTGGGCGGTGCTGGCGGGGCGGGCGGGGGTTCAGGTCCGCGGCCGCGGGTGAATTCTTAGTCGAACCTTCACCGGTTCGGCTGGGCAGGTGCGATCCTTTGCCTGTGAGCACGACGACCCCGAGCCTTCCTCCGAATCGCAGCCCTCTCAAGGGGGGCAAGGGCCAGCTCCAGCGCCAGGGGGTGGCCGTGCTGGTCGGGATGATCGCGTTCATGTGGCTGATCGAGGCGATCAACACGCTGGATTCCAACCGCCTCGACAACGACGGCATCTGGGCCCGCAACGTAGACCACCTGTGGGGGATCTTCACCGCCCCCTTCATCCATCTCAGCTGGCAGCACCTGATCGCGAACACGATCCCGTTCGCGTTCATGGGTCTGATCATCGCGCTCCACGGCGCCCGGCGGCTCCTTCAGGTGACGGCGATCGTGGTCGTCGTCGGCGGACTGGGCACGTGGCTCGTGGCCCCGTCGCACTCGGTCACCGACGGCGCCAGCGGGGTGGTGTTCGGCTACGCCACCTACCTGTTCGCGCGCGGATTCTTCGACCGCAGCGTGCTCGAGCTGCTGACCGGGCTGGTCGTGGGTGCGATCTGGGGCGGCGCGCTGGTATCGAGCGTGGTGCCCCACTCGGGGATCTCGTGGCAGGGACACGTGTGCGGCGCGATCGGCGGCTTGGTGGCGGCATATCTGCTGCGGCGCGACCGGCCGGCCAGGGCCCCGTCGGGTCCGAGTAGCCCGCTGGACCGCGCCATCACGGCCTAGTCCTCGCTCGCCCGCACGGACAATCGCCGCCCGAGTCCCCGGTCGCTGATGGTGGAATTTGCCCGTCCGTCGCCCGGTGCGATCGGCGTTTTTGTGGGCGCCGCCGTCGGCTGACCGGCTAGCCTCCAGACGCAGTGCGGATCTTCTCGGGCATCCAGCCGACCGGGCGCAAGCACCTGGGCAACTACATCGGCGCGATCGAGCAGTGGGTGGCCGGCCAGGACCGCGGCGAGGCGATCTACTGCCTGGTCGACGCGCACGCGATCACGGTCGCCTACGAGCCCGCCGCGCTGCGCGAGGCGGTGTACGACACCGGGGCCATCCTGCTCGCCGCCGGGCTTGACCCGGAGCGCTGCATCTTCTTCCGCCAGAGCGACGTCCAGGAGCACACCGAGCTGTGCTGGCTGCTCTCGAGCGTCACGTCGTTCGGCGAGCTCAACCGCATGACCCAGTTCAAGGACAAGGCCGGGTCCCAGCGCGACCTCGTGAGCGCCGGCCTGTTCTTCTATCCGGTCCTCCAGGCGGCCGACGTCCTCGCCTACCGGGCGAACGAGGTGCCTGTCGGGGAGGACCAGCGCCAGCACGTCGAGCTCATGCGCGACGTCGCGGAGCGCTTCAACGCGCGGTTTGGCGAGACGCTGGTCGCACCCGAGGTCAGAGTCCCGGAGGTCGGCGCCCGGATCATGGACCTCCAGGTGCCCGACAAGAAGATGTCGACCACCGGCGGCAGCCCTCAGGGCACGGTGCTGGTGCTCGATGAGCCCGCGACGATCGTCAAGAAGTTCCGCTCGGCGGTGACCGACTCTGGGAACGAGGTCGTGCGCGCCCCGAACAAGGCCGGGATCTCCAACCTCATCGACATCCTCGCCGCGGTTCGCCACATCGCGCCCGAACAGGTCGAACAGACGTTCGACGGGTCGGGCTACGGGGCGTTCAAGCAGGCCGTGGGCGACGCGGTGGTCGAGTACCTGGCGCCGGTGCGGGAGCGCTACGAGGCGCTACGCGGCGACGAGCCAGCCCTGGAGCAGATCCTCGAAGCGGGGGCCGAGAAAGCCCGCGCGATCGCCTCCGACACCATGCTCGACGTCCGCACGGCGATGGGCGTCGGACCGGTCCGGACCCGCCGCTAGCCTGCCGACGATGCGGATCGCCGACCTCGAGCTCGATCTCGACGTATTCGCCGGTCCCTTCGACCTGCTCCTGACGCTGGTCCTGCGCGAGGAGATCGACCTGCTCGAGGTCGATCTGGCCGATGTGGTGATCGCCTACATCGACCACCTCGAGGGACGCGGCGAGCTGGACCTCGAGGCCGCGACAGAGTTCCTGGTCCTGATCGCGGCCCTGCTCGAGCTGAAGTCACGACTGCTGCTGCCCGGCGAGGAGATGGACGAGCTGATCGAGCTCGAGCCGGGCGAGGCCGCCGAGGAGCTCCTGGCCCGGCTGCTCGACGCCCAGCGCTATCGCTCCGCGTCTGCCCACCTGCGCGAGCGGCTGGCCGCCGAGGAGGGCTACCGCTTCCGCCAGGCTCCGCTCCCGCCGGGACTCCGGCGGGCGTCGCTGGGCGAGGCGCACGCCGTATACGACCCGGTCACGCTCGGCAAGGCGATCGGGACGCTGCTCGTGGTCCCCGAGCCGGTCGACGTGCGCCACATGGTGGGCTCGCGGGTGACCGTGGCCGAGCGCCTCGTGCATTTGCGGGCGCTGCTGCGGCGAGGGCGCTTCAACTTCGACGAGGCGGTCGCGCGGGCGGATCGGGTGACCGTCGCGGTGACGCTGTACGCGGTGCTCGAGCTCTACAAGCAGGGAGAGCTGACCTGGACGCAGGACGAGCCGTTCGCCGAGATCACAATCGAGCCCCGGCAGGCCGGCCGCGTGAACGGCGCCGCAGCGGCTCCGGAGAGGCTGACCGCGTGAGCCTGTCGCTCGAGTCGACCGTCGAGGCCCTGCTGTTCCTGAGCGCTGACCCGGTGCGGGCCGAGGCGCTGGCCGCCGCCACCGGGGCCGAGCTCCACGAGGTCGTCTCCGCGCTCGAGCGGTTGCGTGAGCACTACGAGTTCGAGCGCCGAGGGCTGCTTGTGCGCGAGCTGTCCGGGGGATGGGGCCTCTCGACGCATCCGGAGGCGGAGCCCGCCGCCCGCCAACTGCTCGCGAAACCTCGCACGCCGCCGCTCACCCCGGCCCAGGCCGAGACGCTCGCGATCGTCGCCTACCTGCAGCCGGTCTCCCGCCCCGAGATCGCCCGGATCCGGGGAGTGAACGCCGAGTCGGCCGCCGCCACTTTGCTCGAGCGGGGCCTGGTCGAGGAGGGCGGGCGCTCGCAGTTCGGCGCCGTGCTCTACCGCACGACCGATCTGTTCCTGCGCCTGTTCGGCCTCGGATCGCTCGACGAGCTGCCCGAGCTCAGCGCCTTCGATCCCTCGCCCGAGCTCGAGGCCGAGCTGCGCGAGCGCCTCCTCCAGGCGGGCGAGGCGCGCGCCGCGGGATGATCGTGTAACTCGACGCCTCCCGCCTTTACAGGTTGAGCTAATTCGAAGCCGGCGCGGAGTGCGCCGCTAGCTGTCCGCATGCGGCGTCGATCTCGCGACCTCGGGTGAGGCGCACGGTGGCGCCCAGGCCGTGGCGCTCGAGCTCCTCGCGGAACGCTGCGATTGCCTTGGGGCTCGAACCGGTGAAGCCCGAGTCGGTCGGGTTGTACGGGATCAGGTTGACCTTGAACTTGCGTGGGTCGAGGATGCCGGCGAGCTGCGACGCCTGCGCGAACGAGTCGTTGACGCCGGCGAGCATCACGTACTCGACGAACACCATCCGGCGCTTGCGCTCGTAGTACGCCTCGCAGGCCGCGATCACGTCGGCCAGCGGGTAGCGCTCGTTGACGGGCATCAGCTCGGAGCGGAGCGCGGGGTCGGCGGCGTGGAGCGAAAGCGCGAGCCGGATCGGCATCGAGGTCTCGGCCAAGTGCTCAATCCCGGGAATCCAGCCGATCGTCGAGATCGCGGTGCGCCGGTGGGTGATGCCAATATCGGGAAGTCGTTCGCAGGCGGACAGCACGTTGTCGAGATTCATCATCGGCTCCCCCATGCCCATGAACACCGCATGGTCGACCGAACCGAGGCGGCGGAAATGCAGCGCCTGGTCGAGGATCTCGGAGGCGGTCAGGTTGCGCCCGAACTTCATCTGGCCGGTGGCGCAGAACGTGCACGTGAGCGGGCAGCCCGACTGTGACGAGAGGCAGATCGAGCGCCGGCCGTCGCGGTACACCATCAGCACCGCCTCGACCGGGCGGCCGTCGGCGGTGCGAAACAGCGCTTTGATCGTGCCGTCGGAGGCGTGAGCCTCGCGCTCCAGAACCAGACTCGAGAACGGGACCTCGCGGTCGAGCGTCTGGCGCAGCGAGAGCGGGAGGTTGGACATGTCCGAGAAACCCGTGGCGCCGCGCGCTGTCCACTTCCATACCTGGCCGGCGCGGTACCGAGGCTCGCCGAGTTCCGAGAGTGTGCTTTCCAGAAGGTTGATGTCCACGCTGTCTATGGTGGCAGGCGATTCGAATGCGGCTGGCCAAGTACCTTGCGACCGCCGGTGTAGCCTCGCGCCGGGCCAGCGAGGAGATCATCCGCGCCCGCCGGGTGAGCGTGAACGGGTCGCCGGTGACCGATCCGGCCCGCGACGTCGGCCCGGAAGACGCCGTGGCGGTGGACGGCGAGCCGGTCACGACCACCCACGAGCGGGTCGTCTATGCGCTCAACAAGCCGGCCGGTGTCGTCTCGACCGCGCGCGACCCCCAGGGCCGTCCTACCGTGGTGACGCTTGTCCCGCAGACCGAGCGGCTCTACCCGGTGGGGCGGCTCGACATCGACACCACCGGGTTGATCCTGCTCACCAACCAGGGCGAGCTGGCGCACCGGCTGACCCATCCAAGCTTCGAGGTCGAGAAGACCTACCGCGTACTCGTCGGCGGACCGGCGGTGGACGAGCGGGCAATGCGCGCGCTCCGCGAGGGGGTCGAGCTCGAGGACGGCCGCACCGCGCCGGCTCGCGTGCGGCGAGTGTCCGCCGACACGATCGAGATCACCATCCACGAAGGTCGCAAGCGGCAGATCAAGCGGATGTGCGAGGCGATCGGCCACTCCGTGAAGCGGCTCGAGCGAATCCGGTTCGGCCCGCTCGAGCTGGGCGAGTTGCCGCGGGGCCGGTGGCGCAGGTTGAGCGACGCCGAGGTCGACGCGCTGATGGCCGCGAGCGAAGCGGCCGGTTAGCGCTGAGTCAGAAGCTCGTCGTTGACCAGGTGAGTGCTGGTCAGGGCGCGGGAGATTTCGCTCTGGGTAAGCCGAACCGGGTGCGACGCGACCATGCGCAGGATCGAGAACTGCAACTCGTGGCGCAGCGACAGCACGTGGAATCCCTCGACCGGGTAGCTCGCCTGCATTTGCGAGGGCCACAGGTTGCAGGCGGATCCCCACCAGCAGAAGCCCGCGCTCGCCGGCGAGGTGAACGACACGACGTCGAGCTCGCGCACACGGAGGGGAGCGGGGTCGTGGCCGCGCCAAAAAGCAAGCCGCGGCACGTAGAGCGACAGCGGCAGGAGGTCCCTGTAGTGCTGGACGAGGATCACCCGTGAAATCGAGTGCTCGCCCACCCCCGCCGGTGCGTGGCCGAGCGCGGTCGCCACCACGCGCCAGTCCGGACGCTCGAGGTTGCGGTCGAAGGCGACGGCTCCCGCCGTGACCAGTCCCATGACGCACAGGACCCCCGCCGCAAGCGCGCCCAGCGCCCGCGGGCGCGGGGCGGCCAGGCCGCCCGCGACGAGCAGCGCACAAGCGGGCCAGAGCGCGAGCATGTTCCGGGTCAGCAGGTCGTCGAAGCCGACTGCGACCAGGACCAGGCTGAGGACGAAGCCGGCCAGCGCAAGCTCACCGGCGAGCAGCGCGCCCCTCCGCTCCGCGACGGGAGACCGCGTCACGAGCAGCACCAGCGCGAGGAGCACGATCGCGATCGCCACGGGCTCGAACACGCCGTGCGCCGGGCCGGCGAAGCCGGCCGTGAACTGGGGCACGATCTGGCCGAGCCGCCGACCGAACGGCGAGTTATGAATCCAGTTGCCCTTACCGGTGCCGTGCTGCGAGATGGCGAGCGGGATCAGGCCCAGGCCGCACAGGCCGACCAGCGCGAACGCGATCTGGACCGAGCGGCGGTGGCGGTGGACGGCGAGCAGCCAGATCGCTTCGGGCACGACGGCTAGGACCGCGTAGTAGTGCGTGGCCAGTGCCAGCCCAGAGGCGATCACCCAGGCCGCCAACGAGCGCGGGGTCGGACGCGCGCGGGCGTACGCGAACGCGAGCAGCGACACGCTCGCCATCAGCGCGAGCATCTCGTACGAACGCGCCTCCTGCGAGTACCAGATCAGTAGCGGGCTGCAGGTGGCAAGCGCCGCGGCGATCAACCCGGCGCGGCGCGAGACGAGCTTCGCGCCGGCGCCGTACACCACCGGCACGAGCAGCACCCCGCACACCGCCGAGAGCGAGCGCAGGGGAGCCTCGCTGTACCCGAATACACGTGCCCACACCCACGCCACGCAGTAGTAGAGCGGGGGAGTGGACTCGGTCTGCGGGATCAGTCCGAGCATCTTGCCCGGGGAGAAGTGGACGAGCAGCATGGTGTTCGCTTCGTCAAACCAGAAGCCCTGATGCCCGAGCCGGTAGAAGCGCAACACGGCCGCCAGCACGGTCAGCGCCACCACGGCGGTCACGGTGGGATCAGCGAGCAGCGCGCGAGTGCGCGCGACCGGCGCGCGGCCCGCGGGCCGGCGCAGGTCGGGTGCGGCCGTGCCGACGCTCACGGGGCGGGATGTTAGGCCTAACGACTACGCTGGAACGGCGGCGCAGCACCTGGCTGGCCGCATCCCCTTAACGAGATTTCAACCCGTGTCTACAGCGACCATACTGCCCGCAGGGCAGTATTTCTGAGTGATGCGACAGGACGCTGGCCAGATTGAAGCAGCCTCGGCGCTCGCGCCTGCCACCGGAAGTGGCGCGGCCGTCCTGGCTGCGACCGCGGTTGGGGCGGGACGGGCGCAGGCAAGCGTCTCGCTGCCCGGACTCCCTTCGATCCGCCTCCCGGCGCTGCACGTGCCGGAGGCGCTGCGCCAGCCCCGGGCGGGACGGATCGCGCTCGGCTCGATCGTGGTCTGCTTGCTCGCGTTGGTGTTGTACGCCACAGGTGGACCCACGGTGCTCACGCCGCGCTCGAGTGAGATCTTCGCCTCGTGGGAGGCGGGTCCGCTGTACGGGCTCGCCGGCGGTCTCGGCGCCAGCGCGCACGCGCTCAGCTATGGGCTGAGCGCCCTGATCCTCATCATGCTCGCCGCCTACGGCGTGGCGCTCGCGGCGCTGCGCACGCTGTCCACGCGGATGATCGTCGCGTGCATCGTGGCCGCCCACGTGATCCTTTTGCTGGGGCCGCCGTTCCAGCTCACCGACATGGGCAACTACCTCGGGTACGCGCGCCTCGGCGGGCTGCACGGGTTGAACCCATACACGCACGTGATCGGCCAGGAGATGCACGACCCGGTCTTTCACCTGGCGACGTGGCTGAACCTGCACAGCCCGTACGGCGAACTGTTCACCGCGCTCACCTATCCGCTGGCGTGGCTGCCGCTGCCGGTCGCCTACTGGATCGTCAAGGTAGCCACGGTCGCGCTCAGCCTCGCGTTCATCGCGCTCGTGTGCGATTGCGCGCGCCGCCTGGGCCGCGATCCGCGCTACGCCGCGGTGCTCGTCGGGCTCAACCCGATCTATCTGGTGTACGCGGTCGGGGGATTCCACAACGACTTCTTCATGCTGGTGCCATCGACGGGCGCGATCGCACTGCTGCTGCGCCGGCGCGACCGTTCCGCCGGCGCCGTGCTCATGCTCGCCGTCGCGGTGAAGTTCACCGCCGTTCTGCTGCTGCCGTTCCTGCTCGTCGGCGCGCGCACATCCGCGCGGCGACGGGCGGTCGTCGTTGGGGCGGTCCTCGCGGCGCTTCCGCTGATCGCAATGAGCCTGGCCCTATTCGGGCTGTCGCTGCCCAACCTGTCTCAGCAGGGAACGCTGCTTACGCCGTTCAGCTTCCCGAACATGTTCGGCGACGCGATCGGCATCGGCGGTGGCGCCCCGGCGCTGCTACGGCTGGCCGACGTCGTGCTGGTCCTCGTCGTCGTGTGGCTGGTGCGTCGCCGCGGCGACTGGCTGAGTCACGCCGGGTGGGCGACGGTGGCCCTGATCGCCAGCCTGGCATGGGTGATGCCCTGGTATGTGATCTGGGTGCTGCCGCTGGCGGCGCTTGGATCGAGCGTGCGCCTGCGGCGCACGGCGCTGGCGCTAACGGTGTTCCTGGTGATCACGTTCCTGCCCTCATCCGGAAAGATCTGGGGTCTGGCCCACTTCAACCCGCTGAGCGGCTCCGCCGGCCAGGCCTCGCTGAACCTTCAGTCCAAGCTATCTTCGTATCCGTGAGGCGCCGTCCGGGCGCGGTCGCACGACACAGTCCAGACCGCTGAACCCGCCGCCTCCCCCGACCGCCGGGGAACGCGTAGGCGAAACTCCCGGCGCCGCACTGGGTTTACGCGGTGATTATTAGAATCCTGTTAGCGTCGCCCGTCGATGCGCCTTGAAATCGAGCTAATCGATGGCGGTGGAGCGGGTCCGGCATCGGACCTGCCGCCCGTCCGCGTCGAGCACCGCCGGCGCCGCCGGGTCGACCGCTTCGAGCTCGGAGTGCTCGCGGTGTTCGCTCTGGTGTCGGTGTGGGTGCTCGCCATCGACGTGTGGCGGGTCGCGTTTGACGGCGCCGTGTGGACCGGGACCGACGGCGTCTACATCGTCGACCAGATGCAGTATCTGGCCTGGATCCAGGACGCCTCGCATCACTTCCTGTTGTCGAACCTGTTCGTGCTCCGCTCAACGCCGGCTGACTACTTCCAGCCGGCGGTCGTGCTTTCGGGCGGACTCACCGCGCTCGGGATGGCGCCGTGGCTATCCCTGCTCTTGTGGAAGCCAATCGCAGTGCTCGCCTTCTTCTTCGCCGTGCGCGCGTACGCGCGGCGCAGCCTGGCCGGCGTGTGGCCGCGCCGCGTCGTGCTCGTGCTGACCCTGTTCTTTGGCTGTTACACCTACTTCTACGGGAACTGGAGCGTGCTCGGCGACCTGTTCCCAGGCTTCCTGAGCTGGGGCTATCTGTTCGCCCTGATGGGACTTGCCGCGATGGTGTGGGCACTGGTGGCCTACGACGCGGCGCGCCTGAACGGCCGCCGGTGGTGGCTGCCAGGCCTGCTTGGCGCGCTGGCCGCGCTGCTGCACCCGTGGAACGGCGAGCTCCTGATCTTCCTGGTGGTAGCGGCCGAAGCGGTGCTGCTGGCCCTGGGGCGCTACCGGCGGGAGCACGTCAGGCTGACGTTGGCCACCCTCCTCGCCACGGGTGTTCCGATCCTCTACTTCGCGGTTCTCGACAAGGCGGATCTGAACTGGAACCTTGCGCAGGCAGCGAGCAAGCACAGCTTCCCCTTCACCGGGATTCTGATCGCCCTCCTGCCACTGCTGCTGCCCGCGCTGGTCGCCTACCGCACCCGGCCGGCGACCTTCCTGGCTGCCGCTACCCGCAGCTGGCCGGTGGCCGCCTTCGGGATCTACCTCCTGTCGGGCACGAGCCTCGGCGGGGCGCCCCTTCATGCCTTCCAGGGGATCACGCTTCCCCTTGCCGTCCTCGCGGTGGAGGGACTGCAGCTGCTCGGCTGGCGCCGGCTGCGTCATCCGATGCTGATTGGGGCGGTCGCGATCGGGCTGTTCACGATTCCCGCCACCGTCGAGGAACTGAACATCGCCCACGAGCTGGCCGCACCTACGCCGGAGAACGCCAACTTCATCCGGCCCGACGAGAACGCGGCGCTCAACTACCTGGCCAGTGCCAAGGATCCGGGCGGCGTGCTCACGCGCAGCTATCTCGGTTCGGTCGTCCCCGGCCGGACCGGCCGTCACACGTACATCGGGGACTGCGAGTGGTCAGAGCCCGGCTGCCTGAAACTGACCTGGAACGCCCAGGCACTGTTCAGCGGAACTCTCTCGCAGTCCGTGTCGCGACAGTTCGTGCTCTCGAGCGGCGCCCGCTTCGTGTTATCGGACTGCGAGACCACCGCCGACATACCGAAGCTGCTCGGCCCCGTCATCCGCTCGACGCACACCTTCGGCTGCGCGACCGTCTACGAGGTCGAGTAGTCAGCTGGTCCTGCGCGGGTCCGTCCTGGCGCTGACTGGCCTTTGCCTGACTGGCTTCTGCCTGGCCGGCTGCGGGTCGAGCGCCCGCCCAGTCAGCGTCTTTCCGATCCCCGGAGGCCGGGTCGCTTCGCCCGAGACCCAGATCGCCTTCCGCGGAGTCTCGCCCGGCCACATCGGCCGGGTGGTGGTGACGGGCTCGCGGAGCGGCCGTCACACGGGGCGGCTCGAGGCTGATTCGGACGGTCTGGGCGCAAGCTTCCTGCCCGCCAAGCCGTTCGCCGCGGGCGAGCTCGTCACGGTGAGGACGCGATTGGAGGTCCGCGGGGTTCGTGGCGGCACGTTCCATTTCACGGTGGCGATTCCGGCCGGCGCTATTCCGTCCATGCCGCTGGCGCCCGCGGGACGGGTCGCGGGCGACGAGCTGAGCTTCCAGACGCGCCCGGACCTAACGCCGGCGGCGGTCGAGATCACCAAGGAGTCCTCGCAGACGGCGCCCGGGGACATCTTTCTCACCCCCCAGCAGGGGCCCACGCAAAACGGCGCGATGATCCTCGACCCGACCGGCAACCTCGTGTGGTTTCACCCGGTGCCGGCAGGCGACATGGCAGCGGACCTGCGCGTCCAGAGAATGGGGCCCCCACCCGCCCCGCCCGTCCTGACCTGGTGGCAGGGCTACTCCGGGGCCGGCATCGGCGAGGGAGAGGACGTGATCGATGACTCGTCCTACCGGCAGGTGGCCGTCGTGCGCGCCGCTAACGGCCTGTACGCCGACCTGCACGAGTTCCGCCTGACGCCACGGGGCACGGCGCTGATCACCGCGTACTACCCCGTCTACTGGAACGCCTCCGGGGTCGGTGGAGCGAAGCAGCAGATCGTGCTCGACTCCGTCGTCCAGGAGATCGACCTCAAGACCGGGCTGGTTGTGTTCCAGTGGGACAGCCTCGATCACGTGCCGCTGTCGGACAGCTACGAGGCGATGCCGAAATCGGCCGGATCGCCGTTCGACTACTTCCACGTCAACTCGATCGAACCAGAGTCGGACGGCCGGCTGATCATCTCGGGCCGTAACACCTCGGCCGCCTACGCGATCGATCAGCGCACCGGCGCGGTCGTGTGGACGCTCGGCGGCAAGAACTCCACCTTCAAGCTCGGAACCGGGGTTGAGTTTGCCTTCCAGCACGACGTGCTGGTGCACAAGAAGGGCCATGTCACCGTGACCCTGTTCGATGACGGCGGCGGCCCGCCCAGGGTGCACTCTCAGTCGCGCGCGATCCGGGTCCGGATCGACGGCCAGCAGAAGACCGCGACGCTGGTGTCCGAGGACCTGCACGCGCCCGCACTCACGGCGAGCTTCGAAGGCAACGTCGAGGCCCTCCGCGGCGGCGACGAGTTCGTCGGGTGGGGCCAGCAGCCGTACTTCAGCGAGTTCGACTCGAGCGGCCAGATGGTGTTCGACGGCCGGTTCGTCGGCAACAACTCGAGCTACCGCGCCTACCGGTACCCGTGGACCGGCACACCCGGGACGCCGCCGGACGTCGCGGCCTCAGCGAGCGGCGCCACCACGGACGTCTACGCCAGCTGGAACGGCGCCACCGAGGTGAGCGCCTGGCGGGTGCTGGCCGGCATCTCGTCGGGTGCCTTGAAAGCTGTGGCGACCGCGCCGAAGCGGGGCTTCGAGACGCAGATCCCGATTCATTCGGAGCGGTACGTCGCGGTGCAGGCGCTGGACCGCGCCGGGCGGGTGCTCGGCACGTCGGCGACCATCGCGGCGCCTTGAGCGAAACGGAGCCCCGGCCGAGTCCGGGGGATGGGATGCTGCCGAGCGATGCTCGCATCGCTCGAGGGATGGGATGCTGCCGAGCGATGCTACGCATCGCTCGGCAGTGGGCTCTGGCACACTGCCGCTCCCATGCGGCTCTTCGCCCTGCGCGGCGCCAACACCGTCCTCGCCAACGAAGCCGCGGCCATCCTCTCCGGCACCGACGAGCTCATGCGGGAGCTGATGGAGCGCAATGAGCTCGAGCCTGAGGCGATGGTGAGCTGCATCTTCACCCTGACCGACGATCTCAACGCCGAGTTTCCCGCGGTCGCCGCGCGCAACCTCGGACTCAGTCGGGTGCCGCTGCTGTGCTCGCGCGAGGTCCCCGTGCCGGGTTCCCTGCCGCGAGTGATCCGCGTGCTCGTCCACTACTACGCGCCCGAGGACCACGAGCCTCGTCACGTCTACCTGGGCGAGGCCCGCGTGCTCAGGGCGGATCTCGAGTCTGCGCAGTAGAGCTCGCGGGTTAATCTAGGCCGGCCATGCCGATCGAGTTCGCAGCCCGCACCCGCCGGATTCCCGTCTACCCGTTGGCCGCGGGGTACGACCTCGGAGCCGACGTGGCCATGCTCGCCTCCAACGAGTCGTGCTTCGCGCCGCTGCCCTCGGTCGTCGAGGCCGCCGGCCGCGCGACGGCGGGTGCCCACCGATACCCCGACCCGTCCTACTCCCCGCTGCGCCGGGCCCTGGCCGACCGCTACGGGATCCCGCCCCAGCGGATCGCTCTGGGCAACGGCTCGTGCGACATCCTGCTGCACGCGGGCGAGGCGCTGCTCGAGCCGGGGGCGGAGGTCGTCTACGCCTGGCCTGCGTTCAGCGTCTACCCGCACCTGGCCGCCGCCTCGGGCGCCCGGGCGATCGAGGTGCCGCTCGACGACGAGGATCGCCACGACCTCGACGCGATCGCGGCCGAGGTCACGGTGGCGACCCGGCTGGTGTTGATCTGCAACCCGAACAACCCGACCTCCACCGCGCTCGGGCTGGAGGAGATCGATGCGTTCCTGAAGCGCATCCCCGGACACGTCTGCGTCATCCTCGACGAGGCGTACTGCGAGTTCGCACTGGCCTTGGGTGACACCTACGCCTCACTCGAGCTGCTGCGCAAGTATCCGAACCTGGTGCTGCTGAGGACCTTCTCGAAGGTGTACGGGCTCGCCGCCCTGCGGGTCGGGTATGCATTGTGCGCCACCGAGGACTTCCGGATCGCGGTCGACCAGGTTCGCCAGCCCTTCTACCTGAACGCGGCCGCGCAGGCGGCGGCGGTCGAGGCCCTGCGCCACCAGGACGAGGTCGAGCGCCGCGTCACCGAGACGATCGCCGAGCGGCTCGTGTTGGAGGATCAGGTGCGCGCGCTCGGGCTGTGGGCGGCGCGCTCGGATGCGAACTTCATCTGGCTGCACCTGCCCGAGACGGTCGAGGAGGCCGACGTGGTGGCCGGGCTGCGAGACCGGGGGGTGCTCGTCCGGGCCGGCGCCGCGCTCGGGCGGGAGCGCTCGTTGCGCGTGACCGTGGGAACGCCGGCCGAGAACGAGCGTTTCGGGGAGGCGCTCGGCGACGTACTCGAAGCCTTGGCAACGCAGCGCCGGTCTGGTACAAAACGGTCGCGATGAGTACCAGCAGCCGCACCTTCTTCTCGGACCGCGGCTACTCGTACGTCTACGCCTGGCGATTTAGCTAGGCGCTCGGCTGGGCTGGGCGGGGTTCCGAGTCTCGCCCGCGAGGATTTGCGACCCACCCACCCCCGCAGCACCGCCGAGCCGAGCGCCGAAAAACCCCCCGGACGGGTGAAACCCGCCGCCCCCGCTTTCGTACAGTTTCCAGGCACCAGAGAGGACACCAGAGATGATGATCGTGATGAAACCGACGGCCACCGAGCAGGAGGTGGAGGCCGTCATCGAGCGAGTCACCAGCGTCGGCGCACGAACCCACGTCAGCCGCGGTGACGAGGTGACTGTGATCGGCGCCATCGGGGACCGCGAGCACGTCGCGCGCCTCGAGCTCGAGGGCTACGCCGGCGTCGACCGCGTGGTCCCCATCCTCAAGCCTTACAAGCTCTCATCGACGCAGTTCAAGCATGGCGAGCGAACCGTGCTCGACATCGCCGGGCGCAAGGTCGGTGGCGAGCACTTCGCGATGATCGCCGGTCCGTGCACGGTCGAATCGCGTGAGCAGACGCTCGACACCGCGCGGATCGTGCGCGACGCCGGCGCGACGCTGTTCCGCGGTGGCGCCTACAAGCCGCGTACGTCGCCCTACGCCTTCCAGGGTCTGGGCCAGGAGGGCCTGCGCCTGCTGGCCGAGGCCAAGGCCGAGACGGGCCTGCCGATCGTCACTGAGCTGATGGACCAGCGCGACCTCGACCAGGTGCTCGAGGTGGCCGACGTGATCCAGATCGGCGCGCGCAACATGCAGAACTACTCGCTGCTGGCCGAGGTCGGACGATCCGGGTGCCCGGTGCTGCTCAAGCGCGGCCTGTCCGCGACGCTCGAGGAGCTGCTGATGGCCGCCGAGTACATCCTCAAGGAGGGCAACCCGTCGGTGATGCTGTGCGAGCGCGGGATCCGCACGTTCGAGACCGCCTACCGCTTCACGCTTGACCTGATGGCCGTGCCCGTGCTCAAGGAGCTCAGCCACCTGCCCGTGATCGTCGACCCGAGCCACGCCGCCGGTCGGCGCGACCTGGTGCTGCCGCTGTCGCTCGCCGCCGCCGCGGCCGGGGCCGACGGAATCATCGTCGAGGTGCATCCGCATCCGGACCAGGCGATCTGCGACGGGCCTCAGCAGCTGGTGGCCGACGAGTTCCCCGAGTACATGGCGCGTGTGCTGGCCGCCGCCGAGGTTGCGGGCAAGGCGCTCGCTGCCGTTTAGACAGGCCCCTTGAGGATCGCGCTCGTTGGCGTCGGGCTGATCGGCGGCTCGATCGGGCTGGCCGCCAAACGCCGTCTCGGCGCGACGGTCGCGGGGTACGACAACGACGCGAGCGCGCTGGAGCTAGCGCGCGAGCTGGGTGCGATCGACCGACCCGCGGCCACCATCGCCGAGGCCGTGGCGGACGCCGAGGCGGTGTTCGTCGCCGTTCCGGTCGGCCTCCTTCCGGACACGGTGAGCGCCGTGCTCGCGGCCGCGCCGGACGCGTGCGTGGTCAGCGACGTCGGCTCGACCAAGCGTGCGGTTGTGGCTGCGGTCGATGATTCGAGGTTCGTCGGAGGGCATCCGCTGGCCGGCGCCGAGACGGCCGGTGTGAGATACGCGCGGGAGGACCTGTTCGACGGCGCGACCTGGTATCTCACTCCGACACCGACCACTTCGGGCATCCTGTACGAGCGCCTGCACCGGTTGCTCCGTACGCTCGGGGCGCGGCCGGTGGCGATCGAGCCCGAGGCGCACGACACCATCCTGGCCATCGTCTCCCACCTGCCCCACGTGCTCGCCAACGTGCTCGTCGCCCAGGCTGCGCAGACGCTCAAGGCCGGCGGCGAACGCCTCCCCGCCACCGGACCGAGCTTTCGCGACGCCACCCGCGTAGCGGGCGCGCCGAGCGCGATCTGGACCGACATCTACGTCTCCAACCGCGACGCGCTGGCCGCGGGGATCGACGACACGATCGTTCGCCTGCATGCGGTACGGGACGCGCTGGCGGCGTCCGACGCCGGGCGCATCGCCGACTGGAACGACGCCGCCGCCGAGGACCGCCGGCGCCTACTGGAGGCGCAGCTGGCCGGTGGCCCGCTGTTCGAGCTGCGTGCGTCCGTGCCCAACCAGCCGGGGGTGGTGGCGCAGCTTGCGCTCGAGCTCGGGCGCGCCGGCGTCAACATCACCGACATGGCGCTTTACCCGGCCCCGGATATGAGCGAGGGCGTGGTCGCGCTGTGGATCGCGGGTGAGGAGCAGGCGGTGCGCGCCGAGGAGCTCGTGGGCCGGCTCGGATTCCCGGTGGCCCGGGCGTGAACGTCCGCTTCGAGCCGTCCGGGCCGCTGCGGGGCACGATCCGCGTCGCGGCCGACAAGTCGATCTCGCACCGCGCCGCGATCATCGGTGCGATGGCTTCAGAGCCGGTTCGCGTGCGCAACTACCTAGACGCGGCCGACACGCGCTCGACGCTGGGTGCGATCCAGCAGCTCGGCGCGATCGTCGAGCCGCGCGGCGAGGAGCTGCTGATCCGCGGTTGCGGGCTGCGCAACGCGCTTTCGCCCACGAACCCGATCGACGTCGGCAACGCCGGCACCCTCATGCGCCTCCTGCCCGGGTGGCTGTCCTTTCAGCAGGGCGCGGAGCTTCGTGCTCGACGGCGACGCGTCGATCCGGCGCCGCCCGGTCGACCGCATCGCCGAGCCGCTGCGAGCGATGGGTGCCGTGATCGAGCCGCGCGAGGACCGCTACCCGCCGTTCACCGTTCACGGCGCGGCACTCGCCGGGATCGACTACGAGCTGCCGGTGGCGAGCGCCCAGGTCAAGTCGTGCGTGTTGCTGGCCGGGCTCGTGACCGACTCGACCACGGTGATCGAGCCGGTGCCGAGCCGCGATCACACCGAGCGGATGCTGGCATCAGCCGGTGCCCCGATCAGGCGCGAGGGTTCTGTCGACGCCGGGTACCGCACCACCATCTCCAACACCGACGAGCTCGAGCTGGAGCAGGTCGACGTGCCCGGGGACCTGTCGTCGGCGGCGTTCCTGATCGCCGCCGGCGTCCTCGTCCCGGGCTCACGGCTCGTGCTCGAGGGCGTCGGGGTGAATTGGACCCGGGCCGGCTTCCTGCGCATCCTCGAGCGGATGGGCGCGATCGTGCTCTCGGGTGCCGAGCCCCCGGGCACCTTCGCGCCGCACGAGCCGGTGGCGGACATCGACGTCCGGAGCGCTCCGATCGTCGGGACGGCGGTCGAGGCCGACGAGGTGCCGCTGGCGATCGATGAGCTGCCACTGGTCGCGCTGCTCGGGTGCTTCGCCGAGGGGGAGACGCTCGTGCGGGGGGCGGAGGAGCTGCGCGTCAAGGAGTCGGATCGGATCGCAGCCGTGGTCGAAGGACTGCGGGGGCTGGGCGGACAGATCGAGGCGCTCCCCGACGGGTTCGTCGTCACCGGGACCGGCCGGCTGCACGGCGGCGCGATCGACGCGCTGGGTGACCACCGGCTGGCGCTGCTCGGCGCGGTAGCCGGGCTGGCCTCCGAGGCCGGCGTCGAGGTGGTGGGGATGGAGGCGGCCGACGTGTCCTATCCCGGCTTCGCCGAGGATCTGGGCGGGTTGGCCTCGTGACCGTCGTGGCGATCGATGGTCCGGCGGGCGCGGGGAAATCGACGGTCGCCCGGGCGCTCGCCGACCGCCTCGCCTTCACCTACCTGGATACCGGCTCCATGTACCGCGCGGTGGCGCTGGCTGCGATCGAGCGCGGCGTCGAGCCGAGCGAGATCGCGGATTCGCTGACGGTGCAACCGGGCGAGCGGACCCTCCTTGACGGGCGCGATGTGACCGACGAGATCCGCACGCCGGAGGTGTCGGAGGCGGCGTCGCGCGCCGCCGCCGACCCGGCCGTGCGCCGGGCGGTGGTCGCCCAGCAACGGCGCCGGCTCGAGCGGGGCAACTGGGTGGCCGAGGGACGCGACATCGGCACCGTCGTCGCCCCCGACGCCGAGGTCAAGGTGTTCCTGACCGCCGACCCGGCCGAGCGCGCGCGCCGCCGGGCCGTCGAGCTCGGCGTCGAGGAGGCAACCGTCCTGGCCGAGCAGACGATCCGAGACGAACGCGACCGTACCCGCGAGCATTCGCCGCTCGCCCCGGCGGCCGGTGCGGTGGAGCTCGACACGACGGGGATGACGCTGGACGAGGTGGTCGATCGGATCGCCGATCTCGTGCGCGACGCGGGCACCGGCTAGCCTCGAATTGCCATGAAGGTCGCGATCGTTGGATATCCGAACGTCGGCAAGTCCTCGCTGGTCAACCGGCTCACCGAGTCGCGCGAGGCGGTCGTGCACGAGCAGCCCGGGGTCACGCGCGACCGCAAGGAGCTGCGCACCGAGTGGAACGGTCGCTCGCTCACGCTGATCGACACCGGTGGGGTCGACCTCGACGACCGGGCCGAGCTCGCGACCCAGGTGCACGATCAGGTGCGGGCGGCGCTCGCCGACGCCGACGTGGCGGTGCTGGTGGTCGACGCCAAGGCAGGGCTGCGGCCCGGCGATCACGAGGTCGCCGACCTGCTCCGGCGCTCGCAACGGCCGGCGCTCGTGGCCGCGAACAAGGTCGACACGGTGCGCGACATGCCGCTCGCGGCGGAGTTTCACCGTCTGGGGCTGGGTGAGCCGATCGCGGTCTCGGCCGCCCAGGGGCTCGGCACCGGTGACCTGCTCGACCGCATCGTCGAGCTCGGCCCGCCGGCAGAGGACGAGGGCGACGAGGACGAGGCCGACACGGTGCGCCTCGCGGTCATCGGGCGCCCGAATGTCGGGAAGTCCTCGCTGGTCAACAAGTTCGCCGGCGCCGAGCGGGTGATCGTCTCGCCGACGGCGGGGACGACACGCGACGCGATCGACCTGCCGATCGAGTTCGAGGGTCGCCGGCTGATCCTGGTCGACACCGCCGGTCTGCGCCGGGCCGCGAAGGTGGGGGAGTCGCTCGAGTACTACACGTCGCTGCGCTCGCGGCGCGCGGCCGAGCGAGCCGATGTGGCGCTGGTGGTGTGCGACGCGACGGACGGGATTACGGCCCAGGACCTCCGCGTGGCCGAGCTCGCGATGCGCAGCGGGTGTGCCACCGCGCTGGTCCTCAACAAGTGGGACATCGCCGAGGGCGTCGACCTCGAGCACGAGCGTGCCCGGGCCCATCAGAAGCTCCGCCTGCGTCCCCGAGTGGTGACCGCGAGCGCCAAGACCGGCCGCAACATGCAGCGGCTGCTGGCCGAGGCGATCGCGCTCGCCGACCGCCGCGGCGCGCGGATCCCCACGCCGCAGCTGAACCGCTTCCTGTCCGACGTGACAGCGGCCCGCCAGCCCCCGGTCGGAGGACAGGCCCGCGGCGGGCACCGCCTCAAGCTGCTGTTCATGTCCCAGACCGGCGAGCGCCCGCCCCGATTCTCGATCCAGGTCAACTCGCGCGGCCGGGTGACCCGGGACTACGCCTACTTCATCGAGAACCGCCTGCGCGAGCGATACCACTTCGAGGGTGTGCCGGTGATCATCGACTTCGTCGAGCGCAGCGAGCGCCGGGCCCCGAGCGGCCGCCGGCGCGCGGCGGCCTGAACCGGCGCAAAACCTTCCCAGAACTGCTTCATTGACGTCGGCCGATGTCCGCCGTCAAGCCGTCTCGCATGCCGCTGGTCGCCGACAGCACCCGGCGATGGGTTGGCCGTTCGCCGCCACCGGCAGAGCCACACGTGGCTCATCGTCGGCGCCTCGTGGCTCTGACCATCCTCGGCGTCCTGCTGGCGCTGGCCAGCGCCGGCTGGCTCATCTTGGGGGGATCTGGCACGGAGCCGCCGGCCACCGGCGCCGCCGGGGTGGTTCCGGCCGACGTGCTCGCCTACATCCATCTGTCAACCGACCAGTCGCGGCCGGCCGTCCAGGCGGCTCGCCGGCTAGCCGATCGCTTCCCCGGCTACCCGCTCCTGTATGCCGCGGTCGTGAACCGCCTCGACCGCGTCCTCGGCGGCGACGGGCAGGTGCGGTCGTGGCTCGGCAAGGAAGCGGCGCTCGCGGTGCTCCCGAGCACGGGGGCAAGCGCGCCGACACTGCTCGTCCTCGACGTGTCCAATCGCGCCCGCGCCCAGGCGTTCCTAAGCTCGGCGGGCGCTGCGTACGCCGGCGAGTACGACGGCGTGAGGCTGCTCGCCTACCCGTCGGGCGGCGAGGCTGCGCTCGTCGCGCATTACCTCGTGGCTGGCCCCAGCGCCGGTGTCCGGGCCGCGATCGACGCGGCGCGTGAACGGGCGCCGTCGCTGGCGGGTGACGCCGCATACGAGCGGGCAGCGGCGAGCGAACCAGCTGGCCGGGTGCTCGACGCCTATCTGCCGGCCGCCGGGGTCACGCGCCTGCTGTCGGTCCGGACCGGGGTGGCCGGGGCGATCGGGCTGCTGCTCGACCGCCCGGGGATCGTCGGCACCGCGATCTCGCTCTCGGCGGTACCGACCGGCGCGCAGGTTCTCCTCCACAGCGTGATGAGCGCCGGCGCCAGCACGGAGGCCAGCCTCGTTCACGCCGACCCTCCAGACGGTTTTGCCCGCCGGCTCGACGCTGATGCTCGACGTGCGCGGGCTCGATCGAGTCGCCCCGGAGCTGCTGAAGGCTGGTGCGCTCGCGGGGATCGGCGCCAACGTGGGGCCGCTGCTGGGTCGCCTCGGGGCAGCGCTTACCGCGCAGGGCGTCAACGTCCATAGTGTGCTCTCGGTTTTCGACGGCGAGACCGCCGTGGCACTCTCGCCCGGACCTTCGCCCGCCCTGCTGATCGTGTCTCGAGTCCGCAACCAGTCGGCGGCCCAGGGAGAGCTCGCGTCGCTGGAGGGGCCACTCACGTCGCTCTTCTCGCCCTCGAGCGGCTCGGACGCCGGCCAGGTACCGGAGCTCGCCGACACCCAGGTCGGCGGCGCCACCGTGCATGAGATCCAGCTCGGGCCCGGACTGGCGGTCGATTACGGGATATTCGACGGCCTGGCAGTCGTGTCGACCAGCCTTCACGCGATCGACGGGGTGGTCCAGCGCAGCCACGCGCTGTCGGATGAGGCCGCCTACCAGGCGGTGGTCCCGGACGGGTCGGGGCAGGTGTCCTCGCTACTCTTTGGCGACTTCACCAGTCTCCTAAGCCTCGGGGCGCAGACGGGATTGACGAGCGGCGCGCGCACGCGCGAGCTGCTGCCGGATCTCTCAAAGATCCGCGCGATCGGTCTGAGCTCAACGAGCGGGGAGAACGACACGACGACGGAGCTGACGTTCGAGATCCGATGAGCATGCTGGCTGACAACGAGTTTCTATTCACCTCGGAGTCGGTGACCGAGGGGCATCCCGACAAGGTCGCCGATCAGATCTCCGATGGGGTGCTGGACGCGGTACTGCGCGACGACCCGACGGGGACGGGTGGCGTGCGAGACGCTGGTGAACACGGGGCTGGTGGTGGTCTCCGGGGAGATCACGACCACGACCTACGTGGACATCCAGGATGTGGCGCGGGAGACGATCAGGCGGATCGGCTACACGAACGCCGAGTACGGGTTCGACTACCACACCTGCGCGGTGATCAACGCGATCGACAAGCAGTCGCCGGACATCGCCCAGGGGGTGGACCGGGCGTGGGAGTCGCGCGTCGATCCCGGCGATGACGACGAGCTCGACCTGGCCGGCGCGGGTGACCAGGGGATGATGTTCGGCTACGCGTCGAACGAGACCGACGAGTTGATGCCGCTGCCGATCTCGCTGGCGCACAAGCTCGCCAAGCGACTGGCCGATGTACGGCGGGCGGAGATCCTGCCCTACCTCCGTCCCGACGGGAAGACGCAGGTGACCGTCCGCTACGTCGATGGGCGGCCGGCCGAGGTCGAGAAGGTGCTGATCTCGACTCAGCATCGCGACGGCGCCGAGTCGCTGATGAAGGACGACCTCTGGGAGCAGGTCGTCCAGCCGGTCGTGCCGGCTGAGCTCTACGACGCCCGCAAGCTGCACCGGGCGCTGCTGGTCAACCCGACCGGCCGGTTCGTGATCGGCGGTCCGATGGGCGACTGCGGGCTGACCGGGCGCAAGATCATCGTCGACACGTACGGCGGGATGGCTCGTCACGGCGGCGGCGCGTTCTCAGCGGCAAGGATCCGTCGAAGGTCGACCGCTCGGCGGCCTATGCCGCCCGCTATGTGGCCAAGAATCTGGTCGCGGCCGGCCTGGCCGACCGCCTCGAGGTGCAGGTCGCGTACGCGATCGGGGTGGCCCACCCGGTGTCGGTGATGGTCGAGACGTTCGGGACCGAGAAGATCGGGCGCTCCCGGATCCTCGAGCTGATCGGCGAGCACTTCGACCTGCGTCCCGGCGCGTTTCGCGCAGTACCTGCGGCTGCACCGACCGATCTACCAGAAGACCGCCGCCTACGGCCACTTCGGCCGCGAGGACCACGACTTCACGTGGGAGCGCACCGACAAGGCCGCCGCGCTGCGCGAGGCGGCCGGGCTGGGCGCCACCACCCTGCAGGCCTAGCCGGACTCAGACCTGAGGGTGGGTCAGGCGCAAGTCGTGCAGCGCCCGGTCGACGGTCCGGACGATCTGGCGTGGATCGTCGACGCCCCGAAACCGAAGTCGTAGGCGGCGCCGCCCGCCGTGTCGAAGTCGACCGTCCCGACCCGGCACAGCCGCTCGATTGGCCGCTGACGCGAGTTCACGTTCTGCACGCGCTCGAGCCGGGTCTCGTGCATCTCGCGTGAGATGAGGCCGGACGTGATCGTCAGGCGCCGGTTGGTGATCGTGTACGTGATCGTGATCCGCCGCAGGAGCCCCCAGAGGAGCACGACGACGAACACGACGGCCACCGCGGCGCCGACCCATCCGGTCTGGACGTGCTTGTCGGCGATCCGGGTGACGAGTCCGGCGATCACCCCGGCCAGCACGGCCGCGATCAGGCCGCGCAGGTAGAACGCGAGCATCGATCGCCACGACGGGTGGCCGTGGAAGAACACCTCTTCGCCGGGCTCCGGGTCCACCGCCCGAGCGTACCGCCGAGCCGTCAGCTCCCGGTCAGCAGCGCGAGCACCGCAACCATGCCGCCAAGCACTCCGAACAGTCCGGCGGTCAGGAGATCGACCGTCATCCTGGCCTGACTTTACCCTCCGAGACCCCGATGCACTCCAACCCGTCCAACGCGCTGCCGCTGATCGCGCGCGTCGAGCCGCTGACCCGCACGCGCGCGGTACGCGGACCATTCGACTACCGGCTCCGCCCGGACCAGGCCGACGTGGGCGTCGGCGCGCTCCTGCGGGTCCCGTTTGGACGGCAGACCACCTTGGGGGTGGTGCTCGAGCTCGCGCGCGAATCCGAGCTCGAGCCCGAGCGGCTCCTCCAGCCGGATGCGGTGCTACCGCCCGGGGTGGGTCCCGACCTGGTCGAGCTGGCGGGGTGGATCGCCGAGCAGTACTGCTCGACGCCGGCCCGGGCGCTCGGGTTGGTTCTGCCGCCCGGCTTCGCGTCCGGGCGTGGGCGCCGGCGCGTGCTGGTGGCCGAGCTGACCGAGGCCGGCCGCAGCGCGCTCCAGGACGGCGCGCGCCTGACCGACCGCCAGCGGGCGACGCTCGAGCGGCTCGAGCGCGACGGCTCGGCGCCGGCGGCGGCGCTCGGGAACGAGACGGCGCGGCGACTCGAGGGGCGCGGTCTGCTGGCGCTCCGCCGGGATGCCCGGGCGCGGCGCCCGGCGACGGTGGCGGTGGGGCGGCGCGCTGACGCGCCACCCGCGCTGAGCGCTGAGCAATGCGAGGCGCTCGACGCTGTCCTGAGGGCGTTGCCGGGCGGCGGGGACGCCGGCGCTGGCGCTGATGCAGGCGCGCGGTTCCTGCTCCACGGCGTGACCGGATCGGGCAAGACCGAGGTCTACCTCCAGGCGGTGCGGGCCACGCTCGAGGCCGGGCGGGGCGCGATCGTGCTGGTCCCCGAGATCGCGCTCACCCCGCAGACCGTCGGCCGCTTCCAGGCTCGGTTCGGCGACATCGTCGCGGTGCTCCACTCCGGGCTCGGGCAGGGCGAGCGGCACGACGAGTGGCTGCGGCTTGCGCACCGGCGAGGCGCGCGTGTGCGTCGGCCCGCGCTCGGCCGTGTTCGCGCCGCTCGAGGACATCGGTCTGATCGTGGTCGACGAGGAGCACGACGCCTCCTACAAGCACGAGGGTGACCCGCGCTACGACGCACGCACGGTCGCCGCGCACCGGGCCGAGCAACACGGCGCGGTGCTGCTCGCCGGCAGCGCGACGCCGCGGCCCGAGAGCGTGGTCACGCTGACCCGCCTGCGGCTTGCCCCACCGCATCGACGGCCGTCCGCTGCCGCCGGTCGAGCTGCTCGACATGCGCGGGCTGCATCGCTCGCTGCACCCGCGGACACGGATGGCGCTGGCCGACGTGCGAGCCGCTGGGGGCAAGGCGATCGTCCTGCTGAACCGCCGCGGCTGGTCGAACTTCCTCTCCTGCCGCGGCTGCGGCCACGTCTGGATGTGCCCAAACTGCGACGTGGCACTGGTGCTCCACCGCGCCCAGGGCACGCTCGCCTGTCATCACTGCGGCCACCGCCGGCGAGTGCCGGAGCGCTGCGGAGAGTGCGGCTCGATCGCGGTTGCGCGCCACGGTGCCGGCACCGAGAGCGTCGAGCACGAGCTGGGCGAGGCGTTCGGGCCGGAGCTCCCGGTGTTCCGGCTCGATGCGGACGTCGCCTCGAGCAAGGACCGCCTGGCGAGGACGCTGGCGCGGTTCGAGGCCGCCTCGTGCGGCGTCCTGCTCGGCACCCAGATGGTGGCCAAGGGTCACGACTTCGCCGAGGTCGCGCTCGGCGTCGTGCTCGACGCCGACCAGACGCTTCGCTTCCCGGACTTCCGCGCCGAGGAGCGCACGTTCGCGCTGGTCACTCAGCTCGCCGGGCGGGTGGGGCGTGGTGATTTGAAGCCCACCGACCCTCCCCCAACCACCAACTCACGCGCCCGCGTCCTCGTCCAGACGCTGGCGCCCGACGCGCGCTCGCTCGGGCTGGCCGCCCGGCACGACTCGGACGCGTTCATCGCCGAGGAGCTCCGGCGCCGCGAGGTGCTTGGTTATCCGCCGTTCGGATCGCTGATCCGAGTGGTGTGCGCGTGCGAGGACCCCGTCGCGGCCCTCGCGGTTGCCACCCGCCTGCACGAGCTGATCGCTCCCGCCGGCGGGATCGTCCTCGGGCCCGCGCCGCTCTTCCGCCTGCGGGGCCGCTCGCGCAGCCAGCTCGTGATCAAGTGCACCGATCGCCTGGCGATGGTGCGGGCGGTGGGCGCCGCGATCGATGCGTGCGCGGCCGATGCCGGGCGGCGCGGGGTGAGCGTCAGCGTCGACGTTGACCCGCAATGACGCCGCGCGGTGAGACACTAAGCTGAAGCTGTGTCCTCTGAGAGCACCTACACGGAGCCGCAGGAAGGCCTCGAGCCCGAGCCCGAGGCGGGGGTCGAACCCGAGCCAAAGGAGCCCGAGCTCGATCCGGAGACCGTTGCCCGCCGCGATGCCGCTCTGGCCCAGATCCGCAGCTTCGGCGACCCCGTGCTGCGCACGAAGGCGCGCCCGATCGACCGCTTCGACGATGCGCTGCGCGAGGAGGTGGCGCGCATGGGGGAGCTCATGGACGACGCCATCGGCGTGGGTCTGGCCGCGACGCAGGTGGGGGTCGTCCACCGGCTGCTCGTATACCGGGTGCAGCAGAACGGCCAGCTCGCGGCGTTGATCAATCCCGAGGTCGAATGGAAGGGCCGCGAGAGCGAGGCAATGGAGGAGGGCTGCCTCAGCCTGCCGGGCGTGCTGGTCGAGGTCGATCGCCCGGTGTACGTGCGGGTGCGGGCCCAGAACGAGTTCGGCGAGCCGATCGTGATCGAGGCCTCGGGGCTCGAGGCGCGGGTCATCCAGCACGAGATCGACCACCTCGACGGTGTGCTGATCCTCGACCGGACCTCGCGTGACCAGCGCAAAGAGGCGATGCGTATCCTGCGCGAGGGCCAGCAGGCCGCATAGCTCGCGGCCTGCGTCGGCCGCGGGCGCGATCCCGGCGACCCGACGTAGTGCGGACCGTTTACCTCGGCACCTCGGAGTTCGCTGCGGCGGTGCTGCGCCGACTGGCCAGCTCGCCGCACCGCCCCGTGCTGGTCGTGACTCGGCCCGATCGGCCCCGCGGCCGGGGTCGCAAGCTGGCCTCGCCGCCGGTGGCCGAGGCCGCTCGCGAACTGGGCATCGCGCTCGAGCAGCCGGCCGCGGTCAACGATGACGCGACGCTGCGCACGATCGAAGCTGCCTCGCCCGACGCGGTGTGCGTGTGCGCGTTCGGGGCGCTGATCACCGAGCCGTTGCTCTCGCGCTTCGAAATGCTGAACGTCCACCCATCGCTGCTGCCGCGCTGGCGGGGCGCGGCGCCGGTCGAGCGAGCGATCATGGCCGGGGACGAGCGGACCGGCGTGTCGATCATGCGCCTCGCGGCCGGGCTGGACAGCGGACCCGTGTGCGCCCAGGCGACGGAGCCGATCCGGTCAGACGACACGTACGGGACCCTGGCCGCGCGCCTCGAGGTGCTTGGCGCCGACCTGCTCGTGCGGACCCTCGACACCGACCCCCCGTGCGTCGAGCAGGACGAGGCCGGGGTGACGTACGCGGCGAAGATCGAGCCGCCCGACCGCGAGCTCGATCCGAGCCGATCCGCAGTCGAGCTCGAGCGGGTCGTGCGAGCGCTGACGCCGCACATCGGCGCGTACGTAGTACTCGAGGATTCGACGCGCCTGGGCGTGAGCGCCGCGCGCGTGATCGTCGACGGAGACCCACCGACCCCGCCGGTCGGGGTGGTGTCGCTCGCGGGGCCCAGGCCGGTGCTCGGGTGCGCCGACGGCGCGCTCGAGCTGCTGGTCGTGCAGCCGCCGGGGAGGCGGCCGATGTCCGGCGAGGACTACCTGCGGGGCCGGCGCTCATAAATGATGTGCCCACCCACCCCGCCCGCCGGCCGCGCCCGTGGCAGCGTCTCCCCGGCGCGCATCTGCGCTCTGCGCGTCGTGCGCCGGGTGTTCGAGCAGGGCGCCTACGCCGATCGCGCGCTCGCTTCCGAGGCGGCTGATCTCGAAACGCGCGACCGGGCGTTTGCGATGGCCCTCAGCTACGGCACCGTGCAGCGGCGGGCGACGCTCGACCATGTCGCCGGGCAGCTGGTCAAGCGCCCGCTGAACCGGCTCGACGCTCCGGTCCTTGCCATTCTGCGCCTGGGCCTGTTCGAGCTCCTGTATCTCGGCGGCGCCGCCGAGTACGCCGTCGTGAACGAGATGGTCGAGCTGGCCAAGCAGCAGTATCCGCACGGCGCCGGGCTGGTCAACGCCGTGCTGCGCCGGGGCGCGCGGGACGGGCGGGGCATGCTCGAGCGCCTGGACGATGAGACACCGCAGTCGGCGGCGGTGCTCCATTCCGTCCCTGGCTGGCTGGCCAGCAAGTGGTGGGAGGAGCTCGGTGCCGCCGAGGCGCGAGCGCTCCTGCGGGTGGTCAATGAGCCGGCTGAGTCGGTCCTGCGGGTCAACACTCTCGTGGCCAGCCTGGCGGATGTACAGACCGCGTTGCCGGTGCCGAGCCGCCCGGCGGGGGTGGGAGGGGCCGATCTCCCCGAGGCGCTCGTGCTCGACGGCCCGTTCGACGTCCAGGGATCCGAGCTGTGGAGTTCCGGCTCCGTGCAGCCTCAGTCCCGGGCCTCGATGCTCGTCTCGCGGATCCTCGCTCCCGAGCCCGGCCAGCGCGTCCTCGACCTGTGCGCCGCCCCCGGCGGCAAGACGACTCACCTGGCCGCCCTGATGCGCGGTCGCGGCGAGATCGTGGCGGTCGAGCGGCATCCGGGGCGCGCCGCGGCGCTCGAGCGAACCGCCGCCCGCCTTGGAGCCGCGAGCGTCCGCGTCGAGGTCGGCGACGCGGGCTGCGCGCGAGGCGATGGGCCGTTCGACCGGATTCTGGTCGATCCGCCGTGCAGTGGGCTTGGCACGCTCCAGTCGCGACCCGACCTGCGCTGGCGCGCGCGGCCCGAGGCGGTCGCGGAGCTCGCCGCCGTGCAGGGCCGGATCCTCGCCGCCGGCGCCGATGTCCTGGCCCCCGGCGGCGTCCTGGTCTACTCCGTATGCACGATTTCCCGCGAGGAAGGGGAGGGCGTGATCGAGCACTTCCTGGACAGGTATCACGACTTCGAAGCCGTCGATGTCGTCCAGTTGCTGCCCCACCGCGACCGGACCGATGGCTTCTTCATCGTCCGGCTCGTGCGCGCGTGAGGACCGGGCCTGCGGCCGGAAGGCGCCGCCGCCGATGCCATGAGTGCCCGAGCCGCAAGTTAACCTACTCATACCTTGACCGATTCCCCGCACTCGCACACGCTCGGCACGGAGTGCCCCAACTGCGGCGAGCCGTGGCTGCGCGCGACCGCGGCGCCTGGGCGCTACCGGTGTGTCTACTGCTTACAGCGGTTCGAGCTCGTGTCCGTGTGTCCGAACTGCGGCGAGCATTCCACGATCGTACGCATGTCGACCACCGCCGTGGTCGCCTGCAACCACTGCCAGGGCAGCATGCTCCGGGCCGTGTAGGCGATTACCGAAGTGGCCACCGAGAACCGATCACCGTCGGAGGGCACCCTCGGCCTGCTGCGAGAGCTGCGACTCGCGCCCTCGATCCTCGCGGCCGACTTCGCGCGGCTGGGGGAGCAGGTCGCCGAGGTCCTCACCGCCGGAGCTCGGGTCATCCACGTCGATGTGATGGACGGCCATTTCGTCCCACCGATCACCTTCGGAGCGCTGGCCGTCCAGGCGATCGCCGACCAGGTGCACGCCGCGGGTGCGGTCATCGACGTGCACCTCATGATCGAGCGTCCGGAGCACTACGTGGCCGAGGTCGCCAAGGCCGGCGCGGACAGCATCACGATCCACGTCGAGGCCACCCCTCACGTCCACTACACGCTTCAGGCGATCCGCGAGGCGGGTTGCGCGGCGGGTGCGGCGATCACCCCGGCCACGCCGGCCTCGAGCCTCGATGAGATCGCGCACGAGATGCTCGATCTGGCGCTCTGCATGAGCGTCAACCCGGGCTGGGGCGGCCAGCAGTTCATCCCCTGGTCGTTGGACAAGATGGCACGGATGCGCGCGGCGCTGCCCGATCACGTCGCGCTCGAGGTGGACGGGGGCGTACACGTCGGGACGGCCGCCGCCTGTGTCGAAGCGGGTGCGAATCTGCTCGTCACGGGTTCGGCCGTGTTCGGCACGGACGATCCCGCGGCGGCCTACGCCGCCATCGCCGCGGCCGCGGGCGCTCGCTGACGGATAGGCCGCTAGCCTGCCCATCGTGCATCCGGCCATCCTCCGCGCCGCCATCGGACTGCTGGTCGTCCTCGCCCTCTGCACCGGGTGTGGGTCGAGCAAGTCCTCGAAGGTCGATACCGCGACCTACGTCAAGACCGTTTGCTCGGCGATCTCGCCGCTCGAGCACGATGTGATCACGCGCACCCAGGCGCTGAGCGGCTCTACGGCGGAGAGCGCGGTTCAGGCCAAGAAGACCCTGCAAGGCTTCCTGGGGGCGGTCGCCAAGGACGCCGACCAGGCCGTTGCGCGCATCAGCTCAGCCGGAACGCCGGACATCTCGCGCGGCCAGTCGGTGGCGAACGACATCGTCAAGGCGTTCACCCAGCTGCGGGACGCGATGCATGCTGCCGCGGCCAAGGCCAGTTCGCTTCCGACCGATTCCGCGTCTTCGTACAAGACGGCAGCTCAGGCGCTCAACGCGAACGTGCGCGCCTCGCTCAACAACATCGACGCCAGTGGCCTCAGCAACCCGGACATCGAGCAGGCGGCGGCCAAGGTGCCGGTCTGCAAGTCGCTAAGCAGCGGCTGATCCAGCGGGCCCGCGGCGGTAGATGGCGAACAGCAGGCCGCACAGCACGAGCGTGGCGGTGAAGTAGGCGACCTCGACCCGGGTGACCTCGGAGGTAATCGTTGGGGCCGCCACGAGCGCTACGAACAACGCCGCGGCCGTCAGCCAAGCGACCGCAGCCACGCGGGCTCGACCCCGGGCCAGCGCGGCCTGGTTGAGGGTTCCCGAAACCAAATGCAACCCCATCCCGAGACCCACGATGGCCAGGCCTAAGCGTCCGTAGGGATAGCCCTTGTTGCCGAGTAGGACGGTCATCACGAACGGGCCGATGGCCAGCAGCCCGATTGTTACCGCGCCGGCAAACGCCGCGATTGCCTTGACGGTAACGCGGATCGCGCGACTGAATTCCTCGGCGCTCTCGCGGGCCTCCAGCCCGGCCAGGTGCGGCAGTATCGAGGTCTGAATCGCCTGGAACAGCTGCAGCGGGGCGCGCACGATCAGCATTACGTTGAACACGAACCCCGTCAGCCCGGAGGTGATCGAGCCGGCACCCGATCGGGCCGCGATGATCAGCACGCCGCCGTTCAAGAGCGTCTGCTCGGCCAACATGATCCCGACCACCGACACGGCGAACCCGGCTCCTCGCTTGAGGCTCAGGTCGGCGGCGGCCTCCTCGACCTGGGCGTGGGCCGGGCCCTCCCGCGCCGCGTCCGCCGCAGGCACTTCGGCGGGCGCGTCGACCCGGATGCGGGAGAAGGCGAATGGGATCACGCACAGCGAGGCGAACGGGGCCACCGCCATCCCGAGGCCGACCGCGGCCTGCCCGGACGTGATCCCGACCGCGGCGGCCAGGGCGAACATGAAGCGGGAGGTCGACTCGAGGAACACGAGCCCGCCGTACAGGGCAAACCGCTTGTGGCCCGCCAGCCAGCCGCGGGCGAAGTAGCTGGCGGCGTAGGCCATCACGCCCACGACCAGGATCCAGTACAGCGCGCTCGAGCCGCCGAAGATCCCGTACTCGATCTCGTGGCGCAGGGAAAGTGCCGTGATCAGGAAGATCAAGGCGAAACCGCTCTGGATCGAGGCCGGGATCCAGAGCGGATGGCCGTGCAGCCCGCGCGCCCGCCGGTCGGCGATCGTCCGGGAGAGCAGCTGCTCGATCGGCCGGTAGATCACCGACAGGATCACGAACATGATCGCCCAGCACAGGGAGATGCGGCTGTATTCCGCCGGGCTCAGCACGTGGCTGGCGGTGGCGAGGTACAGGAACGTGAAGATGCCGGTCGACGCGATCCCGATCGTCAGGATTCGGGCGCCGGACCCGAAGGAGGGCTCTGCCGTTGCGGTGGCGCCGCCGTCCTCGGTGGTTTCCGGGCCCGGCTCGGTGGGGGGCGCAGACCCGGCCTCGGGGGATACAGGTCCTCGCGCGGGCGCCATCAGGACACGCGCACGAGCAGCATCGTCCACGGAAACGGCGAGCGCGCCTGCTCAATCACGCCATGTCGCGCCACGGTGCGGATAAAGCCCCGCTTGGACCAGTGGTTCAGGTGCCCCGGTGTGTTCCCGAGGTCGCGTACGTAGGCGCCCCGGGCCAGGTTGAGGCCGCGCCAGAGCGGCTCGCGCGGGACCGAGACGAGCAGGTGCCGCTGCGCCACGCGCGCCATCTCGGCCAGCGTCTGCTCGGGATCGGGCACGTGCTCGAGCACCTCGATCGCCGCGGCCATGTCGAACGACCGGTCCGGGAACGAGCGCAGGCCATCGACGTCCATCGTGCGGAACTCGAGGTTCTCGCGCCGGCGGGTGCGCCACTGCGCCTCGAGCTTCGGGTCGGCCAGGTCGATGCCCACGATGGGCTTCTCGCCGAGCTGCTGGGCCCACCGATAGGTCAGGACCCCCTCGCCGCACCCCACGTCGAGCACCGACCGTGGCGCCGCCGAGGCAAACAGAACGTCCAGCCTCCGCTCGAACCCCGACATCAACCGCCGGACGACCGGATTGGTCGAGCCGTATTTGTCGAACGTGTTGCCGGTGGGCACCGAGGCCGAGCGCCCGCCGGTTGGGGCGGGGCTGGAGCTCATACCTCGAGCGCCCTGCGGTCCGGTGGCCCCGACGGCTCGCGCATGGCGCCTTCCTCGCCCGACGCATCGGCCTCGGCCCCAACCGCCGGCGCCCCGGGTTCGTAGTGAGAGGGCTCAACGCCGAGCTGAAGCTCGATCCGGCGAACCCGCTCGAACGTGCGCTGAGAGAGCGTGCGCTGGGCGTCGAGCAGGTCCCCGATCACGCCGAGCGCCCCGAGCAGCATTGCCGCGTTGAACAGCACGCCGCCCGCGATCAGCTCCTGGACGTGGCGCGTGCCCGCGTCCGGATGCTGCACGAAGAAGATCAGGAAGCGGATGAAGATCGCCAGCGCGGCCGCGCCGAGGATCACGGCTCCGGTCCAGAACACCCGAAGGGGCTGGTACTGGGAGTAGACGCGGAAGATGGAAAGCGCGTTGCGCCGGACGTAGGCCGCACTCGAAGGGAACAGGCGCGATTCGCGGGTCTTGGGGTTGGTACGGATCGGGACGTGGTCGACCGCCACCTGCAGCCGGCCGGCCTGGATGATCGTCTCGAGCGTGTAGGTGAACTTGGAAACCGCCTGGACCTGGAGCGCGGCCTCGCGGTTGTAGGCCCGGAACCCGGAGGTGGTGTCGGGGATCTCGGTCGAGGAGGCATGGCGCACCACCCACGAGCCGAGCTTCTGGAGGAGCTTCTTGCCCGCCGAGAAGTGAGCGATCGTCCCCACCTGCCGGTCGCCGACGACCATGTCGGCCTCCCCGCGGAGGATCGGGGCCACCAGCTTGGGGATGTCGGATCCCTCGTACTGGTTGTCCGCGTCGGTGTTGACGATCACGTCGGCGCCTAGCTTCAGGCCCGCGTCGAGGCCGGCCTGGAACGCGGCGGCGAGACCCTTGTTGTTGGTCAGGCGCACGATGTGCTCCACGCCGTGCTCCTTGGCGACCTCCACGGTCCGGTCCGTCGAGCCGTCGTCGATGATCAGCCATTCGACCGTGTCCACGCCGTCCACGTGGCGCGGCAGCCCGGCGAGCGTCGCGGGAAGCTGCTGTTCCTCGTTGAAGCAGGGGATCTGGATGATGAGCTTCATGGTGCGGAGAGCCGGGTTGCGAGTCTGAAACGAGCTGTCCGGCAAAACGGAGCGCTTCGAGCCCACGGGGGCGCCCAGCAAACGGTAGCGAGACCTCGGTCGGATTTACGAACGCCTGACACAGCGTCATATCCTCCAAGACGCCATGGCTGCCACCACCGAGATCGATCGCCGCCACCTGGCCCGCGCGATTGACCTCGCCCAGGGCGGCTTCGGGCGGGTCAGTCCGAATCCGCTGGTCGGCGCCGTCATCGGCCGCCAGGACGAGGTCCTCGGGGAGGGCTTTCACGAGGCTCTCGGGGGCCCGCACGCCGAGGTCGAGGCGATCCGCGCCACCGACGGAAGCGATCTGACCGGTGCCACCCTGTACGTCTCGCTCGAGCCGTGCTGCCACCACGGCCGGACCCCTCCATGCACCGACGCGATCCGGGAGGCCGGCATCGGACGGGTCGTGGTCGCCTCCGATGATCCCTCAGAGCATGCCTCCGGTCGCGGCCTGGGAATCCTGCGCGACGAGGGGATCGAGGTGGTGGTGGCCGAGGGTGAGCTCGCCACGCGCGCTCGCCTGCTCAACCAGTCCTTCCGCAAGCATGCGCGCACCGGGCGGCCGTGGGTGTTGTTCAAGTCGGCGATGACGCTCGACGGCAAGGTCGCCACCCGTGGAGGCGACTCGAAGTGGATCTCGGGTGAGGAGAGCCGGCAGCTCGCCCACCATTGGCGCGCTCAGTCCGACGCGGTAGCGGTCGGCATCGGCACCGCGCTGGCCGACGACCCGCAGCTGACCGCGCGGATCGAAGTCGTATCCCGCCAGCCTCGGCGGGTCGTGTTCGACTCGCTGGCGCGCCTTCCGCTGAGCTCGCAGCTCGTGCGCGACGCTCGGCAGATCCCCGTGACCGTGGTCGTCTCCCGGGCTGCACCGCGCCCGGCCACGGATGCGCTGGCCGCCCACGGGGCCGATGTCGTCGTGGCCACCGGTGAGAACGAGCCCGCTCGCGTGCGCTCCGCGCTGGACCAGCTCGGGGCGGACGGGGTTGGCTCGATCCTGCTCGAAGGCGGGCCACACCTGGCCGGTGTGTTCATGGACGCCGGCGAGGTCGACGAGATGCGTTTGTTCCTGGCCCCGATGGTCCTGGGTGGGCGGACTGCGCGTGACCCGCTGGAAGGCGAGGGCGTCGACGCGATCGCCGACGCCGCCCGCGCGCTGACCCTCGAGTGCGAGCGCGTAGGCGCGGATCTGCTGGTGTCGGCGCGCATCAAGGAGTGGTAGGAATCGGGAGTGTTTACAGGACTGGTTCAGTCGCTCGGCCGGGTGGTGGCGGTCGACCGTGATGATGCAGGGGCGCGCATCACGATCGAGACGCCGCTGGTCGGTGATCTGGGTCCCGGCGACTCGGTCGCGATCAACGGCGTCTGCCTGACCGCCGTCTCCCTGAACAACGGCGCTTTCGAGGCCGACGCGATGAACGAGACGCTTACGCGGTCATCTTTGGGCGGTCTGTCCACCGGGTCCGAGGTCAACCTCGAGCTGCCGCTGCGGGCGACCGACCGCCTCGGAGGGCACGTCGTCCAGGGGCACGTCGACGGCGTCGGCACGATCGCGGAGGTCGCACAAGACGGCTTCTCCCGCCGCATCCGGATCGAAGCCCCGACCGACCTGCTGCGTTATGTGATCGAGAAGGGGTCGATCGCTGTGGACGGCGTCTCCCTGACCGTCTCGGCGCTGGACGACCGATCGTTTACTGTCTCCCTCATCCCGGAGACGCTGGAGCGCACGAACCTCGGAAACGCTTGTGCGGGGAACCGAGTGAACCTGGAGGTGGACGTGTTGGCCAAATACGTCGAGAAGCTGATGGCGGCGGGGCGATGAGCTCGGTACAGACTCCGTTTGCCACGATCGAGGACGCGCTGGAGGACATCGTCGCCGGCAAGATGATCGTCGTCGTCGATGACGAGGATCGTGAGAACGAGGGTGACCTCGTCATGGCGGCACAGTTCATCACCCCGGACGCGATCAACTTCATGACCCGGCAGGCGGGCGGGTGGATCTGCCTGGCCATGACCCCCGAACGTTGCGACGAGCTCGGCCTGGAGCTGATGACGCAGAAGAACGAGAGCTCGCACCAGACGCCGTTCACGGTGACGATCGAGGCGCGCGACGGCGTGACGACGGGCATCAGCGTCTACGACCAGGCCCGCACGATGCAGGTCGCCATCGACCCAACCAAGGGTCCGGAGGACCTCGTAAAGCCTGGCCACGTGCGTCCGCTGAAGGCAAAGCCTGGCGGCGTGCTCGAGCGGACCGGACACACGGAGGCATCGGTCGACCTCGCCCGTCTCGCCGGGCTCAACCCGTCCGGCGTCATCTGCGAGATCCAGAACGAGGACGGCACGATGGCCCGCGGCGAGGACCTCGCCGCGTACTGCTGGAAGCACCAGCTCAAGATGGTCACGATCGCCGACCTGATCGCGTACCGCCGTCGGCACGAGAAGCTGGTCGAGCGCGTCGTCTCGACCCGGCTGCCGACCACGTTCGGCGACTTCACCGCGGTTGGATACCGCTCGCTGGTCGACAACAAGCACCACGTCGCGCTGGTGAAGGGCGATGTCGAGGATCGCGACGACGTCCTGGTCCGGGTGCACTCGGAGTGCCTGACCGGAGACGTCTTCCACTCGCTGCGCTGCGACTGCGGGGAGCAGCTGGAGTCGGCGCTCTCGATGATCGAGTCCGAGGGCGTCGGGGTGTTGCTCTATCTGAGCCAGGAGGGCCGGGGGATTGGGCTCCTCAACAAGCTGCGGGCGTACAAGCTGCAGGAGGAGGGCCTCGACACGGTTGACGCCAACCTGAGGTTGGGGTTGCCGGCAGATCTGCGCGACTACGGCATCGGCGCCCAGATCCTGGTCGACCTGGGGCTTACCAGCATCCGAATCCTGACCAACAATCCCAAGAAGATCTCAGGGCTCGCCGGTTACGGGCTGTCTGTGGTCGACCAGATACCGATTCAACACGTCCCCAATCCGCACAACGAGGCCTACCTGCGGGCCAAGCGCGACCGGCTCGGGCACACGCTCCATCACCAGGGGCTGGCGCTCGATGAGGAGATGCTCCACGACGAAGTCGAGCAGGACCGCCGGCGCCAGCTTCCTGCCGAAGAATGAGCGCCCCGCGCGTCGCGCTGTGCATCGCGCGCTTCTACACCGAGTTGGCCGACAAGCTGGAGTCGGGCGCGCGGGCGGCGCTCGAGGAGGGCGGTGTGAATTCCGCGGAGATCGACCGCTTTGATGTGCCCGGCGCGTTCGAACTCCCCGTCGTCGCCAAGTTCGCCGCGCAGTCGGGGCGCTATCGCGCGATCGTCTGCCTGGGCGCCGTCATTCGCGGCGACACCGATCACTACCAGTACGTGTGTGCCGAGGCGGCCCGGGGGATCCAGGAGGTCCAGCTCAAGACCGGCGTGCCGTGTGGCTTCGGCGTGTTGACCGTGGACACGATGGCTCAGGCGCTCGAGCGCGTGGCCGGCGGCGCCAAGCGGGACACGGGCCGGAGCGCGGTCGAGGCGGTGCTGGCCTCGGTCGCGGTCAAGGACGAGCTCGCTCGGTTGGGATAAAACTCTCGCTATGCGCGAGAAATATCCCAAGCGGCACTAGCCGTCGGTCCGGGTCGTCGCCGCGACCACCCGGAGCGGTCGGCTAGTCGCCCTGGTCATTGCCGCCGCCGGGACCGCCCTGGGCGGGCCCAGGTCCCGGGCCGGCTGGCGGACCGCTTCCAGGCAGCTGGTGGTGATGGCCGTTCGACCACGGCGGGCCGGCGGACCCCGACGCTCCACCGCTCGCCTGCTGACCTAGCGCCACCAGGGCGAGCTGGAGTTCCTGCCTGACGACGCCGGTCTGGTTGGGGATCTGAAGGCGCTGGTACAGGACCTGCACCGCCTGCCGCGGGTCGCCAGCGAGTCGCAGCGAGCGGCCGAGGTCATAAAGCGCATAGGCGTAGGTCATGCTGCTCGGCGAGGCGGCGGCGACCGCCTTCTGCAGCACGGGAATGGCGGCCGCATAGTCGCCGTCCGTCATCAGCTCGTGCCCATGCGCCTCGAGCGTCTCGGCCACCGGTGGCGGCGTGGTCGCGGCCGCCGGCGTGTCGGTCACCGTCGGCGTCGTCGGCGTCGTCTGCGTGGTCGGCGCCTTCGGGGCGGGCTTTGCCTGCGCCGCGGGAAGCTTTGCCGTGGTCCTCACGCTCAGGACGGGTCGCTGCGCTGCGGTGGCCGAACCGTGCGCCGGCTGTCCGCCGCCGCTCCCGATCGTCCCGGCCAAGGCGACCGCCACGATCGCTCCGGCCGCCAGGGCCGCCATGGCCGACACGCGATGGCCGCGCCAGCGCCGCCGTCGGTGCGAGTCCGCCGGCGGGGCCGTCGCCCTCGGTCGCCGGGCTCGTCCCGCCGCAGCGGTGGCCCCGGCGGCAACCGGGCGAATCGGCCGCGTCGGAGCGGGCGCGGCCGCCGCGGCGCGGATCGGTCTCGCCGTCGGCTCACGGAGGGCGGACTCGAGCGCCTGGGCGAACTCGTGCGCGCTCGGCCAGCGCTCCTCGGGGCGTTTGGCCATGCCGCGCGCCAACACGGCGTCGACGGTGGGCGGGAGGGCCCGGTTGCGCCGGCTGGCGGCGGGCGGCTCTTCCTCGACGTGCTGGCGGGCCTGCGCCGCGAAGTGGGAGGAGGTGAACGGTCGCTCGCCCACGAGCAGCTCGTAGGCGACGACCGCGAGCGAGTACCGGTCGCTGGCCTCGGTGGCGTCCCGACCCAGTGCCCGCTCGGGCGCCAGGTAGGACGCGGTGCCGAGCACCTGCCCGCTCCCGGTGATCGTGTCCTCGGTGCCGAGCCGGGCGATGCCGAAGTCGCCCACGTGCAGCGTCCGGTCGCGGTCGAGGAGCAGATTGGCGGGCTTGATATCGCGATGCAGGACGCCGCGGCTGTGGGCGTAGTCGAGCGCGGAGGACGCCTCGTGGAGCCATTTCACGGTGTGCACCCGCCGAACCGAGTCGACCCGCAGCGCGTCGGCCATCGTCCCGCCGGCGAGGTACTCCATCACGATGAATGCGCGCGGACCCCCGCCGACGCCCGGGTGGGTCTCGCCGACGTCGTAGATCATCACCACGTTGGGGTGGCCGGACAGACGGGCCGCCGCGCGTGCCTCGCGCATGAACCGAGATGCGCCGGCCTCGTCGTCCGCGAACCGCTCGGCAAGCAGCTTGATCGCGACGTTGCGGCCGAGCGCCTGGTCGCGCGCGCACCACACCGACGCCATGCCGCCGCTGGCGATGTGGCGGAGCGGCTCGTAGCGTCCCGGGAGCCCCAACTCCCGTTGGACGCCCGCGTCCGCGTGGGATCGATCACCCATCGAAACGCCTCATTACCCGTAGCGAAGAATACGAATCGTGGAGGACTTTCACAGAAAGACCTGGTTTGGCACGCAAGACGGGGCCCACGACGCGGGGATCAAGCGGCGCCTGAAGCTATACTCGCCGACCATGGCAAAGGTATGTCACGTATGCAGCAAGGGGCCGGCTTTCGGCAACAGCCGCAGCCACTCGATGGTCGCCACCAGGCGCCGCTTCGACCCGAACCTTCAGCGCGTTCGGATCGACGACAACGGCACGCCTCGTAGGGTGTACGTGTGCACGCGCTGCCTGAAGGCCGGAAAGGTCACCAAGGCCGCGTGACGGCCGCCGACCCGGATTCGGCGCCCGGGTCGGATACGAGCCTGCTGCGCTTCCGCGCGCTGCTCGAGGCGGGACTCGCCGCGCTCGAGACCCGCCGCGAGGAGGTCAACGAGCTCAACGTCTTCCCGGTGCCCGACGGCGACACCGGCGACAACATGGTGCTCACGCTCCGGGCGGTGTTGGACGAACTCGACCGGCTCGCCACGCCATCTCCCGAGGTCACGGTCGAGTGGATCAGCCGGGACGAGATCGTTGCCTCGGTGGCCCGTGCCGCGCTGCTGGGGGCGCGTGGGACCTCGGGCGTGATCCTCTCGCAGCTCATCCGCGGCGCCGCCGAGGAGCTCGCGAGTCGGCCCGGCGAGCTCGTCGATCCGGTCCTGATCAGCGCCGCTCTGGCCCGTGCGGTGGACCAGGCGTACGGCTCGGTGCGCGAGCCGGTCGAGGGCACGATCCTGACCGTGGCCCGCGAGATGGGCGTCCAGATCGCTTCTGACCTTGCTCGCATGCCGGACGCGAGGCTGCCCGCCGATGCGAGTGCCGAGATGCAGAACACCGTGATCGCGGTGCTGGTCGGGCGGGCGCTCGAGGCAGGGGAGGGGTCGCTCCGGCGTGGGCCCGACCTGCTGCCGGCGCTTCGCCGGGCCGGGGTGGTCGACGCCGGCGGGTATGCGCTGACGCTCGTGTTCGGCGGGATCATCGCTGCGCTCCAGGGCGGTGCGCGCCCGCCGGTCGAGAACGGCACGCACCCACCTCAGTCGCCGGGGCGGGGCGGGCAGGGGGTGGGTGGGCGGGTCCAAATCACGCGGCCGCAGCACTCCTCGACGACGTATCGCTACTGCACGAGCTTCGCCGTCACCACCGCCGAGCTCGAGCCTCGTTGGTTTCGCCCGGCCTTGGAGCGGCTCGGGGACTCGGTGCTGATCGTCGGGGACCAGGCCACCCTCAAGGTGCACGTGCACACCGACGATCCGGACGCGGCCACCGCGCTGTTCTCCCCGCACGGGACGATCTCGCACCTCGACGTGGCCGACATGCGCGCCCAGATGGAGCAGCGCGAGGAGCGACTGAGCGTGCCCGAGCCCGTGGTCTGCGACGCGATCGCGGTGACGAGCGGGGCGGGAATGCGCTTGCTGTTCGAGAGCCTGGGGGTGCGCGCCCTGGACGGAGGCCCGAGCCTTGATCCGAGCAGCCTCGACGTTCTGTCCGCGATTCACGCGTCTCGAGCCGAACAGGTCGTCGTGCTGTCCAACAGCACCGCCGCCCTCACGGCCGCCCGGCGAGCCGCCCAGCTGTCCGACAAGGCAGTGTCGGTGGTGCCGTCCCTCTCTCCTCAGGCCGGACTGGCGGCCGCCGTCACGCTCGACCCGACGCTCGACGCGGAGCACAACGCCCAGTCGATGAGCCAGGCCCTCGCGCGCGTCCGCACCGGGGCGGTCGCGCCGGCGCGGATCGACGACAGCGAAGGCCGCTTTCGCGCCGGCGACGCCGTCGGCTACATCGAGGCGGAGATCGTCGCCTGGGGCAGGCCGCGCGAGGCGCTGCGCGAGGTGTTGGAGCAGCTCGCGCACGATGCCGAGCTGATCACCTGCCTGCGGGGCGTCGACGCGCCGCTGGACGACGGGACGGTGCAGGCGCTGGCCCATGGAGATGTCGAATTCGAGCTATCCGACGGCGGTCAGCAGGGTCAGTGGTGGCTGCTATCGGCCGAATGACTCGTTCGCGTCCGAAGGGACGTTGATGATGCGGCCGTTTGCTGGACCAAGCTCCCACCTGCGCCACGATGGCCGCCACCGCGTTCGCCAGCTCCGATCAGCTGGGTGAACCCGAGCTGCGAGGCGCCCCGGTTCGCTACCCGCGCCCCTCGCGGCTGACGGCCAAGCTGACCCTCGACGGCGCCAAGGCCCAGCGTGCCGCTGACACGCTCGGCCTGCACAGCGTCGGGGACCTGCTGCTTCATCTTCCGCGCGATCGGCGCGAGGCGCGTGCCGTCGCCGAGCTCGTGCCGGGCGACAGCGCAACCGTCGTGGTCCAGGTGAAGAGCATCTCATCGCGGTCGGTTCGCCGGCGCGGGATGCGCCCACTGGTCGAGGCCACGGTGGCGGACGAGAGCGGCGCGATGAAGGCGACGTTCTTCAACCAGCCCTGGCTCGAGCAGCGCTATCCTGTTGGGACCCGGCTGGCGCTCCACGGCAAGTTCGAGGGGGGCCGGCGCTTTCGCGTTCAGGCGCACGCGAGAACCTCGGACGCGGTGAGCGGGCAAGGTGAAGTGGCCCACTATCCAGCCACCGACGGCCTGTCCTCGACCCAGATCCTCGCGCTCGTGAACGAGCATCGCGCCGCCTTTCAGGCCGTGTTCGAGCCCCTCCCGGTGCGGCTGCGCATGCGGGAGCGGTTGCCCGATCGCTCCGCGGCGCTCACCGGCGCGCATTTCGCCCACTCCGAAGAGGCGATGGAGCTCGCGCGCCGGCGACTGGCCTTCGACGAGCTGCTCATGGTCCAGCTCGCCCTGCTCCGGCGCCGGCTCCAGCGCCGCGCGTCGAGCAGCGCGCCCGTGCTCTCCGGCGATCGCGAGCTGACCGGGCGCTGGCTGGACACGATGCTCCCGTTCAAGCCGACCGGCGATCAGGACGCTGCGCTGGCGGCGGTCGACCGCGACCTGTCCCAGCCCCAGCCGATGCAGCGCTTACTGATGGGCGAGGTCGGCTCCGGCAAGACGGTGGTGGCGCTGTACACGCTGTTGCGGGCGGTCGAGCATGGCTACCAGGGCGCGTTGATGGCACCGACCGAGACGCTGGCCGAGCAACACTTCGCCACCGTCCAGAAGCTCATGCCGGGCGCGGTGGTACCGATCGGTCTGCTCACCGGATCCACGCCCGGTCGCCGGAGGGCCGACCTGCTCGGCAAGCTCGCCAGCGGGGAGCTGCCGCTGATCGTCGGCACCCATGCCCTGATCGAGGACACGGTGCGCTTCGCTCGGCTCGGCGTCGCCGTCGTTGACGAGCAGCACCGCTTCGGCGTCCGCCAGCGTGCCGCCCTGGACGCGAAGGCAGATTCGAGTCCCACCCACCCACCCGCCGCCCACCCGAACCGGCCTCACGTGCTGCATCTGACCGCCACACCGATCCCGCGGACCTTGGCGCTGTCCAATCACGGGGATCTGGATTACACGGTGTTGCGGGAGCTCCCGGCGGGCCGGCGCCCGATCAAGACGTTCGTGTGCTCGAGCGAGCGCGAACGGGCCCGCGCTTATGACCGGATTCGCGAGGAGCTCCGGGCCGGTCGCCAGGCGTTCGTGGTGTGTCCGCTCGTGGCGGAATCGGACGTGCTCCAGGCCCGCGCGGCCACGGTCGAGTTCGAGCGGCTGCGCGCCGGGGAGCTAAACGATTTCCAGGTCGTGCTCATGCACGGGCAGATGGCGACCGGCCCCAAACAGGAAGCGATGGCGGCGTTCGCGTCGGGCGAGGCCGATGTGCTCGTGGCGACGTCGGTGATCGAGGTGGGAATCGACATCCCGAACGCCACGGTGATGCTGGTCGAGGACGCCGACCGCTATGGCATCTCCCAGCTCCACCAGCTGCGGGGGCGGATCGGGCGCGGCCGGCACGATTCGGTCTGCCTGCTGTTCGGTTCCAAGGAGTCGCCGCGGCTGCGTGCGCTCGCCGAGCACGCTGACGGCTTCAGGCTGGCCGAGATCGACCTCGAGCTGCGCGGCGAAGGGGAGCTCGTCGGCACCCGCCAGCACGGCGAGACGATCTATCGGATCGCCGAGCTCCCGCGCGACGCCGAGCTGCTCGAACGGGCGCGTCGCTACGCCGAGGAGGTGGTCGCCGACGATCCCGAGCTAGCGTCGGCCGAGCACGCCCTGCTTGCCGATGCGCTCCTCGGCGAGTTCGGGGCGGAGGCGCTGGCCCCGATCCGGGCCTAGGCGGCGCGGCGTGCGGGTCGTCGCGGGACGCTTCGGCGGTCGCACGCTGGTGGCGCCTCGCGGGCAGGCCACTCGACCGACCTCGGATCGGGTGCGCGAGGCGCTGTTCTCGATCCTGGGGGAGGCCGTGGAGGGAGCGCGGGTGCTCGATCTGTTCGCGGGGTCGGGCGCGCTGGGGATCGAGGCGCTCTCGCGAGGCGCTTCCGAGGTCGACCTCGTCGACTCCTCGGCGGCCGCGGTGGCGGCGATCCGGCGGAACCTGTCGGGGGTCGGCGTGGACGCGGATGTGCGTCGTCAGGACGCGGTCCGGTACCTCGAGTGGGCACGCCGGGACGCTCGTCAATACGATCTTGTGTTCCTTGATCCCCCATATCGGCGCGCGAGCGCGCTTGGGCGGGAGCTGTCGGCGGCGCTTGCCCCGGTACTCGCGGTCGATGCGCGGGTAGTGGCCGAGAGCGACCGGCGGGCGCCACTCGAGCTCGACCTGGAGCTGCTCGACGAGCGCCGCTACGGCGACACCCTGATCCGAATCCATGGCCCCCGATAACCGCATCGCGATCTGTCCCGGCACGTTCGACCCGGTCACCAACGGGCATCTGGACGTGATCACCCGTACCTCGGCCATGTACGACCAGGTGATCGTGGCCGTGGTCAACCTGCCCTGGCGCAAGGGCTCGACCGTGTTCAGCACCGAGGAGCGCGTGCACTTCCTGAAGGGGGCCACGCAAGGGCTCGTCAACGTCGTCGTCGAGCCGTTCAGCACGCTGCTGGTCGATTTCGCCCGCCAGCGCGGGGCGATGGCGATCGTCAAGGGGCTGCGGGCGATCTCCGACTTCGAGTACGAACTTGAGATGAATCAGCTCAACCGCCGGCAGGACCCGGAGATCGAGTCCGTTTACCTGATGGCGTCGGCCAAGTACAGTTTCCTTAGCTCGAGCGGCATCAAGGAACTTGCCACGTTCGGCGGGGAGATCGACGATCTGGTCCCTGCGGAGGTGGCCAGCGCATTGAAGGAACGGCTCGGCCGCTAACGAAACAGAGGTTCTTAAAGATGGATGTCTTGGTACTCATCGACAAGCTGGACGACCTCGTCCACAACGCCCGGGCGGTGCCGCTGACCGACCAGGTGCGGGTCGACAAGGAGGAGATCTACGACATCCTCGATCAGATGCGCGCCACGATCCCCGAGGAGATCAAGCAGGCTCGTTGGATCGTCAAGGAGCGCCAGGAGATGCTGGCCGAGGCCAAGCGCGAGGCCGAGCGGATCGTCAAGGAGGCCCGCGAGCGCCAGGAACGGATGGTCTCCGAGGAGGAGATCACCAAGCAGGCCGAGCGCGGCGCCGAAGACATCATCGAAGACGCCCGCGCCCGGGAGCGGGAGATCCGGCTGGGCGCCGAGGATTACGCCGACGAGATCCTCAACACGCTCGAGGTGAACCTGTCGAAGTTCATCGCGGCGGTCCGGCGCGGGCGCGAGCGCCTGGCGGGCAAGGAAGAGCCCGCCGAAGTTGGGTAATCCCTTCGGGATTACCTTGCGAGTTTCGCCTGCGGCGAAACTCGGATGAGCCGTGCGGACACGGCGAAACTCGGGTGAGCCGTGCGGACACGGCGAAACTCGGGTGAGCCCCACGGCCGTGAACGGACGCTCGCGGGCTGAGGTCCGTTCGACGTGCGAGCGCTGATCATTCAGCACGACCCGAGCGGACCTGCCGGCCACGTCAGTAACTGGCTGGAGGCGCGCGGAGACGACCAGGACGTCTGGTTGATCTCAGGCGAGGAGCGCGAGGTCGATCCGCTTGCCTACGACCTGATCGTCGCGCTCGGGTCTGAGTCCGCTGCACACGACGACTCGGTGCCGTGGCTGGACCTCGAGCTTGGGCTCCTGCGGCGTGCCTTCGACGCCGATGTGCCGATGCTCGGCATCTGCTTCGGCAGCCAGATACTCGCCCGGGCACTCGGCGGCCGAGCCATGCCCGCCGCGCAAGCGGAGATCGGTTGGGTGGCTGTGACCAGCCGAGATCCCGAACTGATTCCGGCTGGGCCGTGGTTCGAGTGGCATTACGACACGTTCACGCCGCCCCCCGGCGCCGTGCTCCTGGCCGAGAGTCCGGCCGCGCCCCAGGCCTACATGCTCGGGCGCACCCTCGCCGTGCAATTCCACCCCGAGGTGACGCCGGAGATGGTCGACGCCTGGCTCACCAAAGGGCACGATCTGCTCGTCCGGAACGGGGTGGACGGTGATCGAGTGCTGGCCGAGATGCGCGAGCGGGACGAGGAGAACCGGGATGGCGTCTGGCGCCTGCTCGACGCATTCATGGACCGGGTGGCAGGCGCTCAGCGAATCTCGAACGAGCTCAGCCCTTCGGGCTCCTCCGCGCGGACGTCGACGTTCTCGACCTCGGCCTGACGCGGCCCGGTCTCCATGAAACGCACGACGCTCTGAACGTCGTCGGGGTTGCCCTCGAGCACGGCCTCGACGGCGCCGTCGATGCGGTTGGTGATCCAGCCCCGGACGTTGCGGGTGTCGGCCCGCTGGCGGACCGAGTCGCGGAAAAACACGCCCTGGACGCGCCCGCGAACTGTCACTCGACGGCGTATCCGATCGTTGGCCACTGCAACGATTCTTGCAGGGAAAAGGCTCCATGAGCGGGCGAAACGTTCCGTCCGAGCCCCGCGCCATGCTGGGCGGCCCATGGATGCCCTGTGGTTACTGATTGGTCTCTTCGCCGGCGCCGGTGTCGTGCTCGCCGCGGTCCGCCCGCGGCTGCGCGCGCTCTCGGGCCAGGCAGCGCGCGCGGTCGAGCTCGATCGTGACCTGGTCCGGGCGCGAGCCGAGCTCGACCACGAGCGGGCGGTGGCGGCCGAGCGGCTGGCGGCGATCAATGACGCGCAGGAGCGGCTGTCGGCATCGTTCAAGGCCCTGAGCGCCGAGGCGCTCCAGGCCAGCATGGCGCAGTTGTCCGAGCTCGCCCGGGCGCAGCTCCGCGAGACGCAGGCCGAGGCGAAGGGCGACCTGGACAAGCGCCAGCAGGCCGTCGAGCAGCTGGTGGCGCCGTTGCGCGAGCAGCTCGGACGGGTGGATACCCAGCTGCTCAGGCTCGACCAGGAGCGCCGCGAATCCCGCGGGCGCCTGGAAGCCCAGCTCAAGACGCTGGCGGAAACCGGCGAGCGTCTGCGCACCGAGACGGGCGCGCTCGTGACCGCGCTGCGCAAGCCGAACGCCCGCGGGCAGTGGGGCCAGATGCAGCTGCGCAACGTGGTCGAGCTGGCCGGGATGGTCCGCTATTGCGACTTCGTCGAGCAGTCTCCGGTGGCTGGAGACGAGTCGACGCTGCGGCCGGATCTGGTCGTCAGCATGCCGGGCGGCAAGCACGTGGTGGTGGACGCCAAGGCGCCGCTCCAGGGCGTGCTCGACGCCTACCAGGCGCGCGACGAGGAGGAGCGCCAGCGGCACCTGCGCGATCACGCCCGACTGCTACGCCGGCACGTCAAGGCGCTGGCCGACAAGGCCTACTGGGCCGGCCTGGACTCGGCGCCCGACATCGTCGTGATGTTCCTCCCGGGCGAGCACCTGTACGGCGCCGCGCTCGAGGCCGACCCGACGCTGATCGAGGACGCGATGGCTCGCCGGGTGTTGATCGCCACCCCGACCACGCTGCTGGCCATGCTCCGCGCGATCGCCTACGGCTGGCAGCAGGAGCGCGTGGCCGAATCAGCGCAAGCCATCTCCGAGCTCGGCCGGGAGCTGCACGGGCGGCTGCACAAGCTCTCGTCCCTGCTCGGCACGCTCGGCACGCGGCTGAACAGCACCGTGCGCGCCTACAACGAGGCCGTCGGATCGTATGAGTCGCGGGTGCTGCCGGCGGCGCGCCGGTTCGAGGACCACGGCGCGGTGGCGGCGGGACGCGACCTGGGTGAGATCGAGCACGTCACGGTCAGCCCCAGAACGGTGCGGGTGGCCGAGCTCGAGGCGGGCGAGGGCGGGGGCGCCGCCGAGCGCGTGCCCGAGCAGCTGACCATGCGCCGCCTCCGCGCCGCTGAATAGGACCCCGCCCACCCACCCACGCCCGCCAGCCGAGCCCGTAGGCTGTCGGCATGGCCAAAACCGTTGTTGTGCTCGGGGCCCGGAACCTCGGCGGGGCGATCATCGATCACTTCCTGGCGCACGGCTGGAACGCGGCCGGGGTCGCCCAGAGCGAGGACACGCTGACCCAGGTGCGCGAGCGGGGCGCGCTCGCGATCGCGGCCGACGCGTCCGATCCGGCCGAGCTCGGTCAGGCGCTCGCCACCGCTCGCGAGCAGCACGGGTCGGTCGACGCCGTGGTGAACGCGGTCACGGCTGCCCGGCCCACCCGCGCCGGGCCGTTCGGTGGCGGTCAGCTGGCCGAGGCCGATCTCGATGGGTTCCGCGGCTGGACGGTCGCGGTCGCCGAGCAGGCCTTCGTGTTCCTGTCGGCGGGACTCGTAGCGGTGCGCGAGAGCGGCGGTGGAGCGCTCATTCAGATCACCGGCGGCTCCTCCCGGCGGGCGATGCCCGGCCGGGGGCTGTGGGCCGCCGGCGCGTTCGCAACCCGGGCGCTCGTCCAGGCGGCCGCGCAGGAGCTGCGCGGCGAGGGCATCCACGTGGCGCTGCTGGCCGTCGACGCGACGATCGAGTCGCCCAGGACGGTCGCGATGATGGGAACCCCGCCCACCCAGCCCACCGATGCGCTGGCCGACATGGGCCAGGTGGCGGAGGCGGTCCGCTTCCTGGTTGAGCAGGGCGCCCGCGCCTACACCCATGAGCTGACGGTGACGCCCGCCGGCGAGCGGTGGGTGCCGTAGGGACGCTCCGCGGCCTGTCGCTGAGGACGCTGGTAACATGCAACCATGCGGTTGCTCGTCCTCGGTGGAACGAAGTTCCTAGGCCGGCACATCGTCGACTGCGGGCAGACGCATGGGCACGAGCTGACGCTGTTCAACCGCGGGCAGACCGATCCCAGCCCGATCCCCGGCGTGGAGCAGATCCACGGCGATCGCGAGCACGATCTCGCGCGCTTGGCCGGTCGTAGCTGGGATGCGGTGATCGACACGTCGGGGTACTGGCCGCGCGCGGTGCGTGCCTCGGCTCAGCTCCTGGCCGACAACGTCGACCGGTACGTGTTCGTCTCGAGCATCTCGGCCTACGGACGCTTCCCGGAGCTCAGCATGTCCGAGGACGCTCCTACCGCTCCCGACCCGCCTGCGGACGCGAGCGACGTGATGGAGCACTACGCCGAGCTCAAGGCTTCCTGCGAGCGCGTCGTCGAGGGTGTGCTCCCGGGTCGGGCGGTCGTGATCCGGCCGGGTCTGATCGTGGGGCCGTTCGATCCGACCAATCGGTTCACGTACTGGGTGCGGCGGCTGGCCGAGGGCGGGCGGGTGCTCGCGCCCGGCGCGCCCGAGCAGCCGGTCCAGCTGATCGACGTGCGCGATCTGGCCGACTGGAGCGTTCGCATGGCCGAGCAGGGCGCCGCCGGCGCGTACAACGCGACGGGACCGGCCGAGACCCTGACCTTGGGCCCGCTCCTCGAGCGCATCGCGGCCGCCACCGGCGGCGGGTCCGAGCTCGTCTGGATCGATGAGGCCCGGCTGGCCGAGGCGGGCGTGAAACCTTGGGACGAGCTGCCGGTGTGGCTCGATTTGCCGCGGAATGCCGACTTCCGCGGCCTGCTCGCCGTCGACATCGGCCGTGCCGTCGACGCGGGCCTCGAGTTCCGGCCCCTCGAAGCGACGGTTGCCGACACGTTGGCTTGGGACCGCGCGCAGCCGCAGATGCCGGGGCCGGACGGGGATACCCCGCTGCCGCCCCGCGCCGGGCTGGCCTCCGAACGCGAAGCCGAGCTGCTCGCTCGCCTAGACGCCGGCTGACTCGATCACGCGGCGCCGTCCGCCTGAGCCTCGATGCGCCTGCCCCGGCCGCGCCCGTCCCACCACCGGCGCAGATCCGCACGCTGGTGGGGCAGGGGGTCGGCCGAGGGCTTGCGCTGCTGCACCCTGTCGAGCGCCTCGTCGATGTCTACCCCCGTCCGCATGGCGACCGCGCCGGCGGCGACCGCGGCCGAGCGCTGCCACCCGGCTCGGCAATGCACATACGTCCGCGCCCCCTCGTCGAGCCACGCGTTCACCTCCTGCACCGCCTCTTCTAGCACGTCGGGGGGCAGGCCTCCGTAGTCGGTCAGAGGCAGGCGCCGCTCCTGGATCCCGGCCGCCGCCAGGGCGTGCTCCACGGCCGCACGGTCGCCCGGGGCGTACTCGTCGTCTTCGGTCAGGTTGAGCACGCGGCGGACCCGCATCCGCGCCAGCATCTCGACGTCGTCCGGATCGAGTGGGTAGGCGCCGACGAGCAGGTCATCGAATACATCCGCGAAGCCGTATGAGCGGAACCACCGCGACACGCCTCAATGATCGCTGGTCAGGGGATTAAGCTCGATGACATGTCTCCGTTACGCACCGATACATTCGACCTGGGCGCGCTTCGCCTCACCTCCGGCGAGGGCCGCCGCCTCGACCTGAACGTGGCGATCGAGCCGTTCTCGCTCGCCGGCGAGTCGTATTCCGTGCAGCCGGAGCCCGTTCCGGTCCGACTGGACATCTCCCGGACCACGGGCGACGGCTACGCGCTACGGCTCCGCTTCGAGGCCTCGCTGGCGGGACCGTGCATGAGGTGTCTGGAGTCTGCTGCCCCGACCTTCACGGTCGACGCGCGCGAGGTCTCACAACCGACCGAGGCACGCGCGGCTCACATCAGCGCCGCCGCGCGTGGTCGGGCCAAACAGGAAGACGACGCGAGCGATGAGCTCACCTCTCCGTACGTGGGGGACGGCGTTCTTGATCTACGCGCGTGGGCGCGGGACGCGCTCGCGCTGAGCGTGCCGGCGAACGTCCTGTGCCGGCCCGACTGCGCCGGTCTGTGCCCGGTGTGCGGAGTGAACCTCAACGACGCCGGGGCCGATCACCACCACGAGCCAGCACCGGATCCGCGATGGGCCGCGCTGTCGGAGCTGCGCTTTCAGTAGCCACGCACCGGCGCAGCCGGTGCATCGAATCCCAATCTGACGGGCTACACTGGCCGCCATGGCCGTCCCCAAGCAGAAGCAGTCGCATGCGCGGACCACGCAGCGTCGTGCGCAGCACAAGATCGAAGCGCCGACCTACAACGCGTGTCCCCATTGCCACAGCCCTCGCCTTCCCCACCGTGTTTGCCCCGTGTGCGGCAACTACAAGGGGCGCGAGGTGATCGTTCCGGATCGGGACGAGCCGATCGCATAGAGTCGTCCCCGTGGTGACCGTCGCCGTGGACGCCGGCGGGGCGGATCTCGGCCCCCGGGAAGTTGCGGCAGGCGCTGCGCGCGCGGCCGCCAACGGGATCCGGGTTCTGCTGTTCGGTCCGGCAACCGAGATTGGCGCCGTGCCGGCCGGGGTCGAGGTGGTCGACGCCCCCGTCTCGATCGCCAAGCAGGCCGATCCCGCCTACGCGGTCCGCACGACGCCCGAGGCGTCGATCGTCCTGGCGACCCGCGCGGTGGCCGATGGTCGGGCGCAGGCCTTCGTGTCCGGCGGATCGACCGGAGCGGCGCTGGCCGCGGGGCTGTTTCACCTGCGCCGTGACCGCGGCGTCTACCGCCCCGCCCTGGCTCTGCCGCTGCCCAATCCGGGCAAGGGGACGGTTCTCCTGCTCGACGTCGGCGCGAACGCCGTGTGCCGTCCCGAACATCTTGTCCAGTTCGCCCACATGGGCTCGGCCTTCGCCCAGGCGGTGATGGGCATGGGCGCTCCACGCGTGGCCCTACTGTCCAACGGCGAAGAACCGGGCAAGGGAACGCCCGACCTGGTCAGCGTGCACGAGCAGCTCGCCGGCGAGCGCGGCGCCGGATTGAACTTCATCGGCAACGTCGAGGGGACCCAAGTCCCAGAGGGGGCGGCCGACGTGGTGGTAATGGACGGGTTCACCGGCAACATCGCTCTGAAGCTGATCGAGGGCGTCTCGAGCCGCACCCTGCGCCTGGTCGGTGAAGCCGCCGCAACCTCGACGCGGGGCCGTCTGGGTAAGCGACTGATCGGTCCGTCGGTACGGCATCTGCGCGAGGAGATCGACCCCGAGGGCCAGGGCGGCGCCTACATGCTGGGGCTGCGCCAGCTGGGCGTGGTCGCCCACGGCAGGTTCGGCGCCCACGGTTTCGCCCGGGCGATCGAGGTCGCGGCGCGCGGGGTGGAGCACGACGTGATCGGCCGGACACGGACCGCGCTGGAGCAGGCCGGAGCTCTGCGGCCGCCCAGCAGCGGATCACTTCCCGCCCTGACCGACGCGGGCAGCCCGTCCGAAACGGCGGCTACGGTACCCATGCCGTGACCCGCGAAGAGATCTTCCAGGTGATCCGCGCCCACCTCGCCGACGAGCTCGAGGTGGATCCGGCTGCGATCTCCGAGGGAACACGCTTCAAAGAGGACCTCGAGGCCGATTCGCTGGACCTGTACACGCTGGTTCAGGAGGTCGAGGACACCTACGGGGTGCGGATCTCCGACGAGCAGGCGGCCAAGATCCAGACCGTCGGACAGGCCGTGGAGTTCGTGCTGGGCGTGACCGGTGGCGAGACGCAGGCGTCGGCGCCGGCGAGCGCAGGCCGCGATGCTGAGTGAGCGCGAACTGAGTGAGCGCGACCCAGCTTCCACGTCAGGGTGATTCCGCCGCGCTTCTGCGCGAGCTGCTCGACGAGCTACCCGAGGACCTCGCCCGCCCCGCCTTCACCCACGCGTCGTGGACGACCCGGCGCTCGGGCTCCTACGAGCGCCTGGCTTTCCTGGGCGACAGCGTGCTCGCACTTGCCGTGACCTCGCATCTGTATCCGCGACTCGAGGCCGATCGCTACGGCCCCGGCAGGTTGACCAAGATCCGCGCCCAGGCCGTGTCGGGCCGTTCGTGCCGGGCGGTCGCCGAACGCCTCGGCGTGCCCGACCGCCTGCGGGCCGCGGCGCCTGCCGCCGCGGCCACCACTGTGCCCGGCCTGGTCTCGACCGAGCGGGTGCTGGCGTCGGTGATCGAGGCGGTGATCGGCGCGTGCTTTCTCGCTTTCGGCTACGAGCGGACGTCCGCGGCGGTCGTCGCCGCCTTCTCTCCCGAGATCGAGGACGCGCTCGAGAACCCGGTCGACTTCAAGTCCGCGCTGCAGGAGCGGCTGGCGCGCAAGGGCGCGCTCGTCACCTACGACGTCGTCGACGAGGAGGGCCCGCCCCACGACCGGGTGTTCTCGGTGAGCGCGACGATCGGGGGCGTCGAGGTTGGCCGGGGCCGGGGACGGAGCAAGAAGGACGCGGAGCAGGAGGCCGCCCAGGTGGCACTCGAGGCACTCGAGTGAAGACCTAACCATGTACCTGAAATCGATCGTCATCAAGGGCTTCAAGTCGTTCCCAGACCGAACCAAGCTCGAGTTCGGGCCGGGCGTCAGCGTGATCGTCGGGCCGAACGGCTCCGGCAAGTCGAACATCACCGACGCGGTGCTGTGGGCGCTCGGTGAGCAGTCCCCGCTGGCCATCCGCGGCCAGTCGATGCAGGACGTGATCTTCGGCGGGGTCCCGGGTCGTCAGGCAGCGCGCAACGCCGAGGTCGAGCTCGTGCTCGACGACAGCGAGGGGACGCTCGGGCTGGGCGTGCCCGAGGTCTCGATCGCCCGCCGCCTGGATCGAAGCGGCGAGGGCGAGTACCGCCTGGCCGGGGCCCGCTGCCGGCTCGTCGACGTGATCGAGGTCTTATCGGACACCGGCCTGGGCAAGGAGATGCACTCGGTCATCTCCCAGGGGCGGGTCGAGTCGATCGTGACCTCAAAGCCGCGCGACCGCCGGATGCTGATCGAGGAGGCGGCCGGCCTGGGTAAGCACCGCAAGCGCCGGCGTCGTGCGCAGCTCAAGCTGGCCCGGACCCAGGAGAACCTCGACCGGGCGCTCGACGTGGAGCGCGAGGCGCGCTCGCGCCTGCGCCCGCTCAAGCGCCAGGCGGAGGCGGCCGAGCTGCACGCACGGATCGAGCGCCAGACGCTCGAGGCGCGGTGGGAGCTGACCCGGGACGACCTGCGGATCCACAACGCCGAGCTTGCAGCCGCGCAGACAGCGGCCGCCGAGGCCCGGGCCCGGCGCGAGCAGGTCGAGCGCGCGCTCGCGGCCGTGCGGACCCGCCGGGAGGCGGCGGAGGACGCGCTGGCCCGCCGTAGCGCCCACCGCGAGGAGCTCTCGCGGCGCTGCTTCGTTGCTCAGTCCGCGGCCGAGCGCATCGGCTATCGCGCCGAGGCAGCCGTGGCGGCCGGGCGAGATGTCGAGGAGCGCCTGCGCCGGCGCGAAGGGCTTCTGGCCGAGCTCGAGCAGGCCGCCCAGGGCGACCGGCCCGACCCGGAGGCGGACGCGCGGATCGGGCGGCTCGAACAGGAGCTGGCCCGGCTCGACCGCGACCGCGAGGCGGAGCTGGCCCGACAACTCGCCGAGCTCGAGGCCGAGCTCGTCCGCGCCCGGGAGGCCACCAGCGAGCAGTCTGAGGCGGTCGAGCAGGCGCAGGCCGCGCGCCAGCGGACTCAGGGGGAGCTCGAGCGTCTTCGCGGCGAGCTCCGCGAGGCCGAGCGCGCGGTGGAGGCCGCGCGGCGCGAGGCCGCCCGGGTGGGGGGCGAGCTGGCCGCCTGCAACCAGTTCCTGCGAAGCCAGACCGCCGCGCCGGGCGGGGCGACCGTGCTCGCCGACCAGCTCGAGGTCGACCCTGGCTATGAGCTCGCCGTGGCTGCCGCCCTCGACGGGCGGTTGCGAGCGGCCGTGCTCGCCGACCGCGGCGCCGCGGGCGCCCTGCTCGATCGCGCCGGTGCCGACGGCGGCCGCGCTCTCGTCGTCGATCGGACGGACGGTGCCGCCCTGGCTGAGAACGTCGCCGCGCTGCCGATACCTAACGCCGAACCCCTCGCCCGGCACGTCCACGGGCCTGCCGAGGCGGCGGCGCTGGCGCGCCGGCTGCTCCGGGAGACGTGGGTGGTCGAGAGCCTCGACCAGCTGCCCGCCGCCTTCGGCGGGGTGGCGGTGACCCGGGCGGGCAGGGTGTGGTCCTCCGCGACGCGCGAACTTCGCCAGGCGCCGGCGATCGGCGAGGAGCGGGTGCTGGCCGAACGCAACCGCCGCGACAGGCTGGTGCGCGCGAGCGAGTCCGCTGCGCAAGCCGAGGTCGGGGCCAAGCAGGCCCTCGACCGTGTCGGCGAGGCATTGGCCGCGGCCGACGGGGAGTCGGCGAGAGCGATCGACGCGCATCGCGCCGCGATCAACCAGCGCGATGAGCTGACCGAACGAGAGCGGCGCCTTCAGGCGACGATCGAGCGGCGGCGGTCGGCGCCTGACGACGGACCGCAGGCCGGCCGCCGGATGCAGGTCACGGCCGAGCTGTCCTCGGCGCGCGCCGACCGGCAGCGAGCCGAGCGCGAGCGAGCCGATCGGCAGGCCCGGATCGAGCGCCTGCGGGCCGCCGCCGAGCGAGACCGCGCGCTGATTCCGACCGTGCAGTCCCTGACCGGCGCGCTCGAGCAGGCCGCGAGCTCGATCGCGATGCGCCGAGCCCAGTTCGAGGAGGCGTTGCACGCCGACCGCGAAGCCGGCGAGCACGTCGCCGCCGAGCTCAAGGAGTGCGCCACCGAGGAGGCCGGCCTCCACAATCAGCTCCACCAGGCCGGAGAGCAGCTGACCCAGAGTGAGGTCCGCCTCGAGCGGGTTCGAGATCGCCTCGAGGAGTGCCGGCGCGAGCTCGAGCAGCTCGCCGGCCGTCTGGAGCTCGACGCCGGGCCCGCCGAGGCCGAGCTCGGCGAGGAGGAGCGCGAGGGGCTCCGCGCTCGGCTCGAGCGGCTCGCCCGCCGGCGCGAGCAGCTCGGACCCGTCAACCCGCTCGCCCAGACCGAGTACGAGGAGGCGCTCGCCCACGTCGAAGAGCTCGAGCACCAGCGCGAGGACCTCGAGACGGCGCTGCGCGAGCTGAACAAGCTGATCGCCGACACCGACCGTCAAATCCGCGAGAGCTTTGAGCAGACCTTCGAGGCGGCCGCCCGGAACTTCGAGCAGGTCGCCGCCCGGCTCTTCCCCGGCGGGCGCGGCCGTCTGCGGCTCGTCACCGAGCGCGAAGGCGGGCCGGCGCGGGTGCTCGGCGGAGGGCCTGTGCCCAGAAATGGGAACGGCAAGCCGGAGAACGATGACGGGGACGACGGCGATCAGGAGACGGCGGCCCCCGAAGAGCGGGAGGAAGAGGACCTGCTCGGGGTCGAGATCGAGATCACCCCGGCCGGCAAGGACATGAAGCGGCTCACGCTGCTCTCAGGCGGTGAGAAGTCGATGACCGCGCTGGCCTTCCTGTTCTCGGTGTTCCTCGCCCGACCGTGCCCGTTCTACATCCTCGACGAGGTCGAGGCCGCGCTCGACGATCTGAACATCGACCGTTTCCTGGAGCTGCTGCGCTCCTACTCGAGCCACGCCCAGTTCATTGTCGTCACCCACCAGAAGCGCACGATGGAGGCCGCCGACTCGCTGTACGGCGTGTCGATGGGGGCCGACGGGATCTCGAAGGTGATCTCGCGCCGGCTTCCGTCAGCGCGGGAACAAGCCGCCTAACCCGCAGGCCGCTTAGCCTTCCTGCCCATGGCACGCGACTGGCGCGACCTGTTCATCGTCGATGGCGCCTTGCCGGGTGGGCGGGAGCCAAATTCTGAGGACGCTCCCGAGACCCCGGAGCGGCGCCGCGGCATGTTCCGCCGGCTGCGCGAGAACCTGCGCAAGACCCGCCAGGCGCTGACCTCCGAGATCCAGGCGACGCTGTTTGAGGATCTGAGCGAGGAGACGTGGGAGCGGCTCGAGGAGGCGCTGATCTACGCCGACGTCGGCGCCAGCACCACCGCCCAGGTGGTCGGGCAGCTCGAGCGCGAGGCCACCGAGGGCAACATCAGCGGTGGGGAGGCGCTGACCGAGCGCCTGACCCAGCTGCTGGCCGACATCGCACGATCCGACAACGACCGGATCGATCTACGCCCGGAGCCGACGGTGATCCTGGTCGCCGGCGTCAACGGCACGGGCAAGACGACCACGATCGGCAAGCTCGCGTGGCACCTGAGCAAGGAGCTCGGCAAGACGGTGGTGGTGGGGGCGGGGGACACGTTCCGGGCGGCCGGGGTGGAGCAGCTCGAGGTGTGGGCCCAGCGCGCCGGCGTCGGCTTCGTCAAGGGCCCGCCCAACGCCGATCCGGGCGCGGTCGCCTACGACGCGGTCGAAACGGCCCGCCGGGACGGCGCCGACGTGGTGATCATCGACACGGCCGGGCGCCTGCACACCCAGGATGACCTGATGGCCGAGCTGGCCAAGGTCAAGCGTGTGATCGCCAAGCAGATCCCCGACGCGCCGCACGAGACACTGCTCACGGTCGACGCCACGACGGGGCAGAACGGCCTGCGCCAGGCGCGCCTGTTCTCCGAGACCGTCGATGTATCGGGCCTCGTCCTGACCAAGCTCGACGGCACGGCCAAGGGCGGGATCGCGCTCGCGATCGCCCACGAGCTGGGGATCCCGGTGAAGCTGATCGGGATCGGCGAGCAGCTCGAGGACCTGCGGCCGTTCGACGCGGACGACTTCGCCCGGGCGCTGATCGGCGCCGGGTAGTCCGGCGACTCGCGCCGCGGGCCCCGTCCTGACACCGACCACGCCACCACCGGGATCCGACGACACCCGCCCTGGATCGGGCAAATTCCAGCATTAGCGCACGACCCCGCGCTCCCGTGCAGGATTCTGCCTTGCCACGGGGCGGAATCCTTCATCCCGAGTAAGAGCGGCGCGGAATGCTGGAAATTGCCCCCGCTGGCGCAGCGGGTGGGATACGCCGCGATCCGGGTCAGGACGGGGAATTGGATCCCGCCCACCCACCCCCACCGCCCCACGGACGCCGAGCGCAGCGAGGCCCATCCCACGCAGTACGCTGAAGTCGGACGATGTTCGACTCACTGGCAGAAAAACTTCAGGCGACGCTGTCCGAGGTTCGCGGCCGTGGCACCCTGACCGAGGACGACATCAACGCCGCCATGCGTGAGATCCGCCTCGCGCTGCTCGAGGCGGACGTCAACTTCAAGGTCGTCAAGAGCTTCACGAGCGCGGTCAAGGAGCGCGCGCTCGGCGCCGACCTGGTCGGCAAGCTCAACCCCGGCCAGCAGGTGGTCAAGATCGTCTCCGACGAACTGACCGAGCTGATGGGCGGCGCCGCGCGCGAGCTCTCGTTCTCGCCTCGCCCCCCGACGATCGTGGTGATGGCCGGACTCCAGGGGTCGGGCAAGACCACGGCCACGGCCAAGCTCGCCCGCTACCTGCGCGAGCAGCACGGCTCCTCGGTGGCCGTGGCAGCGTGCGACGTGTACCGGCCCGCGGCCGTCGAGCAGCTGATCAAGGTCGGGCACCAGGCCGGGGCGGCCGTGTACGAGCAAGGCACCGATCAGGACCCGGTCAAGATCGCCGCCTGGGCGCGCGACCGCGCGCAGGCCGAGGGCAAGGACGTGCTGATCATCGACACGAGTGGTCGACTGCACGTCGACCAGGAGCTAATGGCCGAGCTCGCGAACATCAAGAAGGCGGTCAAGCCCACTGACGTGTTGCTCGTGGTCGACGCGATGACCGGTCAGGACGCCGTGAACGTCGCCGAGCAGTTCGCCGAGGTCGTCCAGTTCGACGGCGTGATCATGACCAAACTCGACGGCGATGCCCGCGGCGGGGCCGCCTTGTCGGTCAAGGCGATTACCGGCAAGCCGATCATGTTCGCCTCTACGGGCGAGAAGCTCGACCAGTTCGAGCGCTTCCACCCCGACCGGATGGCCCAGCGGATCCTCGGGATGGGCGACGTGATGACCCTGATCGAGAAGGCGGAGGGGGCCTATGACGAGCAGCAGGCGGCCGAGCTCGAGCGCAAGCTGCGAAAGTCGGAGTTCGGCCTGGACGACTTCCTGGACCAGATGCGCCAGATCCGGCGGCTCGGTCCGCTCCAGTCGCTGATCGGGATGATCCCCGGGATGGGTAAGGAGCTGCGCGGGGCCAAGATCGACGAGCGCGAGTTCGACCGGATCCAGGCCATCATCCTGTCGATGACCCCGCAGGAGCGCCGGCACCCCGAGCTGATCAAGGGCTCGCGCCGATTGCGCATCGCGAAAGGGTCCGGGACCAACGTCCAGGCGGTCAAGCAGCTGATCAAGCAATTCGAGCAGATGCGCAAGGTCATGCGGTCGGTCGCGCAGGGCCGGATGCCCGATCTGGGCGCGCTTATGCGCCAGGCCCGCTAAGGCGCCGCCGTCAGGCGCCGCCGACCAATCGAATGACGCGCGCAGCTGGCCGCCGCTGAGAAACCCGCTAACCTCGTCGGCCGACATGTCAGTACGACTTCGACTAACGCGCATCGGCTCACGCAAGAATCCCGTCTGGCGGGTGGTGGTCGCCGACCAGCGCGCCAAGCGCGACGGACGGGTGATTGAGATCGTCGGGCACTACAACGCCCAGACGAACCCGTCGACGATCGTGCTCGACGAGGACCGGATCCGCGACTGGCTTGCCCGCGGGGCGCAGCCGTCGGGCACCGTCCAGAAGCTGCTGCGCACCCAAGGCATCCAGTAGCTGGCGCGGCCGCGATGAAGGAGCTGCTCGAGTACCTGGCGCAGGGTCTGGTCGAGCATCCCGACCAGGTGCGGGTCAACGAGATCGAGGAGGACGACGGCGCCGTCATACTCGAGCTCTCGGTGGCCGACGACGACTACGGCAACGTGATCGGGCGGGGCGGCCGGACGGCCGCGGCGATTCGCACGGTGGTCAAGGCCGCGGCGGTCCGGACCAACCGCCGGGTGTTCGTCGACATCGTCGACGCGTAGGCGGGGCCGTCGATGGAATGGCTTCACGCCGGCCGCGTGGGGCGCCCTCACGGGCTCGACGGCAGCTTCCACGTCACCCGGCCAAACGTCGAGCTGCTCCAGAACGCCACGTCGGTGATGGTCGACGACCGCGAGCTGCAGATCACCCGCCGGGCCGGGACCCCGCAGCGCTCGATCCTGCGCCTCGAGTCCCACGAGAACCGTGAGGCGGCTGAGGCGCTGCGCGGCAAAGAGATTCTGGTGGCGCGCGTCGGGGCGCGCGAGCTCGGCCCCGACGAATGGTGGGCCGAGGATCTCGTCGGATGCTCCGTGCACGACGGGACCCGCGCGGTGGGGACGGTTCGCCAGCTCGTCGAGTTGCCCTCGTGCGAGATGCTCGAGGTCGAGCGCGCCGAGGGAGGCGAGCTGCTGGTTCCGCTGGTCAGTGACGCGGTGCGTGAGGTCGATCTGGACCGGCGCGCGATCGACGTCGACCTGCGGTTCCTCGGCGCGGAGTAAGCCGGGTGGAGATCGACGTCTTCACCCTCTTCCCCGAGGCGTTTGCGTGGTTCGAGCGCCAGCGCCACGTCGCCAACGCGCTGGCCGCGGACCATCGCCTCGAGTACGTCAACTACCGCGACTACACGCCGCTGAGCGCCGGGCAGGTCGACGACACGCCGTTCGGGGGCGGGGCCGGGATGGTGCTGCGCGTGGACGTCGTGGAGGCGGCGATGCGCGCCCGCTACGGGCGCGACCCGGTCGATCTGCGGGGCGAGAGGCGCGTGATCGCGTTGACGCCCGGGGGCAGGCTGCTTGACGAGGCACTCGTAGCGGAGCTCGCGCGTGAGCCGGCCCTGACCCTGCTGTCCGGCCGCTACGAGGGATTCGACCAGCGGATCGTCGAGCATTTCGCCTCGGACGAGGTGTCGATCGGCCGCTACGTCCTGGCCGGCGGCGAGCTCGCCGCGATGGTCCTGTGCGACACCGTCCTGCGCAAGCTTCCGGGCGCGCTCGGCGATCCGCGCTCGGCGGTTGAGGAATCGTTCAGCCAGGCGCTGGGCGGCGCGCCCGAGTATCCGCACTACACCCGGCCCGCCGAGTACCGCGGCTGGCGGGTTCCGGACGTGCTGCTCTCCGGGCATCACGCCCGGATCCGGGAATGGCGCCTGCGCCAGAGCGCCGCGCGCCGTCCGCTACCATAGCCCGTCGCACGCGCACCGCGCCGTGCGTACACCTCACCACCGAGCGTCGCCGGGTGTTCGGGCCGGCAGGGATTTGCAACCGTCATGAGCACCGTCATCGACAACCTGGAGCGCGCCCAGCTTCGCCGAGTGCCAGCGTTCGACGCGGGCGACCGGCTGCGCGTCCACTTCCAGGTGATCGAGGGCACCAGGCGCCGCACCCAGGTGTTCGAGGGGGTGGTCATCAAGCGCCAAGGGCACGGCGCTCGCGAGACGTTCACGGTCCGCAAGCAGTCGTTCGGCGTCGGCGTCGAGCGCACCTTCCCGCTCCACTCGCCGAAGATCGAGCGCATCGAAGTGGCGTCGCGGGGCGACGTTCGGCGGGCCAAGCTCTATTACCTACGCGGTCGCGTCGGCAAACGCGCCCGGGTTCGGGAGCGCCGGTTCGCCGCCCCCGAGATCGCGGTGGAGCGCGAGCTGCTGCACCCGGAGGTCCCCGCGGAGCCACCCGCTCCCGAGGAGCAGCCGGAGCTGGAAGCGGTCGCCGAGCCGGAGGCGGCTGCTGAAGCGGACACTGCGGCGCAGGACGACGTGGCGGCGCCCGAGGCGGCGGCGCCCGAGGTCGAGGCAGGCGCACAAGCCGACGCCGGCGCGGACGCGGAAGGTGAAGCGGCCGCTGGCGAGGCTGGGGAGTCAGACCCCCCGACGGCGCCGCAGGACGCCGGTCCGGCGGCCACGGAGGAGTCCGCCGGCGAACAACCTGGGTGACGCGGTCGCGCCGCTCGCCGGTCGCCACTCTGATCGAGCTCGCGGTGATTGTCGTCACCGCGCTCGGACTTGCCCTAGCGGTGCAGGCGTTTCTGGTGAAGCCCTATCGCATCCCTAGCGGATCGATGCTTCCCACCGTCCACATCAACCAGCGGGTGCTTGTGGACCGGCTTGCCATGGACTTCTCCTCTCCGCACGTCGGCGACATCGTCGTGTTCCATCCGCCCGAGGACTACGCCGACGGCTGCGCCGACCCGAACGAGGGCGAGAACCAGGAGGGGCAGGACGCGCCCGCGGCTTGCCAGGTCCCGTGGACCCAACCCTCCTCGCAGACCTTCATCAAGCGCGTCGTCGGGCTACCGGGAGACCATCTGTCGATCCACAACGGCCACGTGATCCGCAACGGCAAGCAGGAGAAGGATCCCTACATCGTGCAGTGCGACGGCGGTGAGGCCTGCAACTTTCCGCAGACGATCACGGTGCCTGCGGGCTACTACTACATGATGGGGGACAACCGGCCGGATTCGGAGGACAGTCGCTTCTGGGGTCCGGTCCCCAGGTCGTGGATCATCGGCAAGGCCTTCCTGACCTACTGGCCGCCGGACCGGATCGGTTTCATGTAATGCTGCGACCGACGGGGCGCCTGCGCCCGGTAACCGGAGGAGGGGTATGAAGGGGCTGATCGAGCTGGTGATCACGGTCGCGATCGCGGTGGTGCTCGCGCTCCTCATCCAGGCATTCATCGTCAAGCCCTACCGGATCCCGAGCGGATCGATGATCCCCACGCTCGACATCAACCAGCGCATCCTGGTCAACCGCCTGGGTGGCAACCCCAGCATCGGCGACGTCGTGGTGTTCCATCCGCCCCATGGAGCCGACCTCCCGGGTGGGATGTGCGCAGACCCGAACCAGGGGCCGGGACACGGACAGGCGTGCGATACCCCGACCCCGACGGAGTCGAGCCAGACGTTCGTCAAGCGCGTGGTCGGCGGTCCCGGGGACACTCTCGAGATCGTCAACGGGCATGTGATCCTCAACGGCAAGCAGGAGAAGGACTCCTACATCATTCCCTGCCCTTCGTGCAATTTCCGGACACCGATCAAGATTCCGCCCGGCGACTACTTCATGATGGGGGACAACCGACCGGACTCGGAGGACAGCCGCTATTGGGGCCCCGTGCCGGGCAAATGGATCATTGGCACCGCGTTCTTCACTTACTGGCCGCCGGACCGGATCGGCTTCCTCTAGCTCCAGCCGCGTGAACGGTGCCGCGCGCCGGCGCAAGTCTGCCGCGCGCCCGGCCCGCAAGCTGTTCAAGTTCGACCGGGCGCTCGGCGCGCGCTTCGTCGCCGGTGCCGACGAGGCCGGCCGGGGATGCCTGGCCGGACCGCTGGTGGCCGCCGCCGTGCTCTTCGACCTCAAGCGGATCGGGCCGGGCGAGGTCCGCGTGCTGGGGGCGCTCAACGACTCCAAGCAGCAGACGGCGGAGGGTCGGGCCGAGCTCTTCCCAGTGATCCTGCGGATCGCGACGAAGGTCGCGATCGTGTCTCGCTGCGCGCCGGGCATCGACGCTCGCGGGCTGCACAAGACCAACCTGGCCGCGCTGCGCGACGCGCTCTCGCAGGTGGCCTGCGAGGGGTGCATGTGCCTGAGCGACGGCTTTCCTGTGCGGCCGCTCGGCTATGACCAGCGCGCGGTAGTCGACGGCGACGCCAAGAGCGCCGCGATCGCCGCCGCGTCGGTGATCGCCAAGGAGACCCGCGACCGCTACATGAGGCGCGCCGACGACACCCACCCCGGGTGGGAGTTCGCCCAGCACGTGGGCTATTCCACGCCGGAGCATCGCGATGCGATCGAGCGGCTGGGGGTCTCGCCGCTGCACCGCCTCTCGTTTCAGTCGATGGCCTACCAGCAGCTGGCGCTGGTCGAAGCGGCGGCGCTCGACGAGGTCGGCGCCGGTTAGCGTCGGCCAGTTTCTGACGGACGCTCCCAGGACCTGCAAAACATGCCCAAGTGGGGGGAGTTGGCGCAGCCCTGGCAGCTAGCGCATGTGGGAGATGCACCAGATGCCAAGGCTCCGCAAGGCGGCGCCGACTGGCAGGTTTTGCACGTCGTGTGAACGTCACGCGGCTGAGGCCGGAGCCGTGGGTGCCTTGGCAAGCAACCCTAGAACGCACCCTCCAGGTGCTCGAGCTTGACCAGGCGGCCGGCGAGGTCGAGTGTCACCCCAATCGCGTCGAACCGGAGGTGCTCGGCGCGCGGGCGCTCGGTCCGCTCTATCAGCCAGCTCCCGGCCATCTTGCGAACGCGGGACTGCTTGCGCGGGCGTACCGCCTCGAGCGGGCTGGCGCCGCCGGCCGGCATACGCCGCGTCTTCACCTCACAAAACGCCAAGGTACGCCCGTCGAACGCGACGATGTCGAGCTCGCCCCAGCGCGTCCGATAGTTGCGCTCGACGATCTGGAATCCGCGCCTGACCAGGTGCTCGGCGGCCAGCCGTTCGCCGAGTTGGCCGAGCTCTGAACGCCGCTCCGAGGACACGCGGCGAACGCTACGGACAGGCCCGTTACACGTGGTTCACGCCGCGTCACAATCCTGCGCAGGGGCTCGGGGCACGCCTGCGCAGAGTTGGAACGCAGCGCCGACCACTTGTGAGACGTCGATCCGTACGTTGGACCGATGCTCGCGCGCATCGCCACCTTCGCGATCGACGGCATCGATCCACGCCACGTCTCGGTCGAGGTCGACATCCGGCCCGGCCTGCCCGCGTTCACGATCGTCGGGCTCGGCGACACCGCGGTGCGCGAGTCACGTGACCGCGTCCGCTCGGCGATCTCCAACTCGGGCTTCGAGTTCCCTCAGACCCGGATCACCGCCAACCTGGCGCCGGCCTTCCTGCGGAAGGTCGGACCGGGATTCGACGCCGCGCTGGCGGTCGCGATTCTCGCCGCGAGCGGCCAGGTCCCGGCGGGGCCGCTGGCCCGTTACGCGGTCTTCGGCGAGCTCTCGCTGAGCGGCGAGCTGCGGGACTCGCCGGGTGCCCTGGCCGTTGCCGAGGGCGCCCGCCGAGCCGGCCTGGAGCGGCTGATCGTGCCGCGCGAGCGCGCCCGGGAGGCGGCCCTGGTGCACGGCCTGGAGATCGCCGGCGTGTCGAACCTCCGGGCGGCGGCCGACGTGGTGACCGGCGCGGCGCTGCCGCCGCTGCCGGAGGCCGATGGCGACGCCGAAGCCGGGGCTGTCGCGTCCGACCCCGACCTGGCGGATGTCCGGGGCCACGCCGCGCCGCTGCTGGCGGTCGAGATCGCCGCCGCCGGCGCCCACAACCTGTTGCTCGAGGGTCCACCCGGGACCGGGAAGACCATGCTCGCCCGCCGGATCCCGTCGATCCTGCCGGCGATGACGCGAGCGGAGGCGATCGAGGTGACGAGGATCCACAGCGTGGCCGGACTGCAGGCGTCGGGGCTGATCCGCGCGCGGCCGTTCCGCGCGCCCCATCACACGATCTCGCCGGCGGGTCTGGTCGGCGGCAGCTCACCGCCGCGCCCGGGCGAAGCGACGCTCGCCCACCACGGGGTCTTGTTCTTGGACGAGCTGGCCGAGTTCCAGCGCTCGAGCCTCGACGCGCTGCGCCAGCCGCTCGAGGACGGCTGCGTCACGATCGTGCGCGGCCAGCGTGCGCTGGTGTTCCCGACTCGCTTCATGCTCGTCGCGGCGACCAACCCGTGTCCGTGCGGATTCGCGGGCGTGGGGGACCGCTGCCGGTGCGGCGAGGCCGACCTGCGCCGCCACCAGCGCCGGCTGAGCGGGCCGCTGTTGGACCGGATGGACCTCCTGATCAACGTCGAGCGCCCGAGCGAGGACGAGCTGCGCGCCCCGCCGGCGAGTACCTCGGCGGGCGCCGGCGAACGGGTCGCCCAGGCGCGCGAGCGCCAGCGACACCGGCTCCGGGGCTCGCTGGCCCGCTGCAACGGCGAGATGGACGTGCGCCTGGTCCGGCGCCACGTGCGCTTGGAGCCCGACGCGGAACGGGCGCTCGCGCAGGCCTACGCGATCGGAGCGCTGAGCGCGCGCGGACGCCACCGGGTGGTGCGCGTGGCCCAGACCATCGCCGACCTGGAGGAGCACGCCCAGATCACCGCGACCGATCTGCTCACCGCGCTCAGCCTGCGCCAGCGGAGCGCGGCCGAGACCACGCTGGCGGCCTTTGGTGGGGTTTGAGCTGTCGTCGGCGCGCGCCTGTGACGGCTGTATTGCGCGGTCCTGGCTGATCGGGCGACTGGCCGGCCACATCGATCTCGTTCGAGGCCGGATCGAGGAGGTGCTCGAGCTCGAGGACGACGGGCTGATCGCGGCGGTGGGCGGGGGAGAGGAGAGCCGGGTCCGGGAGGAGCTGGAGGCGCTGGACATCGATTCGGTGAGGGCTCGCTCGGATGCCGCCCGCCTGGAGACGATCTGCGCTTGCGATCCCGGGTATCCGCCGGCGTTGCGCTCGCTCGCGGCGCCGCCGGCCGCGTTGCACGTCGCCGGCGGCGTGGAGCGTCTGCTCAAACTGGTGGCGGAGGATCCGGTCGCGCTTGTCGGGTCGCGGCGGCCGTCGCCGTACGGGACGGAGATGGCCGGGAAGCTCGGGCGCGGCCTCGGTTACGCCGGGATCACCGTCGTGAGCGGGATGGCGCTCGGGATCGACTCGGCGGGGCACGCGGGCGCGCTCGAGGTGGGCGCGCCGACCGTGGCCGTACTCCCAGGCTCGGCTCACTGTCCCTACCCGGCCGGCAAACGCGCGCTTCATCGCCGGATCGTCGCGGCCGGGGCGGCGGTGTCTGAGCTCGGCCCCGGCACGAGCGTTCGGCGGTGGATGTTCCTCGCCCGCAACCGGATCATCGCCGGGCTGGCGGCGATGACGGTGGTGGTCGAGGCGGCCGAGCACTCGGGGTCGCTGGTCACCGCGCGCGCGGCGGCCGGGCTCGGGCGGCCGGTGGGAGGCGTACCCGGGCGGGTCACGACGCCCCAGGCGGCCGGTCCGCACGAGCTGCTGGCGTCCGGGGCGTGCCTGGTGCGCGGTCCACAGGACGTCCTCGATCACCTGTTCGGTGCGGGCGTGCGCATTGCCGGCGGCGCTGAGCGTCGGGAACCTTCCGTGGAGCTTCGGCCGCTGCTCGCTGCGATCGCCGAGGGTCACGACACCGGGGCGGCGGTGGCGCGGGCGGGCTTCAGCCCCGCCGAGGGCCTCGCCGCCCTCGGCGCTCTGGAGCTCGAAGGCTATGTACGGCGAGGCCCGGGTGGCCGCTTCGAAGTGACGCCGTAACCGCCGCCCGCCACCGGTCCGCCTGAGGTTTCCGGGAACTAGAGGCTGGTGCACAAACCCCGGCGCGCGTCGATTTGTTGTGGCCAACTCACAGGGGGTGGACCAGCGCGGTAGAGCCTGGTCGAGAAACGTCCCCACAGATTGCCGGAAACTCAGGCGGAGCCGGCGAAGTAGGCTCGGGGACGTGATCAAGCGGGTTCTCTCGATTGCCGGGTCGGACTCGGGCGGCGGCGCCGGCATCCAGGCCGACCTCAAGGCATTCGCCGCCTGCGGCGTCTACGGGATGACCGCGATCACCGCGATCACCGTCCAGAACACTGTCGCGGTCACGGCCGTGCACCCGATCCCGCCCGACATCATCATCGGCCAGGTGCGGGCCGTGGCCAGCGACATCGGCGTCGACGCGGTCAAGATCGGGATGCTCGGCGACGAGGCGACGATCCAGGCGGTGGCGCAGGCGCTCGACGAACTCCCCGACGGGACTCCGGTGGTGCTCGACCCGGTGATGGTGGCCGAGTCCGGCGCCCAGCTGCTCGACCCGACGGCGAAGGCGACGCTGGTCAGCCTCCTGCTGCCCCGCGCCACGGTCGTGACGCCCAACCTTCCCGAGGCGCGGACGCTGGTCGGAGCAGCGGGACACGACGACGACGACACCGTCGAGGCCCTCGCCCGCCAGATCCACGCGCTCGGCCCCCAGGTCGTGGTGATCACCGGCGGCCACCGCGAGGAGGCCATCGACACGTTCTTCGACGGCGACCGCCTGGTCCAGATCCTCGGCGAGCGCCACGACAGCGGCGCCGCCCACGGCTCCGGTTGCACGCACTCCTCGGTCCTGGCCGCCCGGCTCGCTCGCGGCGATGAACCGCTCGAGGCCGCCCGGGTCGCCAAGGCCCTGGCCTCGGAGGCGGTCGCCAACGGACTAAGTGAGATCGGCGCCGGCGTCGGCCCCGTCGACATCTTGAAGGTCGCCGCAAACCCGCCAAAAGCGATACATAACGACCGCTCGCGGGTCCGTCCAGAGGCGGAGGTCTGACATAATCCGGACGTGCGTTTCCTTAGGATGAAGCCGGGACACGGTGAGGTTCTGATCGCCGAGGGAGACGTCGAGTGCGCCGAGGACGAGCAACGCCTGATCGAGGAGTTCCGTCGTCAGCTGGACGCCGGACTCTGGGCTGCCGTGCCGCGTTCGGACAAGGAAGGTCGCCGGGAGTCGATCATGGTGCGCGCCTTCGAAGAGATCCCCTGGGATGCCGACCGCGTGATCTTCTTCCCGCGGGCCGCAGGCGGCAGGTAGGACCGCGCCGTGGTCCTGGCGCTCGCAGCGACCGCGCTCGTCGCGCTCGCGCTGCTCTCGGACCTGATCATCCCCCGCGTCGAGGACACGTGGGCTCGCTTCCGGGCCGGCCGCCAGCGCACCCCGACGTGGTCGTATGACCCCGGCCGCGAGCGCCGTGCCGAGCAGCGCGCCCGGACGCTCCTGCGCTCCTGCGTGAACGAGGAAGAGTGGGCGATGTACCGGGACCTGGGCTTCCTGCGGGTGTGGGGGACGCTTGCGGACGGCCCCGACGACGTCGGGGGGACGGGCGGGGCGCTCTACGCATACCTCATCTATCCGCACCGTCCGATCGTGGCGTACCTGGCCCAGACCCACCGCCTGCTCAACGAGTACTGCGTCACGTTCCCGGACGAGACCCGGCCGTACGGCTCGAGCCGGCTCCCGGACTCCGACGACGTGCTGGCCAAGTGGATGGCGCTGACCGGCGACGAGCGCCGGCTGATCTCGACCGCCAACATGCACCTGCCGGGTCGGCAGCTCGACCCGGCCCAGGTGCGGCGTGACCTGTGGCGCCTCTCGCAGTGGGAGCGCGCGCGAATGCGCCAGCTGGCCGGTGGCGACGGCACCGCCCCGGCCGACCGCCAGAGCGCGGCCTAGCACCAGGCGGCTCGAGAAAGCGACGAAATAGGCCCGCTTCCCGAGCGGGCCCCGAGAAGCGGTACCAACTAACCTTCCGCGCCCCATGGATCTCAAGCACAGAAGCCGTGCCCTCACCGAGGGGCCCGAGCGAGCCGCCGCCCGCTCCCAGCTGAAGGGGATCGGCTACGACGAGGAGGCGCTGAGCAAGCCGCTCATCGGCGTTGCCAACACCTGGATCGAGACGATGCCGTGCAACTTCCACCTCCGCGCGCTGGCGGCGAAGGTCAAGGAGGGGATCCGCGAGGCCGGCGGGACGCCCATGGAGTTCAACACGATCGCGATCTCGGACGGGATCACGATGGGCACCGAGGGGATGAAGGCGTCGCTGGTCAGCCGCGAGGTCATCGCCGACTCGATCGAGCTCGTGGCCTTCGCCCAAGCGCTCGACGCCGTGATCGCGATCAGCGGCTGCGACAAGACGATCCCAGCGACCGTGATGGCGCTGTGCCGGCTGAACGTACCGAGCGTGATGCTCTACGGCGGCTCGATCTACCCCGGCCACTACAACGGCCAGCAGATCACCATCCAGGAGGTGTTCGAGGCGATCGGCGCGCACGCCGCCGGCCGGATCACCGACGAGGAGTTGACCGCGATCGAGGATGCCGCGTCCCCCGGCGCCGGCGCCTGCGGCGGTCAGTTCACCGCCAACACGATGGCGATGGCGTTCCAGGTGCTCGGGATCTCCCCGACCTCCTCGGGCGTCCCGGCCGAGGACCCGCACAAGCTCGACGTGGCAAAACAAGCAGGCCGCCTCGTCATGGATGTCCTCAAACGCGGCCAAACACCGAAAGACATCATCACCCGCGAGAGTCTCGAGAACGCGATCGCCGCGGTCGCGACCAGCGGCGGCTCGACCAACGGCGTCCTCCACCTGCTCGCCGTCGCGAACGAAATGAATGTCGAGCTGGACATCGACGACTTCGACCGGATCAGCGAGCGCACCCCGCTGCTCTGCGATCTCAAGCCGAGCGGCCGCTTCGTCGCCCCCGACCTCTACGCGGCCGGCGGGATCCCACTCGTGCTGAAGCGTCTAAAGCAAGCCGGCGTCCTGCACGAATCAGCCCAGACCGTCACCGGCCAGACGGTCGGCCAGCTCGCCGACGCTGCGACCGAGCGGGACGGCCAGGAGGTCGTTCGCCCGCTCGAGAACCCGCTCAAGGAGACCGGCGGCCTGGTGATCCTCAAGGGCAACCTCGCGCCCGAGGGCTGCGTGGTCAAGGTGGCCGGCTACGAGCGCCGTCGGCAGACCGGACCGGCGCGCGTGTTCGAGTCAGAAGAGGACGCGATGGCCGCCGTGCGCACCCAGGGGATCAAGGCCGGCGACGTCGTCGTGATCCGCAACGAGGGCCCGGCCGGCGGTCCGGGTATGCGCGAGATGCTGGCGGTCACCGCGGCACTGGTAGGCGAAGGCCTCGGCGGGGAGGTGGCGCTCATCACCGACGGGCGCTTCTCGGGCGCCACTCGCGGCCTGATGGCCGGCCATGTCGCCCCCGAATCGGTGAAGGGCGGCCCGATCGGGATCGTCCGCGACGGCGACGAGATCACCCTCGATGTCGACGCCCGCCGGCTCGACGTCGACCTCTCAGACGAGGAGATCGCGGCTCGCGCGAGCGACTACCGCCCGCCCGAGCGGGCCGCCCCAGCGGCCGCGCTGGCCAAGTACGCCAAGCTCGTCTCGAGCGCTTCGCTGGGCGCCATAACCCGCTGAAGCGGGCGGGTGGTAGGTGGGGACTCAATCTGACGCGGACCTGACGCGGGGACTACGGAAGCGTGAAATCGAGCGTGCAAAACCCCATGGAAACTGCCGGGGCCTGGTTTGTCGGGGTACCCCGTCTGTACCATGGGGCGGTAGAAAGGTGGATCGAGCTGGCACGAGTTACCTATCTGCGCCCTGAGCGGGGCCGGGCCGGGGCAATTGGCAGACCCCGCGGACAGGGCACGATGGCGCGCTCTTCGCGCCGTCGCGGGCCCTACATCGCGCTGGGCATCTTCGTGCTGCTCGTGGCCGCCGCGGGCGCGGTCGCGGTCACCCTGAAGACGTCGAAGGCGAAGCTGACGACCGATCCCACCGCGCTGGCCAAGGTCGCGATGCCCGTCGGCGGCGGGACGATCGAGACCGTGAACGTAACCAACGCTCACACCAACCAGCAGATCCCGGCCTACGCCTCCGGCGGTCAGATCTGGCCGAGCAAGCTGATCGCGGCCCACGAGCTGGTGTCGGTCTACGTCGTCGTCAAGCGCCCGAGCACAGTCGCCTGGCTGACCGGCAAGACCGAGCAGCTCCACCTCACGCTGATGACCCCGACCGCGCACCTCGTGGCCCACTTCGTGACCGTGGCCGACCGCCAGCCGTTGCGCCTCCGGTTCGCCGAGCCCGTGTCCACGGTCTCCACCGGAGTCTCCGCGACCGGCCTGCGCCGTCGGCAGTTCGGTGCGCCCGAGTCCGTGGTGACGCTGCCGCGCAACGCCCCGGCGGGATCGATCTACGTGGCCGCTGCGCCGCGCACGTGGGAGAGCTCGTCCGCCTCGCTGGTGAGCTGGTTCCCGGCCGGTGCCTCGACGGCCGCCATCGCTTACCCGTCGCCGGGCACCACGATCAAGGCCGACACGCCGATCACGCTCACGTTCAACAAGCCGGTCTCCCAGGTCCTCCACGGCTCGATGCCGGACATCTCGCCCCAGAGCCAGGGCACCTGGCACGTGGCCAGTCCGCATGCGATCCAGTTCGTGCCCACGAACTTCGGCTACGGCCTCGGCGCCAACGTCAGCATCGGCCTGCCGAGCAGCGTCAACCTGGTGGGGGCCAAGCGGTCGGGCAACGCCTGGGGGGGCTGGGCGGTGCCGCAGGGCACCACGCTGCGCCTCCAGCAGCTCCTGGCTGTGCTCGGATACCTGCCGCTCCGCTTCCACTACGACGGCACGGGCCCCGGGCCTAGCACCGGTAATCAGCTGGCCGCGGCGGTCGACCCGCCGAAGGGCACGTTCACGATGCGCTACCCCAACACCCCGGGCGCGCTGGCGAGCATGTGGGCACCCGGCACCTTCGGCGAGATGACCAAGGCCGCGATCATGGCCTTCGAGAACACCAACGGCATGACCGCCGACGGGGTCGCGGGCCCACAGGTGTGGAACGCGCTGATCACCGCGGCGGTGAAGGGGCAGAACAACACCTTCGGCTACACGTTCGTGCAGGTGAGTGAGGGCAGCCCCGAGACCGAGTCGACCTGGCACAACGGCAAGACAGTCGAGTCGGGCCTGGTCAACACCGGCGTACCCGGGGCGGCGACCGCCCAGGGGACGTTCGCCGTGTTCGAGCACGCGTTGTCGGTGACGATGAGCGGCACCAACGTCGACGGGAGCCACTACGTCGACCCGGGCATCCCGTACGTGAGCTACTTCAACGGCGGCGACGCGCTACACGGCTTCATCCGTGGCGGCTACGGCTACCCCCAGAGCGACGGCTGCGTCGAGATGCCCTACTCCGAAGCATCGGCCGTCTACCCGTACACGCCGATCGGGACGCTCGTCCAGGTCGCATAGCCCGGCCGGCGGCGATATGCAGGCGTGCTCGCCCGCGCGCCGAATAGGGTGCGGCAAATGTCTGACGAAGACACCCGCTGGCAAGCCGCGATGGCCGCCTTCGAGGCGGACCTGACCCGGCGCGCGGTGGCCGGCAAGACCCGGGTCGCCTACCTCGGGGATGCCCGGCACTTTGCGGAGTGGGCGGCCGCGCACCGCGCCGAGCCCGACGGGGTCGACGTGCGCACGCTGCGCCGCTACGCCGCCGGGCTGGCCGAGCGCGGGATCGCGCCGGCCACCATCGCTCGTCGGCTAGCCGCGCTCCGCGCGCTGTTCCGGGTGCAGATGGAGCTCGGCGCCCGCCAGGACAACCCCGCGGAGCTGCTCAGCTCCCCCAAGCGGCCCCAGCGCCTGCCCCACGTGCTCAAGGCCGGCGAGGTGGCCGCGCTGTTGGACTCGATTCCCGCCTCGAGCCCGCTCGAGCTGCGCGACCGGGCACTGTTCGAGCTCGCCTACGCCTGCGGGCTGCGCGCTGAGGAGATCGTCACGCTCGACCTGGAGAGCGTCGATTTCGACTCCGAGGCGGTCCGGGTCGAGGGCAAGGGCGGGAAGACCCGTGTCGTCCCGGTGGGCGAGCACGCGCTCGCCGCGCTGGAGCGCTACCTGGCTCGCGGCCGTCCGCTGCTGTCCGCCGCTGAGGAAAACGCACTGTTCCTATCGAAGTCTGGCCGGCGTCTGTCCACCTCGGACGTGCGCCGGCGGCTGAACGGCTGGGCGAGGCACGCGATGGCCCGCTCTCCGGGGCTGGGGCGCGCCCATCCGCATGCCCTTCGGCACTCGTTCGCCACCCATCTGCTCGACGGCGGAGCGGACCTGAGGGCCATCCAGGAACTCCTGGGGCACGCGACTATTTCGACCACTCAGGTCTACACTCGCGTTGAGTCGGCCCGCCTAAGGTCCACCTATTCGCAGGCTCATCCCCGCGCTTAGGTCGGGCGAAAACGGTCTGGGGCACATTGGAAACCAACGTCAAAGCGATCGAGCTACAAGATCTGTGGAGGCGGTTCAAGGCAACCGATGACCAGCGTGCGCGCGAGCGCCTGGTGGTCGCCTACTCGCCGCTCGTCAAGTACGTCGCCGGACGGATGAGCTCGGGCCTGCCGGCCCACGTCGAGGAGTCCGATCTCATCTCCTACGGCCTGGGCGGTCTGATCTCGGCCATCGAGCGGTTCGACCTGACCCGCGAGATCAAGTTCGAGACCTACGCGATCACCCGCATCCGCGGCGCGATCATCGACGAGCTGCGCACGCTCGACTGGGTGCCCCGCTCGGTTCGGGCCCGCGCCCGCGAGATCGAGCGCGCCAACACGAAGCTCGAGGCCCGCTACCAGCGCGCTCCCACCGACGAGGAGATGGCCACCGAGCTGGGCGTCAGCGTCGAGGACTTCCAGGAGCACCTGGTCCAGATCTCCAACTCGACGATCGTCGCGCTGGACGAGCTGTGGAGCGTGTCGGATTCGACCGGCGACTCGATCTCGCTGCTCGACACGCTGCCCGACCGCGGCGCGCCAGACCCCGAGCAGCTCATGGACCAATCGGAGCTGCGCGACCGGATCGCCGACGCGATCGCCGCCCTGCCCGAGCGCGAGAAGCTGGTCGTCGCGCTCTACTACTACGAGAACCTGACCCTGCGCGAGATCGGCGAGGTGCTTGGCGTCACCGAGTCGCGCGTCTCGCAGCTGCACACCAAGGCAGTGCTGCGGCTCCGAGGCAAGCTCGCGGGCGAGCTGGACTGATTGGGGCCGCCTACGGCGGCGTCCATGGGACCTTGCGACCCCGTCCGGACGGGGTGGATGGCCCCACGGACGCCGAGCGCAGCGAGGCCGGGGAATTCGGCTTCGGTCCGGTTCGCACGCAGTGACGTGTGCGAGCCGAATTCCCTTAAGGGAATCCGGCGCCATCGCGCGTGCACCCCCAACGCCGCCGAGCCGGATTCCCCGATATCGTCGGCTACACAAGCTTCACAGGTCACAAGGAGAGGAGCCAGGTATGCACAAGCCCGCGGACCGCATCCGCAACGTGGCGCTCGTCGGCCACCGCGGTAGTGGGAAGACCTCGTTGCACGAGGCGTTGCTGTTTCAGGCCGGGGCAATCAACCGCATGGGCTCGGTCGTGGACGGGACCACGACCTCCGACACCGACCCCGACGAGAAGGCCCGGCAGATGTCGATCACCGCGGCGATGGCCACGTTCGAGTGGCAGGAGCGCAAGGTCAACCTGATCGACACCCCCGGCGACTCGAGCTTCATCGCCGACGCCCTCGGGGCGCTGCGCGTGTGCGAATCGGCAGTGTTCGTGATCAACGCCGTGATGGGCGTCGAGGTCCACGCCAACCGCCTGTGGCAGCGGGCCGCCGAGCTCGACCTGGCCCGCCTGATCTTCGTCAACATGCTCGACCGCGAGCGTGCCGACTTCTTCCGCGCGCTCGAGTCGCTCAAGTCCGCCTTCGGCCAGCATGTGGTGGCGACCGAGATCCCGATCGGCTCGGAGCACGAGGTCCGCGGCGTGATCGACCTGGTCGACATGAAGGCTTACGAGTACGACGGCGTCGCCCGAGACAACTCCAAGGAGATCCCGATCCCCGACGAGCTCCAGGCGCAGGCCCAGGAGTACCGCGAGAAGCTGATGGACGAGGTGGCCGAGAACTCAGACGCGCTGATGGAGCGCTACCTGGAGGGCGAGGAGATCTCCCACGAGGAGATCGTCGCCGCGCTCAAGGACGGCACCAACCACGGCCACATCTTCCCCGTCACCTGCGGCGTTGCGACTCGCAACCTCGCCACCAACCGCCTCCTCGACGCGATCGTCGATGACCTCCCCTCGCCGGTCAAGCACGGCGGCCTCGACGTCGGCGAGGTGACGCTCGAGCCGGTCGAGGACAAGGAGATGTTCGCCTACGTGTTCAAGACCCGTGCCGACCCGTTCGCGGGGCGGATCAACCTCTTCCGCGTCTACCAGGGCATGGTCAAGCAAGACTCGCAGGTGCTGAACACCCGCACGCACACCAAGGAGCGGATCGGCACGCTCGTCAGCTTCGAGGGCGGCAACGCCGGGCACCCAACCGAGTTCGGCCCGGGTGACATCGGCGCCGTCGCCAAGCTCAAGGAGACCAAGGCGGGCGACTGGCTGGCCGCCCGCGACGAGCCGATCACGATGCCGTCGATCAAGCTGCCGGCCCCGGTCATGGCCTTCGCCGTCGGGGGGGCGGGGGCGGGGTCAAAGGGCGATGAGGAGAAGGTGTTCGCCGGGCTGCGGCGCCTCCAGGAGGAGGACCCGACGATCGACCTGCACCGCGACGACCAGACCGGCGAGCAGATCCTCGCTGGGCTCTCGCAGGTCCACGTCGAGGTGATTGTCCAGCGTCTCAAGTCGCGTTTCGGTCTCGACGTCGACCTCCATCAGCCACACGTCCCCTACCAGGAGACGATCCGCAAGCCCGCCAAGGCTCATGGCCGTCATAAGAAGCAGACCGGCGGTCGCGGCCAGTTCGGCGATTGCCACATCGAGATCGAGCCGGCCGAGCCTGGCAACGGATTTGAATTCGTGAACGCGATCAAGGGCGGCGTCATCCCAACCGGGTTCATCCCGGCGGTCGAGAAGGGAGTCCAGGACGCGATGCAGGCAGGCGTCGTCGCCGGCTATCCGGTCAAGGACGTGCGGGTACGCCTCTACGACGGCTCCTACCACACCGTGGACTCATCCGAGATGGCGTTCAGGCTGGCTGGCTCGCTCGCGATGAAGCAGGCGATGGAGCAAGCCGGGGCCGTGTTGCTCGAGCCGATCATGACGATCACGGTGACCGCGCCTGAGGACGCCGTTGGCGACGTCATCGGCGATCTCAACTCCCGGCGAGGGCGGCCGCTCGGGATGGAGCCGGTCGGCGCCGGAATGACCGAGGTCAAGGCCGAGGTGCCGATGGCCGAGGTGCTCTCCTACGCGCCCGACCTGCGCTCGATCACCGGCGGGCAGGGCGAGTTCACGATGGAGTTCCTGCGCTACGAGGAAGTGCCGGGCCACCTCGCCGGGAAGGTGGTCGAGGAGGCCAAAGCCGAAAAGGAGGCTGTCAAGGCATGAGGCCTTCTGTACAGTCGAACGGCGTGGCCACCAAGGACATCAGACCTTCCACGGCTTACACGATCTGTGACGTGTGTGGTCGCACGCTGCTGCGCGGCGAGCGATCCGAGGTCTACATCGCCAGCGGCGTTCGGCGTGAAGTGTGCGAGCTGTGCAAGCCGCGCGCGCTGCACGAGGGGTGGCTCCGGGAGGGGACGGTTCCGACCTATGACGGGTCGGAGGCGCCCTCACGGCGGCGTGTCACGTTCCTGAGTCGCCTGCGGCGGCGTCGGGAACGCGAGAGCCCGGCCGAGGCGTTCGAAGACGTCGCGCCATTTGCCGAGCCCGAGCCTTCACCTGAACCGCGCGCACCCGAGGCGCCGTCCGAGTCGCGCCCGGCGCCACGGCGCCGGGCTCGCGAGACCGCGCGCGAGCTGCGCAAACGGGCCGCCGAGTCCGCCCGCGAGCCGCGGCACGTCCGGGCCGTCCCGATGGGCGCCAGCCAGAAGATGGCCTCCGCCATCCAGCTGTTCAACGGTTCCGAGCACCGACGGACGGTGGCCGGGGTGGCCCGGTCGCTCGGCGCACCCACGATCTCAGTACACCCGAACGAGGTGCATCAGAGTGTGGTGGAGATCGTGGCCTCGTGGGAGCTGTGCTGGTACCGCTATGAGGTGGACCTCTCAGACGAGGAGCCCGTGGTACGGGTCGCCGCCCAGGGCTACGAGCTCGACGAGCTGAGTCCGCACGAGCGCGAGTCGAACGCCTCCTACGACGAGCACGGCGCCCTGGGACCGGTGTGAAGTGTTGGATAGCTTTGGCCAGCCTCCGTACGCAAATTGTTTGCGTACGTGGCATCGGGGTGCCAACTAGACACACGTTCGATGGTGGTCCTCGGCGACCGTCTCTAGCATGCTTGGCGTGATCTACTGCGTCGTTCCAGAGGAGCTCGCGGACGAGCTCCTGCCCAAGCTCGAGACTTACTACGCCGAAGACCCCAACGTCGAGGTGATCGTCGACCGCCGTAAGACCTCACGGCGGGGACGGTCCTCGTCCGGCGGGGGGACTGAACAGCGCGCCGTCCGCGACCGCCGGCGGCCGCGGGTCACCGGCGAGCTTCCCGAGCTCGCCACCGATTGACAGAACGTCAACGGCTGCTCATCCACGTCGACGGCGGCGCGCGCGGCAACCCCGGTCCGGCCGCGATCGGGGTGGTCGTTTCGACCCCTGAGGGCGATGTGATCGACGAGGTGGCCGAGCGGATCGGCGTCGCGACCAACAACGTCGCCGAGTACCGCGGGCTGTTGCGCGGCCTCGAGCGCGCCCGGGCCCTCGGCGCCGCCGAGGTGGAGATCGTCAACGACTCAGAGCTCGTGGCTCGGCAGCTGACCGGCGCCTACAAGGTCAAGCATGCGGCGATGAAGCCGCTGCACGCCGAGGCGATGGCTGCCCTGCGAGGTTTCGATCGCTGGAGCATCCGAAGCGTGCCCCGCGCCCAGAACGCCCGGGCGGACGAGCTGGTCAACGAGGCGCTCGACGCCGCGACGTGACGGGTAGTGTGTGCGCGGTGAACCGCGTCGCTGCAGGGCCGGCCAGACGAGTTCTGGAGCACCGCGCCGAGCATCCGGTCATCAGCCTCTACCTCGACCTCGATCCCGAGCGCTTCGCCACCGCCCCGGCGCGCGCGGCGCAGATCCGCTCGTTGATCGACCAGGCCTCACGTGACCTCGACGGGGCGGCCGACGGTCTGGGCCACGACGATCGGATCGGGCTGCGCAAGGACCTGCAGCGGATCGACGACTACCTGAACTCGGCAGACGGCAAGGCTCAGTTCCAAGGCGCGCACGCCTTGGCCGTGTTCTGCTCGGGCCGGGACGACCTGTTCGAGGTCGTGCAGCTGGCGCGGCCCGTCGCCGGCCGGGTGGTGATCGGTCGGACCCCGTACGTCGAGCCGCTGCTCCCCGTTCTCCAGGAGCGCCGCTGGCTGGTGGTGCTGGTCAACCGCCGGCTGGCCCGGGTACTGGGAGGACCTGTCGACCGCCTGGAGGAGAGTGGCAGCTTCGAGGATTACGTCCACGGCCAGCACGACCAGGGCGGCTGGTCTCAGGCCCGCTACGAGCGGAGTATCGAGAAGGACACCGACGACCACCTACGCCGCGTCGCCGAGGCGGTCAACCAGCGCTGGCGGAGCGAGGCCTTTGATCGGGCCGCCCTCGGGGGACCGGTCGAGATCGTCCCGCGGCTCGAGGGCTTCCTATCCGCGGATGTGCGCGCGAACCTGGCGCCGGGGCGGGTCGAGGTCGACCTTTCGAGCGCGGGCGACGAGGAAATCCGCCGGGTGATGGCCAAGCTCGTCGTCGAGGACGAGAAGCGGTCCGAGCGCGAGGCGCTCGATCGTCTGGCGGACGGCATCGGCAGCGGCGGCCGAGCCGTGGGCGGCCCGGAGGGCACGCTCGCGGCGCTCAATGAGCGCCGGGTGCAGACGCTGCTCCTCGAGCCGGGGTTCGACCGCCGAGGCTTCCGTTGTGGTAGCTGCGGACTGCTGATGCTCGAGGCCGACGGCCGCTGCCCGGCCGGCGACGGTGAACTCGAAGAGGTCGATGACCTGCGCGAGGCCGCGATCGAGGCGGCGCTGGCGCAGGACGCCGTGGTGACGATCGTCCGCCACTACCCGGATCTCGGCCCGCTCCAGGGCATCGGCGCGCTGCTGCGCTTCTGAGGCCCCTGTGCCCGTTCTTGCGGGATCAACTGCCGATCCCGCTACCCTTTTCCGCGTGAACGATCCCCTGACTGAGCTGAGCGCCCGGCTCGAGGAGGCGGCCGACCAGCTTCGCGCCCCCGAGCTCGAGATCGATAGCGCGCTCGCGTTGATCGAGGAATGCGCCCGCCTGGCCAGCGAGGCCAGCGCCCAAGTCGACCAGCGGACACGGGCGGCGCTCGAGCCGTTGCCGGACCTGCCCGGTCAGCTGCCTCTGCCCGCGTCATAGTGCTCCTCACGGTGAGCGAGCAGGAAAGCGCGCCCTTGCTTGAGAGGGCGGGATCCGGATCGGGCTATCCCGAGCACCTGCGCTCGGCGGTCGAGGCATACCTCGAGGGGCTGCGCTTCTCGACCGGGCGGGCGGGAGCCGAATCTTCCGGGCTCGAGCAGGCGATGCGCTACTCGTTGCTGGCCGGCGGCAAGCGGATCCGGCCGGTGCTAGCGCTCGCCACGGCCACCGCGATCGGCCGCGAGCCCGAGTGGGTTCTGCCGCTGGGAGCGGCGATCGAGCTGATCCACACATACTCGCTGATCCACGACGATCTGCCCGCAATGGACAACGACGAGTTGCGGCGCGGCCAGCCGACCTGTCACGTCGCGTTCGGCGAGGACGTGGCCATCCTGGCCGGCGACGGGCTGTACGCCGAGGCGTTCGTCCTGTTGCTCTCGCGCCAGCAGGCCGAGCCGGCGCGGCTGCTGGCCGCGGCACGCGAGCTCGCCGACGCCACCGGCGCGGACGGGATGGTGGCGGGTCAGTACATCGACGTGGCGGGCACAGCCCCGGCCGGCGCCGCCGGCCTGCGCCACCTACACGAGCTCAAAACCGGCCGGCTGATCGCCGCCAGCGTCGAATGCGTGCTCCTGCTGGCTGGTGTGCACGAAGGCGAGACACATGACGGCTTCCTAAGTTTCGCCCAAGAGCTCGGGGTACTTTTCCAAATCGTGGACGACATCCTCGACGTCACGGGCTCCGAAGCGGCCCTCGGCAAGCACCAGGGCAGCGACGAGCGCCTCGGCAAGCGGACGTACGTGACAGAGTTCGGGGTCGAGGGCGCCCGTAACCTCGCGGCACGATCGCATGCGCGGGCTCGGGCCGCGCTCTCGATGGCGGCGGCGCCGGCGGGATCAGATAGAACCATCGAGCTCGAGCAGATCACCGACTTCATCGCGACCCGATCCTTTTGATGGCTGACCTACTTGCGCGGATCGATAAGCCGCAGGACCTCCATGCGCTGAGCGAGGACGAGCTCCAGCTCCTGGCCCAGGAGGTCCGCGAGCACATCATCGACACCGTCGGTGAAATCGGCGGCCACTTCGGAGCCAACCTGGGAGCGTGCGAGATCGCGGTGGCGCTCCACTCGATGCTCGATTCGCCGCGCGACAAGATCCTGTGGGACGTCGGCCACCAGGCCTATCCGCACAAGATCCTCACCGGTCGCGGCGACCGCCTGCGCACCATCCGCAAGTACCGCGGCCTGGCGCCCTTCTGCGCCATCCACGAATCCGAGCACGACATCATGGGCGCCGGCCACGCCTCGACCGCGATTGGCTATGCGGTCGGGATCAAGGAGGCGATGCTTCGCGGGCATGGCGAGGACGGGCACGTGGTCGCGGTCGTGGGCGACGGCGCCATGACCGGAGGCGTGGCCTTCGAAGCGGTACACCAGGCCGGCGGCGAGGGGACTCCGATCGTGGTCGTGCTCAACGACAACGGGATGTCGATCGCGCCCAACGTGGGCGCACTCTCGCGCAACTTCAACCGCATCCGCCTGAACCCCAAGCTGTGGCGGGCACGCGAGGAGTTCGAGGAGGGGCTGACCAAGCTGCCCGTCGGCATCGGCTCCGCGTTCGAGCGCCTCGGGCCGCACGTCAAGGAGTCGCTCAAGGCGTTCTGGGCCCCTGGACTGTGGTGGGAGGAGCTCGACTGGGCCTACATCGGCGTGATCGACGGACACGACGTGCGGGCGATCCGGCGCGCGCTGCGCGAGGGGCTGTCCGCTGGTCGTCCCGTCGTGGTCCACTGCGCCACGGTCAAGGGCAAGGGCTTTGCCCCGGCCGAGGAGGGCGGCCTCGAGGGGATGGAGGAGTGGCACGCCGCCAAGCCCAAGTCGATTTTGAACGGCGTTCCGGCCGCCGCCGTGCGCGGGGTGGGCGGGGATCAAGTCAAGGCCGCGCCGCCGCAGTACACCAAGGTGTTCGGCCAGGCGCTGGTGGAGGAGTGCCGGCGCGACGAGCGGGTGATCGGGATCACCGCGGCGATGAACTCCGGCACCGGCCTGAACCTGTTGCAGCGCGAACTGCCGGACCGCTACTTCGACGTGGGGATCGCCGAGCAGCAGGCCGTGCTGTTCGCCGCCGGCCTGGCGCTCCAGGGCTGCAAGCCGGTGGCGGCGATCTACTCGACCTTCCTGCAGCGCGCCTACGACCAGATCGTCCACGACGTCTGCCTGCAGAAGCTCAACGTCACGTTCGTCATGGACCGCGCCGGCCTGGTCGGTGACGACGGACCGACCCACCACGGCGCCTTCGACATCTCCTATCTGCGCTGCCTGCCGAACATCGTGCTGATGGCTCCGCGCGATGAGGCCGTGCTCGTGCACATGCTGCGGACGGCGTTGCTCTACGACGACGGCCCGATCGCCCTGCGCTACCCACGGGGCGAGGGGCTCGGCGTGCCGCTCCCGGCGCGGCCGGAGGCGATCGAGATCGGGACCGGCGAGATCCTGCGCGAGGGCGAGCGCGTCGCCCTGCTCGGCTACGGCAGCGGCGTCGCCAAGGCCCTCGAGGCGGCCGACATCCTGGCCGAGCACGGCCTGTCGGTCACGGTCGCAGACGCCCGGTTCGCCAAGCCCATCGACGTGGGGCTGGCCGCTCAGCTGGCGGCCGAACACGACCTGCTCGTGACGGTCGAAGAGGGTGTGCTCGCCGGCGGGTTCGGCTCGGCCGTGTGGGAGAGCCTCTCGGATGCCGGTCTGGCGCCGCGGATTTTGCGCGTCGGGCTCCCCGACCGCTACGTCACCCACGGCTCCCCGAAGCTGCTCCACGAGGAGGTCGGCTTCACCGGCGCGCGGATCGCCGAGCGGATCGAGGCCGCGGTGGCCGAGTACAGCGGGATTTCGGTCGCTTAGCGACCTCGACAAACCGTTGATCTGAGGACGCTTGTCCTAGGGTGGTCGCCCTATCGCGCCGAAACAGGTTCGGTGACGATCCAGGAGCTCGAACTTGGTCCACACCCCCCGGAGCGAGGCTCCGGGGCCGCGGAGCTGTACGTCTCGCGCCAGCCGGTCGTCGATGGGGACATGCGCGTCAGCGGCTATCGCGTGGCGTACGCGACCGGCGACGGCCGTGAACCGGGCGACGCCTCGGCCGCGCGCCTGCTCGGCGACGTGTTGAGCAGCGTCGGGCTCGACGAGTTGGTCGGCAGCTCCCCGGCCCACCTGCCCCTGTCGCGGGAGGTGCTGCTCGGCCTCGGTGTACCGCCCGTGCGCCCCGACCGGGTGATGCTCCAGATCACCCACGACACCGCTCTGGACCCCGAGGTGGCACGTACGATCGAAGCGCTGACCGGGCGCGGCTACGCCCTCTCGCTGTACGCGCTGCCGGGTGCAGAATTCGACCCTTCGCTGCTTGACCGGTTCGGGACCGTGGAGGTCGACTTCTCGGCGTGGGGCCTCCTCGACGCGGGGCAGGCGATCGCACGGATCAAGGGCGGCCGGGCGACGGCACTGGCCACGGGTCTGGTCGACTACGACCGGTTCGAAGTGGCCAAGTCGCTCGGGTACGAGCTATTCGCCGGGCCCTTCTACGCCAGCCGGCATCGAGCCCGGGTGCGCAAGATCCCGGTCGGCGAGATGGGCACGCTGGTGTCGCTGGCCGCCCTCCAGGGCGGGTCGGCCACGATCGAGGAGCTCGAGCAGGTGATCGACCGCGACGTCGGCCTGAGCGTCAAGTTGCTGCGCTACATCAACTCCGCCTACGTCGGCATGCGCGGGAGCATCACCTCGATCCGGCAGGCGGTGATGATGCTCGGGTCCCGCGGAGTGTCCCGGTGGGCGCTGCTCGTGGCTCTCACCGGCGGTCCGAGCACGCCTCGCGAGCTGTCGGTGGTCGGGCTGACCCGGGCGCGGATGTGCGAGCTGCTCGGATCCGAGCGTCGCGACGTGGCCGGCGAGGAGCTGTTCACGGTCGGGTTGCTGTCGGTGGCCGACGCGCTGCTTGACGTCCCCCTCGAGACGATCGTCGAGGAGCTACCGCTGGCCGATCAGGTGTCGGCCGCCCTGCTGCGCCGGGACGGGCCGGCGGGCTCGATCCTCGATGCGGTGGTCAGCTACGAGCGAGGCGACTTCGACGTCGCCGCGCTCCAGGTACACCGCCGGGGCATCGCCAGCTCCTACCGCGACGCGCTCGGCTGGGCGGTCGAGACGGTCTCGGCGCTGAACTGAACTGCCGGCTCCGGGGTCGTATCCCGTACCGTTCGCGCGGACATGACGCCGCGGGTTCGGATCGACACGCTGCTTTCTCGGCGGGGAATGTTCTCCTCGCGCTCTGCTGCCGCCGCGTCGGTGCTGGCGGGGGACGTCCTGCTTCTGCCTGAGCGCCGGCGGGTCGCCAAGCCGGGCGAGCTGGTCGCCGAGGACGTCGAGCTCGAGGTGGTCGAGGGACCGCCGTTCGTCTCGCGGGGCGGAATCAAGCTGTCTAACGCTTTGTCGGCTTTTGGGCTGGACGTGGCGGGTCGACGGGCCTTGGATGTCGGCGCCTCGACCGGCGGCTTCACCGACTGTCTTTTGCAAGCTGGTGTCTCACACGTGGTCTGCGTCGACGTCGCCTACGGGGAATTGGATTGGCGTTTGCGCTCAGATCCGCGCGTGACGGTTGTTGAGCGCTGCAACGCTCGGGCGCTCCGGCCCGACCAGCTGCCGTATGCGCCCGATCTGATCGTGATCGACGTGTCGTTCATCTCGCTGACCAAGGTGCTGCCGGCTGTTTTGGCTTGTGCCGCGGAGCGGTTTGACTGCCTGGCGCTGGTCAAGCCCCAGTTCGAGGTGGGACGCGGGCAGGTCGGGAAGGGCGGCGTGGTGCGCGACGCCGCGCAGCGCCGGGCTGCGTTGGTTTCGGTTGGTTCTGCGGCGGTCGACGTCGGCGCCGAGGTTCTGGGCTACGCGTCGTCCGGGTTGCCCGGTCCGAAAGGGAATCTCGAGACGTTCGTCTGGCTCGCCGAGGGGACGCGCGACGGTGGGGTCTCTGATCTGGAACGGGCGGCGCGCGAGGTCGAACCTTGAACCCGGTGCGCACGGCCACGGTGCTCACCCACCGCCGGCCGTCGGAGACGAGGCCGGCGATCGACTCGTTGGTGGAGATCGCCCGCGCCGCGGGCGCGACCCTGTTCGTGGATCCGGACGAGACCCGCAAGCACCGCCTCGAGCACGGGCCGGGGCTCGAGGTCGACGTCGAGGGCCGGATCGACGTCGATATCTGCTTCGCGATGGGCGGCGACGGCACGATCCTGACCGCCCTGCGCCGGTACGCCGGCACCGGCGTTCCGGTGTTCGCGGTCAACTTCGGCGAGATCGGCTTCCTGGCCACGGTCGACCGCGAGGAGGCTGCCAGCGGGTTCCAGCAGGCGTTCGCGGGCGAGTTCGAGGTCCTGTCGTTGCCCGGGATCTTGCTCGCGGGAGAGGGCGGGGAGTGGCTGGCCATCAACGACGTCTCGATGCACCGCCAGCCCGGCAACCGCGTCGCCGACCTCGCCTACGCGGTGGGAGCCGACGAGATCGGACGCGTGCGGTGCGACGGCCTCGCGGTCGCCACCCCGGCCGGCTCGACCGGCTACAACCTGGCCAACGGCGGGCCGGTGATGGCCTGGGGCGTGGCCGGCTTCGTGGTGTCCTTCATCGCCCCGCACTCGTTGACCGCGCGGGCGCTGGTAGTCGCGCCAACCGACGTGCTGACCGTCCACAACCGCTCGCGCGAGGAGTCAGTCGACGTCAGCGTCGACGGCCGGCCCGTGTGCACGCTGCCGCCTGGGGACGTGATCGAGGCGCGGTTCGTCGACGCTCAGGGGTGCCTGGCTCAGGTGGCCGGGGCGAACTTCTACCACCGGTTGCGGGAGAAGTTCGGGCGGCTCTCCTCGATGCGGTAGGCGGAAGACTTCGGCGCGCCGGCGTCACGGCGGTCGCAACCGCGGACCGGCGCTAAGTCATAGGGACGCGGTAGGCAATCGGACGTGAGGCCCGGGGTTTCCCCGGGCCTCACGCTGCGTCGGTCAGGGGACCAAAAGAGAGAGCGCGCTGCGCTGGAGCGGCAACGGCGCGAACACGGCTGTCGGTCCCAACGGGTGGGACACCGGATCGAGCAACTGGTTGTACACGGCTGACCTCCCTCGCACCCCGGCACGGCGATCGCGATCGGTGTGACTCCCGCCGCGCAGGGGGTTCTCTCCAGCGGCTACATACCCATGCTCAGGATTATTTATGCAATCGGTTGCAGGCCCATCCGCAGAACCTCGGCGGTGTGCAGCGGGCGCCGGCCGGTGCCAGTTTCGATCTGGGTGCGGCACGAGAACCCATCCGCCACCAGCAGGGTGTCCGCGGTTGCCGCTCTCGCCGCGGGCATGAGCACCCGCTCGCCCACGGCCATCGAGACCTCGTACTGGTCGCCGGCCAGGTAGCCGAACGAGCCCGCCATGCCGCAGCAGCCCGCGTTCGAGAGCTGCGCATCGAGGCCGGCGCGCGTGAGCAGGTCCCGCTGACCGTCGGGACCGATCATCGCGTTGCGGTGGCAGTGGGGATGGATGAGCGCCTTGCGATCGATGTGCGGCGGCTCCCAGTCCGGGGCGTAGTGCTCGAGGAACTCGTCGAGCGTGAGCGTCTGCGCCGCCAGCCGTCGAGCGTGCTCGTCGTGCGGCATCAGCTTGCGCATCTCGTCCCGGAACACCGACGCGCAGCTGGGCTCGAGCACCACGACCGGCCAGCCGAGCTGAATCGGCATCGACATGTTGTCGAGCACCTTCTTCAGGGCGCGCCGGGCCTGTGTCAGCATGCCGAAGTCGTAGAGCGGCCGGCCGCAGCACAGGCCAGGGGCGGACAGCACGGGTGAGAATCCGGCCGCTGAGAGCACCTCGAGCGCTGCCTTCCCGATGTCCGGCTCGAACAGGTTCGTGAACGTGTCCGCCCAGAGCACCACGGTCTTCCGCGACGGGTCCCAGGCCCATGGTTCGCTGCGCCGTTCCTGGGCGATGTGACGCTTGTGCCAGGCACGGAAGGTCTGATTGGCAAACCGCGGCAGGTCGCGCTGCTCGGCGATCCCGAGCCGTCGCTTGGCCGGACCCGCGACGATGGCCGACTGGCTGAGCAAGTTGGCCAGCTGGGGCATGCGCGCCGCCACCGGGCCCCACCAGGGCAGCAGGCCCAGCGCGTAGTGGTGCAGCGGGCGCCGGCGCCGCGCGTAGTAGTGGGCGAGGAACTCGGCCTTGTAGGTGGGGATGTCGACCTGCACCGGGCACTCGCTGGTGCAGCCCTTGCACGAGAGGCATAGATCGAGCGACTCCTTGACGGCGTCGTCGCGCCAGCCCTCGGTGATCGGGTCGCCCTTGAGCATCTCGAACAGCAGCCGGGAGCGCCCGCGGGTCGAGTGGCGCTCCTCGCGCGTGACGTGGAAGCTCGGGCACATCGTGATACTCCCGAGATTGCGGCACTTGGCCATCCCGAAGCAGCGCTCGATCGCGGTTGCAAACGATCCGCCGTCGTCCGGGAACGCGAAGTGGGTGGTGAGCCGGGGCGGGCGGTAATCGGGGCCGAGGCGCAGGCCCTCGTCGAGCTTGACGTCGCCGATCAGCCGGTTTGGATTCATCTTCCAGTCCGGATCCCAGATCCGCTTGAAGTCGTTGAACGCGGCCATCAGCTCGGGGCCGAACATCTTCGGGAGCAGCTCGGCGCGGCCGTGGCCCTCGCCGTACTCGCCGGCGAGCGAGCCGCCGTAGGCGACGACCAGGTCGGCGCACTTCTCCATGAACGAGCGGAACGTCTTGACCCCTTGCGCGGTCTTGAGGTCGAAGTCCATCCGCGTGTGTACACAGCCCTGTCCGAAGTGCCCGTAGTAGACGCAGCGGTAGCCGTGGTCGTCGAGGATCTGCTGGAAGTCGCGCAGGTAGGCGCCGAGCTTGTCCGGGTGGACGGCCGCGTCCTCCCAGTTGCCCTCGGCGTCCATATAGCCGGGCGCCCGGCTGTCCCCGACCGCGCTCTCGCGCACCTTCCAGACGCTGACCTGGTCGAGCTTGTCAACGATCACGCGGGCGTCGATCTGGGGCCCGTCCGCGAGGTCCTCGAGCGCTTGGCGCGCCTCGGCCATGGCGGAGTCGGGGTCGTCCTGGCCGAACTCGACGTAGAGCCACGCCCGCCCGTCGGGGAGCAGCGCGCGCTCGCGGCCCAGCCGGCTCTTGGCGATCATGTTCTTGATCAACTGATCGTCGAACCCCTCGAGGCCGATCGGCTTGGATCGCTGAAGGATCACCGGCACGTGGTCGGCGGCCTGGAACACGTCGGGGTAGCCGAGCAGCAGCGTCCGGCGGTGCTGGGGGCTCGGGACGAGACGGACCGTCGCCTCCAGCACGTTCGCGCACGTGCCCTCGGAGCCGACCAGCGCGCGGGCCACGTGGAAGCCGTTCTCGGGGAGGAGCTGGTCGAGGTTGTAGCCCGAGACCCGGCGCGGGATGTCCGGGAACTCGGCCCTGACCCGGTCGGCCACCTGGTCGCGGAGGTCTTTCAATGCTGCGTAGATCTCGCCCTTACGCCCGCCGGCCGCGATGATCCGCGCGAGCTCCTCGTCGCTGGTCGCGCCGACGGTCATCCGTGTCCCGTCGTAGAGGACGACGTCGAGCTCGATCACGTTGTCCGACGTCTTGCCGGCCATCAGCGAGTGGGTGCCGCACGAGTTGTTGCCGAGCATCCCGCCGAACGTGCAGTACTCGTGGGTGGCCGGGTCCGGGCCGTAGGTCAGGTTGTGCTCCTCGGCGGCGTCGCGGAGCTGATCGCAGATCACGCCGGGCTGCACGCGCGCCCGCTGGTTGACGTGGTCGAGCTCGAGGATCTGGTTGTAGTACTTGGAGTAGTCGAACACCACCGCGACGTTGGTGGTCTGGCCGCTCGGGGCCGTCCCGGTTCCACGGGGAAGCACCGGCGCTTGGAATTTGCGGCAGACCGCGACGCCGGCGATCACATCCTCCGGTCCGCGCGGGATCACGACGCCGATCGGGACCGCGCGGTAGATCGAGAAATCGTTGGCGTACATCGCCCGCGTGCCGGCGTCGAAGCGGACCTCGCCGGAGACAGCTGCGCTCAGGGCCCGCTTCAGCCCCGAGACGTCCACGTCGGTTGGGCCGGTGGTGAGGTGGCTGCGCTCGGGCTGGGACGCGGTAGTGGCCATCGCTCTCCTCTCTCGGGGTTCGACGCTTACCGTACCTCCTGGGGTGCCAGATCTGTCGGGTCCGCCTGGTACACCGGGCGGATGCTGCAAGAGTTGCGCGTCGAGAATCTGTTGCTGATCGATCGGGCCGAGCTGCGCCTGGCGCCGGGCCTGAACGTGGTCACGGGGGAGACGGGCGCCGGCAAGACGCTGCTCGCGCAGGCGCTCGATCTTTTGCTCGGCGGCCGCGCGGGTAGCGGCGTCGTGCGGGGCGGTGCGGCCGAAGCGTACGTCGAAGGCGTCTTCTCGATCCCGCCCGAGTGGGATTCCCACCCGCCCTCCCCCCACCACCAACTCGACATCTTGCCGACCGACGCCGAGGACATCGTGCTAGCGCGGCGGGTGTGGCCCGACGGACGGACCCGTGCTTACGTGTGTGGCCGCTCGGCCACGGTGGGGGACCTGCGCGAGCTGGGCGGCGCGCTTGTCGCCTTCTACGGGCAGCACGAGCACCGGAGGCTGATGCTCTCGGCCGTCCAGCTCGAGGTGCTGGACGCCCACTGCGGCCCGAATCAGGCGGAACTGCGGGTCCGGGTGGGGGAGGCGTACGAGCGCGTCCGGCGCCTGGAGGGGCGGATGGGTGAGTTGCAGGAGCTCGCCGCCGGCCGGGAACGCGAGCTCGACCTGCTGGCCTACGAGCTCGAGGAGATCGAACGCGTGGGGCCGAGCCAGGCCGAGGCGGACGAGCTGGCCGGGGAGCGCGACCGGCTGCGCCACGTCGAGACGCTCCAGAGCGCCGCCACCGGGGCCGCCGAGGCGGTGTCGGGGGAGGGGGGCGAGGGCGCCGCCGAGCTGCTGGCGCAGGCCGCGGCGCAGGTGCAGCACGCCGCCGGCATCGACCCGCGGTTGGCCGAGCTGTCCGAGCGGCTTGACGGGCTTGCCTACGAGGCCCAGGACGTGGGCGCCGGGCTGCGCTCCTACGCGCTCGGGCTGGAGGGTTCGCCCGGCCGCCTCGAGGAGGTCGAGGAACGCCTCGGCCAGTTCGCCCGACTCGAGCGCAAGCACGGCGGAGCGATCGCCGAGGTCCTCGCCCATGCCGACCGCTGCCGGGCGCGGCGCGACGAGCTCGAGCGGGCCGAGATCGCGATGGGCGAGGTCGAGGAGGAGCTGTCCGCCGCCCGAGCCGAGCTCGACGGCCTGGCGGCCGAGCTGTCCAAGCGCCGGCGCAAGGCGGCGCCCGGGCTGGCCTCGGCCGTCCGCGAGCGGCTCGCCGAGGTCGCCATGGCGGACGCGTCGTTCGAGGTCGCGGTGACGGACCGGGAAGAGGGATGCGGGCCGCGCGGGGCGGATGTGGTTGAGCTGCTGATCGCGGCCAACCCGGGGCTGCCGGCCGGGCCGCTGCGGGAGATCGCCTCGGGCGGAGAGCTCTCGCGGGTGATGCTGGCCATCCTCAGCGTGCCTGAAATGGATACCCACCCACCCGCCCCCCTCCGGCCTGGCGGTGGGCGGGGCTCCGGGTCGGACGGTGGCGCCACGGCCGGCGGGCCGCTCCTGGTGTTCGACGAGATCGACGCCGGCATCGGCGGGCACACCGCCCGTGCGGTCGGCGAGCACCTGCGAGCGCTGGCGGCCGGCCGGCAGATCCTGTGCATCACCCACCTACCCCAGGTCGCCGCGCTGGCCACGCGCCACTTCACGATCGCCAAGGACACGGGCACGGTCCCGGCGCGGACCACGGTGACCACGTTGGACGGGGATCGGGTGGTCGGCGAGCTGGTCCGGATGCTCGGCGCGGACGAAGGCGACCGGGCCGCGACGCGCCACGCGCGAGAGCTCTTGCGCGCCGCCTGAACGTGTTCACGCCGGCGCCTGGTGAGAGGTTGATCGAGAAACCGACGTATGTGGCGGTTTTCTCGTCCGGCCCGCGCGGGAGCGTCCGGAGCGGTCGCTACCTTCAAACGGTCGGAACGTGACTACACTCGGATAGCGACCTAATGGCTTCGGGCGACACCAGGTTCATCTTTATTACGGGCGGGGTTGTCTCCTCGCTCGGCAAGGGAATCTCCGCCGCCTCGATCGGTCGCCTGCTGGTTGCCCGGGGACTGGACGTCCAGCTCCAGAAGTTCGATCCGTACATCAACGTCGACCCGGGCACGATGTCGCCCTACCAGCACGGCGAGGTGTTCGTGACCGAGGACGGCGCCGAGACCGATCTGGACCTCGGGCACTACGAGCGGTTCACCGACGCGAACACCAGCCGCGCCTCGAATGTGACCGCCGGCGGGATCTACAACACCGTGATCCGGCGCGAGCGCCGCGGCGACTACCTGGGCGCGACGGTCCAGGTCGTCCCGCACATCACCGACGAGATCAAGCAGCGGATCAGGCTGATGGCCGAGGCGACCGACGTCGACTTCGTGATCACCGAGATCGGCGGGACGGTGGGCGACATCGAGTCGTTGCCGTTCCTCGAGGCGATCCGCCAGTTCCCCGTCGACGTGGGACGCCGGCGCTGCATGTTCATCCACCTCACGCTGGTCCCGTACATCACCCACGCGGGCGAGCTCAAGACCAAGCCGACGCAGCACTCGGTCAACGAGCTACGGCGCATCGGTATCGCCCCCGATATGGTGATCTGCCGCTCGGAGTCGAGGCTCGGCGCCGACATCCGCCGCAAGATCGCGCTCTTCGCCAGCCTGCCGGTGGAGGCCGTCGTGTCCGCCTACGACGTAGACGACATCTATCAGGTGCCGCTGGGGTTCCGCGCCGAGGGCGTCGACGACTTCATCCTGTCCGAGCACTTCGGGGTGCAGGCTCCGCCGCCGGACCTGAGCGGCTGGGAGGCGATTACGCGCCGCGCCAAGGAAGCCGCCGACCGCAAGGTCCGGATCGCGCTCGTCGGCAAGTACGTCCGGCTAGAGGACGCGTACCTGTCGGTGGTCGAGGCCCTCCGCCACGCCGGCACGCACCACGACTGCAAGGTCGAGATCGACTGGGTCGACTCCGAGGAAGTCGCGGACCCGGCCGTCGCGGCGAGCCTTGAGAAGGTGAGCGGGATCCTGATCCCCGGCGGGTTCGGAGGCCGCGGCATCGAGGGCAAGATCCGTGCCGCCCAGATCGCCCGCGAGAAGAAGATCCCGTACCTGGGCATCTGCCTGGGGATGCAGCTGGCCGTGGCCGAGTTCGCCCGCCACGTGGCCGGGATGGAGGGAGCCAACTCCACCGAATTTGACATGGAGACGCCGTTCCCGGTGATCGACCTGCTGCCCGAGCAGAAGGAGATCGCCGACATGGGCGGCACGATGCGGCTGGGCGCCGACCCGGTGAAGCTGCACGCCTCGACCCGCATCCGCGAGCTGTACGGCGAGGCGGTCGTGTACGAGCGCCACCGCCACCGCTATGAGGTCAACAACCACCTGCGCCGGCGCCTGGAGGCGGCCGGCTTGATCTGCTCCGGGACCAGCCCGGACGAGCGGCTGGTCGAGGGGATCGAGTTGCCCGCGGACCAGCATCCGTTCTTCGTGGCCTCGCAGTACCACCCGGAGTTCAAGTCGCGTCCCGAGCGCCCGGCGCCGCTGTTCCGCGAGTTCGTGGGTGCCGCGCTAGAGCACTCTGATGCCGCGGCGGAAGCCGCCGCGGACCGCGGTCAGGCCGCCCCCGCCGGCGCCGCCAGGTGACGGTCGGCCGGGCCGCCGGGCGGGAGCGGGGGACTCTGTGAGGCGCGCGACCGAGGCGGAACGCGAGCGCCTGAACGAGACGTTCGCCTCCCTGTGCCGGATCGAGAGCCCGTCCGGCCGTGAGCGCGCGTGCGCGGACTGGATCACCGGGGAGCTCGAGGGCATGGGACTCGATGTCGAGGAGGACGACGTCGGTCCGAGCGTCGGCTCGAGCGCGGGAAACCTGCTGGCCCGCATCCCCGGCTCCGGGGGGGCGGGGTCCAGGTCCATTCTCCTGTGTGCGCACATGGACACCGTCCCGCTGACCGCGCCGGTCGATCCGGTGCTCGTCGACGGCGGCTGGACCAACGCTGGGGAGGGGATCCTCGGTGCCGACAACAAGACCGCGGTGGCGGTGATGATCGAGCTCGCGCGGCGACTCAACGCGGCGGCCGAGCCCCCGCAGGTCGGGCTCGAGCTGCTCTTCACCGTCTGCGAGGAGATATCGCTGCTCGGCGCGCGGGCATTCGACGTCAGCCGCCTGCGTAGCGGCTTCGGGTACGTGTTCGATCACGCGACGCCGATCGGCGAAATCGTGATCGCCGCCCCGACGCTTCACCGGATCGTGGCCGAGTTCCATGGCCGCGCCGCGCACGCCGGCGTCCGGCCCGAAGCCGGCCGCAGCGCGATTGCCGCCGCCGCGCACGCGATTGCCGCGATGAGACTGGGCCGCCTGGAACCCGAGACGACCGCCAACGTCGGCACGATCGCGGGGGGCACGGCGATCAACGTCGTCCCCGAGCGCTGCCGGGTCGAGGCCGAGGTGCGAAGCGTCGACCGCGACCGCGCCGAGGCGCTCGCGACCGAGATGATCGACCACCTCCAGGACGCGGCCGACGCGGCCGAGTGCGACATCGACGTCACGGTCGAGCGGATGCTCGAGGGCTATCGGATCCGCCCGCGCGCCACCGAGGTGGCCGTCGCCGAGGAGGCGCTGCGCGCCTGCGGCTACGAGCCGAGCCACATCCTCACCGGGGGGGCGTCGGATGCCAACGCGTTCCGCGCCGCCGGGTTCGCGTGCGCCAACCTCGCGGACGGAACCGAGCACAATCACGAGCCGACCGAGCGGATCAGCACCGACGCCCTCGAGGGTCTGCTCGAGCTCGCAATCGCGCTGGTCGACGAGTCGGGCCTGGCGCTCGCCGGAGGCGCCACGTGAGCGACGACTTCGAGCCCGTCGCCTCCGAGGTCGGCTGGGAGGGCAAGATCATCCGCGCCGGTGTCGAGCGCTTCCGGTTCGACGACGGGGCCGAGGTCACCCGCGACAAGGTGTGGCATCCCGGCGCGGTCGGCATCCTCGCGCTCGACGACGAGTACGTGTGGCTCACGCGCCAGCCGCGCGAGGTGATCGGGGACCCCGCCTCGCTCGAGGTCCCCGCCGGCAAGCTCGACGTCCCCGGCGAGCCGCCGCTCGAGACGGCCAAGCGTGAGCTCGCCGAGGAGATCGCCAAGCACGCCGAGCAGTGGGACGAGCTGTTCGCCTTCTTCACCAGTCCCGGGTTCAGCGACGAGCGCGTCTGGCTGTATCTGGCCACCGGCCTGTCGGACGACCCCGGCCACGACCCTGACGAGGACGAGCGGATCGAGGTCGTGCCCTGGCCGCTGTCAGCGCTCGATGAGGCGATCGAGCAGTGCCAGGACTCCAAGTCGCTGATCGCGCTGCTGTGGCTGGCCACGCAGCGGCAACTCGCGTTCGGGATCGCCTAGCCGAGTGGCGATCCACGAGTCGGCCAGCCGTGGCTTTCAGCGGGGAGCCGATGCGTACGAGCGGGGACGTCCGAGCTACCCGCGCGAGGCGCTCGACTGGCTGTTCGCGCAGCTGGACCTGCGACCCGGGCGAACCGTGCTCGACGTCGGCGCCGGCACCGGCAAGCTGACCCGCGAGCTCGTCACGACCGGCGCCACGGTGCTGGCGGTCGAGCCGGTGCCGGCCATGCGCGGCGTGCTCGAGCAGGTCGTTCCCGAGGCGCGGTCCCTGGAGGGGACGGCCGAGGCGCTGCCGGTGGACGACGGTTCGGTCGACGCGATCACCGTCGCGCAGGCCTTCCACTGGTTCGACGTCCCGACGACGCTGGTCGAGTTTCATCGCGTGCTCCTTCCGGCGGGCCGGTTCGGATTGATCTGGAACCGCCGGCGGCTCGAGGATCCGCTTCACCGAGGGATCAACGCGATCACCGAGCCTTATCACCACGAGACTCCGAGCCATCTTCGCGGCGAGTGGCGCGAGCCGCTCGAGGCCAGCCGGCTGTTCACGAGCGCCGGGCAGCTCGAGGTGCCCTACGAGCATTTGGTCGACGTCGACGGGGTCGTTGACCGCGTCGCGTCGATCAGCTATATCGCCGCGTTGCCCGAGCGCGAACGCGACGAGGTGATCGGTCGGGTCCGGGAGTTGGCCGAGCAGGCTCCGAAACCGCTCCGCCTCGCCTACGCGACCGAGACCTACGTGTACGAGCGTCGCTGAGGCGCCGCCGCCAGGCGCCGCCGACTTTCGAATTTCACCCGCGGCAGGAGGGGCATCCCGGGCCTCGAATACCCGGGTCATGGCCACCGCCCACACCGTCGACGACGCCAGGCGGACCGCGGATCTGACCTTCGACTTTCTCGGCTTCCTCGAGCTCGAGCGCGGCCTGTCGCGCAACACGCTGGAGGCCTACCGCTCGGATCTGCAGCAGTTCGGCGAGTTCCTCAGGCGGCGTAACCTTGATCCGCTCGAGGTGCAGACGAGCGACCTGACGGCGTTCATCTCAGAGCTCGCCACCGGCGGTCCCGAAGGGCGGCGGGCCGCGGCGCCGTCGACGCTTCAGCGCAAGATCGCTTGCCTGCGCTCCTTCTACCGGCACCTGCGTCGCGAGCAGATCCTCGACCGTGACCCCGCGTCCGAGCTGCGTGCTCCCCGCTCGCGCGCACGCCTGCCCAAGGTGCTGAGCCGCGACGAGGTCGCGCGTCTGCTCGAGCAGCCCCGGGGAACCAGTCCGGCGGCGCTGCGGGATCGCGCGCTGCTCGAGACGATGTACGCGTGTGGGCTGCGTGCGTCCGAGGCGATCGGGCTCGAACTGTCCGAGCTCGACCTCCAGGACGGGATCCTGCGCGCCCGAGGAAAGGGCTCCAAGGAGCGGATCGTGCCGATCGGCAGCAAGGCGATCGAGGCGCTCGGTGCCTACCTCGAACGCGGTCGCCCCGCGCTCGTGGGCATCCGGCCGGAGCGCCGCGTGTTCGTGAACCTGCGCGGCGGCGGACTCTCCCGTCAGGGGCTGTACAAGATCGTCGGCCGCCATGCACGGAGCGCGGGACTCGAGCATCGGATGAGCCCGCACACCCTGCGCCACACGTTCGCGACCCACTTGCTCTCGGGCGGCTGCGACCTGCGCTCACTCCAGGAGATGCTCGGACACGCCGACATCGGCACGACCCAGATCTACACCCACCTCTCGACCGAACGGCTGCGCGACGTCTACTTCGAGGCCCACCCGCGGGCTCAGATGACGCAGCCGTCGTAGGTCCGTCGCCCGTCGTACAGTCCCCGGGATGGGGATTGCTCATTACGACGAGGCGCCCGCACGCGAGCGCGGCATCGGACATCTGCAGGGCCGCTGGACGATGGTCGGGGAAGCCGCCGGATGCGAGAAGGTCGGCGTTCGCCGCATCCAGGTGCCCGCGGGTGGCTGGTCGACGCCGGCGCACGAGCACGGGCTGGACGAGGAGATCTTCTTCGTGCTGGAAGGCCGCGGCCTGTCGTGGCAGGCCGGCGAGGTCGCCCCGATCCGGACCGGCGACTGCATCGTGTACCTGGCCAGCGGCGGCGCGCACACGGTCCATGCGCTCGAGCCGCTCGACGTGCTCGCCTTCGGCCAGCGCCACGAGGACGAGAGCGTGGGCTTCCCGAGGCTGGGTCTATCACTCCTCGGAAACCGCGCGGTCGAGTCGCTGGAGTACCTCGTTGACGGTGTTCCGATCCAGTTTCTTCGCGAGTCCGACCTCGGCCCGCCGCCGCTGCCCGACCCCGTCCCGAGTGCCGATGCGCCACGGCCAGCCACGATCGCGAACGTAGAGGACGTCGAGGCGGTCACGGTCGAGCGACCGCGGGTGGTCCGCACGCGGCGCGACCTCGGCCGGGCCGCCGGGTCGATCGGCACCGGCCTCCAGCACGTCGAGGTGGCGCCGGACAAGCACTCGACGGCCCAGCACTGCCACTCGGTCGAGGAGGAGATCTTCGTGATCCTCGGCGGCGACGGTGTCGTCGTGCTCGGCGAGGAGGAGACCGCGGTGCGGCCGGGGCACGTGATCGCCCGCCCGGCTGGCACGGGCGTCGCGCACGTGTTCCGGGCCGGCACGGGCGGGCTCACCTACCTGGCCTACGGCATGCGCGACCCGGCCGACATCTGCTTCTACCCGCGCTCGAACAAGATCGCGATCCGCGGGCTCGGCCTCGTCGCACGGCTCGAGCGGCTCGACTATTGGGACGGCGAGGACTGAGCCGGCGAGCCTCGTGTGCCCGAACTTCCCGAAGTAGAGACCATCCGCCGCCAGCTGGCCCCGCAAGTCGTGGGCCGGACGATCGTGGCCGCTCGGATCCTCGATCCCCGCTGGACCCGGCCCGACCCGCCGCGGGCGGTCGAGGCGCAGCTTCGCGGCGCGGTGGTCGAGCGCCTGGGGCGCGCGGGCAAGTACCTGGTGTGGGCGCTGTCGGAAGATCGCTACCTGCTCCAGCACCTGCGCATGACCGGGACGCTGCTGTATGACCCGCCCGTCGCGCCGCCGCACACCCGGGTGCTGCTCGAGCTCGATGACGGCCATCGCGTCGTGTACATCGACCCGCGCCGGTTCGGCACGGGTCACCTGGTCCACGGCGCGAGCGCCCGGGACGAGTATTTGCGCGCCCGGCTCGGGATCGAGCCGCTCACCCCCGGGTTTACCGCCGAGCATCTCCGCACCCTGGCCCGGGGTCGCACCGCGCCGGTCAAGGCATTCGTCCTGGATCAGCGCCAGATCGCCGGGGTGGGGAACATCTACGCGGACGAGGCGCTGTTCCGCGCCGGGATCCATCCGCTCCGGCCTGCCGGCCGGCTGACCAAGGCGGATTGGGAGCGGGTCCGGGTGGGAATCGAGGAGGCGCTCAGCGCCGGCATCGAGGCCAAGGGCGCCTCGATCGACGACTTCCGCCACGTCGACGGTGCCCGTGGCTCATTCCAGGACCTGTTCCTCGTCCACCGCCGGGAAGGGGAGCCCTGCCCGCGGTGCGGCGACATGATCCGCAAGCTCGTAGTCGGCGGCCGAGGTACCTACGTCTGCGAGCGCTGCCAGCGCCGGCCGCGTCCTCCCCGCCGCATCGCGCTATCGCGTGCATAACACGTCACGCGAGGCGATCGTCGCTGAGCGTGACGACTTATGCAGCTGGGAGATGAATAACACGTCACGGTTCCCGCGGACGGCGCGGAGTGACGGGTTATGCACGCCCGCGGCTAAGCGGCCAGCAGCTCCTTCAACCGCCCGGTCTTATCCGCAGCCAGCAGCTCGGTGAAACCCCCGATCGGCTCATCGCCGATGATGATCTGGGGGAACGTGAACATCCCGGTTCGCTCCTGCAGCTGCGTCCGACTGTCCGGGTCCCGTGCCAAATTGATCTCCTCATAGGCGATGCCGCGCTTGGCCAGAAGGGCCTTCGCGCTCGTGCAGAACGGACAGGCCTCGGTGGTGTAGAGGGTGACGGGCCGCATAGCTTCACAAAATATAGCGAGTAACGGATGCCCAGCTCGCTGAGGGCCGAGGCGATCGTGCTGCGCTCGATCCGCTACGGGGAGGCCGACCGCATCCTGCATCTGTACACGACCGGTTACGGCCGGCTGTCGGCCATCGCCAAGGGGGTGCGCCGAGCCCGGAGCCGGTTCGGCGCCCGGCTCGAACCGTTCTTTCACATCAACGTGATCCTGCACGAGGGTCGCGGCGAGCTGCATACGGTCACCGGCGTGGACACGGTCACCGCCCACGCCGGCCTGCGCGAGCACGCCGCGACAATCGACGCCGCGGCCCGCGCCTGCGACGCGGTGGCGCGGCTGTTCGAGACCCCGGACCCGCACCCCGAGGTCTTCCGCCTGCTGGCCAACGAGCTGGCGCTGCTCGACCTCGACGTCGCCCATGCGCGGCCCGCCACCGGCCTCGCCTTCCGCCTCAAGCTGCTGCTGGCGGCCGGGATCGTCCCCCAGCTCGGATCGTGCGCCGGATGCGGCGAGTCCGAGCACCTGCGCAGCTTCTCCGCCGCTGCCGGCGGAGTCGTGTGCAGCTCGTGCGAGGCGGCCGCCTTCCCACTCGGCCAGGAATCCCACACCTTCCTGGTCGGCGCGCTCGGCCGGCCGCTCGCTCGGGCCCCCGAGGCATCCGAGCTGGCCCTCGCCCAGGCGGAGCGCGCGATCACCGAGACCGCCGAGCACCACGCCCACGTGCGGCTGCGACCGCTCGTGGGCCGCCGCTGAGTCAAGCTGCTCGGGACAAATCCCGCGGCGCTTGCGACGCCTTCGTCACAACTGTGCTCGATCCTCGCGGACCGGTGTCAGAATCGAACGAGATGAGCGGTCAGGTCCTCACCTCCAATCAAGACCACCCCGCCGGCCCCGTCGCCGCCGGCTTTGCCGACCGGATCCGGGAGCGGGAGGAACGCGAGCTCTCGCCGGCCGCGACGCGGTCCTATCCCGCCCGGCGCCAGCACGAGGAGCCCGACTGCGGGCTGCGCACCCCGTTCCAGCGCGATCGCGACCGGATCGTGCACTGCAAGGCGTTCCGGCGGCTGAAGGACAAGACGCAGGTGTTCGTCGCACCCGCCGGGGACCACTACCGCACACGGCTGACCCACACGCTCGAGGTCACGCAGATCTCGCGAACGGTGGCGCGTGCGCTTAGCCTGAACGAGGACCTGACGGAGGCGATCGGGCTCGGCCACGACCTCGGCCACCCGCCCTTCGGGCACGTGGGCGAGGACGCGCTGGACCGCTGCCTGTCCGAGCGGTTCGGCCTGACGTTCATGCATCACGAGCATTCGCTGCGGGTCGTCGACTCACTCGAGCGCGACGGCCTCGGCCTGAACCTGACCGACCCGGTGCGCGACGGCATCGTGACCCACTCCGGCCGGGCGCGGGAGCCGGGCACACTCGAAGGCAAGATCGTCCGCCTGATGGACCGCGTGGCCTACATCAACCACGACATCGACGACGCCGTTCGCGCCGGCCTGCTCATACCGCACGACCTTCCGCAACGACCGATCGCGATCCTCGGTGACACCGGCTCCCGGCGGATCGACACGCTCGTGCACGACCTGGTCGAGCATTCCGCGCCGGCCGGCGACATCGTCCAGGGGGAGACGGTCGGGGCGGCGATGGGCGAGCTGCGCGCGTTCATGTTCGAGCGGGTCTACCTGGGCGCCGAGGCGACCCGGGAGCACGCCAAGATCAGGGTGGTGATCTCCTCGCTGTTCGACCACTACTGCGCCCATCCCGAGGACATCCCCGACTCGATCCCGCCGGGTGAGGTTTCGCGCCGGGTCACCGACTACCTCGCCGGCATGACCGACCGTTTCTGCATCCGCACGTTCGAGGCTCTGAGCGTGCCAGTGGCGTTCGCGCCGTGACGCGCTACACGGCCGACTCGCGCGACCGCGTACGCGACTCGGTCGACATGCTCGCGCTGGTCTCCCAGCACACCGAGCTGCGGCGCGCCGGCCCCACCGAGTACGTCGGGCGCTGCCCGTTCCACGACGAGCGCACTCCCTCGTTCGGCGTCAACCCGGTCGAGAAGGTCTACCACTGCTTTGGCTGCCAGGCCTCGGGCGACGTGTTCAGGTTCGTGATGGAGACCGAGGGGCTCGACTTCACCGGCGCCCTCGAGTCCCTGGCCGACCGCTTCGGAGTCGAGCTGCAGACCGAGGCGGAGGACCCAGAAGCCGCGCAGCGCCGCCAGCGGCGCGAGCGGCTGCAGTCCCTGCTCGGCCGCGCCGCGGGGTTCTACGCTCGCTACCTGTGGGAGGCGCGCGAGGCGGGGCCGGCGCGCGAGTACCTGCTAGGTCGAGGCCTCAGCGAGGACACGCTGCGGGCGTTTGGAGTCGGGTACGCGCCGAGCGCGTGGGACCGGATGCTGACCGCCTCGCGGCGGGCCGGATTCTCCGAGGAGGAACTGCTTACCACCGGGCTCGCCCAGCGCTCGAAGACGAACCCGGGGCGCATCTACGATCGCTTCCGCGAGCGGATCATGTTCCCCTCGGCGGACGCGCGCGGGAACGTGCTCGGGTTCGGCGCGCGGGCCATGCGCGAGAACCAGCAACCCAAGTATTTGAACACGGCGGAGGGCACCGTCTACCAGAAGCGCCGGGTGCTGTTCGGGATCGACCGGGCGCGGGCCGCCGCCGCACGCGCGGGACGGATGATCCTGGTCGAGGGCTACACCGACGTGCTCGCGCTCCACCAGGCCGGCCTCGACAACGCCGTCGGCATCATGGGCACGTCGCTGACCGAGGAGCAGATCGCCGAGCTTCAGAAGTACGCCAACGTGCTGGAGCTGTGCCTCGACGCTGACCGCGCCGGCCAGGACGCGATGCTCCGGGCGGCTCAGCTCACCGACGGACGCAAGGTGCAGCTGCGAGTGGTGCCGCTGCCTGAGGGCACTGACCCGGCAGACCTGATCGAACGCGACGGTGCGGACGCGCTCCGCGAACGCGTTGCCGGCTCGGTGCCGTTCGTCAAGTTCCACGTCGAGCGGATCCTCGAGCGCAACGACACGAGCAGCGCCGAGGGGCGTGACGCCGCATTCAGGGAGCTGCAACCGGCGCTCAAGGATCTCCCTCCCGGGGCGTTCGGCGACGAGCTGCTGCGCCGGGTGGCGGGCCGGCTCGAACTGAGCGAGGCGCGCCTGGCCTCGCTGATCAAGGGCGCCGGCCAGCGCAACGGAGCCGCCGGTGGCCAAGGATCGGCGAGCGCCCAGGATGCCGGTCAACGGTCTGCCGCGGGCCCGCCCATCGACCAGGCCGCCCGGGCCGAGCGCACGTTCCTGGCGCTGTGCCTCGCGCTGCCCGACGCCGGCGCCCGCACCCTGTTCGAGATCGACCACGAGCAGCTGATCACCAGCGAACTGATGCGCCGGGCCGCTCGCCACATCGCGGGGCGCACGCACGCACCGCTCTCCGACCTGCCGGTGGACGACGAGCCGCTCGCGCGCACGGTGGCCGATCTGGTGGCGCGCGCCGGGCGGGCCGGATCAGTCAGCCAGGATCAGCTCCAGCACGCCTTGCTCGTGCTCGACGAGGCGCGGCTCGATCGGGCCATTCGGCGGGCTACCGCCGAGGGCGATGGGAGCGTGTCCGAGCTGGCGCACGAGCGCGAAGTGGTCCGGGCAGCGCGCCACGACGTAACCACCAGGATGGAGCGGGCGGTGTAAGCCGCTAGCGCCCGACGGCGGCCGCCACTGCCGCGCGCACCGCCGCCACGGTCGTGCCGTTCTCGCGGGCGATCTGGCGCGTGCTCCTCCCGGCGCGCAGCTCGGCGCGCAGCCGCGCGGGCCGGATGCCCAGGTACGCGGCCGCGGCGCGAAGCTCCGCCGGCGTCAGGCCGGACACGGTGGCGGCGCGGCCGCGCAGGGCGGGTGCCACGGGCTGGATCAGGTCGGTCTGCGGTCGCACCGGCAGGATCAGGGGCGCGAGCGGCGCCTGGTTGAAGTCGAAGTCGGCGGTCAGATCCCCCAGCTCGGGCTCGTCCTCGCGCACGTCAGGGCGCGGGTCGGGACGGCCGTCGGTGAGGGGATCGAGCCGCTGTCCGTCCATGAAGTCGTCCTCGATGAACTTCACGTACGCGTCGAAGCTGAGCGTCTGATGGTCGATGAAGCCGCGCCGCGCGTACGGGCTGATGACCAGCCCGGGGACGCGCAGGCCGTACCCGTTCTCGTCCACGTGCGGTGGCGCGACGTGGTCGTAGAAGCCACCCCAGTCGTCCCAGGCCAGGAAGATCGCGGTGCTGTCCCAGTCGGGGCTCTCCATGATCGTGTTGATCAACCCCGTCACGTAGGTCTGGCCCGCGGTGATCAGCCCGGGCGGGTGCTCCGACACCGTCCCGTTGGGGACGATCCACGAGACCGCCGGTAGGGATCCCGCCTTCGCCGCGGAGAAGAAGTCAGACAGCGATTGGATGTTGGCGAGCTGATCGTCCTGCTGGACGTCGGTGAAGTACGGCAGCGGGTTCCAGATGCCGGGGGTCTGGGCGCTCTGGCCGACCGGAGCGCACGACATGGCCGCGTCGTCGTCGCAGTCGGGTTCGGTCCCCTTGAACACGTAATAGGCCCAGCTGACGCCGTAGCGGTGCATCAGGTAGGTCAGATCGGTCCACGCGTAGTTGGGATCGGACGGGTCTTTCCGGCCGAGCCGCCGCGCGAAGTCGGGTGGATTCTGGGGGCTTTGGACCGCGTTGCGGCAGCTCGTCGGGTCGCCTTGCTTGCTGCAGTAGGCCGACCACTCCGACACCATGTACAGGTGCGCGGGGAGGCTCCACGAGAGGTCGGACTCGAACATGTGGTCCTGGAGCACGAAGTCGCGCGCATAGGCCCAGTAGTTGGGGATGTCCGCGCCGTCGTGATAGCCCATCACGTCAGCCGAGGCGCTACCGCTTCCGCAAGCCGGGTTGAACGTCTGGGCGCAGCCGGCCATCCCCTTCTCCTGCTGGGCCACGAACCCGTCCATGTTGCCCCCGTCGATGTCGGCCTCGGCGTTGGCGTAGCTGTGCGGTCCGCCGAGGTTGCGGTCTTGGCGATCGTGGAAGGGTTGGACGCAGCTGCCGCTCGCGGGGTCGGGAAGGCACGGCACCGTCCCCGGGTTCCCCGCCAACCCTGGGATCCCGTCCGCCCCGGGATAGGTCCCGAAGTAGGAATCGAACGAGCGGTTCTCCTGCATGATGATCACGATGTGGCGGATCTTGTGAATGCCGACGGCCGGCGGCGCTGGCGCGGAGGTCGTCGTCGTCAGCGGGTTTGCCGTGGAGCCCTGGGTCGCGCCGGGCGTCGAGGTGGTGGTCGAGTGGTGCGAGGAACCGCCGCCGCAGGCCGCGAGCAGCAACCCCGCGGCCAGCATCAGTGCGCCCGCGAGCCATCCCCGTCCCCGGAGGAGCGGCCCAGACCGACGCAGCCGGCCAGTCCCAGACCGGCCGGTCAACGCCACAGCCCCATGCACTCACGTCGGCGTCGAACAGGCAACTGACCCGATGCTAAGGGCCGCGACCCCGGATTGCGTCAAGCCCGGGTGAACTGCGCGCCACGATCATTGAGGCCGGTTGGCCGATGATGGGGGTGGTCTAGCTTCGTGTTGGGCAGACGTTAAGAGTGGCCTTCATTTCCACCACTACGCGCCGATCAATCAGTGGGTCGCTTCCCGATACATTGTTGAGGCGAGCGACCACAATCGCCTGATTTATAGAAGCTCGTTGCACCCTAATCCGGGGTAGCTCAATCGGCAGAGCGTTCGGCTGTTAACCGAAATGTTGTGGGTTCGAGTCCCACCCCCGGAGCTTCCGGCCGGTTCGCGCGCCGTCACCGGCGGCCGCGATCGCGGCCCGGCGGACGGTTGACATGCGCTCCGGGCTGACCATCGCCGAACTGAAGGACTGGGAGCTTCACGGCGCCGTCTGGCGGCCGCTCGAGGTGAGCGACGAGCGCGCGGTGGTCGAGCTGTGCAGCTGCTCGGGCGAGCCGATGGACGTCGTGGTGGGGGAGACGCCCGAGCTGATCGAGTTCGTGCGCGCCCGGCCCCGCGACTGAAGCGCGAGCTCCTCGACCAGCTCCGCGGCTCGCAAGGCGCCATCGCGGGTGGCGGTCCAACCCGCCAGCTCGCGCGCACGAGCGCCGAGCGAGGTCTTCGAAAGGGCGCGACGCACCGCCAGTCGCAGCGTCCCGGGCGTCACGAAACGCCACGGCAGCCTGACGCCCACGCCCGCCCAATCCACCCGCGCGGCGTTCTCGGCCATGTCTCCACAGTGGGGCGCCGCGACGACGGGACAGCCGCAGGCGAGGGCGCGCGCCATCGTACCGTGCCCGGCGTGGCAGATCACGGCCGCGCACGAAGGCATCGTCTTCGCATACGAGAGCCATTCGACCAGCCGTGTATTTGCCGGCACCTCGACGGGATCGGCGAGGGGCCGGCGGTTCCAGGTGGCCAGCACCCGGATCGGCTCGTCGCCGAGGCCGCGGAGCGCGGCGCGCAACAGCCGGTGCTCGGGATCCTGGGCCGTCGACGGCGCCACCAGCACGAGTGGGGCCTCGCCCGGCGGGGGCTTCACCGAGTCGTACGGCGGCTCCCACATGATCGGTCCGACGACCTTGACATGAGCGGGCCAGGCACGGGGATACTCGAGCTGTGGGAACGTGCCGACCAGGCACAGGCGCTCGCTCAGCCCGCCGTGTAACCGCGTTACCGGAGGTAGGCCGACCTTGACACGAGTTGCGTTGAGCTCCGCGCGGCCCTGGCGCAGCCCGGCTTGCGTGAAGCGTTCCAACCCGCGCCACAGACCACGCCCGAGCGGCGTGCGGGGCAGTCGCGCCCCGACGGCGTAGGGCGGAAAGCCCTCCGCACCCACCGGAAAGAGATGCGGAACCAGCGTCGCCACCGGGACGTCTTCGAGCTCCGCGGCCAGCGCCGGGGCCAACGTAAGGATGTCGTGGACGACAACGTGCGGGCGCAGCTCGGCGACCGCATGCCGGGTTTCTGCGGTGGCGAGCACCACCGCCTCGTACATCTCTGACGCTCCGCCCGACCCCGAGAACAGCGGATACTCCGGCGCGGGCTCGAACTGCATCCCCGCCGCCTCCACATCCTCGCGCCAGCGCGACCAGGTCTCGAACGTCACCTCGTGTCCGCGCGCGGCCAGACGCGCGCCGAGCGCCAGCATCGGGAAGGCGTGCCCGGGCTCGCCGAACGCACCCAGGAAGAACCGGCTCACGCCACGAGCTCGGCCACCGCGCGCAGCTGCTCGATCCGCTCCTCGGTCGTCCACGCCATCGCGCTGATCGTCAGCGTGCCCACGCCGGCGTCGCGGAAGGCGGCCAGCCGGTCGCGGACGGCGTCGCGGGGGCCGCAAAGCGAGACCATGTCGATCAGCTCGTCGGGAAGCGCCGCGGCGGCCTCGTCCTTCTTGCCCTCCAGGTACAGGTCCTGGACCTCACGGGCCGCGTCCTCGAACCCGTAGCGCTGGACCAGCTGGTTGTAGAAGTTCTGCTTGCGCGATCCCATCCCGCCGATGTACAGGGCCAGGAACGGGCGGATTCGGTCGCGAGCGCCCGCTGCGTCGTCGGAGATGTAGGTGTTGACGGTCGGCGCGATGTCGAAATCCTCCAGCGACCGCCCGGACCGCTGGGCGCCCTCTTCGAGCAGCGCGCGAACCTCCCCGACGTGCTCGGGAGAGAAGAAGATCGGCAGCCAGCCATCGGCGATCTCGCCCGTCAGCGCGGTGTTCTTGGGCCCGATCGCCGCGAGGTAGATCGGGATTCGGTCCTGCACGGGCGAGATCATCAGCTTGAGCGGCTTGCCAGGTCCGTCCGGCAGCGGCAGCTCGAGCGTCTCCCCGTGGTACTCGACGCGCTCACGGGCCAGGGCCATCCGGACCACCGCCACATATTCGCGGGTGCGCTGCAGCTGGTGACCGAAGCGCTGCCCGTGCCAGCCCTCCGCCACCTGCGGCCCCGACGTGCCGAGCCCGAGGAGCATCCGCCCGCCCGAGAGCTGGTCGATCGTGGCCGCGGTCATCGCGGTCATCGCGGCGCTGCGGGCGGGCATCTGGAAGATCGCCGCACCGAGCTTGATCTTGCTCGTACCGGCGGCGAGCCAGGCCAGCACGGTGGCCGTGTCCGATCCGTAGGCCTCGGCCGCCCACACCGAGTCGTACCCGAGGCGCTCGGCCTCCTGTACGACCGCGAGTTGATCGGCCGGTGACACACCGGGGATGAGATAGCCGAGGGCGAGGCCGAGCCGCATTCGGCCCTAAACCCTATGCGAACCCAGCCCCGCGCGAGCCGCCCGCGATACTCGGCCGGTGAGCGACAGCGTGCCCGAGATCGCCGAGGAGCGGCGGACCGCACCGGTCGAGCTCCTGTGGGACCTGGTGTTCGTGTTCGCGATCACCCAGGTGACCACGCTCCTGTGGCGCGATATCACCTGGGCCGGCTTCGGCCGCTCGATGCTGGTGCTGGCGCTCGTGTGGTGGGCCTGGTCGGCGTGGGTGTGGGCGGCGAACGCACAGACGGCCGGCTCCCCGGTGTTGCGGTTCTGTCTACTCGCCGCGAGCATCTCGATCTTCATCAGCGGCCTGTCGATCCCCCATGCGTTCGGCCCGGAGGGGACGCTGTTCGCGGTCACCTACGCGATCGTTCGGTTCCTGCACCTCGGCGTGTACGTGGATGCGTCGAAACGCGGCAACGCCGAGTGGTCCTCGATGGTGGGCTTCGTAATCACGATCACGATCGGCATGGTGCTGCTGATCGCCGGCTCGTTCTTCGACGGGACGCTCCGGATCGTCCTCTGGGTACTCGCCGCGGCGATCGACTACGCGGGCCCGGCATGGCTGACCCGGGAGCGGTTGCGGGGGCTCCAGCACGTCGCCGTCGCCCACTTCGCCGAGCGCTACAGCCTGTTCGTGATCATCTGCCTGGGCGAGTCGATCGTCGCCATCGGCGTCGGCGCGCTGGGTCCGAGCGCCGAGCGGCCGTTGAACGCCGACCTGGTCGTGGCCGTCGCCATCGGCCTGCTGATCACGGTCGCGATGTGGTGGACCTACTTCGAGGGACTTGCCGACCGAGCCGCGGAGCACCTGCGGGCGCACGACGACCCGGTGCTGGCCGCCGCCGACGCCTACAGCTACCTCCACCTGGTGATCGTCGCCGGCATCATCACGTTCGCGGTCGGGGTGAAGGTCCTGACCCGCGACACGGTGACATCGCCGCTGCCCGATCCGGCGCGCCTGGCCCTGTGCGGCGGCGTCGCGCTCTACCTGCTCGGAAACGCGAGCTTCGCGGCGCGCATGACGGGCTCGATCGAGCACGAGAAGCTGGCGCTGGCGGGCGGGCTGCTCGTGCTCTACGCCGTCAGCGGCGGGCTCGCGGCGTGGGTGCTGGCGGGCGCCGTGGCCATCTTGCTCGGCCTCTTGTGCGCGGCCGAGTCAGAGGCAGGGCGCCGGGTTCTCACCCCGGCAGCCGGGAAAACATCAACCACCGCCGGATGAGAGGATGAGCCGATGACCTCGCGCGCCAGGCTCGACCTCCAAGGTCCCATGCACGCGGGCTTTGACGAGATCCTCACCCCGGACGCGCTCGAATTCGTCGGCGAACTCCAACACCGCTTCGGCTCCCGCCGGCAGGAGCTGCTCGAAGCGCGCGGGCGCCGGCGCCAGCGGCTGCGCACGGGGGAGCTGCTCGACTTCCTGCCCGACACGCGGGAGATCCGCGAGGGCGACTGGACGGTTGACCCGGTCCCGACCGACATGCTCAAGCGTTGGGTCGAGATCACCGGCCCCACCGATCGCAAGATGGTCATCAACGCGCTGAACTCGGGCGCCGACGGGTTCATGGCCGACTTCGAGGACGCCAACTCGCCGACGTGGCGGAACATGGTCGAGGGGCAGCGCAACCTGCGCGACGCGATCGAGGGCACGATCACCTACCGCGACTCCGACGGCAAGCGCTACGAGCTCGCGCAGGACACGGCCACGCTGCTGGTGCGGCCCCGCGGCTGGCACCTGCCCGAGCGCCACCTGCTGGTCGACTCCGAGCCGGTGGCCGGCGCCTTCTTCGACTTCGGCCTGTACATGTTCCACTCGGCGCGGCGGCTGTTGCGGGCCGGCAGCGGGCCATATTTCTACCTGCCCAAGATGGAGTCGCACCTTGAGGCCCGCCTGTGGAACGACGTGTTCGGCTTCGCCGAGGAGGGCCTGGGAATCCCGCGCGGCACGATCAAAGCCACGGTGCTGATCGAGACGTTGCCCGCCGCGTTCGAGATGGACGAGATCCTGTATGAGCTGCGTGAGCACTCCGCCGGCCTGAACGCGGGCCGTTGGGACTACATCTTCTCGTCGATCAAGTGCTTCCCCGACCGGCGCGAGATGGTCCTTCCCGACCGCAGCGCGGTGACCATGACCGTGCCGTTTATGCGCGCCTACACCGAGTTGCTGGCCGCCACCTGTCACCGGCGCGGTGCGCACGCGATGGGGGGGATGGCCGCCCTGATCCCCAGCCGCAAGGGCGATCAGGACGCCAACCAGAGGGCGCTGGATGGCGTCCGCGCGGACAAGGAGCGCGAGGTCTCACAGGGCTACGACGGCACGTGGGTGGCTCATCCGGACCTGGTCCCGGTCGCGCGCGAGGTGTTCGAGAAGGGACTCGGGGGCAAGCCGAATCAAGTCGAGCGCCAGCGCGACGACGTTCACGTGACCGCCGAGGAGCTGCTGGACCTGTCCGCGACGCCGGGAGCGATCACCGAGCACGGGCTGCGCACCGACGTCAGCGTGGGCTTTCAGTACATCTCGTTCTGGCTAACCGGCCACGGCGCCGCGGCGATCAACTCGATGATGGAGGACGCCGCCACGGCCGAGATCTCCCGCTCGCAGATCTGGCAGTGGGTCCACCACGGCGTCGAGCTCGACACCGGCCAAATCGTCACGCGTGAGCTGGTTCGCGAGGTCATCGACGAGGAGGCCGCGAAGATCCGCGAGCAGGTCGGCGAGGAGGTGTGGCGGGCCGGCCGGCCAGAGGAGACACGCGAGATCTTCGAGGGCGTCGCGCTGTCGAGCGAGCTGCTCGAGTTCCTGACCATCCCGGCGTACTGGTACCTGAAGGACTAGTTTGGGCCGCCTTCGGCGGCGTCCGTGGGAAATCCGGCGCGATTGGTGTCCTCACCCAGGGGTTACGACGCCGAATTCCCCGCCGTCCGGACCGGATCGCCGACACTGATCGTGCCGTCGAGCAGGATGTCCGCGCGCAGGCCACCGCGATGGACGAGCGCCCTCAGCACCGGTCGGCCGGCGTAACGCTGGGCCACCGTGCACGGCTCGCACAGCCGCATTCCTCGGCAGGGCACCTCGCCGATCGTGAACTCGCGTCCAACCAGCGCGTTCAGGTCGATCCCGCGCGTCACGACGTTCCGCCGATGCTCGGAGGGCTCGAGCGGCGGGTCGAACGATTCGCACACCTCGGCCTCGATCAGCGTCAGCGCGCTTCCTGGCATGCCCGAGGGAAACGTGCCTTTGCCGGTCACATGCCGGTCGCCTTCGAGCCCGTGCCCAGCGAGTGCGCGCGCAGATTCCATGAGCCTGGCTGGGTCGCCGGCCGTTGAGGCAACAGCGAGCCGCTCCACGACTCCCGCGCCGACGGGAGCTTCGGAGCGAGGCGGCATGGCGAGCGCGATGTCCGCGGCGGCGACGACGAACCCGTCCGCGATCTGCCCTCGGTCGATCTCGGACCCGCCGGCCGGGTCCCAGACCACGCCCGAGGGCACGCCGTACATCACCACGCAACGGTCGGGATCCCGCGCCCGCCCGATCCACGGCCCCGGCCAGGTGAAGGAGGCCGGGTCGGCGATCCGGACCAGGCCGATCCCCAGACCGCCGAGCCACCGCGACAGCGTCCAGCCCGTGGCCGCGTCCTCGCTGGCGGACGGCCGTGGCAGCCGCTCGACGGGCAGCTCGAGGATCGTGGCCAGGCAGGCGAGGAACGAGGCCGTGGCGAGCGGGAGCTCAGATTCCGGCAGTCGAACCTCGCGCATCGCGCGGAATTGTGGCGCGGAGGGAGACCAGGCGCGAGCGACAGGTCACGTGGAGCAGCACCAGGGCGCCCAGGAGGATGATGAGGTCGCCGGCGCTCAGCACGTTGCCGATTGGCCACGGCCCGGGCACCGGGAAGACGTCGCCGAGGAAAGCCAAGTGCGGATGGGCGAGCGCCGCCGAGTTGTCGAACCCGGCGCGCGCGGTGATCCCCGCGGTGCGCAGTGCGACCGCGTTGGCGGGCATGACGCCCCCGTTGGTCGTGATCGCCAGCACGTTCAGCGCGGCGCCGATGGCCACCAGCGGGACGCCGGCCAGCCGCCGGTTGGCGAAGATGAAGTAGGCGTCCAGCAGGTAGGAGACGACGTTCAGCCCCGCGTGCAGGACGTGGCTCCCGCCCGGTGCGACGTTCGAGATCCCGACCTGGATAGCCACCGCGAGCAGCACCGCCCACACCCCGTGGACCTGGATGTCGACCAGGCGGCTCAACCGGCCCCCGGCGAGCGGAACGCTGCCGAGGAGCGCGAGCGCAGCGATGACCAGCAGCATCAGACCGCGCTCAGCTGGGGCTTGACGATGGCGCGGGCCCCGGCGGAGGACGCGGCGGACGGCTCGACCAGCGCGGCGGTGTGGCGATCCCACCAGCTCACCAGACCCGATGCCGGCAGCGGCTCGCTCAGGTGGAACCCTTGCGCGAGCTCACAGCCGAGGGCGCGCAGCCGCTCGAAGGTGAACGCGTCCTCGATGCCTTCGGCCACGGTGCGCAGGCCCAGGTTGTGGGCGAGCTCGATCGTCGAGCGGACGACGATCGCGTTGCGCGCGTCGGAGCTCATCGCGCGCACGAACGACTTGTCGATCTTCAGCTCGCCGATCGGCAGATCGGTCAGATAGGCGAGCGACGAGTAGCCGGTACCGAAGTCGTCGATCGCCACCGACACCCCGAGCTCGGCGAGGTCGTGCATGGTGCGCTTGGCCGCCTCCGGGTCGACCATCAGCGAACTCTCGGTCAGCTCCAGGGTTAGCGCGCGGCCGTCGACCCCGTGCCGGCCCAGCAGCCGCTCGACCTCCTCGGGGAAGCGGCGGTCGAGCAGGCTGCGCACCGAGATGTTGAGCGAGAGCGACAGCTTGCGACCCTGATCGCTCCACGAGCGCAGATCGCCCAACCCGAGGTCGATCACGCGGTGGGTGAGGTCCTTGATCAGGCCGGTCCGTTCAGCCACCTCGATGAACTCGTATGGGCCGAGTAGGCCCCGCTGCGGATGGTGCCAACGGACGAGGCCCTCGGCGGCCACCGGACGGCCGTGGCCAAGCTCCACCTGAGGCTGGTAGTGCAGAACGAGCTGATCGGCGGCCAGCGCACGGCGCAGGTCGGCGGCCAGGACGAGCCGCTCGGGGCTGTGGTAGTCGTCCTCGGCCCGGTAGATGACCAACGGGTGGTGGTTGGCCTTGGCGCGGTACATCGCGACGTCCGCGCGCTGAAGCAGCGTGTCGACATCCTCGCCGTGCTCGGGGTACCAGGCCAGTCCGATGCTCGCGTCGAGTTCGATGCTGATGCCGTCAAGGTCAACCGGTCGATGCAGGGCATCCTGAAGACGCGCGACCGCCGCCTGGGCGGCGCTCGCATCGGCGCCCGGCATGAACACGGCGAACTCGTCGCCGCCGAGCCGGGCTACCAGGTCTTCGCTGCGAAACGAGGCCCGCAGCCGGGGCCCGACTGCCTTCAGGACCAGGTCGCCGCGATGGTGCCCGAGCGTGTCGTTGACATCTTTGAACCCGTTGAGATCGACGAGCAATAGGCCACCGGTCCGCAAGCTCGGGTTCTTGAGCGCGGCGCCGACCGATTCCAGGAACCAGCGCCGGTTGGGGAGCTCGGTGAGGCTGTCGTGGCGGGCCAGGTGCTCGGCGGTAGCGGTGCGCACGCTCTGGCGACCGCTCAGATAGACGCCGACGAGCGGGACGAGCAGCAGCGGGTAGAGGATCGGGCTGAACTGAAGCACGGTGACCACGACGGGCGCGAGGCACAGCAGCACCGCGCTCACCGACAGCCCGAAGGTCAGGTCGGATTCGAGCGCGCGCGAGAAGGGAATGCCCTGGTGAAGGGTGATCGCCCGCGTGACCAGCAGCAGGTTGACGGTGAAATAGACAGCGGCCGAGCCGAGCACCGCCAGGAGGTCGTCTGGCTTGAACCCGCTCTGCGGTAGCGCCATGTACGCGCCCGCGAACGACAGCACGCCCGCGGCAGCGGCGAGTGACAGCGTGTACTGGCCGACGTTGAAGCCGGCCTGCCACCACGGCTTGCGCGCTATGCGGTCCTGCACGACCGACGCGAGGATTTGCGCCGCCAGCGCCGGCACCAGACCAACGCTGAGCAGCAGTGCAAACGAGAACATCACGGAGACGGTGATCTCGCCGTCTCCTGATCGGCGCGGGAGTTCGAGCGGGAACAGTTCGCCGATCAGCACGCTGGCGGTCAGCGCGGAGAACTCAACGGTGCGCTTACCGCCGAGGTCGAGTGAGGTAGTCGCGACCAGCGCGGCGAGGAGGGCCAGACCGACGAGCGCCACCGCAACGCAGTACAAACGGACGGGCTCGAGTGTGCGCTGTCTCATAAGGTCGGTCCGGGCGCCCGGCTAAGTGCCGGAGCGCCCGGCCATCGCCGTTGTTGATCAGAACTTGTAGCTGGCCCCCGAGACCACGACCAGGGCGACCAGGGCCACGACCGTCAGCATCAGCTGAAGGGTGCGGAACTTGAACCGGGACATCCTTGTCCTCCTTGTACGACCGCTTCGGATGACGAACAATGAGCCGGCGGCCGAGCTATCTCACTTCACTGAGTGAGACCTCTGGCTTTGCGTCCCCGCCTCACGGCGGGTTTGCCTTTGTCAACTCGGATACGGCTGTATCGGGCGTCCTGGCCGAGAGCTTTAGCGCTTTCGGGAAGTTTGTTACGGATCTGACAGTCCATTCGTCGGTGGTGAGAGGATGGATCTCGTGTCATCAGGCGCGGTGGCAATAGTCAACGAGTTCCTCGTGGCCGCCTGCGCGCCGCGCGAGAACCGTCCGTCGGGCACCCTCGGAGGGGCGGACGCGATCGTCGCCGCGTGTCCAGATGTGGCCAACGCCGAGATCTACACGGCCGCGGCGCTGGGCGACGCTGATGTGGTGTGTCGCTTCCTCGCCGACGACCCCGCTCTGGCGTCGATGACAGGCGGTCCATACGAGTGGGACGCGCTCACCTACTTGTGCTTCTCGCGGTACCTGCGGTTGCGCGGGTCCGACGGGTTTGTGCGCGCCGCCGTGTCGCTGCTCGACGCCGGAGCGGATCCGAACACCGGATTCTTCGAGCTCGATCACCATCCGGAACCGACGTTCGAGAGCGCGCTGTACGGCGCCGCGGGCGTGGCGCATCACGCTGGCCTGACGCGACTGCTGCTCGAGCGTGGCGCAGACCCGAATCGCGGCGACGAGGTCGCTTATCACGCGGCGTTCGCTGGCTGCTCGAGCACGGCGCCGATCCCGACCCTGCTTTCCGGACACGCCCCAGCGGCCCGGCCCAAGGACACGGAACCGCTGCAAGAGCCGCTCTCAGAGAGCGAGCTCCGCGTGCTGCGCTACCTCCCGACCAACCTTCGGGGGCCGGAGATCGCCGCCGACCTGTTCGTGTCGCTGAACACGATCAGGACCCACATGCGCAACGTCTACGCCAAGCTCGGCGTGCACACCCGCGCGGACGCAGTCAAGCGCGCTCGCGAGCTTGGCCTGCTCTCGCCCTCCTCGCTCAGACGCTGATCCGCGCGCCGTCAGCCGAGCGCCGACATCGGTCGCCGGAGACCGAAACCACACCAACGATGTGATGTGCACTCACATCGCGGCGGCCAACCCTGCCAGAAGTCACCCATCGACGCCGGGCAGAAGGAGTTTCCATGAGCAGCAACATCACACACTTCCTCGAGCGCAACCGCGCGTTTGCCGGGAGCGACACCCACACGCACACACCGCGGCTGCGGTTCCTGCCGCATCAGGGGCTCTACGTCATCACCTGCATCGATCCGCGGACGGACCCGGATAAGTTCCTCGGCCTTGGCTTCGCGGACGCGATCGTTGCCCGCACCGTCGGCGGGCGCGCCACACCCGCCGTTATCCAGGACCTGTCCTACATCGGCTACCTCGTCGAAACCAAGGCGCCCGAGGGCCCCTACTTCGAGGCCGCGTTCATCCACCACACCGACTGCGGCAGCGGCCTGCTCGCCGACGAGCAACTGCGCCACGGATTCGCGCATCGCACCGGCTACGACGAGGACATGCTCGCCGATCTCCCCGTGCTCGACCCGGCCGCCACGGTCCGCGCCGACGTCGAACGCGTGCTGGCCGATCCGCGCATCTCACCACGGATCATCGTGTCCGGCCACGTCTACAACGTCGAATCCGGGCTTATCACGACTATCGTCGAGCCGCTCTCGCCGAAGCGACCAGCTCCACTACCGGTATGACGACTGCTACCGGACCACTTCCGCAAACACGATCGACGGGGAAGCCGAGCCTTGCCACGCTTCACAGTGCTGGACTCCCACGAGCGCGACCTTAGTTGATGAAGTGAATCCGGTTGGGCAAGTAGCGTGATCGTCGGCTCTTCATCCCTTGTGGGTGATGCGCGCCAACCCGGCGTGCTGAGACGCTCTGTCGGTCAACCGCTCTTGAGAAAAGAAGGCGCTCATGTCGAATCACACGGTGGTCATATCGATCTTCGACGATGAGGCATCTGCCGATGTGGCAGCCACCCGCCTGAAGGACTCAGGGTTTGCGACGGGGGATGCCATCGGCGTCCTGGTCCTAGACGAGAATGGCGAGCTCAAGGCCGACAAGGTTGGCAAGCGCAGTTGGGGCAAGGGCGCCGGTATCGGCGCCGTCGTCGCGCTGGTCACCCCGGTGGGGCTTGTGGCTGGCCTGATCGGCGGTGGGCTGCTGGGCGCATTTCACCACAAGAATCTGGGATTGAGCGAGGCGGATCGCGAGCGGATCAGCAGCGAGCTGAAAGGGGGCAAAGCGGCTGTCGGCGTGCTGGCTCCCGTCTCCGCGGCCAGTACCGTGGCGGACGTGCTCAACGGGATGGGCGGTACCTCGGAGACTCATCCTGTCTCGGATGAAGCTGTCGAGGAAGCCCAGACGGCCGCCGTAGGGGACGAGTCCTAGACTACTTCCTCCGGATAAACGCCGCGGCCGATAC
>CAVWRC010000007.1:0-121904 GCA_963757235.1 uncultured Solirubrobacterales bacterium | reverse complement strand
CCGGCGGGCGGTCCGTAGGCTTTGGGTCGGTCTGTGGTGGCTCGCGTGCGTGATCCTGAGAGCTTGCCGCGTCCCGGCCGGGCGGCTGGGACGGTCGATGACGCGATGCCGTTTGATCACGTCGTGGTGGTCATGATGGAGAACCATTCGTTTGACAATCTCCTCGGTGGGTTGGCGCGCTCGGGACAGTCGGCGGCGGATGGATTGACGTTCGACGGCGCTGGCCGGGCGATCAACACCAATCCGGGCGCGGGCGGCACTGCGGCGGTGGTGGCGGCGTTTGCGTTCTCGAGCACCGCCCAGGGCGCTCATGTCTCGCAAACCTGGAACGCGACCCACGAGCAGATCGACGGCGGCAGGATGGACGGGTTTGTCCGGTCGGTCGGTGCCACCCAGCCGATGGGCTACTACCCGCGTGAGGTTCTGCCGTTCGCCTACGACCTCGCGGCCACGTTTACGCTGGCCAACCGCTGGTTCTGCTCGGCGCCGTGCATGACGTTCCCTAACCGGCGTTTTTTGCTGGCCGGGACCGCGTACGGCGAGATCGCTACCGACGTGCGGAGCCTGACCGATCCACCGCCTCCCAACGGCACTATCTTCGACCGCCTTCACGCGCACGGGATCAGCTGGCGCGATTACTTCACCGACCTGCCGTATACGGCGATCATCCCGTCGATCGTCGAGAAGTACCCCGGCAACCTGGCCACGCTGGACGACTTCTTCGACGATTGCGCCAGGGGAACGCTCCCGTCGGTCAGTTTCGTCGATCCGGAGGTCGGCGCGATCTCGGTGATCGGCAGAGCGCTCGCCTCGCTCCCGGTCCTCGGCCCGATCGTCGGCACGCTGGGCACGGTCGGCGGTGACCAGGAGGCGCCGCAGGACATGTTCTACGGCGAGGTATGGGCCCACCGCGTGCTCAAGGCCGTCCTGCGCTCACCGGCCTGGCCGCGCACGCTGCTCATCTACACCTATGACGAGCACGGCGGCTACTACGACCATGTGCCGCCCCCGGCGGCGATCGCGCCCGACTCGATCCCGCCGCAGCTCACCGCCGGCGACGCGCCCGGCGGCTATGACATCTACGGGCCGCGGGTGCCCGCCGTCGTCGCCTCGCCGTACGCCAGACCGCACGCGGTCACCGACGTCGTGCATGACCACACATCGGTCCTGGCCACGATCGAGGCTAAGTGGAACCTGCCCGCGCTCACCTACCGCGACGCCAACGCCGCGACCGTCATGGACTTCCTCGACACCAACCAGGCGCCCCTCATAACGCCGCCAGCCATCCAGGGTCCCTCCCTAACCGGCCCATCCGGCCCCGCGGCCTGACCCGCACCGGAAAGCGACCCACAGCACCAGCCCAACCCGCCAGCAACACGATGGATCCCGCCGGCCGGACGTCGGGCAGGAGCCCGCCCCCTCCCGGCAGCGCTCTCGACGCAACGACCGCTCGCCTACCACCCACCTGCCAACGCTCCGGCCCGGCGCCGAGGTCGCTAACCGAAAGCGGTGGGACTTCCGTTTGCGGGCCGGCGTGTGATTGGAGGTGGTCCGTAAGCTGACGTGCATGAGCCTCACCGGTCAGGTCCTCCGCATTCACGAGGAGCTCTACAAGCGAACCGATGGGCGCCTTGGTCACCGCATGCTCGGCGTTCCAGCGTTGTTGCTGCGCACGACGGGGCGGCGGTCCGGGTTGGTTCGAACCAACGGCTTGGTGTACGCACGCGACGGCGACGATTACCTCGTGGTCGCATCCAACGGCGGCGCTGACCGTCCCCCGTCGTGGTTGTACAACCTCCAAGCGAATTCAGATGTAGAGATCCAGGTCGGACGCGAGCGCCAGCAGGGCACGGCCAGAGTCGTCGAGCCGTCTGATGAGAGCTATGAGCGCCTGTGGAAGGTCGTCAACGCACACAACCGCGACCGCTACAGCGCCTACCAGCAGAAGACGACTAGGCCCATACCCGTCGTGGCGATCAGGCCGACCTGATCGGAAGTTAGTCCTCCCGTGCACCGGGGTGGGCCGATCGGAGCTCGCGGTCACGTCCATCCTGGCCATCGGCCTGCTGGGGGGTTTCGCTGCAGCGATGTTTGCAGCGCACCGGGCGCGGGAGACGCGCAGAAACCGCGAAGTGCAGATGGCCGCCGGGTTCTTCCGCCGTTGGAACGAGGACGCGCACGTCGAGGTGCGGCGGATGGTCGCGCGGTTCAAGTCCGCCGAGGAGCTGCGGGACGCCTTCGCTGCGAACGTTGCCGCGAATGCCCCCGAAGCGTGGGTGCTGTATCGCGAACTCGACGACTTTGAGCAGCTGGGCGCGCTCGATCGCTGGGGAGCTTTCGACCTGGGGCTGATCAAGCTGTTGCTGGGGCGCACCCGCTGTTCGAGGGTCTCGTCGAGATTGCGAAGCGAAACGAGCGCCTCCGCGAACTGCTGTTCGCACTGGGAAGATCGCATGCGCGCATCCTGAATCCAACCAACCCGCGTCGTCGACTCGATCGCTGACGTGCCCCCGCTGCTCGGCACCTGATCCCAGAGGTCCATTCACGCGCCGACATCTGCCCGCTTGGATATCAAGCAGCAGGAGCGCGGCGAACCGCCGCGTGATCCGGGCATCCTCCACTCGTGGACTTGTGGTTGGTCGCCCAAGCGCAAGTCAGCTCGGAACGCATGCGATGTCGAATGCGACGTCCCGGCCGGGTCGGAGACGCGCTCGTCGCCGATTGCACGGCCTCGGGGACGGGCTCCGCGTTCGTCCTCGGGCCTAGGCAAAATCTCGGCCCGTCCGTCGCGGAATTGGCGACCGGCGCGATTCCATCGGCCTGCCAGCTTGCGACCCCGTGACGGCGCCGTGGCCGGGGTCCGGTCCGTGAGTCTGATTTATCTATTTATTTATTTATTGGTCTGCGCACATAAGCGCCTGCGATGGGAGTAGAGTCGAATACGAGCTGGCCCTGCGGCCAGGACACTCACCCCAAGTCCGGATGCCACCAACGGCGCTACTTGCGTCACACGGCACGGAGGATGGGTTATTGGTTTTGACTGCGGGGCTGGGTCGTATGTCTTGGGCGTTACCCCGCCGACTCGGTGGACGCGTCTCAATGTTATTGACCGCGCGAGGGTTCTAGCCCTCTTACTAGCGCGGGCGAGTCCGCGTTTCCCACCAAGGAGTTCAAGATGTCGATTGTCGAGTCAACCACTTACGTCGCGCCGGGCGAACCCGGCAGCTTGGTAGAGCTCAAGGAGCGCTACGAGAACTTCATCGGGGGCCATTGGATTCCCCCGACCACGGGGGAGTACCGCGAGAATCTGACTCCGTCGACGGGCGAGCCGTTCTGCGAGGTCGCGCATTCAGGTGCGGACGACATCGAGCTCGCGCTCGACGCGGCGCACGCGGCTAAGGATGGGTGGGGCAAGCGCTCCCCAGCTGAGCGCGCCGCGGTTCTGAATGAAGTCGCGGACGCGATCGATGCGAACGCCGAGATGCTTGCGGTGGCGGAGAGCTATGAGAACGGCAAGCCGGTGCGCGAGACGCTGGCGGCGGACATTCCGCTAGCGGCCGATCATTTCCGCTATTTCGCCGCGGCGGTGCGTGCCGAGGAGGGTCGGATCTCGGAGATCGATGGTCAGACCTACGCGTATCACTTCCAGGAACCGTTGGGTGTGGTGGGTCAGATCATCCCGTTTAATTTCCCGATCTTGATGGCGGCGTGGAAGATCGCGCCGGCGCTGGCCGCGGGTAACTGCACGGTGATCAAGCCGGCGAGCCCGACGCCGTGGTCGCTGTTGAAGCTCGCCGAAGTGATCGGCGACATCGTCCCGCCGGGGGTGTTGAACATCGTGAATGGCCCGGGCGCCGGGATCGGCAAGGCGCTCGCGTCGAATAAGCGGATTGCGAAGGTCGCGTTCACCGGCGAGACGGTCACCGGCCGGCTGATCATGAGCTATGCCGCGCAAAACCTGATTCCCTCGACCACCGAGCTGGGCGGGAAGTCGCCGAACATCTTCTTCGAGGATGTAATGGCGGCGGATGATGCTTTCCTGGACAAGGCGATCGAGGGACTGGTGCTGTACGCGTTCAATAAGGGTGAGGTCTGCACATGCCCGTCCCGAGCGCTGATCCACGAGTCGATCTATGACGAGTTCATGGGCCGCTGCCTGGAGCGCATCCGCGCGATCAAGCAGGGCGATCCGCTTGACCGCGAGACGATGATAGGCCCGCAGGTTTCGGCCGCGCAGCTCGAGAAGATCGAGAGCTACGTCAAGATCGGACGCGAAGAGGGCGCGGAGGTGCTGATCGGCGGCACTCGCCCGGAGGTCGGCGAGCACCTGGCCGGCGGCTACTACTTCGAGCCGACCGTGCTGAAGGGCCACAACAAGATGCGGGTCTTCCAGGAGGAGATCTTTGGACCGGTCCTGGCGGTCACCACATTCCGCGACGAGGCCGAGGCGCTGGAGATCGCCAACGACACGCTATACGGGCTCGGCGCCGGAGTCTGGACTCGTGACGGCAGCCGCGCGTTCCGGATGGGCCGCGCGATCAAGGCCGGTCGCGTATGGACCAACTGCTACCACCAGTACCCGGCGCACGCGGCGTTCGGTGGCTACAAGAGCTCCGGCGTGGGCCGTGAGAACCACCGCATGATGCTCGAGCACTACAGCCAGACCAAGTGCCTGCTGGTGAGCTACGACCAGAACGCAATGGGGCTGTTCTAGAGATGGCGGCCACGGCCCATGATGGTGCGCCGGCGGTTGGCGCTACCCCGGCGGCGCTCGAGGTGATTCGTCGCCTCCAGGCCGCCCATGGGCCGCTGGCGTTCTTTCAGTCTGGGGGCTGCTGCGACGGCAGTTCCGCGATGTGCCTGAAAGAAGGTGAGCTGCCGGTTGCGCTCCACGACGTACAACTCGGCGACATCGGCGGCGCGCCGTTCTACATCGACGCCGAGCAGTACGAGCGGTGGAGCAAGCCGCGGTTTCTGATCGACGTCGCGCCCGGCGCCGCCGATGGCTTCTCGCTCGAGGGACTCGAGGGTGTGCATTTCATTTCTCGCTCACCTTGATGGCGCCCGCGCAGAACCCGCGCGAGCCAACCCAACCTAGACCGACCCGATAGAGGCCGGCTACGTAGAAAGCAGGACACACCATGGCCACTACTACATACGTTCCGAAACCCGGCAAGTCAAAGGCTGCACCCACCACCTATCGTGCCGCGGTCGTCCACGACTTCGGCAGCCCGCTGACCGTCGATCAGGTCCCCATGCCGAAACTCGGTCCGGGACAAGTGCGCGTGAAGGTCGAGGCGTGCGGCCTGTGCCACACCGACATCCACGCCGCGAACGGCGACTGGCCGATCAAGCCCTCACCGCCGTTCACCCCCGGCCACGAGGGCGTCGGCATCGTCACCGACCTCGCGCCCGGCCAGGTCCCCCACACTGACCTCGGTCACGAGGTCCACGTCGGTGACCGGGTCGCGATGCCCTGGCTCGGCTACGCGTGCGGCAACTGCAACTACTGCGTATCCGGCTGGGAGACACTCTGCCACGCGCAGGAAATGATGGGCTACACGATCGACGGCGGCATGGGCGAGTACGCCACCGCGTACACCGACTACGTCGTCAAGGTCCCCGAAGGCATCGACCCGTTCGACGCCGCGCCGCTCACCTGCGCCGGCGTGACCACCTACAAAGCGGTCAAAGTCGCGGGCACCCGCTCGTCTGATTTCGTAGCCGTGTTCGGCGTCGGCGGCCTCGGACACCTCGCGATCCAGTACGCGGCGATCGCCGGAGGACGGGTCGTCGCCGTCGACGTGATCGACGAGAAACTCGAGCTCGCGCGCGAGCTCGGCGCCGAGTTCACCATCAACGCCAAGAAGGAAGACCCGGTCGAGGCGATCCAGCGGCTCGGCGGCGTCGACCAGGCAATCGCGCTCGCCGTCTCTCCTCGGGCGTTCGAGCAGGCCTACCAGTCCCTGCGACGCGGTGGCAAGCTCGTGTTCGTCGCGCTGCCGGCCGACAACGAGATCACGCTCCCGATCTTCGAAACCGTGCTCAACGGGATCACGATCGTCGGGTCGATCGTCGGCACGCGGAAAGACCTACGCGAGGTGTTCGAGCTTCACGCAGCCGGGAAGACACGCGTGATCCGCGAGACACGGCCGCTCGACCAAGTCAACGAGGCCATAGCCGACGTCGAGGCCGGCCGGGTCGCCGCGCGGATCGTACTCGAGCCATAGACGACGACAGCCACGGAGGGATCCCACAGGCGCCCGTCGATCCCAGTCGCCACCGGGATCTCTCCATCGCTACTCACGCCTGCGGGATCCCCCGAGCCACTCAGCCTGGCGCGAACCGCGACTCCGCGGAAGAGACCCGCCGGCTTGATGCAAGGCCGGCTCGCTTCTGCTCCGCCGCGTGGCGACTTGAGTAGCTCGCGCTCGTCAACGACCACTGCTTCCGGTTCGCCAACCTCACAGGGGATCGTCGACCCCCACACAGCAATCGGTACGGGACCTGATCGGGACCCGAGCGCCGGTTTGGTAGAGGTTTCACGCGCTAGGTTTCACACCAGCCGACCGGCTGACCAGCGGAAGAGGGTTGCGAAATGGAGATGATGAGCCCGCTCGACGCCTTGTTTCTGGACGTCGAGGACGCAGTGACGCATATGCACATCGGATCGGTGGGCATCTTCGAGGGCCCCGCGCCGGGTCCGGGGGAGGTGCAGTCGGCGGTTGCCGCCCGGTTGTCTCAGGTCCCTCGATATCGGCAGAAGGTCCGGTTCGTGCCGCTCGCGCTCGGGCGCCCGACGTGGGTGGACGATCCACATTTCAACCCCGAGTACCACGTGCGGCGCACGGCACTTCCGGCGCCTGGTGGCGACGAGGAATTGCGCAACCTGGTCGGGCGCGTTATGTCCCAGCAGCTGGATCGCGCGAAGCCGCTCTGGGAGATGTGGGTCGCCGAGGGACTCGGCGACGGCCGCTGGGCGGTGATCTCAAAGGTGCACCATTGCATGGTTGACGGGGTCTCGGGGACGGACCTGATGACCGTGATCCTCGGCAAGGAGCGCGAGGCGACGGCCGCGGTCGATGATGGGTGGGCGCCGGCGCCCGAACCGAGCTCGGCCGCGCTGGTGACTTACGCGCTGGCGCACCGTGCGGCCAGTCCGCGCGAAGGGTTGCGGACCGTGCTGTCGGCGGCGCGCGGTCCGCGCCGCGTCGCGCGACAGACCGTTGACGCCACCCGCGGCTTGGTGAATCTGCGGATGCTTCTGAGCCGCAACCCTTCCAGCACGCTCAACGGTCCGATCGGTCCGCACCGACGTTGGGACTGGGCGAGGGCGCGGTTGGTGGACATCAAGCAGATCCGCGCGCTTCACGGCGGCACGATCAACGATGTCGTGCTCGCCGTGATCACCGGGGGCTACCGGGAGCTCCTGGTCAGTCGCGGCGAGACCGTCGAGGGACGCGTTGTCCGCACGCTCGTGCCCGTGTCGGTCCGCGCCGATGATGCGCACGGGACCTATGACAACAAGGTCTCTGCGATGTTCGCGGAGCTGCCGGTCGGGCTGGAGAATCCCGTCGAGCGACTGCATTCCCTGCACGTGCAGATGCAGGATCTCAAGCAGTCGGGTCAGGCGGTCGCGGCCGAGCGGCTGACTGCGCTCGGCGGGTTTGCCCCCGCGATGCTGCTGGCGCTCGGAGGGAGAGTGGCCACACGGCTGCCGCAGAGCAGCGTTAACACCGTCACCACCAACGTCCCCGGCCCGCAGTACCCCCTGTACCTCGCGCAGCGGCGGATGCTCGAGGCGTTTCCGTTCGTCCCCTTAGGAGGCCACGTGCGGGTTGGCGTCGCGATCTTCTCCTACGACGGCGGGATCAACTTCGGCGTCACCGGCGACCTCGACACGGCCCCCGATATCGGGGTGCTCTGCCGCGCCATCGAACGTGGCGTCGTGGAGCTGCTGGACGCGCCATCGCCGAAACCCGAGAAGCCCCGAGCCCCCGCGGGCGCACGACGCTGAAGAACGCTGCAGATCCATCGAGCGGCGATACATGGGAATCCCGCGCTTGCTGGTCGAAGCCATGGGCAGCAATCGAGGCGAGATCCTTCTCACATCCCTCGTTGGGCACGGATGATTTGCGCATCGTTGCCGCCTGGCTCCTCAGCGTTGACAACGCGCGTCAAGCTCGCCCTTCGCGCGCTTGCCCGACCCCCCGAACCCGGCAATGCTCAGGCTTGCGACGGTGCTGCAACGGTGGGTTGGACGACAACGGCCGGACTCGCGGCCGGCTCGCCTGCAATGGCTCTGTCCACGATCGCCCACGCCGCGTAGCAGAGCGCGCCAACGATGCCGGTGACTGTCAGCAGCACCCCGGCGGCGGCCGTCGCAGCCACGCCGTTAGAGCCAAGGATGAGGACGGCTGCAGCAGGCCCCGTACTTGGTCCAATCGGAAGCTGGCCAACTGTGAACATCACGATCAGGAGCGCCATTGCGTCAAAGATGGAAACGTTCACGCCGATCGCGTGGAGCATGAGCCAGTTGCGCGCGACCTGCGCGCAGACGGCCAACACCGCGAACGTGATCAGGCGACCCCGACCCTGCATCCGCAAGATCGCGAGCCCCGCCCAGACCCCGGTACGACGGCGCTCAGAGACTCGACGCAGAGCCGCGACGAGACCACCCGCGACCGCGACAACAATCACCGGCACCCACCAAGGGACGCCGAGCGGTGCGATCAACGTAAAGGAGAAGATCGCCACGAGCGCAAGTTCGACCGTGATGATTGGAACCTCGGCCGCCATCAGCGCCGGCACACGAGGAGAGGTCTGCGGTGCGGACCGGCGCAGCGAGGCGATCCGCGCGGCCATCCCTACCGATCCGTTCACGACGCTCGCGACGTAGCCGACGGCAGCAGCCCGGAACACCACCCGGCGGTTCACCGTACCGCCGGCCGCACGGATGCACACGTTCCACGCCTCGCTGCGAGCAACAAGCGCGACCGTCTGGAGCAGCACGGCGAGGGCTAGAAGCGAAAGCGGTGCGGTGCGAAGGGCCGCGCTGAACTGCCCGCTCCGTCCGGCCAGGACGAACGCCAGCAGGCCCGTGACTATCAGAGCTCCGAGGATGCTCAGCGCGATCCGTCGACGAAATAACGAAAGGCGAAAACGAGCTTCTTCAGGCTCAATGGAACCAACCGTCAAAGGAGGGGCGAGCGACAAACGATCTCCGGGCCAGGGATTCCAGAGAATCAGAGTGGCGCTGTCACTCGCAGGCGCCCGCGTCAGGCTGGTGCTCTCTGCGACTAAGTGTAGCGGCGCGTCCTAATTCTCCCCGGCGGACAAGAGCAGTCCGACGACCCAACCGTCGCAATCCGGTACCTGCTACTGCTGCCGCTACTCCCGATCAGCCTCGTGGTGGGACGGCGGCTGGTAGTACGGCTGGCGGTGGGACGGCCGGGTCGCGCAGCGGGGCTGCTGGTGGTGGTGTCCGTCTTGCCCGCCACCGTCCTAATTCGACAGCACGATGGGTGCTTCTTCTCGACGTAGCGCTGCCCATTCGGTCTCAGGCTCGGTCCCGTCGAGGCTTCGTAGACCCTCGATCCGGGAAAGGACGTCTGGCAGCCGATCGCTGTGGACGATCGCCAACGCGCGCGTCGAGCGGGTGAGCGCTGTGTAGAGGGCCCCGACCCCACCGTCCGGGCGTTGACCCAGGATCGCTTCGGGATCCACGACGACGACCGCGTCGAACTCGAGGCCCTTGACGATATGTAGGTCGAGCAGGTTGATTGCGGGCGACAGCGCCTCGCGGGTGGCGTCGGCGAACTCCACGCGCTCGAGCGCGACACGGACCTCTTCCATCCACGCGGCAGGAACGACCATGCCCACGCTGCCGACTTCTTGCGCCATCCTCACTGCCAGGCGAACCGTTGTGCTCCCGACTGCGCTTGCCGCGGCTCGTACCGCAACGGGAGGCCACGGCGCCCGTCTGACCCCTCTTGGAATGCTGGGTTCTATGCCGGGGAGTCCGACTGCAACCTGCAGGAAGTCGCGCGGAACGCGATAGCTGAGGCGCAGCTCGCGGGTCGTGAAGTTATGCACCCCAGCATCGCGAAGGACGCCCGCCCACGTCGAGACGCCGGCATCCGCTGTCCGCTGTGCGATGTCTCCGAGCACGGTCAGCGATTGCCCGCGCGCCCGACGAACGACCATCCTTAGCTCCATCGCGGTGAGATTCTGCGCCTCGTCGATCACCACGTGTCCGAACGTCCGGTGGTCGGGCTCGATCAACCAGCGCGCCTCGTCGAACAGAGCCACGTCCGTCGCGCTCATGTCAATGCGTCTGGCTGGCGCCGACGATGACAGCAGCAGGGCTATCTCCTCATCGCTGAGCAGCCCGCCCGCTGCCTCTTTGAGCCGCGGCCGGTTCCGGTAGAGGGCCTGCACCAACCGCTCTGGTGTCACGTGCGGCCATACCCTGTTGACTACTCGCTGGTATTCCTTGCTCTTTCTGACGGCGGTAACGACGTCGGATATTGACGCAACCACGGGACGCCGCGACTGCTCCATCGCGCGCGCGGCAAGCAGCTCCGCCAGCTTGGCACGGAAGCGCAGACGCCCCGCCTGGTAACTCCGGGTCGACCCGCGAGCGGACGTCACAAGCGACACCACTTCGTCCGCCGTCGCCGTCACCGTCATGCCCCCCACACCCACCTCGAAATGTTGATCCTCAGGCAACTGAACGCGCCGCCAGAGGAGGCGCTCAAGGATGACCGCCATCCGACCACTGCCCTTGAGCGTGGCGAAAGCGCTGCTCTCACCGACCTCCTCGTGGCGCTTTGAGATGAGGGCATCGATCTCGCGCTGCTCGACGCTCTGCTCGCCCAATGACGGCAAAACCTGCCCTATGTACCGGATGAAGGTCCGGTTCGGACCTACCACCAGCACACCGGCGGAACGTACCGTCGCGTTTGCGTACAGCAACCACGCGGCGCGGTGAAGGCCGACCGCGGTTTTACCGGTTCCGGGCCCGCCCTGAACGACAAGAGTCGGCCTGGGGTCCTCCTTGATCGTGTCGTATTGCTCGGGCGTGATCGTCGCAATGATCTGGCGCATCTCTCCAACCCGCTGGCGAGCGATGTCCTCGATGATCGCCTCGGTGAGGTGATCATCACTCTCGCGCGCCAGGCGCTCGTCCACAAAGCCATGGACGCGATCGTCCTCGATGTCGAAGCGCCGCCTGAGCGCGATCCCCCGGGGATCGCGCGGAGTCGCGGCGTAGAACGGCTCGGCGGCGGGTGCCCGCCAATTGATCGCCAGAAGGCGATTGTGACGGTCGACGATCGCATGCCGACCGACGTAGGTCGGCCCCCCTTCGGTCCGATCGATCCGGCCGAAATACAGCGGACCGCTCGCCTGTGTGTAGAGCCGGATCCGCTCGCTACGCATTCGCTCGAGCGCGTCATTGGCGAACTCGTCGATGCCACCGGTCGAATGCCGCGATCTCAGTTCAGCCAGTGCCTGCTCGAACGCCTCGACAGTGCGAACGAGATGCTCCTGCTCCTCGGCCAACTGAAGATCATCCCCACTCACGCGCGCTGACTCTAGCCATCGTCCTGCAGCCTGGAGTCCACGACAACCATCCAAGTCAGGATGGGCGTCTCGCAACGGCCCTTGCAGCAGTCGCGCACGACGTGCCGGGCAGGTTAGCCTCGCGATCCGGTGATTGGTTCCTGCACACTCGGGCGGGTGGCGTCTGCGCGTGGACGCCTGAAGATCGCGGCCGCGCTTGTCGCGGCGGTGGCCGTTGCGGCAGTCGGCGCGTCGGCGAGCCGGGGCGACCTGGCGGGCCGCTACGCCCAGCATCAGCAGCAGGCCAGCCACCTGCGATCGGCGATCCACGCCGACACCACCGCGATTCAGAGCTACGAGGGATCGATTTCGGCCCTGCAGGCGCGGCTTGCAATCGTGCAGCGCAGGTTGGACGTCCAGGTGGTTCTGCTCGCCCAGGTTCGGTTGGAGCTGACGCGGGCTCGCGACCGTGTCGTTGAGCTCCGAGTGCAGTACGCGCGCGACCTCCGGCTGCTAGCCCGGCAGCTCGTGGCTAATTACGAGACGCCGCCGCCGAGCCTGATGGACGTGGTCCTCACCTCCAGCGGGTTTCAGGATCTCCTGAATAACGTCACCGCGCTCAGGACCGTCGACCGCGCCAACGCTCGCATCACCCGACTGGTGGGTGAGGCGCGGATTGCCGTCGCCGGCGAAGCTCGGCGACTGGCCGGGATCGAGGTGCGGCGAGACCGGTCGGCGGCCGCCGTGCTAGCCGAGCGCAACCAGATGGTCCAGCTCCGGCTCTCGATCGTCGACCGCGAGCTGGCGTCGGCGCGAGACCGCGCGAGCAAGCAGCGTCAACTGTCGACGCTCCAAAAAACACTTGCACATGAGGAGTCCGTGCTTCAGAGCGAAGCCACACTCGCGGCGGTTGCCGAGTTCCGGTCCGAGCGCGTGCCGATCACTCCGACGTCCGGCTCGTACATCGACCCGCTGCAGTTCGTGAATCGCTGGGAGCGCACAGACCAGGGCGTCGACGCGACTATGCCGGTAGGAGCGCCGATTTTGGCGCCCGCGCAGGTCAAGATTCTCGCCATCGAGCCGAATTGGTATGCAGGCCAGCCGCTGGTGTACTGGGAGCTGCTGGCCGGACCCGATGCCGGCATGGAGCAGTACGTGGCCGAGGAGATCACCGACATTGCCCCGGCCGGGAGCATCTTGCAACAGGGCCAGGTGATCGCTCGCTACGCGGCGAGCGGCACTGGCATCGAATACGGCTGGTCGACCCCCGACGGTGTCACGCTCGCCGTGGCGACCACCGGGTATGAGGAAGGAGAGGTCACGCCCGCCGGGGTGAGCATGCGCAACTGGCTCAACAGCCTCGGCGCGAACGCCGGACCTAGCTGATTAGCCGTCCGGTCGCGGCCCGATCCCTGCGTCGGGGTGGCGGTGGAACGTGCGTAGCATCCGCGACGAGATGGACGTCGGGGATTCGGAGAGCTCGAGCGGCCTACCGCAGTCTGGGCCTGGCGGTGAGGATCAACCACCCCAGGACGTGATCGCCGAGGGCGGGACCCGGATCGTCTGGGAGGACCGCTGGCACGAGGAGGAGATCTTCGCGAACCGGCTGTCGTTCTACATCCTCGCCCAATCGTTTCTTGTCGCCGCGGCGGTGACGGCGACGCTTTCTAGCGCCAGGACGTCGCGTTGGCTTCCGGTCGCGCTGACGATCGATCTGACTGGCCTGCTTGTGACCATCGTGTTCTGGTACGCGCTGACGGAGAACCTGAGGAGGCTTGACGTGCTGAAAGAGCTCGTCGCCGAGGGCAGCCCCGAGCTAGGTGTCCGGGGCTACAGAGAGATCGGTGCAGTCAGAACAGCTCACCATGAACACCGCGTGCGACGAGGCTTGCCCTTCCCGCTCTCGATCCTTCCCAGGTGGTCGCCCTCGTGGTGGCTCGCCCAGGGGATACCCATCCTCCTCGGGGGCACCTGGGTCGCCCTTATCGCCGTGGCGATCGTCACGGCCTAGCGCAACGGTTCGGCCTGCATCGGAAGCAGCTCGAAGATCTCCACCGTGCACCTCCCGTCACGGCCTGAGAGGAAGGGGAGGCCGTCGGTCAGCGCCCTCGCGGCTGGGAGATCCTCGGCTTCGACGATCGTGTAGCCGATCAGGTCGCCGGCTGGTCCTTCGGTGCCGTCATCGCGGACAGAGGTGCTCGCCCCAAACGGGCTACCGACGTCGATGAGCGCCCGGTCAACCGTTTCCATCCAGGCGCCGAACGCGGCGGTCCGGTCGGCGCCCTGTTCCGGCGTGAGGTCGGGCGCCGGGCCACGGTAGAGATAGATGAACTTCGCCATGGTCGTGTCCCTTCTGTTGATGGTTCGTTTTGAGATCAGGCGGCGATCGCCGCGCCCGCGGGCTCCACTTCGGCCGCTCGTTTGCGCCGTGGCGACATCGCCGTGGCGGCGAGGGCCCCGAGGCCGGCGAAGACGCAGCACGCCCAGAGCGCCGGCTTGAACCCGGCGGTCACGGTCGCCGGGTTCGCGAAGCCGCCCTGGCTCGCGAACACGGTGCTGCCGATCGCGACCGCGAACACCGCGCCGAAGCGCTGCGCCATGTAGTTGATCCCAGATGCCTTTCCCATCTCGTGCGGCGCCACCGCGCTCAAGACAGCGGTCGGGACGGTCGGGAGCGCCATCGAGATCCCGACGCCGGCGACCAGGAGCGCGATTACGAGCTCGATCCAGCTCGTCTGCAGCGAGCCATGCCACGCGACCCAGGCAAACCCTGCCGTGAGCATGCTCAGCCCGACGACGATGATCGGTCGGCGGCCGATCCGATCGGACACAGCACCGGCGATCGGTGAGACGAGCATCGGCGTCGCGAAGAACGGAAGCAGGCGTGCCCCGGCGCCCACCGGCGAGAAGTGGCGCGCAACCTGGAACTCCTCGGTGACCAACAGCCCGCCGGCGAAGATGGCGCCGGACATCAGGAACGTCGCCACGTTCCCGAGCGCGAAGTCCCGGTCGGCGAACAGGCGAAGCGGCACCATCGGTTCGGGCGCCGAGCTCTCCCACAGCACGAAGGCGATAAGCAGCACCGCCCCCGCGATCAACGTGACGACAACCTCGGCGCTCGACCAGCCAACCTGGCCCGAGCGGCTGAGCGCCCAGACCAGGGCGACGACCCCGGCGGTGACCAGCCCGACTCCGACGAGGTCGAGCCGCTCCGGCGCCCCATAGCTCTCGGGCAGGAGCCGAACGCCGAGGAGCGCTGCGACCACCCCGATCGGGACGTTAATCCAGAAGATCCAGTGCCAGTCGATGCTTTGCGTGACGGCGCCCCCGACGATCGGTCCCATCGCGACCGCGAGACCGGCGAGGCCGCCGTAGATCCCGACGATCATGCCCCGGCGGTGCACCGGGAATGCGGCCGTCAGGATCGTCAAGCTCAGAGGGAGCACGATCGCGCCGCCGAGTCCTTGCACCGTACGGGCGGCGATCAGCGCGGGCAGGTTCGGCGCCACCGCGCACGCGACCGAGGCGACGGTGAACAGCGTCAGCCCGATCGTGAACACCTTCCGGCGGCCGAATCGGTCGCCGAGCGCGGCAGCGGTGATGATCCCGGCGGCGAAAGCGATGCCATAGGCGTTCAGCGTCCACTGCAGCGAAGAGAGACTTACGTGCAGGTCGCGCTGCATGCGCGGGAGCGCGGTGATCACGACGACCGAGTCGAGAACCACCATGAAGTAGGCGGTCGAGGTCAGCCCGAGCACCCAGCCGAGGCGGCGATTGGTTGCGGGTATGTCTTGCATCCGTCCTCCTCTTGTCGTAGCCGGCTCGTTTGGCCGGTTGTGTCTGGGTGACGAACGGACGGCGACCGGACGGACACGCCGGCGAGAAAATCGGCACCGTGTCCGTCTCCGGTTGAGCTATTCGTCTACCGGGGGAACGACCCGGGTTCCACATCGGAAGGAGACGTCTTGAGATACGCGCTCTTGATCTACGACGACATCGAGGTTCGAGACCGGACGCCCGCGGAGGAGCGACGTCAGATCACCGCCGCGGTGCTAAAGGTGCTGGAGCGACCGAGCGTGACCGGCTGGCTCCGCCTTCAGGACCTCGAGTCCGCGACGACGGTGCGCCGCGAACACGGCAGGTCGCTGCTGACCGACGGACCCTTCGTCGACAGCAAAGACTTCCTCGGCGGCTTCGTCGAGGTCGAGGCCGAGAACCTCGACGGTGCCCTCGCGCTGGCGGAAGAGCTACAGGAACTGCGGCCCTGGGGCGCAATCGAGGTGCGTCCGGTCCGCGAAGAGCCGAGCCTCGGTGCTTGAGCAGGTTTTTCGCGAGGAGTGGGGCCGCGTTCTGGCGTCGCTCGTCGGCTATCTCGGCGACATCGAGCTGGCCGAAGACGCGTCGCAAGAAGCATTCGCGACCGCCGCCGAACGCTGGCCGCGCGAGGGCGCACCCGCCAACCCGACGGGCTGGCTGATCGCGACCGCTCGAAACCGCGCGATCGACCGCATTCGCCGCGAGCGCACGCTGGCGGCGAAGACCGAGCAGCTGGAGCGGCAGCTGCGAAACCAACCGGAGGAAGCAATGAGCGAGACGGCGACGTTCCCAGACGAGCGGCTCGAGCTGATCTTCACCTGCTGCCATCCGGCGCTCGCGCTCGACGCGCAGGTCGGGCTCACGCTGCGCACGCTCGGCGGACTCTCAACCGAGGCGATTGCACGCGCCTTCCTCGTCCCGTTCGAGACCATGAGCAAGCGGCTGACCCGCGCTAAGCACAAGATCCGCGACGCCGGTATCCCGTTCGCGGTGCCGCCCGACCATCTGCTGCCCGAACGGCTCGAGGCCGTGCTCGCGGTCGTCTACCTGATCTTCAACGAAGGGTGGGGCGGCGGCCGCGTCGACCTGTCGGCGGAAGCGATCCGTCTCGGACGGTCCCTCTCCGAGCTCATGCCCGACGAAGCCGAGGCGCATGCACTGCTAGCGCTCATGCTGATCAACCACGCGCGCACGGCTGCCCGCTTTCAGGGCGGGGAGCTCGTCCTGCTCGACGACCAGGACCGGTCGCTGTGGGACGAGGAACGGATCGAGGAAGGCCGGGGAGAGCTCGAACGCGCAGTCGCGCTCCGCGGCGGCAGCGGGGTCTACGTGCTACAGGCGGCGATCGCCGATCTCCACCTCCGCGTGCCACGCGACTGGGAGGAGATCGCGCTTCTCTACGAGCGGCTCGAACGGGTCACGAACTCACCGGTGGTGACAATGAACCGTGCGATCGCCGTCGCTGAGCTCGAAGGACCCCAAGCCGGACTCGCTGTGCTCGACGCACTCGACCTCGCCGGCTACCGGTACTACCACGCCACGCGCGCCGACCTCCTACGGCGCCTGGGACGCGACCACGAAGCACGCTCCGCTTACACACGCGCGCTGGAGCTAACCGATCCAGGGCCTGAGAGGCAATTTCTCGAGAGCCGCCTGACCAGCCTCTCCGAACGCGCCGGGGCTAATTAGTTCCTGGCGATTGAGGCGGCGTCCGGAGCCGGGCGATGGTGGCGCCACCCGGCTCGGTCGTCGTGCTGGCGAGATTGCGCCATGGAACGCGTGCTTGGAATCGGTGGATACTTCGTCTCACAGATGCGGACATCCTCGACATCGTGCTCGCCGCCACTGCGCGATGCTTCTTCAGCAAAACGCTAGACGCCCTCGGCGTCCAGCCGGACGCCAAATACGCGGAGCTCGCGCCTCCAATCCGTGACGCGCTGACGGTCGGCCGGCCGATCGCAGAACCATGAGTCAGATGCCCAGGAGGCCGTAGGCCGATCCGACGGCTTCCAAGAATTGGGCAAGGGATTGCGACGTTCTTCGACAACTCTTCTTGGCCGGTAGATCAAAGCTGCCGATACATGGACCGGTGTTCGAAACGGTCTGCGGCCGCTCGGGTGCCATTGGCTCCCCGAGACGGCAGGCCGTCTGGCGGACCTTCTGCGGCCGACGCGCCGGCAGGTAGCCCAACCACCCGGGCACGACGGCAGTTACCGGCGTATCGGCTCGGTCGGGGTTTCACCCGCAGACGCCTTTCGAGGCGGAGTTCCAGAATCCAGATCCACCGGGCGGTGCGGCCCGCCGGATCGTCCGAACAAGAGGAATGACCGAATGACTGAGAAAAGGAGGCGCGAACCCTCTCACGGCAGCGAGATGGCTGCGTCGCATGGCTTTCGCGCCAGCCGGGCGGTGAAGAACGACCGGGATCCCGCGATCGCACGGGCAGTGGCGCGAGCCAAGTCGGGCGACATGGACGCCGTCCACTTCCTGTACCTCCGCTACAAGGACAACATCTACGGATACGTGCTGAGCATCGTGCGCGATGCCCACGAGGCTGAGGACGTCACCCAGACGGTGTTCATGAAGCTGATCTCGGCGATCCACAGATACGAGCCTCGCCAGGTTACGTTCACGGCGTGGATCCTCCGAGTGGCGCACAACGTCGCGATCGATTCGCTACGCCAGCGCCGCCCGGTGCCCTGCGAGGAGGTCATCGAGATCTCGCGCGCGGCAGACGACTCAAGCCACGAGGCTCGGCGGGGACTCGAGCAGGCGCTCGAGACGCTACCCGAGGATCAGCGCGACGTAGTCGTGCTGCGCAACCTGGTCGGCCTATCCCCGGCAGAGATCGCCGACCGCATGGGCCGCACCGAAGCCTCGATCCACGGGCTGCATCACCGCGCGCGCGTAGCCATGCGCCGCGAGCTCACCCGGGGGGGTTGCGCCCCAACCACCCGCAGGCCAACCGAAGCCGCCGCGTAGCAGCTGGCTGACTAACGCAGCCAGGCAAACGAGACGCTGCGTCAGGAAGCGGCTTTGGGTCGGCTGGATGGGTCGCGATTCGCGTGCACCCTACGCTCCGTTCGAGTTCCACGAGGATCCATATGCGACTTACGACCGGTGGAGCGAAGGGGATCCGCACAGCGATCACGGGGCCGGACGGTCACGAAATGTTGGACCGACGGGCGAAGGCACTCCAGATGAAGGAGGAGGTTGCTCAGCGGTGGGCTCGCGTGTGTGGCGAGACCGCCTGAGGCCCCACCAAAGTCAACCAGCCGGCACCTAACACGCGACCTCGGTCGGCATCTCCTCAAACGGCCACGGGTTCGTGATCCCCGACGACTCCGACGCAGGCTCAGGCACGACGGTGCCGCTTTGCAAGACGCGGAGCACCATGCCCGCCTGGGCATAGAAACGTCCCATATAAGGGACGTTGCGGCGCCGCCTGCCGACCAGCCCGAGATCGAGAAGCCCCTGATAAAGACTCTCGCCGCAGATGCCGTTGACCTTGCCGATCTCCTTCTTGCGGGCCACCTGCGCGAGCAGCTTCGCAGTGCTCATGTTCGTCACCCAGTACGGCCAGACCTGTTCGGCGCTACGAGACGCGACGGTCGGCCGGAACGGCTGCCGTGCAATAGCGGCTATCGCCTCGGCGTCGATCATCGCGAAGTAGCCGTACGCCACCGTGACCATGACGAGACGGCGGACGGCGGGTTCGTGCTCCCCGAGGTCTGGGAGCAATCGGCCGAGCGGCGGGACTCGGCTTGAGAACCGTCCGACCGGAGTGTCGTCACGAGGGGGATGAAGCTCCGAGATCACCAGCCGCGTCACGCATGGGGTCATGCTCGCCGCTTCGGTCAAGCGGGCGTCGTCGCGCACGTAGTCAAGCCAAGCCGCATCGATCCCCTCGACCGTGTCGGACGCCAGCACCCGATCACACACACTCACGCATGCAGAAGCGAACTCGTCCATGCGCCGACACTATCCGCTCCGGCCCCCGCAGTGCCAATCGCGGAAGCATTCAATGCGCGAGCGAACCGCACATTGCCAACGAGACCTCGGCAGATGCCGTCGGCGAACCTCACGTGTGATGGGGAGACCTGTCGTCGACGCCCAGCGCCGTGTCCCGGGCGGCTGTCCCCCACTCGAGCTCCTTGGGAGTTCGACCCGGAGAACGCGACGCTGACCGTGACCGCCCCGCCTACAGTGACATCTTCATCGACCCGGCAGCCGACGGACAGCTCAGTTCCGAGTCTCGGCTCAACGCGGCGACCCTCCTCGGCCGCCTACCGGACGGGGATTGGCAATTCAGCGCACGGGTGACAGCGGCGTTCGCATCAACCTTCGATGCTGGCGTTCTTCTTCTCTGGCTCGACGAGAGCCACTGGGCGAAGTTCTGTTTCGAGTATTCCCCTGACGCCGAGGCCGAAAGCGTGATGATCGGGTTCGAAGCGCAATCCCCCCACGCTGGTGGTTGCCACGTTACGTTCGACGACATCCGCTTCAGCAGCTCACGCCTGCACGACCTACGCGACGGTTCGTGACGGACGATCGATGACGGGGCTGTCCATGAGGTGGACTTCACTCCACGATCGACATGTCACCGCCGGCGCGCGGCTCGTCCCGTTCGCGGGATCGGAGATGCCGCTCCAGCCGCGATGCCGGTCGGCGGCGCCCAGTACAGCGTCCTTGCCGGGAGGACGGAGGCGTGCTCGACGACCTCTTCACCTATCGGCTGGACGACGATCGGTTCCTGACGGTCACCAACGCTTCGAATCACGAATCGGACCTCGCGTGGTTCCGTCGGCACGCCGGGGACTTCGACCTCGAGCTGATCGACCGGATCAATGACTTCGCGATGCTTGCGCTGCAGGGTCCGGCGGCCAGAGCACACGTGGGAGGCGTCGCCGACGGGGAGCTGCCGGCCGCTTCCGCATCCGCGAGTTGCGGGCAGCCGGCGTTCCGGCGCTCGTGTGCGGCACGGGACCGAGACGAGGGAGACGCTCGACGCGTTCGCCGCCGCCCTGCGTGAGGTCCTCGCGGAATCCGCGCGCGATCCCGACATCGCCCGCACCGCCCCCACACGACGCCGGTCCGCCGCCTCGATGAGGCCGGGGCCGCCAAGCGTCCGGTGATCCGCCAAACGCTGCTTGAACCTGACACGCCTCCGCTCCTCAGAGCTCTGTGAAGGCGCTCCTGAGGTGCGTGTAGACAACTCTGAGGTGATCCTCGAGATCCTCGTCGGGGTGTTCGACCCAGCGTACGAACGCGGAGATCGAGGACGCGAGCGCCATGTGTCCGATCGTCAGGGGGAGCAGGTCGTCGGAAGTCTGGCCGATCCGTTCTGCGACGAACTCGGCGATCACGGAGCGCCACGCCGCGTACATGACCATCGAGTGGGCCTGGAGGGCGGGAACCGTCGTGATCAGCGTCATCCGCAGGCGGAGCTCCTCGAGGTCGGCGGCCTCGTAGTGGTTGGACTCGATGACAGCCCGGGCGAGCGTGTCCATGACAGTCTCTCCCTGCTCGGGCTCGGAGAGGGCGCGTCGAAGCCGACCGAGGACCCAGTCGAAGTCGCCCCAGACCATGTCGTTCTTGGAGTCGAAGTAGCGGAAGAGCGTCCGACGGCCGATCCCAGCGGCGCGAGCGATGTCGTCGAGCGTGGTCTCCGCGAAGCCGTCACGGAGGAAGAGCTGAAGCGCGATCCGCGCAACCTCGGAAGCCGTCGTCCTTGGCGGTCGCCCGCGACGCGCGGGCGCGGTCCCCTGGGAGTCCCGCGGCGGGTCCGGATCAATCATTGCATCACGTGCTCTTGAAAATTGGCACTCAGTGCGGTTATTCTCGCACCGACGACGTCAGCGACGCGAGGAGAGTTCGCCCCATGACCGAAACAATGACCGAGAATCAGGACGGGACAAGTTCCCCCGAGGAGTCACAGCCGACGATCGAGACAGTCGCGCCAGAGCTTGAGGAGACCGCTCTCGTGGAATCTGAGTTCCTGGTCGAGGACGTCTCGATCGACGGCATGTGCGGCGTCTACTAGCCCGCTGACGTAGATGAATACGACTGCTTTGCGCGAGGTGGCCGGCCTTGGCGCGGAGACGAGTCTGCGTGGCGAGCGCTTCGGTGCGCTGGCGTATGACTACGGTACGCGCCGTCTGAGCTTCATCCGCCGCCGCGCGGAGTCGAGCGGCCGCCTGACGGACGAGTTCGAGCGAGGCCTGAACGCGCCGATCTGCCTGACCTGGGAGCTCACCTACGCGTGCAACCTGGCCTGTATTCACTGCTTGTCGAGCTCGGGTCGCCGCGATCCGCGGGAGCTAACCACCGAAGAATGCAAACTCGTCATCGATGAGCTCGAGCGGATGCAGGTGTTCTACGTCAACATCGGCGGCGGCGAGCCGACGGTCCGGCGCGACTTCTGGGAGCTGGTCGACTACGCGGTCGCCCATCACGTCGGCGTGAAGTTCTCAACCAACGGCTCGCGGATCACACCGGAGCGCGCGGCCAAGCTCGCTGGGTCCGACTACGTCGATGTGCAGATCTCGCTCGACGGCGCCACCGCGGAGGTCAACGACAGCGTTCGTGGCGTCGGTTCATTTGCGACCGCGATCACCGCGATGGAACGGCTGTCCGATGCGGGCTTTAAGGGTTTCAAGCTATCGGTCGTCGTCACCCGGGAGAACGTTTCGCAGCTCGACGCGTTCAAGGCGTTGGCGGATCGCTACGAAGCGCAGCTACGGATCACGCGGCTGCGCCCCTCGGGACGCGGCGCCGACGTGTGGGATCGGCTGCATCCGACCGCGGCGCAACAGCGTGAGCTTTACGAGTGGCTGCTCGCCCACGGCGAAGACGTCCTCACCGGTGACTCGTTCTTTCACCTGAGCGCGTACGGAGCGCCACTGCCGGGCTTGAACCTGTGCGGCGCCGGGCGCGTGGTGTGCCTGATCGACCCGGTCGGCGATGTGTACGCGTGCCCGTTCGCGATCCACGATTCCTTTCGGGCCGGGAACGTGCGAGAGCCGCGTGGGTTCGCCGGGGTGTGGCGGGAGTCTGAGCTGTTCGCCGAGCTGCGCGAGCCGCAGCACGCGGGCGCGTGCGCGAGCTGTGGCATGTTTGACAAGTGCCGCGGCGGCTGCATGGCGGCGAAGTTCTTCACCGGCCTGCCGCTTGCCGGCCCCGACCCCGAATGCGTGCTCGGCAACGGAGAGCCGCTGCTCACCGCGCGCGGTGACCGAACGATCCCTCGCTCGGCAGTAGACCATTCGCGCCGGAGACCCGGCCGTCCCGAGCGGGCGTGCGATGAAAGCCCACTCGCCGGTCTGCCGATCCAGCTCCACGGAGCGCGGACATGAGCGAGCGCTGGTTCGAGACGGTCGCCGAGGCACAGCGGCGCGCCAAGAAGACCCTGCCGAAGTCGGTGTACTCAGCGCTCATCGCTGGAGCCGAGACCGGCCTCACCCTCTCCGACAACGTCGAGGCGTTCAACGAGATCGGGTTCGCACCTCACCTCGCCGGACTCAAGGGCGAGCGCGCCATGGCCACCACCGTGATGGGACAGGAGCTGTCGATGCCGGTTCTCATCTCTCCGACCGGCGTGCAGGCCGTGCACCCCGATGGCGAGCTCGCCGTCGCTCGCGCGGCCGCTTCGCGCGGAACCGCGATGGGGCTCAGCTCGTTCGCGAGCAAACCGATCGAGGAGGTGGTGGCAGCGAACCCGCGCACCTTCTTTCAGGTCTACTGGGCGGGCACGCGCGAGCAGATCCTCACGCGTATCGAACGCGCTCGGCGGGCCGGCGCCGCGGGCGTGATCGTCACACTCGACTGGTCGTTCGCCCACCGTCGCGACTGGGGCAGCCCGGCAATACCCGAACGCATGGACCTCCGGGCGCTGGCGCGGCTGATGCCCCAGGCGCTTATGCGACCCCGGTGGCTCGTCCAGTGGGCGCGGACGGGCGGGCCGCCGGACCTTACCGTTCCCAACATGGCGCTCGAAGGCCACGGGACACCGACGTTCTTCGGTGCATACGGCGAGTGGATGATGTCAACCCTGCCTAGCTGGGAGGACCTACGCTGGCTGCGCGAGCAATGGGATGGCCCGTTCATGCTCAAGGGCGTAATGCGGACCGACGACGCCCGCCGCGCTGTCGACATCGGGGCGAGCGCGATCTCCGTCTCCAACCACGGTGGTAACAACCTCGACGGCACGCCGGCCTCGATCCGCGCACTCCCGGGGATCGTCGAGGCGGTCGGCGACCAAATCGAGATCGTCCTCGACGGCGGGATCCGGCGTGGCAACGACGTCGTCAAGGCCCTCGCGCTCGGCGCGAAAGCGGTGATGATCGGTCGCGCATACCTCTGGGGTCTCGCCGCCGCGGGGCAGGCCGGCGTCGAGAATGTGCTCGACATCATCAGAGGCGGGATCGACTCGGCCGTGCTTGCGCTCGGTCACTCGTCGATTGACGAACTCTCGCCCTCTGACCTTCTCGTCCCGCGGGATTTCACGCGCGGCCTGCGCGACGTCGAGTTCTCGCTCCCAACCGGACGGTAAGTCACTCGTCGGTCGGCACCGCCTCAGATCATCGGGACCACGGACGTCTGGCCCGCCCTCGATGAAGATCGTCGCCGCGTTGAGATACGCCGGGGCGTCGAGCAGGGGGTACCCGATCAGGTTGGCCACCTCGTCGGGCTGGCCGACGAGGCCGAGGATGTTGATCTTCTCCAGCGATTCGGGGGCGGCGGTCCGCGCCGCCCCTCGCCAGGTGGTAGGCGACGCTTGCGCCGACAATGCCCGCGCCCACGACAACCACGCGCTCGCAGGACCCGCTCATCGCATTGGACCCGCGGTCAACTCGCGGTATCGGCCGCGCGATCGCCAGTCGCGGAGCCGCCGGCCACCGCGAGCACCGCGTTGACGATCGTCTCGTAGCCGGTGCAGCGGCAGAGGTTGCCGGCGAGAGCGATTCGTACCTCGTCCTCCGTCGGTCTCGCGGACCGACGCAGGAGCGCGGCCGCGGAGATGAGCATGCCGGGCGTGCAGAAGCCGCACTGCACCCCGCCGTGATCCAGGAATGCTCGCTGGAGGTCGCTCAGCTCGCCCGGGGCCGCCAGTCCCTCGACGGTCGTGATTGCGCGGCCCTCCGCTTGGAGGGCGAGATACGAGCAGGAATTCACCGGCTCGCCGTCGAGCAGCATCATGCAGGCGCCGCATTCGGAGTCGTCGCACCCCTCCTTTGCGCCCGTGAGCCCGATCTGCTCGCGGACGGTGCGGAGCAAGCTCATGTGCGGCTCGATCTCGACCGGGTACGCGATTCCGTTGACGTTCAGCGTCGCGTCGACCTTCATCGGAGCGCTCCGTTGACCGCGGCGCTCGCCGGAACCGGGACCCACTCGCCACGCGCACGAGCCAGTGCAACCTCGATCGCACGGCGCCCGATCACGGTCGCCATCGCGCTTCTGTAATCCGCCGACGCGCGAACGTCGGAGATCGGCCGTGACGCTGCCGCGACGGCCTGCGCAGCGACATCGACTGCGTCGGGGCCGCCTTCGCTGCCCTCGAGCGCTGCCTCCGCATCGGCGACACGCCGGATCGTCGGTGCTAGCGCGGTGATGGCAACGCGGGCGTGCCGGATGCGCCCGCCGTCGAGCCGCACCACGGCGGTCGCGCCAACGACCGCGATCTCCATCTGTCTGCGGTACTCGAGCCGCACATATGAACTTCCGGTTCCCTCGGGCGCACGCGGCACACGCACGTCCTCAAGCAGCTCTCCAGGTGCCGCAGTCGTCTGACCAGGACCGGCCAGAAGTTCGTCGATGGCCAGCGTTCGTGTCCCAGACTCCGAGCGCAGCGTGACCGTCGACTCGAAGCACAGCAGCGGCCCCCCGGTCTCCATCGCGGGTGAGGCGTTCATCACGTTGCCCCCGATCGTCCCGACGGCGCGTGTCGCGTGTGACCCGATGATGCCGCACGCGTCGGCCAGTGCCGTGAATCGGGAGCGTACGACCGGGTGGGCGGCGAGCTCGCCGTGCGTGATCAGCGCACCGATACGCAGCGATGCCTCTTCATCGCGAATAGAGCGGAGCTCCTCCAAGCGATGGATTGCCACCAGGCTGTCGGGCAGCGGCGCCTTCCCCTGGCGCGCCCCAACCACCAGATCAGTTCCGCCCGCCACCGGGCGAGCGCCAGCTGCCAGCTCGCGCACTGCCTCATCCACCGTCGATGCCACCACCCACGACCCGCTCATTGCATCGACTCCCAGACGCGCTCCGGGGTCATCGGGAGGCGGTGCACCCGCTTGCCGGTGACCTTCGCGATGGCGTTGGCGACCGCGCCGGACGTCGGCACGCACGGCGGCTCGCCGATCCCCTTCGAGCCGTTCGGACCGCCGTTAGCGGCCGGCGTCTGCACCCAGGCGATCTCAATCGGCGGCGCGTCCGCCGAGGTCACGAGCTTGTAGTCGAGCAAGTGCGGGTTGAGCTGACGGCCGGAGGAGTCCAGCTGCATGCCCTCGCTCAACGCCTGTCCGATCCCCATTACCACCCCGCCGCGGACCTGGCCGTCGGCGCCGATCCGGTTCAGGATCGTGCCCGAGTCGTGCGCCGCCGCGACGCGCACGACGCGGGCGACGCCGGTCTCGCGGTCAACCCTCACGCGCACGGCGTGCGTTATCAGCTGCGGCTCGAGGAAGGACTCCATACCTAACCGGCCGATACAGCCACTGTCCGGGTGGCACTCTGGCGCCTCAGGCACTGGGCCAGACCCCTTGCCGAGGATCGCCGTGCCCGTCCCCGCGAGCTCCGTGATCGTGACGGCCTTCTGCGGCGAGCCCTTGACCCGCACGGCACCGTCGACCAACTCGAGGTCAACTGGGTCGATCTCCAGTTTCTCGGACGCGAGCTCCAATAGCTTGTCCCGGACCTCTCGCGCGGCCTCGCCGACGGCGCGCCCATTGTTGAACGTAGTCTGCGACCCCGACGAGCCCATGTCCCACGGGCCGGCGTCCGTGTCCTGGTAGAGAATCGAGAAGTCCTCGGGGCGCATGCCGAGCACTTCCGCGGCGATCAGCGGCAGGCCCATCACCGCTCCACTGCCGTTCTCCTGTGCGCCGGTGACGATCGTTCCCGTGCCGTCGGCGTTGAGCTTCACGTACGCCCCCGATGGCACGCCAAAGGAGGGCCACCAGCCGCAAGCCACCCCGATCGCTTCGTTCTCGGGCAGCTCCCGACCGTAGCCGATCATCTCGGCCGCTCGCTCGAGCGTCTCCTTCATCCCGAGCCGCCCGAAGACCTGCCCCGTCGGGCTCTGATCGCCCTCACCAATCAGCGTCCGACGACGCAGCTCGACCGGGTCCATGTCGAGCGCCGCCGCGATCTCGTCCATATGCTGCTCGACCGCCCAGCAGGTCTGCGGCGCCGTCGGGGCACGGATCGAGCCAGACGGCTGGTTGTTGGTGTAGACAAGCTTCGAGTCAACGTCCACGTTCTCGATCACGTACGGGCCGCATGCGTGCATCGCAGCCAGCTGGGCGAAGAAACCGCCCTCGCCGCAATACGCGCCACTGTCCAGCACGAGCCGCCCGCGCCGGGCGACCATCGCGCCGTCGCGGCGGACCCCGGTCTCGAGCTCGATGGCGATGCTCTCCCGGCGATGGTCCGGAGCGATGAACTCCTCCTCGCGCGAGAACACGAGCTTCACGGGCCGTCCCGCGGTCCGCGCTAGCGCCGCGACATGCGCCTCGTAGTGAAAGTCGCACTTGGAGCCGAAACCGCCTCCGAGCAGCGGCACGATGATCCGCACCTTCGACTCGGGGATTCCGAGCGTGTAAGCCACACCACTCCGGGCGATAAACGGGGTCTGCGTCGAGGACCACACCGTGACCCGGTCCCCCTGCCATTGTGCGACAACCGCGCGAGGCTCGATCGGGACCCCGTGCGAACCATCCGCGACATAGCGGCTCCTCACGACCACCTCGGCCTCGGCCATCGCCGCAGCCGCATCGCCCTTGACGATCGTCGAGTGCCCGAGGACATTGCCGTCGCGCACCATCCCCTCCTCCGCCTCGTACGAGCTCCAGTCCGAGTGGACGAGCGGAGAGTCTGGTTCGAGCGCCAGCTCCGGGTCGCTCACCGGCGAGAGCGGCTCATACGCGATGTCGATAAGCGCCACGGCCTCCCTCGCGATCTCCGGCGTCATCGCCGCGACGGCCGCGACGACATCGGCCTCGTAGCGCACCTCCTCCTTGGCGAACAGCCTTCGATCCTTCACAAGCTGGCCGTAGAGCACGTCGGGCACGTCCTCATGCGTGAGAACGGCCAAGACACCCGGCAGCGCCCGCGCCTGCGAGGTGTCGATCGAAACGATCCGCGCCCGCGTGTGGTCGGCGTACCTGAACCGCGCGTGCAACTGGCCGGCAACGGTCAGATCGGCGGTGTAGCGGCCACCACCCGTGACCTTCTCCTTGCCGTCCGGCCGAATGAACGTTGGTGCCTCGGTCGCGCTCATGCCCTCACCTCGTGATATCTCAAGCGGGTATTCATCCTACGGTGCCGGAATAGCGGGAGCGGCTACGGCTTCGAGGCGCTGTTGGTGAAGCGGCGTGCGGCCGCGCTTCCCCGCCGCCTCGATGATCCCCATCATCCTCAGACAGTAGGCCGTCCGCTGGGCGAGCGGAAGGCTGCAACCCAAGCGCGCCGCCAGCTCTCGCGTGCTGAACGGATCCGATGGAAGCGGCGGCAGCACTCTCACGATATCGCCGGGCCCTCGGAACTCGACCCGGTCGAGCACGTCGACAAGCCGCCTCTCCCCCGGGTCTCGCGTCCGGCGACCCACCTGCTCCGGTCGTCCGCGGCGAACGTGATCCTCGCGGAGCAACAGCACCTCGATGGTCAGGTGCGGATGCGTCAACAGCGACGGGAACGCCACCAGTTTGTCGAACACCTCAACGACGGCCGCACGCCTCGGCGATCGGCGGACCGAGGTGATCTCCCCGTCGCGATCGACTCGGACGATGCGCCGCTCGCCCGCCGCCGGATAGACGATCCGAAATCGGTGCGTATCGAGCAGCGCGTCAAGTTTGCGGGCGAGGGCCGAGAAGCTGCCCGTCTGCACCTCGACCAACTCGCCATCCGCGCGAACCAGATCGATGACGAACCCGCCGATCGGCACCTCAAATCGGTCGCCCGGGCTCGCCAACATCGCCTTGATCGCCGCATGCAACGGCCCCTCGCGCAACACGCCGATACTCGACACCGCCAACAGACTAGGAGTCAGCGCGGTCGCTTGGGCGTGACCGCTTACAGCCCACTCGTGATGGCACATCGTCGCTCTGTACGCTCATCGTGATGATCCCGACACAGGGGCTGGGCGAGGTCGGGCTCACGCGTCTCGCGGCAGCCGCCGCGTGACGGCCTCCACCGGTGCACTCGAGCGCGGCTACGTCAGCCATTCGCGCCTGGTCGACGCGATGCTTGCCGGCACCGTCCTGCTGTGGGCACTCAATATCACGGTGACGAAATACCTGATCTCGCACGGCTGGTCGCCGCTCGCCTACGGGACCACCCGGTACTTCCTGGCGATCGTGACCGTCCTCGGGGTCGCGTGCGTCGCGCTCTCCTCCGGGCACGTCGACTCGAACCCCAGGGGTGTGCTGCTTGCGCTCGCGCTGCCTCTCACGTGGAGCGCGTACTCGATCGTGATCGCGCCGATGATGCGGCGCTACTCGCCGTTCCGGATCTCGACGCTCGTGCTCGCGACTGGATGGCTGCCGCTGGCGGTTCTAAGCGCCCACCAGGTCGCGACCCAGGACTTCAACTTCGGGTGGCTGCCCTGGCTCGGATTCGCCTACGCGGTGATCGGTCCGCTCTTCCTGACAAATGTGCTCTGGTTCACGGCGATCGATCGCGTGGGACCGTCGCGCGCAGCGCTGTTCGCGAACTTCGAGCCGTTCCTGGCGGTCCTCTTCGCGGTTCTGCTCCTGTCCGACAGGCTGTACGCGATTGAAATCCTTGGCGCGGTACTTATCCTCGGTGGCATCGTGCTCGAGCGGGTGTGGCATCAATCGACGGCCAGCGCGATGTCCGCGCTCGACTGACTCGCAGAAGCCGACGCTTGCTTGCGGAGCTGGTAGCAAAGTGATATCATTCGGCTATTAGCGCTTCCACGAGATTTCGAAGGAGGAACCATGAACCCCGATCAACCGCGTGAGCACGTATTCCAGCTCCGCTCCTGGAGCCATCAGGAGATCGCCGTGGTGCGTGTGGGTGTCGGTATCTGGCTCCTGGTCCTGACTGCGATTCTTTACCGCGCGGGCGTCGGCGGTCCGTGGGAGCTACTGCTCGTCGGGATCGCGGCGTTGCACTTCGGCCTCGCATACCGCCTGCTTCGAATCGCAAGGCACGACCCGGATACAAACCTGAGGTTCCGTTAGGCCTCCCTCGCTGAAACGGACGGATCAACTGGATCGTTCTCTGAAATGACTACAGATCACCAACGCGGAGGCTTGGGCAGCCAATGGGCGCGTACGCACTACAAGCAGATGATCGTCGTACGCGCCCTTCTCGCGCCGTGGATCCTCTTCGTCACAGTGTTCCTGTGTGTGAAGGGCTACTGGTGGGGGCTCGTCTTCCTTCCCTTCCTAGCCCTCGACCTCTGGCTTCTGCGCAGCCTCGTGCGGTACGCCCGCACCCAAGGCCTGTGACTTAGCCGCGGCGCTCTGAGCCCTCGCGGGAGTAGATCCGTAGGCTGCGGTGGCTGTACTGACCGCATACAGATCACTGGCCACGATGAGGAGGCTGTAGATGGAGACCTGGGATGCCATCACCGCTCGGCGCAACGTCCGCGAGTTCGCCGACCGAGCGATCCCTGACGCGGACCTCGACCGCGTGCTCGAGGCCGGCCGGATCGCGCCGTCATCGCAGAACAACCAGCCGTGGGACTTCGTACTCGTCACTGACCGGGACATGCTCCGTGAACTCTCCACGGTCTGGCGCGGCGGCGGGCATATCGCGAACGCGGCCGCCGCGATCGCGATGGTAATCCCGGACGAGGCGGAGCCCCGCGCCCGCGAGCGCAACCGGTTCGACATCGGTCAAGCGGCGATGCAGATGATGATCGCCGCCGCCGATCGGGGGATTGGCAGCGGTCACTCAGCCGTCGGTGATCAGGACGCGGCGAGGTCGGTGCTCCATGTTCCGCAGGACAAGCTCGTCGCGTTTGTGATCGATCTCGGCTATCCAGCAGACCGGCCGCTCAGGCCCGGCACCCGTTTGAAGCGCCGTTCATTCGAAGAGGTAGTGCACCGTAACGGCTGGTGAGCAAGGTCGATACCGGTGACACGTATTACTCAGTCGGGTCCAGGAATCCCGGGTCCGGCGTCGGATGATCGGAGGGGATCCGGGTCTTCGTTCGCGCCAGCACGTGGGCGCAGGCCGACGCGATCGCAACGGAGTTGTTTGAGGAAGGCCACACGGGTTTCCGCACGGAGCCTGCGCCGGGTGGGTGGTAGCCGAGCGCGGGGACTAGCGTTTATCCACACGCGCCCGATTCCGCGTTGCGGTTCGGCCAGCGGATCCAACCGTAGCCACCGCAATGATCGGAGGCTGGCCTGTGAATCCCCGCGAGTAGTCAGCCCGGACCGTGCGCACGAAAGCAAGCCCAGTGTCAGCAGGGCTTGGGTGAGCGCGCTCGGTTGTCAGCTCGGGTCTGCGAACTCCTGGTTTGACGGGGCGGTGTGTGCCGCCGGGAGGAGCCTCCCAGAGATGAGTCTGGCCTTCGCGCTCATGGCAGCAATCAACGGTTCCACAGGCTCCTGGGCCACACTGTCGCACGGGCTCTAACTACCGCACCAAGCCTCGCCGGCCTCGACCCGGCGGCACCAGGGACTCTCATCCATCATGGGTGGCGGCGCAAGGGGCCGCCCGGGATGCTGTCGCATACACGATCGCCATTGTTGGTGACGAACAAGAAGTGGAAGCGGCCTCACCGGACTTTGGCGATCAAGGTCACATATATGCACCTCCATCGCCAAACTCCGGGCCGCGATGGCTCGTCGCCCGAGACCGTTTGTGACTTGATCACAGCCAAATTTCGGTGCATTGACTTTGCGCGACGGCCTCATCGATCCAGGGGCGCGTTTCCCTGCTTTGCCGGCTCTCATCAGTGCCCGCGCGACCACAGCTCGATGAGCAGCGCGCTCAACCGTTCGGGATCATGCCGCTGTGGGGGCTGGAGGTGGCTGAGCGACGGGAACGTGGCGGCGGCGGCATTCGGCACCACCTCACAGAGTCTCGCGCTGACCTCAGCGTTGCGTGGATGGCTTCGACCGCAAGTCACGACAAGCAAGGGCTGCGTCAGCGCGGCCCAGTCTGAGCTCGTATAGCCGGTCGTCGCCAGCGCAACTTCTAGGAGCCTCCCCCGCTCCCCCGACCCCGATAAGGGCGGCGGAGGCTGGGGTACTGCTTCATCGGGATGCATCATTGCGCGCCGAAACGCGCACTGGCGTGCAACCGGCGGACGCTCGAAGATCGCCTTGATCCGCGCCCGCCAGTCGGCCTCACCGAGGCTCCAGTCATCGTCGCCGATGGTTGCCGGTTCGATCAACGCGACGGTGGCCACCGAGGACCTCAGGCGGTGCGCGCACATGAGCGCGACTGTGGCACCGGCGGAGAAGCCGAAGATGTGGAAGCGCGACCAGCCGCGACGTTCTGCGACACGTCTGACTCCCTCAACCTCATCGTCGAGGGTGTACGACACCAGGGGACCTTCTGCCCAGACCTCCAGGGGCTTGGGCACAATCTCCGCGCGGCCCTCAAGTGCGCGGGCGACCAGCTCTGTGGAGCGCTCGGCAGGAGTGCCCGGGCTCAGCCAGATGACGCGGGCAATCGGCGTGATCGCGTCCGGCATAGCACGGTCTCACATCATGGTGCGGCGCCGTCAGAGCTGGGCCCCACAGCAGGCGCGACGCCTGACGAGACCAACGCCGCCACCACCTGCGAGCGCGAGCTCACGCCGTGCTGGCGGTATGCCCGACTCAGGTGAGACTCCACGGTCCGAACGCTTATGTGAAGCTGGTGCGCGATCTCCGGATTCGTAAGGCCCGCGGCCACAAGCTCTCCCACCCGCGATTGAGCGGGTGTCAATCCGTCTATCGCTCGCGCGCGCCGGAGACCGATCCGCGCCAGCTCGCCGCAAGTCCGTGAGACCCAGAACTGCGCCCCAAGCGGCTCGAGAACCTGTCTGCGCATAAAGGCGGATCGCCAGGACGCAAACAGTATTCGACCGCTTAGAAGTCTGCGGCGCTAACCGCCATGTCGCAGCTAGGGCGGCACACCTCGGTATCGCGTTGCCCTTAGCCCGGCAGGTCTTCCGGTCGCTTCTTGGCGAGCTCTCCACGGAGCACTCCCGTGGCTTGCCCGACTTCGATCATGTAGCCGTCGGGATCTCGCATGTAGCAGCGGGTCTCGGCTCCGCGATCGATCGGCGGCGTGACGAACTCGGCCCCCTTGGCACTCCACTCCTCATAACAAGCCTGGATGTCGGCGACGCGAAGGTTCAGGAAGCTCGACACGGTGTTCCCGGGCTCGTAGTTCACGACCGAGATGTCGGGCTTGTCGGGGGTAGGAGGCCCGCCCGGGTTCATCAGCACCCATGAGTTGGCGAGCTTGACGATGCACGGGTTCTCCTCCAACACCACCTTGCCGCCAAGGACCTCGGAGTAGAACGCGCGGGAGCGGGCAACGCTTCGTACGGTGATGAAGTGTGTGACGAGAATGCCCTCCGTCGGCGCGGGCAGGTTCTCGTAGTCGATGAATGGCACATGCTCGTGCGCATCGGTGGCGCTCATGGCTACCTCCTCGCTTCAGTTAGGTAAGACCTCGATATCGACATCGTTCGCTACCCAAAGGTGAACGCGTACGCCTCGGCGCCGGGCTCGCTGAAGGTGATCTCGAGCGAGCGCTCGCGGACGCCGTCACGCTGACGCGCGAGCTGGTAGAGGCGCCCGTCTCGGAGCACGCCGTTTCCCTCCTCGTCGACGTCGACTCCTGCTGAGCGACCCGGAGCCTCACCGTCAAGGAGGACCAGAAACGGAATCGCTTCGTGTTCCCCGGGAGACAGAACCAGGTGCGCGTCGCGGGCGTGGAATCGGGTTGCGATGCTTCCCCCGGGCTTGTTGAGCACGACGGTTTCCGAGCCGACTGTCCAATCACCGGCGAGCGCCCAGTGGTTAACCCGCAGTCGCGTTGGTAGCTCGTACGCATTGGGAGTGACCCCGGCGCCGTCGGCTGGTGCGAAGCGCTCGCTGCGCCCGTAGCCGAGATACGTCTCGGGCGTTTGCAGGTGGTCCCAGTCGGCGGCCGCCTCGACGCCGCGCCCTTCGACGGAGACCAGTTCGCGCTGCACTCCGAGCAGTCGCTGGATGGTGCGCTCTGATTGCTCGTAGCGTCCTTCGCCGAAGTGCTCGTCGGTGACCATCCCATCGGCAGCGACGAAGTACAGCGCCGGCCAGTACTCGTTGTCGAAGGCGCGCCAGATCGCGTAGTCGTTGTCGACCGCGACCGGATAATCGATCTCACGCTGCTTGATCGCCTGGCGGACGCGGGCGATCTCGTGCTCGAACGAGAACTCTGGCGTGTGGACCCCGATGACAACGAGTCCGTCCTCGCGGTAGGCGCGCGACCACGCCCGCACGTACGGCTCCTGGCGCAGCCAGTTGATGCACGTCAGTGTCCAGAAGTTCACCACGACGACGTGGCCGCGCAACTCGGCGGGGCCGAGTGGCTCGGAGTTCAGCCACTCGGCCGCCCCGGCGAACCGAGGCATATGCGACCGCTCGAACATCGTTCCTCCTACCGCAGCGACCGGAACGCCGCGCGGAGCTCGTCTGAGAAGAGTTGCGGCTCTTGCCAGGCCGCACAGTGCCCACCTCGATCCACTTCGTGGAAGTAGATCAGATTGGGATACGGGCGCCCGGCCTCGCCGAGCCTCGCATCGACTCGCGCATCGACGTCGTCGCACGATTTGCGTTTCCGGCGGCTGGAGCCAGCGGCGCTCAGTGGTGGCGCTCGACGTCTGGAGGCATGGAGACCCAGGCGTGCTTGCGCTCCTCCCAGACTGAAAAGCTCGGCGGCGGGAACGAGGGGTCAGCGAACGCGCCGACGGGGACGGCCACAACTTCCGGCGCCGCGGCGATCTTGTAGTAGACGATCGCACCGCACTCCGGACAGAAACTGAACGCTGCCCGTCCCCCATCGTCCGAGATCCGGGTGTACTCGTGCGAGGATCCGATGACTTCAACACGGTCACGCGGGTAACGTGCCTGGACACCGAACGCGCTGCCGGTCCTGCGCTGGCACGCGAGACAGTGGCAGACCGGGACGCGCGAAGGATCACCTTCGACGACGAGCTTCAGCTGGCCGCAACTGCAGGCGGCCTCACGCGTGGCCATGGAAGGAGCCTAGAACGAGACGCCGCAAGGGGCTGCTCGTCGCGGTGCAACTGCCCGCGGCGCCGACGCGCCCGCCTTAACCGGCCCGGCTCTCAGATCGTTCTCAGGTAGCGGTCCCGATCCCACTGCGACACGGTGCCTGCGAATTCGCGCCACTCCGCAGCGGCAAGGGTCGTCAGGTCGTGCACCGCGTCAGCTCCGAGCAGTTCGACCACGGCCTGGTCGGCGCGCGCCGCCGCGATCCCGTCGGCGAGGGTCGCGGGCAGGGGCGCGCCCTGACCGTACCCGTCGCCGGTGACCGGATCACCGGGGTCGTCGTCGGCTTCGATGCCCGCGAGAATCGCCGCCAGCACGCCGGCGATCGCCCAATGGGGCTGCGCGTCGGCGCCCGGCGTGCGCAACTCGAGCCGCGCCGAAGCCGGCGATTCGAGTAGCGCGCGGACGGCGACGGTGCGGTTATCGCCGCCCCAGGTTCGCGTCGAGGGAGCGAACGATGCCGGCTCGAAGCGCTTGTAGGAGTTCACCGTCGGCGCCCCGTAGAGCACGATCCCAGGAAGGTGGCGCAGAACACCACCAATCGCGGCGCGCATGATGCTGCTCTGGCTGCGATCAAGCGAGACGAACGCTGGCTCGCCGTCCCGCCACAACGAGACGTGCAGGTGCATCGAGTTTCCGGCGTGCTCTGCGAATGGCTTGGCCATGAAGGTGGCGAGCGCCCCGCCCCGGCGTGCCAGTTCGCGGACGCTGTACTTCAGACGCGTCGCGTCGTCGGCGGCGTGCAACGGCGAGGCGTGGGCGATGTTGACCTCGACCTGCCCAGGCCCGTACTCGGTGTTTGCGCCTTCCAGCTCGACGATGCCTTCCAGGCCCTCGAAGATCCGCTCGAGCACCGGGTCGAGCTCTCCGAGCTTCGCCAACGAGTAGCACTGCTGACCGTCGGTGAGCGGCACGCCCGTGCTGTCGAGTAGGTGCAGTTCGAGCTCGACCCCGACGCGTGCCTGGAAACCAACCGCGTCGAGCCGCTCGACTAGGCGGCGTAAGACGGTTCGAGGCGCGGTCCGCACGAGCGCACCTTCAGCGTCGACGACGTCGCATAGCACGAGCCCGGTTCCGAGGCGCCAGGGGAGCACGCGAAAGCTTTCAAGGTCGGGCAGCGCGTGGAGGTCCGGATAGCCGGTCTCCCAACCAGTGAGCACGGTGCCGTCTTGCGCCTCGCCAGTTACGCCGTAGCTGAGGACCGCGTCGCAGAACGCAAACCCGTCGCCGTCGGCGTGTTCCAAGAACTTTCCAGCGGGGATTCGTTTGCCCCTGGCGTGCCCCCAGTGATCGGGCCACATGATCTCGACCGCCCGCAACCCGCCATCGCGCACCATCGCCTCAATTCGATCGCGCACGCCAGTCCGGGCCGGCGACAAGCCGTCGTCGGTCAAGATCATTTCAGCGGCTTCGCACCGGGCTCGGGTCGCCCGGGCAAGAGGTTCGGGGTTTTCATGTGTTTTTCGATCAAGTTAGTATAGATTATGCGAGGTGCCCAAAGCTCGGGCGTTCGAACCTACCGGCCTCAGATCAACGTGACGATGCCCCTTACGAGCAGCCAGACTCCGATCACCCCAGCGCCGATCGTGGCCGCGCCTCGGCCGCTACGTGCCATCCAGGCTCTAAACCGGCTCACCGCATCCTGAGTTCGGTCCGGAGCGACCAGGTAACCGAACAGCGGCAGCTCGAGAAAGACCTGCTGCATCAGGCAGAAGAATAGGACCAGCGCAACCGTCGCGACGGTGCCCGGGTCGAGCCTGTGGATGTGATCCAGCGCGTCGAGGTACGAGACGCCCGGGTAGCTCAACATCGCTCCGACCACAAAGGTCAGCTTCGGGTCTCCTTTGCCGAGCATCCTCAGCGGCAGCGACTCGGTCCGCTTGCCCGCCTCTCGCCGAGCCTGCAGCTTTGCGTCTTTCTTGGTTCCGCCGACGCTCCCGAAACGGTTCGTCGCGTCCTGTGCGCAGGACCCACGCGACGGCCAGACAAAGCAGGCCGACGAGGATGTCCTCCACGGGGCTGACCTGGTGCTTTGAGGTGCTCTCCGCGCTCGATCCATGGAGCGAGGACACGATCAGCAGGCCGGCCGTGATGCTCGTCGTGTACGCGCCCAGCGACAACAGAAAGACGGCGACGAGATCGTTGCTCACGAGAGCGCTCCGCTGCGGGCACCGCGGATATGGCGATCTCAGCAGCTCGCGTTGCGCCGTCATCACCCCAAGCAGGTGAACCTCCCCGGATGAGGGTGGGCGATGCGGATCGTCCGCTTCGGGTGATGCTCCCACTGGGTCGCCGGTCTAGCGTCGGCGCGGGGCCGCGGTACCTGGCCGATCACCACCTAGGAGCACGCGATGAGCACAGTGCGGGAAGCCGGCACCTTGCCGGCGTCGGCGGAAGAGGCCGTGGGGCTCGGTGTGGAGGCCTACGTGTACCTCTTTCATTGGTTCTGATGGAGCTCACCCGTCGCCAGATGACGAATCTGCCGCAGGGCGAGCGGCCCGGATTCGGTCCCATGGGCACGTTCTCCCATGTCCGCGACTTTCCGCCGCCCGCGAGGACCGACCGACCCCGATGAGCGAGGTCATCCTCCTGTCGCTGACCGCCTCGTTGAACCCGACGCTGGTTGCCGCGACGACCGTGATGCTGCTCCTCGACAAGCCCGTGCGGCTGATGATCGGCTATCTGCTCGGTGCATACATGACGAGCATCACACTCGGGCTGATCATCGCGTTCTCGCTATCGGATTCGAGCGCGACCAACACCACACAGCACACGATCGGCCCGGCGGTCGACATCGGCCTCGGCGCCATCGCGCTCGCCATCTCGTTCGGGCTACAGACCGGGCGTGACGAACGCCTTAGAGAGCGCCGAACCCGGCGCAAGGCGGCTAAGCCCGACAAGGGGCCGCCGCGCTGGCAGCGGGAGCTCAGCAAAGGATCGCCGCGAACGACCTTCGTCATCGGGGCGCTGCTCACACTCCCGGGTGCGTCCTATCTCGCCGGGCTAAATCAGATCCACAAACTGAAGTACTCGACGACGGCGACCGTGCTGCTCGTGGTCGGCTTCAACCTCGTGATGCTCTGGCTGCTCGAGGTCCCACTCGCCTCGTTCCTGGTCGCCCCGGCTTGGACACCACGGGCGATCGAGCGGGTCAAGAGCTGGGTGAGCCGGCACGCACACGTCTTCGCGGTCCGCGGATTCGCCGCGGTCGGCGCGCTGCTCGTGATCAAAGGGGTCGTCGGACTCATCAACTGAGACATATCCCGCGACATCGTGTCGTCGGTCACTCCGCGCTGATCCGTTCGTGCGTCGAGTTCCATCCGGACAGCGAAATCAGGCTGCTGGTTTGGTCGACCTGGTTGCGCCTCGCTCACGCAGCCAATTCACCAGAGCCTCGCGCCCGGTGTCGACGGATTCGGCGACATCGAGGGGTGTGTCATCGCCCCATGAAGGGGTGCCGTTCAGATTGGCGCCGAGGGCCAGAAGGCGCTCGGCCATCCGTCGCTGACCGCCGTGGCAGGCCTGCCAAAACGCATCGGTGAGCTCCTGCTGGGTCGGCGACGCGGTGGCTATCAGCTGCTCGGCACGTGAGATCATGCCCAGTGCTGCGGCGTGCCAGAGCCGGTCGACCCGCGCCCCGCGCTCGACGAGGAGGCGGGCTACCTGCCAGCAGCCGTATCCGACGGCGTCATCGAGTGGAGTCCCGCCGGCGATCGATGCCCCAGGAGCCTCAATGTTGGCGCCATGGTCGATAAGCGCTCGGGCCACCTCGACGTCGTCGCTGCTCGCAGCCCAGTGCAACGGAGTCTCTTTGTGCCAGCTGCCCTCGACCGGAGCGTTGGGATCGGCCCCGCCAGGCCGGAACGCTCCGCGAGCAACACCCGCAGCGAATTGACATCGCCGGAATGGACCGCGCTGACCAAAGCAATGGCGGTCCCGTCAGCCTTTGACAGCCTCAAGCCTTGACGGCGGGGCTCGTCACTCGCCGCTTGCTCCTGAGACACACCGACATCTTGCAACAACCGCGCCGAAACCGATAGGAAACGGTTCTTGACTTCAACCTCGTTGCCCCGGCGCGAGTTGGCGGAATGACCGCAGCCTGACGCCATCGGTAGGCTTCTGTGCATGACTCCACCGCGGCTCTATTACATGCCGCGGACGCGGTCGAGTCGTGTGCTGTGGTTGCTCGAGGAGATCGGCGCGCCGTATGACCTGACGGAGATCAGGGGCGCGGAGCGCCGGTCTGAGGAGCACCTGCTGCGCCACCCGCTCGGGCGTGTCCCGGCACTCGAGCTCGAGGACGGCGCGACGATGTTCGAGTCCGCGGCGATCTGCCTCCAGCTCGCCGATCTAAACCCGGGCGCTGGATTGATCGGTCCGCTCGGCTCGACGGCGCGAGGACTCGTGTACCAGTGGGTCGTGTTCGCGGTCTCGGAGCTCGAGGGGCCGCTGTTTCGCTGGCTTCGCGAACTCGGCGACGGGGTCGTCGACTCCCCGGCGCACGATCGCTTCGCCGACGCGGCCGCCGCGATGCAGTCGGCGATCGCCGAGCATGACTGGCTCGTCGACGATCACTTCAGCGTTGCCGATGTGATGTGCGGGAGCGTGCTTCAGGGAGCCAACGCGCGAGGGCTGCTGGAACCGTGGCCGGGACTCGAGGCGTACGTAGAGCGCGGCGAGGCTCGCCCGGCGTACGCACGGGCGGCCGCAATCTCGGATCGCCCCCGCAGCTGACGACGCCGGTCCTACCGGAGCCGAGAGGAGTGACTGCTGTGACACCAGAGGAAGCGGTTCGGGCGTACTTCGCTGCCTACAGCGACGGCCGCCCAGACCTGTTCGACCAAGTCGTCTCACCCGATTACGTCGACTACGGCCACACGGTGCCCGGCCATGGGCCGCAGGGCGCCCGGGACGACTACGAGCACGCCGTCCAGCTCGCGGGCGGTGTGATCGGATACGACATCCAGGCGTTGGTCGCCGGCGAGGACGCGGTCGCCGTGACCTGGACCGGGCATCTCCCGAACGGGTCCGATTACCGCGGGCTGAGCCTCTATCGGGTCGCCGACGGCCGGGTCACCGAAGCGCGCAACACCTTCATCGACCGACCGCCTGCCTGACAGGCCAACCCGCACAGGACGTCGAGCCGCCTGAGCTCGGCGATTAATAGATCGGTTGACGACCGGTCGGCCATCGACATATACTTGCCGGCATGCAGCTTCGTCAACGTTGGCGATCGGTCGCACTCCTGGCTGTCGTGACTCTCGTGATCGGCCTAGCCCGGGGCGTGCAGTAGAGGCGGCGTAACGGCCCGCGCCCCCGGCGGGCGGGGGCGCGGGAACGTCCGGGCAACAAGGGATTCTTCGGGGTGCGAAGTCGTCGAATCCCGAGCTTGGAGGTTTCACCTTGAAGGTGATGCGTGATGGACGCCCGGTAACGGTAGAAGTCACGTCGGACGGAGCGGGCTTGGTCTCGCACGCCGGGACCGCGCTGGTCGCGCAGGTCGCTGACAAGGTCGGGCTGACGAGCGCGCTCTCGGCGCGGCTGGCTGGGATCAAGCAGCGGCGTCGCGGTCATGATCCGGGCCGGGTGATCCGTGATCTCGCCGTGATGTTGGTCGACGGCGGCGAGTGCGTCTCGGATCTCGGCGCGGTCCGTGAGCAGGACGCGTTGTTCGGGTCGGTGGCGTCTGACTCGACGGCGTTTCGGATGGTCGACCGGATCGCCTCGACGCCTGGCCTGCTGGACGCTGTCCGCGAGGCTCACGCGCGGTCACGAGCACGGTTCTGGGAGTTGCATGGGGCGCCTGAGCGGTTGACGCTCGACGTTGACGCGACGCTGATCACCGCGCATTCGGAGAAGGAGAAGGCGGCCGGGAACTACAAGGGCGGCTACGGGTTTCACCCGTTGCAGGTCTACCTCGATGAGACCAGCGAGGCGCTCGGCGGGCTGCTCAGGCCGGGGAACGCCGGCTCGAACACCGCCGAGGATCACAAGACGGTGATCGATCAGGCGCTAGCGCAGATCCCGGCCGAGTACATCGAATCGCTGGAGATCTTGATCCGTGCGGACTCCGCTGGCGCTACGCACGGCCTCCTTGACTACTGCCGCGATGCCAGCATGCGGTTCTCGGTCGGCTACGAACTGACCGAGCAGGTCCGCGCCGCGATCCTCGAGATCCCCGAGGATGCTTGGGTTGTGGCGCTCGATCAGGACGGCAGCGAGCGCAAGAACGGCGAGGTCTGTGAGATCACCGACATGGTTGATCTATCCGCCTGGCCCGAGGGCTCCAGGTTGATCGTGCGGCGTGAGCGTCCGTACCCCGGAGCGCAGCTGAGCTTCACCGACCACGACGGCTACCGCTTCCAAGCGATCCTCACTGACCAACCCGATGAAGACATCGCGGTGATCGAGTGCCGTCACCGCCAGCACGCGCACGTCGAGGACCGGATCCGTGACGACAAGGACACCGGCCTGTCCAAGTTCCCGTTCAAGGAGTTCGCCTTGAACGAAGTCTGGCTCGAGATCGTGATGCTGGCGCACGACCTGCTCGTCTGGACCCAAGCGCTCGTCCTCGACGGCGAGCTCGCGAAGGCCGAGCCCAAGCGGATCCGCTACAGGCTGCTGCACGTCGCTGGGCGGCTCGCGTTCTCCGGCCGCCGCGCGAAACTCCACCTCCAGGACACATGGCCGTGGGCCGCCGAGCTCCTCGCCGCGTTTCAGAAACTCAAAACGCTGTCGGCCGCCAGCGGCTGACCCCGCCGCCAGCGACCACGACCACCGTCCAGCAGACCGCCCGGCCACCAGGCCGCGATCACCGCTGCCGGGAAACGGGCCGAGCAGCCCACGACCCCCCCGCGGAAACGCGGCGCACCACCAACAACGACCCAGAACGCGGCCTACCCACGACCAGTGACACGCCGATGCCGCCCGCCCGTCACATTCACGTGCTTACTGCACGTTCCGGGCTAGCGGCGTGCGGGGGCGGCTCGGCCGGGGCGTCGTCGAACGGGTCGGTGTCAGGTTGTTCGCCCTCGGGCTGCTCCAGTCCCGGCGCGTCAGCGTCGGTCGAAGCGATGGCGGTGAAGTTCTCCGGGTGCGTGCGCTCCCACGGGGTCGCCGATTTCCCGGACCCGACCGTCGGCTCGAACGGCCTGCCCTCCTGGAACGACTCCTGGAGCATGAACGCTAAAACGCAGGCTGAGGCCTTGCCGGCGGCTCAACGGGCCTGCAGGAAGGACCTGCCCGAACTCGGGCCGCACACTCCTGCCGAGAAGGCGGCGGCCCATGCCGAAGCGCTGAAGTACGCCACGTGCATGCGATCCAACGGTGCGTCGAGCTTTCCCGATCCCAACGGTCAGGGAGTGATCCAGATCAGTAACGCGACCGACAGCCTCGACCCGAACTCGCCGCAGTTCCAGAAGGCTGCGGCGGCCTGCAAGAGTCTGGACAACGGCTTCGGCGAGGCGTCGAGCGTCGCCACGCCGGGGTAAGGCACCGGGACCGCGAGCTATCGGACGGCCAGGTGCGCCTCTCGACCGGGACGCTCTATGCGCTGCTAGAGCGCGCCCTCTCCGAATCACTGGTGATCGCCGGTGAGCCGTACGTGGAGGGCGGACGCCAGCGTCGCGACTACACCCTGACACCGGCCGGCAGGGCGCTTCTGACTGAAGAGGCAGCGCGACTGGCCCACGCCTCCCGGGCGGTCTCTACCCGTCTGCGGGCAACCTCGGAGCCCGTGGTCACCTGATCGGCGAGCGGGGCCGGCCAGGCTGAGTACGTCTACGGCATCACGCGTGCTGCCTATGAAGGTCGGCGATCCGAATGATCTCCTTCCAACGACCCTTGCCGAACCGACCCGCGCGCTCAAGCCCCTGTGCGGCGAGATCGCGTACCTGCCGTTCGACCTCGGGGTCGTGTGTGCCGTAGGCAGCATCGGTAAGAAGCCGTGCCGCCTCCTTGTCGTCGCCAGCGGCAAGACGGTCGCGCGCCTCGGTTACGAGGTCCTTCACGTTGGAATCCTCGACCATGACCCCTCCTTTGCATTGAACGCCACGGAGGGTAATCAGCCCGGTCCGCAACCCGATACTCGCGTGTAGCGCTGCTGTGGTCGGAGTGGCGTAACAGCCCGTTTTCGCCGCGGAAAGCTAAAGCGGTGCTGTCGGACGTCGGCGAGCCGTGCGTCGATCCGCGCGGCCACGAGCGCGTCAGTCTGAACGGGCAGTGCCAGGGGCTGACGAAGACCGAGAACGGGTAGAACCAGACGCAAAGCCCGACGCTGGGTAGGGCCGGAGACGCAATCGGACGCGAAGGCGTAATAGAACGCGAAGGCCCGTTCACGGAATCTGTATGGCCTTGGCGCCGATCGGAACAGATCGGTCACAGTCGGCGCGCCACAATGGGATCCAGGGAAGCATTCAGACAGGCAACGATGCAGACTTTCGATAGCAATCAGCGATGGGGCCGATAGGCGTGGGCGCGGCTGCTCTCAGCGGCTCCATGGATCACGGCTCCATCGCGACCAGGTTCGCGTTGGGCGGCGTGGGCGGTGGACCCTCCACCAGCGCGTTGGCGATCGCCCTGACCGTGGGGATCCTCCTCGTTACCCTTCTCGGCACCGCCTGGTTCGTGCTCACGCAGTCCAGTGGCCGTGGGCGGGGAGCGGACGACGACGATGCCAACCCTGGTCCCGGAGGCGGCGGATCGGGGCGGCCTCCGAACGGTCCGAGCGGCCCGACATCCGAGCCGGAGTGGTGGGAAGAGTTCGAACGGCAGTTCGCCGCCTACGTCCAGCGCCCATCAGAGCGCGCTGACGCGCTCGCGGTGCATGGCGAACGCGCCGCGTCGAGTCCGTAGCTCGGCCTGGGGTCCTTAGCCGCTACTCAGGCGGTTGTGGGAAACTGCGTCGCGTGTGGGCTCGGAGCAGGCCCGGGTTGCCCGTCATCGCCCTGGCCGCTCTGGTCAGCCTGTTGGCATTGGCATTTGGAGCCGGACCATTGGTCGCAGGCGCGTCCGGTTCCACGCTTCGCTCCTGTTCGACGTACCCTGCCCCGGGCACGTTGGCGCCGCCCGGAAGCGTGATCCCGAGGGCGATCCTGCGCAGATATGGCTTGTTCCGACGGGGCCAACACCCCGATGATCAGCTCGCCCTCGGAACGTTGCGGGCGACGCTGCCGGCGTCGGGGATCGTGACTTCAGGGATTCGGTTCCTCGGTCAGGCCGGCGATCGGGGGCAATTGTTCGCGATCCCGGCTGAGCACTTCCTTCCCCGCCGGATAGCGCCGCCGCGGTGCTTGCCCGTTGGTCAGCGTCAGATCGAGCGTGACCTGCTGCCATTCCTGCGTCGCGACTACGCACAGCCGGCTGTGTGCGTCGCCGAGCTCGGCGGCGACGATCGGGTGGCGACCCCTATCGAGAACTGCGCACCGATGTCCGAAGCCCCGGACGCGATGCTCGGAACCCGGGCGACGCCGCTACTTGGGCTGGCTCCAGACGGGGTTACCGCGGTCACCGCCCGCTTCCTGGCCGCGCCGGCCAGGACGGTCAGGGTGCGTCACAACTTCTACGAGATCGTCGCTCGATCGCGGACCAGTACACCGTGCGGGGTGGAGTGGCTCGACGGGTCAGGGAACGTCACCAGGTCGATAGCGGGATGCGACTACCTCCCGGCCGAAGTCGGGCCACTGAACGTCTATCGAACCCGGTATGTGCTGAAGGAGCTCGCCACCGTTCGGCTCGACCTGACGGCGCTGGCGGGGGCCATCAGCGCCGGCAATCTCGTTGAGGCGCAGTCCGACTGGCTGACCGCCCACCTGGCATGGCTCGACATCGGCCAGGACGACGGTGCGTACGGCTGTTTCGGGGCGCTCGGCGGCGAGATCGACGGGACGGCGGCGGGTCTCGTTGGCGGCACCGCCAGCCCACAGTTCACGGGCTTTCACAAGATCGAGCTCGAGCTCTGGACGGACGGGAATCTGACCGCGGCGGCCGCGGACACCACCACCTTGCAGCAACTTCTGAAGGCCGTGATCGTGACCCCAATCGAGACGTTCATTCCCGCGAGTCAGGACGGCATTGCCAGCTGGGTCCTGCGCCCGCACGAGATCCTCGAGGATGCCGTGCGTGACACGTTGACGGGCGATGACGACTACGGAAGCGGTACCGGCCTGGCTTCGATCACGGCCGACGTCTCGGCTGTCAGCGAGATGCTGGGCCTGCTCGCGCCGGTCCTGGATCCCCTCGCGCCGCACCTCGTCGCGCGTGCGAACGGACAGCTCAGCGCGATCCTTGCCGACGTCGATCAGACACAGGTCAATGGCGCTTGGGTCGCCGTCAGCGATCTCCCGACCCTCGCTCGCGAGCGGGTCGACGCGGCGGTCGGTGCGGCCCTTGAGACCCTCGCCCCGATCCCGGATCTCCTCACCAGCACCGGCAACGTTGCGCCGCTGACCTAGTGCCCTGACACTAGCCTCCAGCCGGGGCGGGTCCCCCGGGTTCTGGCACGTCCAACCAAACACCAATCCAACCTTTGGGATCATGATGGTGCGCATGAGCCTGGACCGCCGACAGTTTCTGACCCGCACGGGAGCTGCCGCCGTCGGCGCGGCCGGGGCGCTCGGAGCACCGGTCATCGCCGACGCGGCCGCCAAGGCCAGCAAACGCGGCTCGGCCGGCCGCACCGACCCGCTTCTGGCCGATGGCACCCTGCAGAGAGCCGTCGTCAGCGACCCGTCGGCGCGCCTTCCGGCGGTCCCCTTCCACGGCCGCCATCAGGCCGGAATTACCAACTCGCCGCCGCCCGCCGCATGCTTCGCCGTCTTCAACGCCACCGCCGCATCGCAGGGTGAGCTGATCGCCACGCTCCAGACGCTGACTGATCGGGCCCGTTTCCTCACGCATGGCGGTGTTCCAGTTGACCTCGGCACGGTCGCGCCGCCGTCTGACAGTGGCACCCTCGGCCCCGACGTCCCGCCCGACGGGCTGACGGTCACGGTCGGGGTCGGCGCCAGCCTGTTCGCGAACCCGGCCTTCGGGCTGGCGGACCAGAAACCGAATCGGCTCACCGAGATGACCTCGTTCCCGAACGACAATCTGCAGCCCGATATCACCGGTGGCGACATCCTCCTCCAGATCTGCGCCGGCCAGCCGGACACGGCCATCCACGCGCTGCGAGACATCGCCAAGCACACCCGGGCCGGTATGCAGATCGCGTACCGAATGGACGGGTTCCAGGCGCCGCAGCGCCCGGCCGGGGTGCCGCGAAACCACTTTGGTCACATGGACGGGATCGCAAACCCCAACGTGGCGGACCCCTACGTCGCCGACCGGCTGCTCTGGGTCACCGACAGCACCGATGAACCGGCGTGGGCGCGGGGCGGCACCTATCACGTGTTCCGCATCATCCGGATGTACATCGAGTTCTGGGACCGGGTGTCCCTGAACGAGCAACAGACCATGATCGGCCGCTACCGCGCGTCGGGCGCGATGCTCGGGACGAACTCGGTCACGGACGTGTTCGACTTCGCCAAGGACCCGCAAGGCAAAACCATGCCGCTCACCGCCCACATCCGGCTTTCGAACCCGCGGACGAAAGCCACCGAGGACAGCCGGATCCTCCGCCGCGGCTACAACTACGACAACGGGATTGACCTGGCCGGCAACCTCAATATGGGCCTGCTGTTCAATTGCTTCCAGCAGGACCTCGTACGCCAGTTCGTGGCAAACCAAACACGGCTGATCGGCGAGCCGATGGTCGACTACATCGCCCCGGTCGGAGGCGGTTACTTCTTCGCCGTGCCCGGCGTTCAGAACGCCAGCGACTGGTACGCGCGGCGGCTGTTCGAGTGAACGCAGTTACCGCCAGAATGTAACCGGGCTTTCGAGTTAGTGACGCGGGTTCATCCGGTCCGTCTGATCCTGCGTCGCCCGCGCGTGCGCGCTGTGTAATCGATCAGGGCGCCGGCACTGGCGGCTCGGGCGAGGCGACTTAGCGTCCGCTGTCCTCGCGCGTGGGTTCGATCGGCGGCGGCCAGCTCGGCCAGCCCGTCGATTATCGCTGCGGCGATGACGCTGACCGCGATGCGATTCCCCAGGCGCTCGAGACGCCTGACGTGAGGCTCGAGGTCGGCCGCGGAGAGGTGCACGTCGACATTACCCGCGGCGAGCACATCGAGCAGGCGATTCAGCCGAGCCGGCAAGTCAGCGCTCAGCTCCGCGAGCTCGAGGGCGACCCGCTGGGCCCGCCCTGCCAGCGCCGACGGCGAGAATCTCGCGAACATGTATCGGTACGCGTACGGGGTGAGCGTCTCGACCAGTCGGAAGTCGGGATCCAGATCCACGGCCATGCCCTCGTTCATCACGAACGACTTGAGCAGCAGTGCCAGGTTGCGCGGCGTCGTGAGGCCGTGACGGCGAACGATCTCAAGCAGCTCGCCAACTGTCTGCCGCAGTTCGATCTCGCCCAGGCTCCGGCCCGAGTAGCGCGTGAGCATCCGAGCCAGGTCCTCACGCAACCGGACCCGGTCCACTTTTCTGGACGCCGCACCAATTGCCAGCAGAGCATCGGTGAGCCGATCGGCATCCTCCCGGCCGAGCGCGAGCATGAGTCCGCCGAGCTGGTCGCGCAGGCGCTCGTCGAGGACGCCGACCATCCCGAAGTCGATGACCCCAATCGTCCCGTCCGGCTCGATGAAGAAGTTGCCGGGGTGAGGGTCGGCGTGGAAGAACCCGTCCTCGAACACCATTTTGGCCATCAATCGCGTTGCCCGCTGCGCCAGCTCGTGTCGATCGACGCCGGCCTGCTCGAGCGCGGCAAGGTCGGTGACCTTCATGCCGTACATGCGCTCGAGCGTGATCACCCGCGAGGTTGTCGTTTCCCAGAACACCTTCGGGATGCGCACATCCGAATCGCCGGCGAAGTTCGTCGCGAAGCGTTCGGCGTTGTGGCCCTCGGCCAGGTAGTCGAGCTCAGCTCGCAGCGTGTCGGCGAAGTCGTCAGCGAGGCCAACCAGGTCATAGCGCGCCGCCGCCTCCCACCGCCGGCTGGCGAAGGCGGCCAGGTTGCGCAGGATCTCAAGGTCTTCCCCGACCTGCTCCACGGTGCCGGGCCGGCGAACCTTGACCACGACGTCGGTGCCGTCGCTCAGCGTCGCTGGGTGAGCCTGCCCGATCGACGCTGCAGCCAACGGCTCCAGTCCGAAGCTGGCAAACGCGGTCGCCTCCTTGCCGCCCAGCTCGAGCGTGATCACCTCCCAGACCTCCTGGGGCGCGAGGAACGGGGCGTCATCCTGCAGCTTCGCCAGCTCGGCCTGATACTCGGGACCCAGCAGGTCCGCGCGCGTGGAGAGGATCTGGCCGAGCTTGATGAACGTCGGACCCAGGTCCTCGAGGACGCGGCGGAAGCGCTCGGGAGCCATGCGTGAATCGTCCGTGCCTCCCGACGAAGGTGCCCGAAATCGCTCGAGCCCGGCGGCACCGACCAGGTAGCCAAAGCCGTGCCGGACGAGCACTTCGGCGATCTCGCGCTGGCGGCGGTGGCGACTCTTCATCGGATTCAGCGCCTTGCTTCGAGCTCGGCGTATCGCCTGGCGAACTCGTCGGCGGCCTCGTCCGGTGACCACGCGGTGAGCTCGAGGTCGAGCGGCTCGACGTCTTCGAGTTCGGGCCAGTGCCAGATCTCGGCACTGAACGCGCGCCGCTCGGTGGCGAGCAGCGCATCGCCCCCGCGCTCCTCGACGACGCGGGACACGATCACGCAATGCTGGGCGACCGAGTAGAAGACGCGACTGTGGCCGCCGAACCGGCACTGGTTGGCGAGCGCCCTCGCGATGTCGCCGGCGTCGAGTTGCGCGGGGTCTGGGTTGAACGGGTTCACCCAGCGGCCTGAGACGGTCTGCAGGTACGGACCCGCGGCGGGCGGCGCGTCACCGGAAGAGGCGGTCACCCGTTCCAGGCTATCGCGGCGAAGATCTGGTTCAGCTCAGGCGGCCGCGCTGGCGACGTGGAGCGTGATCGGGGTCAGCGAATCGGTCGGAACGAGCAGACGGAAGTCGCTCCACGACACCCTCCGCCCCGCCGGGTCAGCCTCGACCCACACCCATTGGGGACGGTGACACGCGTACCCGCGCGGCCGGGGCGACACTTCGTAACCATTGATACTGAACGCCAGCTCGCGCGCCGAGCGAGAACGGTTTGACCAGTCGTCCGCCCGGAACTCGAACTGGGCGACGGCGACGTCCTTGATGCTGATGAAGCTCGTACCCATCGCGGTCCGACCGTTCTATCGGCCCTGCGGCGCTCGCGCTTTTGCGTCGAGCGGTCAAAGCGGACGGGAGGTCAGACGCCGCGTTGGCGATGAGCACGTCGGCGCCACTGAATCTGCGCGTGCGTGAGCGCGATCGCGGCGGGCGCAGCGCAGGTCAAGAGAATCGCGCCGTTTCTCAGCTGGGCCTGATTGAGCTCTTGTGCGGCCGACATGGCGGTCAGGTAGACGCCGGTCGCCGTCCAGACCAGCGCGGTCGCGATCCACAGGCGTGGATCGATGGCGATCAGCAACAGGCCGGCGATCGTTAGCGCGCTCAGCCCAATGAGCACGCCGGGGAGGATCCCGGACGCGTCGACGGGTACGAGCAGTAGCGCGATCGCGCTCAGCGGCAGCATCCACGCCCGCCGCCGCAAGACCCGCGAGGGCGGCGAGGGCCCGACGATCATCAGTACGAAACCGAGGAACGGGATCGCGTACCACAGAAGTAGGCACCAGATCGGGGAACGGGGAGCCTGAAGCGGGCCGAGCCAACGTTCGACGCCGCAGCCAAGCATCACCAGACCGCAGACTCCCGCCGCTCGCCGGTACCCCAGCACCCAGCAGATGAGGATCACGGCGATCAGCAGCGCCAGCGCGTGCGGTGAACGCCAGTGTTGGTCCAGCCGGGGGCGAAGCAGCACCGCCAGGACCAGGGCAACCCAGATCACCGCAGCCTGTCGGAAACCCTCGGCGACCGGACTCCCTGTCCCCACCTTCGCGCCCGCGCTCGCGCGCTCGCGCTCGCGCAACCCCGCGAACCCGAGCGACGCCGCCTCAAACGCAAACCTACGCGTCGATCCGAAGCTCGCCTCGAGCATCGTGTCGAGCATCTCCCGGCCGCGTTGAGCTCGCGCCTCGCGCGGAAATGAGCGCAGCACCAGCCGCCCGATGCGCTCGCGGATCACGCCGTCCGGATCCCCGCGGCCGCCCGCAGCCTGGCGTTCACGGTCCGGGCGGCGTGCGCCATCCGCTCAGACTCGTGTTGTAGAGCGGTTCGACCGGCGGGCGTGAGCGCGTAATCACGCCGCTGGCGGCCCCCCTCGATATACGTCTCACCGGCGAGCACCAGCGACTCGGCGATCGCGCGCTCGAGCACCGAGTACAGGGAGCCGGTGGATAACCGCACGTGTCCATCCGAGAGTTCGCGCGCGCGGCGCATGATCGCGTAACCGTGGAGTGGCCCGTCGATCAAGGCGGCAAGGGCGTAGTAGCCCGCCGGTCTCAGTTCCACGCCGGCAGCATATGTCGGTAGCGGACATATTGTCAACTCGAAAGCCCGGCCGACTCTTTGCATGACTTGCCCCGGATCGGCGGCGGCGCGACACTTCCCAGCATGAGCGTGCAACCCGTCAGCCCTGGCGCCGTCGTCTCTCGGGTCTGGGCGATCTACCGCGACCAGTTCTCGGTCCTCGTCAGCACCGCGGTCGGGCTGTATGCCATCCAGTTCGTCATCTACCTGGTGCTCGGCAGCGCGGTCAGCTTCGCGCTCGCGATCCTGTTCTGGGCCCTCAGCATCGTCTATCAGGGGATGGTGGTGAAGCTGGTCCAGGACGTTCGGGACGGGCGGCGCGATCACTCGGTCCGGGACCTGGTACGCAGCATTGAGCCGGTGCTGTGGCCGCTCGCCGCTGTCTCGATCCTGTTCGGCATCGGCGTCGGAATTGGCTTTGTCCTCCTGATCGTCCCGGGGCTGATCGTGCTCGTCATGTGGTCGGTGGTCGCGCCGGTCACCGTCCTCGAACGGCCCGGGATATTCCGCGCCTTCGGGCGCAGCCGGGAGCTGGTCCGCGGCAACGGCTGGAACGTGTTCGGGGTCATCCTGCTGGTGTTCCTGGCCGTCGCGGTCGTCAGCCTCGCTGCCGGCCTGGCCGCCTCCTCGCTTGGTTCGGTCGGTCAGGCGGTGGTTCAGTGGGCAGTGAACGCGGCGCTCGCTCCGGTGACCGCGCTCGCGGCGTCGGTGCTCTATTTCGCGTTGCTCGGCTAGCGCGCCTTACTTGTTCTTCCGCAGGCTGCGGAGCACCGCGGCCCGTTCCGCGGTGACGCCGTTGGCCCGCTGCTGCACCGCCTCCTCGGGGCTGAGCCCGGCGCCGATCCAGTCGGCTACTTCGTCGAACGGGATGCCGGCCCGCCACCACGCCTTTGCGGCTTGCATGGGGCTCATCTCGCGCGTTCGGTATCGCTCGGCCTCGACGGGCGTGAGTCCGAGCTCCTTCCAGGCGAGCGCGTCGGCGGCCTCGATGCCATGGGTTGCCCAGGCGATCGCCTCGTCGTCGAACCACTGGCGCTGCATGTAGGAATGCATGACGCGTGGGTCGCGGCCACGAACCGCCTCCATGAAGCGGCGATTGCTCAAACCCACGCGCGAGAGACCAGCCTGCGGGCTTGGCGGGGTTGGCGGGTAGGGCACGGCCGCGTTCATCCGGTGGGCGTGGCCGTAGGCCTGGACGGCGGTCCGGCCCGCCCGCTTCTGCTTGCGCGCGTCGGCGACGTTGAACCCGAGCTCGGTCCAGGCGACCGCTTCGCGCGCGTCGATCTTGGCGTAGACCCATTCGCGGACGGTGTCCGGGCCAATGCCGGCGATCTTCCAGCGAACCGCGTCGATCGGCTCGACGACCTCGGCGCGCTGCCAGCGCAGCGCGTCCTGCGGCTCGATCCGGTGCTCGAACCAGGCCAGGCCGCTTTCTCTCGAGAAACCGAGCTCACGCCACCGCTCGGCGTCGAACCGGCGGCGATCGCGGGGATCGCCGGGATCGGGCCGTCCAGGCACCGGGCTCGTCATCGCGCTGATCCCGCAAGGTCGCCGACGAGGACGGTTTCTGCCCAGTTGGGTGTCCTCCCAGCTCGGTCCATCAGGCCGACGACGACGCGGATCCCTCCCGGCGGCGCGCTGCGCCAGGGGGTGTGGCCGTCGGTGAGCACGATGATCAGGTCGGGCCGGGGCCGTAGCGCCGCGGCGGCGTCGAGCCCGGCTCCCATGTCGGTGCCACCCCCGCCCTCCAAGCGGATCGCGCCGAGGTCACGCACCTGTTGCGCCCGATAGGCGCGCGCGTCGCACGCGATCACCCGCAGATTGCGGCGCGCGACGCCCAGGCTGCGCAGGACGCCCGCGACCTCGCCCAGAGCCTGGCCCAGCATCGTGTCGCTCATGCTGCCCGAGGTGTCGATCACCAGCGCCACCTGAGGCAACGGCTGGCGCAGGCTCGGCATCACCACGTCCGGGATTGCGCTGGCCCGTCGTGATGGCCTGCGGTAGGTGAAGTCGACGCGGCCGGCGACATCGGCCGCACCGCGCCGAACGTGGGCGGCGAGCTGCCGACGCCAGTTGACGCTCGGCTCGAGCATGTCGTCCGCCCACCGCTGCCAACCCTCGGGAGTGTCCCCGCGCAGCTGTGTGTGCTCCCGGATTCGCCGCGCCGTATTCCGCGCGACCATGCGCACGTCGACGGGACTCAGGCCTGGCCGATCGCAATCCCAACCCCGGGCCTGACCGTCGCAGCCGCTGCCGCAGTCGCAAACGGCGGCGAGGGTCGATTCGCGGTCGGCCCCGCCGTCCTCAGAGTCTGGGGCGAGCGCGTCCCAGTACTGCTCGGCCGTCCAACCCTCCGGCAGGTCAAGTACCACGGGGTGGATCGCACGGTCCGGGAGCTCGAGCCGTGCGGTGTGCAGGTCGTCGTTGATCTCGGCATCGCCCGCCACGTTCCAGCGGTTCTGATCCTTCGTCCGGGTGCCGAGCGGACTGGTGCCCGCCGATACCGGCAAAGGCTTGCCCGGATACCTGGCGGCATGCTCTCGCAACAGGTGGCTGACCTGGTGCAGGAGCCAGAACCCGAGTTCGCCGACCGGGGTCTCGGCGAGCACCTCGGGATCGACGTACAGGTGCCAGTCGCGGTCGGCCGGAAACGCGCGGAGATCGATCGCGCGGTCGCCCGACTCGCGCTCGATCACGACCGCCTGGAGGGCGAGCAACGCAGTGGCCAGATACGGCGCCTCGTGCGCGGCCCACACCCGTCCGGCCGCCCACTGCCGGCGGAGCTCGTGGCTCACGTCGTCAACTCGGAGAAATTTCACCCGCAATCACCACGACTCACAGCAACCCCGCCGCGCGGAGTACCGGCGCGAGCTCAAGCAGCGTCTCCGGCACCTCGGCTCCGTCCGGGCGGTTGGCGGCGAGCGTGCGAGCCACCAGCGTCGCCACGTCGGGCGCGGCGTCGGCGGCCCGGGCGAGCACTCGCCACGCCTGCTCCCAGCGCTCGGCGGTTGCATCGAGCACGGCCACCGATGCCACGGCGGTCAGCACCGCGAACGCCCGGTCGCTGCGCTCCGGCAACACGAAGCTGTCGGGATCGGCCAGGACGGCCTCCGGATCGGGCAGGTCCAGGTGCTCGAGCCAGGCCAGAAACTCCAGCGCCGCACCATCCCCCACCGCGCCTTCGACCAGAGCCGCGCGCGCGGCCTCGGAGGCGTGCGCCGCCTCGCACGCCGCCAGCAACCTGGCCACCGCCTCCCAGCTGCGCGGACTGGGCCAGCCGCGGCCCGCGGCCGCCGCCGATCGCGGCAGCTGCAAGGCCAATGGGGGGCGAACGCCGAGGAACGCCCCGACCGCTGCGCGCGCGGCCATTTTCTGGGCCGGCGTGGGCGGATTCTCGATCCCGGCCAGCACCGGCCGCGGGAAGCCGACCGCCAGTCCCTTCGCGACGTGCTTTCCGTCGACGGGCCAGTCGAGGTGGACGAGCCGGTTGGCCAGCGGCGCCGCTAGCTCCCAGCCGTCCGCAGCCTCATCCGGAGGGTTTGCCGCGGCCACCACGCGCACGCCCGCAGGCAGCCTGGCATCGCCGACGACCCGCTCGAGGACTACCCGGAGCATCGCGGCCTGCACAGCCGGCGGCGCCGTCGTCAGCTCGTCCAGGAACAGGAGCCCGACGCCGGCCGCGGACAGTCGCGTCGCCCAGGCGGGCGGGGACAGCCGCACCGATCCGTCGATCACGACCGGCAGCCCGGCGAAATCGCTCGGCTCCCGGATCGACCCAATCACCGTCTCGACGGGCCACTCCAGCGCCTCGCCCAACGCCAGCACCGCCGAGGTCTTGCCGGTCCCAGGGCTCCCCCACAACAGCACCGGCACCCCCGCCGCCACGGCGACAGTCAGCGCCTCGAGCGCGACTCCGCTATTCATAAACCCAGGGTACCGGCCCGCCTAAACGCGACCGTGAGCTTCTCTGAGCGGTAACCGGCGCGTCGCGGACCGTGCCCGGCGAGTCTCACCCCAGACGGTCAGGAAGCCCGAAGCGCCCGAACGCGCCGGCGAGACGCCCCGTGTCCATCGGCTGATCTGGGAGGTGTTCGTAGACCTCGGGGTTGGGGTCATCGGTCGACCGGACGATGAAGGCGGTCACGTCCGACACCAGCTCGTCGCGCAGGGTCAGCACGCACAGCGCGAACGGCAGGTAGGCGGCAGCGGGCTCGTCCCAGGCGTAGAACGCCAGCGCCGGCTGGGCATTGGCGCGCGTGAGCAGCGCCCGCCAGCGCCACGCCCCGGACATCGCGGACTCGCGGGCCCAGGTCACGACCTCGTCGCGCGGCGTGTACCAGGTGCTCAGCGGAGGCATGGCGAACGACGCGTCCTCGACCAGCAACGAGGCGAAGCCGTCGACGTCGCAGCGCTCCCAAGCGCTGAGGTACCGGTCGACCAGGTCGCGCAGGCCGCGATCGCCGAGGGAGCGCAACGTTGACTGCTGAGTGCGCTCGGGCACGCGCTCCGCGGTCGCGGCTCGAGCGCGCTGGAGCGCGCTGTTCACCGAGGCGACGGTCGTCTTGAGCATGGTGGCCGACTCCTGTGCGCTGAACCCGAGGACCTCGCGTAGGAGCAGGACGGCTCGCTGATTGGCACCAAGGTGCTGCAGAGCCGCCACGAACGCGAGCTCCACGCCCTCCTGTTGCTCGTAGGTGGCGTCGGGCGCCGCGCGACCGGCGGGAAGCCCGATCGACTCGTCCGGGTAGGGCTCGATCCAGGTCGACTCGGCCGCCGGCATGCCGGGCGGGGTCTCGCCGTCGGACGCCGGGCCGAAGTCGTGCGGCAGCACGCGCCGGCGCCGGCGCTCGAGCTCGGTCAAGCAGACGTTCGTGGCGATCGAGTACAGCCACGATCGGGCGGCGCCGGCCGCGCGCAGGCCGGCCGCACCACGCCACGCGCGCAGCAGCGTCTCCTGTAACGCGTCATCGGCATCGTGCACCGAGCCGAGCATCCGATAGCAGTGCGCGTGGAGCTCGGCTCGGTGCTGCTCGATGAGTTCCGCGAAGCGATCTCCCGAGCCCATCGTCAGCGCTGTTCGACCACCATCAACGAGTTCCCGGTCGGATCGCGCATCCAGAACATCGGCGGGACGGGGTCGCCCATGCGCGAGACCTCGGCGTCGACGTCGATCCCGCGCGCCTTCAGCTCGGCGTGGGTCGAGTCAACGTCGTCGGTGTAGAGCGCGATCCCCGTCTCGACCGGGCTGACCTCCGTGCCGGGCCGCGGAGGCGCGAGCGCGATGCCGGTGGTCCCCTCGGGCAGATACACCTCGATCCAGCGGTAGCCGCCACCGAACGGCGTATCGGTCCGCTTCTCGAACCCCAGCGACTCATAGAACTCGACCGCGCGGTCCTGTTCAGGCGTCGCAATGCAGACCAGACCGACCTGGCGAATCCCGGTTGCGGTAGCACTCATCCTGCATCCTCCTGTGGGTTGGCTTTCACTTCATAGACCAGCCCCACGGGGGAAACTAATCGGTCGGCCAGGCCTCAATCCCGCCGATCAGGTCGGAGACGAGCGTGTAGCCGTCACGCTGCAGAAGGCTGGCGGCGATCGCCGAGCGGTAGCCCGTCCCGCAGTGAACGACGATCGACTCGTCCCGGGGCAGCGTGCTCATGCGCTCCGGCCAGCGCGAGAGCGGGACGTTGACCGCAGCCTCGATTCGCCCTGCCTGCCATTCGCCAGGGGCTCGGACGTCGATCAGCAGCGGCGGCTCCGCGCCCACCAGTCGCTCAGCCAGCGTCGTAGCCGTGATCCGCTCGATCCGGGCCACGAGCCCCGGCCGGCCGGCCAGTGTCTGCATGCCGCCGTCGAGATAGCCGTCGACGCTGTCGAACGCGATCCGCCCCAGGCGCATCGCCGACTCCACCTCGCGCCCGGGCTCGGCAATCACCACGATTGGCCGATCGGGGTCCAGCAGCGTGCCACACCATGTGGCGTAGCTGCCGTTCAGGCCGACGTTGACGCTTCCCTTCAGGTGTGCCCCCTCGAACTTCGCGGACTCGCGCGTGTCGAGTATTTGGGCGCCGTTCTCGGCGAGCTCGAGGACGCGTGACAGTGCCAGCGGGCGCACCTCGCGGGCGAGCGCCTGCTCCAGCGTCGGACGCTCGCGGGTGTTCAGCACCGCGTCGTAGGTGAAGTACGCGGGCGCGTCGGGCAGGTCGTTGGTGACGATCTCGATGAACCGTTCGCGACTCATCGGCGCGAGCGCGTAGTTTTGGGCGCGCTGGACCCCGATCGTCGACACCGTCTCGCTCGAGAGGTTCTTGCCGCACAGTGACCCGGCGCCGTGCGCCGGGTACACGAGCGTCGCGTCGGGCAGGCACGTGAGCTTGCCGTGCAGCGAGTCGTAGAGCATGCCGGCGAGCTCCCGGGCGCTCCAACCGAGCGCACCGCGCAGGTCGGGCCGGCCCACGTCGCCGATGAACAACGTGTCGCCCGTCAGTACCGCGTGCGGCTCCCCACCGCAGTCGCCCCGGTCATGGACGAGGATCGAAATCGACTCGGGCGAGTGGCCGGGCGTCTCGATCACGGTTAGCCGCACGTCACCGAGCGCCACCGCATCGCCGTCACCCATGGGAATGAAGGGGTACTCGGCCTCGGCGTGCGCTCCGAGGCGGATCACCGCCCCGGCGCGCTCCCGCAGCTCCAGGTGCCCCGCCACGAAGTCGGCGTGGAAGTGGGTCAGGAACACATCGGAGATCCGGCACCTGAGCCTGGCGGCGTCCTCGAGGTACTGCTCGACGTCCCGCTGGGGGTCGACTACGGCGGCCAGGCCGGACGCCTCGTCGGCAATCAGATACGAGGCGTGGGCCAGGCAGCCAAGGTAGTACTGCTTCAGCACCATCGAGCGTCCCGGAATACTTGCGGACGCCCCGGCGTTTACGACCCCACGGGTTCGCTGGGCGCAGGAACGATGCGGATGTACGGCTTGGGCTCCTTCCACTCGCCGAACAGCTCCTTCGCCTGGTCGTTGGAGACCGAACCGGCGATGATCACGTCGTCGCCCGGCTGCCACTGGGCCGGCGTGGACACCTTGTGCTTGGCGGTCAGCTGGAGCGAGTCGATCACCCGGAGCACCTCGTCGAAGTTGCGCCCGGTGGTCATCGGATAGACCAGGATCAGCTTGATCTTCTTGTCGGGTCCGATCACGAACACGTTGCGCACGGTCTGGTTGTCCGCCGGCGTCCGCGCCGAGGCCTCACCCGAGACATCCGCGCCCAGCATCCCGTAGAGCTTCGAGACCTGGAAGTCGCTGTCGCCGATGATCGGATAGTTGGGTGCCGTGCCCTGGGTCTCCTCGATGTCCTTGGCCCACCGCTCGTGCTCGGTCGACGGGTCGACCGACAGCCCGATGATCTTCACCCCACGCCGATCGAACTCCGGCTTGATGCTCGCCATGTAGCCGAGCTCCGTCGTGCACACCGGGGTGAAGTCCTTCGGGTGCGAGAACAGGACCGCCCATGAATCGCCGATCCAATCGTGGAATGAGATCGGGCCCTCGGTCGAGTCCGCCTGGAAGTCCGGCGCCGTGTCGCCCAGCTGCAATGCCATGTGTGGCCTCCTGAGTCTTTTCCAAGTTCTGGTGGACGCAGACGATACCCAACCGGACTGGTGATATTGGATTTGGGCCGGTGGTTGCCAAGCAAGTCGGTCCGCCATCGAGCGGACTCGGTCAGCCGGCTGAGCGCAGGAGCTCGAGCTGCCGGCTCACCGCGCCGGTCACCCGCTCCACATCCCCGGTAGCCAGCAGGTCGAGCATGGCGCCGCGCAGCACGGCGAGCAGTAGCGTGCGCAGGACGGTGTCGGGCGTGGCCTCGCCGAGGACCTCGAGCCAGTCCGCCACCGTGGCCGCCGCGAAGCCACCCCACGGTCCGTCCGGCTCGATCAGCGAGCGGGCGTAGCCCTCGACCCACAGCTTCAGCAGGGAACGATGCTCGTCGGCGGCGAGCCAGGCCCACACCTCGGCCGTGACCGCGAGCGGACCGCCGTTTTCGGGCGGGCGGGCGGCCATGCTCCGAGCGCGGTTCAGGAGCGCCAGCTCGTCCTCCCGGGCGCGGGCCAGCAGCGCCTGCACCAACCCCGCCTTGTTCCCGAACAGGAACAACAGCACCCGCGGGCTCGACCCCACGGCCGCGGCGAGCGGCCGCAACGACAGGTCCGCCACCCCGTGCTCGAGCGCGTATCGATAGGCCAGCTCCAGGATTTCATCACGCCGGGGTGAGACGGTCGCGGGCATGTCGCGATAGTGTAGGCTACTGAAACGACTGTTTCAGTGACCGATCCCGCCGCCGCGATTGAGCCTCCCACCATCCGGCCGCTCGGCCGGCCGGGCGATCTGGGCTGGGTGGTCATGGCCCACGGCGAGGTGTACGAGCGAGAGTTTGGATGGGACACGAGCTTCGAGGCGCTGGTGGCCGACATCGTCGCGCGCTTCGGGGCCGGCCACGATCCAGGCCGCGAGGCGGCTTGGATCGCCGAGGTCGACGGGCACCGCGTCGGCTGCGTGTTCTGCGTGGCCGACCCGTCGAGTGAGGGCACCGCACTGCTGCGGATCCTGCTCGTGCACCCCGACGGCCGGGGCCGCGACCTTGGCCGGCGCCTCGTCGGCACCTGCCTGCAATTCGCCCGCGGCGCCGGTTACGCGCGGGTGCGACTGTGGACCAACCACCCACTGGCCGCCGCCCGCCATCTGTATCTGGAGCGGGGATTCCGCCTGCTCGCCGAGGAGCCGCACCACAGCTTCGGCGTCGACCTGGTCGGCCAGACCTACGAGCTTGACCTGAGTCGATGCGCCGTCTGATCGTCAACGCCGACGACCTCGGACTGACCGAGGGGGTCAACCGGGGCATCATCGAAGCCCACACCGGCGGCGTGCTCACGAGCGCCAGCCTGATGGTCGAGACGCCCGGCGCCGAGCACGGCGCGGCCATGGCGCGTGAGCATCCGGGGCTGTCGGTCGGCCTCCACTTCGTCGACGACGGGCCGGATCTCGATCACCCGGGTCATGCCGAGCGCGAGTTCACCCGCCAGCTCGCCCGCTTCCGCGAGCTGATGCGGTCAGATCCCACCCACGTGGATTCCCACCATCACGTGCACTTCGCCCATCTCTCCACGTTCGGCCCACTGGTCGCGCCGCTCGGTGTGCCGCTGCGGGGCGATGGCCGGGTCCGCTACATCGGCGATTACTACGGCCAGCCGCGGCCAGGCGCGGTCGACCGTGAGCGGATCGCTGCGGCCTTTCTGCTGGCGCTGGTCGAGGCCGAGACGACCGAGGAGTTCAGCGAGCTTGGCTGCCATCCCGGGAGGGTGACCGAGGAATTGCACTCGAGCTACGGCCCGGAGCGCGAGATCGAGCTCGCGACGCTGACCGAGCCCGGCCTGCGACAGCGCATCGAGTCACTCGGGGTGACCCTCGCCAGCTACCACGACCTCCACCGCCCCCACGACCACCCCGCTTCGCACGACGGCTCCCGCCAACGCGGCTAGGGTTGGGCCGCGCTGACCGCCGATTCGGCGGGCATGTCCTCAAGCTCGAGCTTGGGCCCGAAGCTGACGCGCAGGACCGCGCCTCCGTCCGGGGCGTTGGATGCCTCGGTGAACCCGTCGTGCGCCTCGGCGGCCTGCCGGACGATTGCCAGCCCGAGACCGGAGCCCGGCTTCGAGCGGGCCTCGCGGGCGCGGTGGAAGCGGTCGAACACGTACGGCAGGTCGTCTTCGTTGAAGCCCGGCCCGTGGTCGCGGACCGTGACGACGCCGTCGAGCAGGGTCACCTCGACCAAGCCGCCGTCCCGGCTCCACTTGGCGGCGTTGTCGAGCAGGTTGCTCACCGCGCGCGAGATCCGGTCGGCTTCGCCCCTCACCAGCGTGGGCTCGATCACCTGGTGGAAGGTCAGCGTGGGCGCGCGCCGGCGCGCCCGCTCGATCGCGTCATATACAACGGCGTCGAGCCGGACGTCGCCGGGCTCGGTGCTCGGCTTGCCGCCCCGGGCCAGCTCAACCACGTCGCCCACGAGCGCCGTGAGCTCGTCAAGCTCCTCGATCACGTCGGCGCGCAAGGCGGCGCGGTCCGCGGGGGAGAGCAGCTCCTCGTCCCGCATCAGCTGAAGATTGGCCCGAATCGTCGCGATCGGGGTTCGCAGCTCATGCGAGGCGTCGGCGACCAGGTTGCGCTGGGCCTGCACGGAGCTCTCGAGCGCGTCGAGCGTGCGGTTGAACGTGCGGGCGAGACGGGCGAGCTCGTCGGACCCCATCACGTCGAGTCGCTCGTGCTCGATCCGCTCGGGATTGGCCGCGATCGACTCGGTCTGGCGGGTGAAGCGCGTGATCGGGGCCAGCGCGGTCCTGGCCACCAGGAACCCGAGCAGCGCGGCGAGCAGGATGCCGGCCCCGCCGATCACGACCGACACGACCAGCTGGCGACTGAGCGCGCCGTCCACCGTGGTCAGCGGCAGCGCCACCGCCAGTGCGCCGCGCGGCCCGATCCCCGTGACCAGCGCGCGGATGTGGGTGCCCTTGACCAGCATGTCCGTGTAGAACTGGCCGTTGCCGCTGCGCGCCACGGACTCGATGGCCGGGGTCGAGGGTATCTCGTAGGTCTGCCCGTCGGGGACGTACGTCCGCCCGTCCGGCTTGAACAGCGTGAACGTCCCAGAGGGCCCCCCGAACGCCTGTGGGGGGAGGCGGTCGATTCCCAGCCCTTCGTCGGGGTCGCCGTGATTGGTCCCGCTCGGGTAGGGCTGACCGGTCTGCGGCAGGGGCGACGATCCGTGCGGGCCGTGCGGCCCCATCCCGATGTTGGCCAGCGGTGCGTTGATCAAGCTCTGGAGCTGCTGGTCGACCTGGCCTTGCAGCTCGGACCGCGTACCCGCGTAGGAGGCGAAGGCCACCGCCACCACCGCGATCGCCACCGCGACCCCGGCGACCAGCACCATCCGCGTCCGCAGGCTCACCCCTCCGGCTCCCGCAGCGCGTAGCCCACCCCCCGCACGGTGTGGATCTGCGCCTGCGCGCCCGCCTCCTCGAGCTTTCGCCGCAGGTAGCCGACATAGACCCGCAGCGCGTTGGAGGTGGGGCCGAAGTCGTATCCCCACACCCGGTCGTAGATCAGCGTGTGCGGGAGGACCCGGCGCGGGTTGAGCATCAGGAGTTCGAGCAGCTGGTACTCGGTGCGGGTGAGCTCGATGAACTTCCCCCCGACGACCACCCCGTGACGCGCCGAGTCGAGCGTCAGATCGCCGAACTTGAGGGCGCCGTCGACGTTCGTCTCCCCGCCGGCTCGGCGCAGCAGCGCGCGCAGCCGCGCCTTCAGCTCATCGATGTCGAACGGCTTGACGAGGTAGTCGTCCGCGCCGGCATCGAGCCCGTCGATCCGGTCCGACACCGTGTCGCGCGCGGTCAGCATCAGGACCGGCACGCGGTTGCCCTCGCGCCGGAGCAGCCGGCACACCTCGAGGCCGTCGATATCGGGCAGCCCGATGTCGAGCACCACCGCGTCGGGCAGGCTGCCGCTCACCTCCGACAGTGCGCCGGCTCCGCTGTCGGTCAGCCGCACCTCGTAGCCGGCCAGCTCGAGCGCCCGCCGCAGGACATCGCGCAGAGCTCGATCGTCATCGACCACCAGCAGTCTCATGTTTATGAATTGTGGTCCGTCGTGCGCGCCGGCGCGAAAACTCCTACTTAGGTCTTACCCGCCTGGAGCTCGCGCAGCACCGCCCCGAGGATGCCGTTGACGAACCCGGGTGCCTCGGCGCCGCAGAACCGCTTCGCCGTCTCGACCGCCTCGTCGATCGCCCCCTCGGGCGGAATCGCGTGCTCGCCGGGCAACTCGGACCCGTAAAGCATCTCGCCCAGGCCGACCCGGAGGATCGAGCGCTCGAGCGGGGCGATCCGCTCAAGCGTCCAGCCGCTCGCGTGAGCGCGGATGAGCTCGTCGAGCTCGCCCTGGTGGTCGCGCACGAGCTGCGCCAGCGCACGCGTGAACGCGTGCAGGTCATTCGGAAAGGTCTGCTCCAGGGGCCGACCGAGCAGATCGCTCTGATACAGCGCCCAGATCGCAGCGCGGCGCTGCTCGGTCCTACGCACGGCGGGGAGTGTAGCCGCGGCCCCTCAATCGGCCATCTCGGTTCGAAGGATCTCGAGCGCGTCCCGGTAGCCCTCGGGGCCCTTCCCCGCGATGCGGGCCACGCACAGCTCGGCGATCACCGACTGGCGCCGCCATGGCTCGCGCGCGTCGACATCGGACAGGTGGACCTCGACCGCCGGGAGGCCGGTCAGCTCGAGCGCGTCGCGGATCGCGTAGGAGTAATGCGTCCAGGCGCCCGGGTTGAGCACGACCGCGTCGGTCAGCCCGGACAGCCGGTGCAGGTGCTCGACGAACTCTCCCTCGTGGTTGGTCTGGAAAAAGCGGACCTCGAGCTCGAGCTCGCGCGCGGCGTCGCTGATGGCCAGCTCCAGTTGCTGGAGCGTCAGCGTGCCGTAGTGGGTGGGGTCGCGCCGACCCAGCTGGTCCAGGTTGACCCCGTGCATGATCTCGACCCGGTTGCGTAGCTGCGTCACGCGGCCAGCTCGCGTACGGCGGCGACGAGCTCGCGCGACGGGACCGTGCAGCCCGTGCGCGGCGCGCCGGGCGCGTCGAGCAGGACGAACGGCACCTCGCCGTCGCCGCGACGCTTCTTGTCGCGCGCGGTGGCCATCACGACGGCGTCGGGGTCGGCGTGCTCCAGGCGGGTCGGCAACCCGTGAGCGGCGAACAGCTCGGTCACCTCCGAGCGCAGCTCGTCCTGGCCGGAGAGGCGCAGCGCGGCGAGCAGCCCGAGCGCGACCGCCTCGCCGTGACGGTAGGCGGCGTACCCGGTGACGGCCTCGATCGCGTGCCCGACGGTGTGCCCGAGGTTGAGAACCTGGCGCAGGCCCGAGTCGCGCTCGTCGCGGGCGACGATCCGCAGCTTGGTCAGCGCGCAAGCGGCGATGTTTTCCGAGTCGGTGGGGTTTGCCCCCGACCGCACGCGTTCCCACAGCTCCCCGCCGGCGATCAGGGCGGTCTTCACCACCTCGGCGTAGCCGGCGGCGACCTCCGCCGGCGGCAGGCTCGTCAGGGTCTCGGTATCGGCGAGGACCGCGCTCGGCTGATGGAACGCTCCGACGTAGTTCTTGGCCTCGGCCAGGTCGACGCCGGTCTTGCCACCGTAGGCCGAGTCGACCTGGGCGACCAGCGTGGTCGGCACCTGCACAAACCGGACCCCGCGTTGGTAGGTGGCGGCGCAGAACCCGGCCAGATCGCCGACCACGCCGCCGCCGAGCGCGGCGACCACATCGTCGCGGGTCATCCCGGCCCGGGCCAGCTCGGTCCAGACGATCTCCGCATGCGCGACGGTCTTGGACTGCTCGCCCGGCATGATCGCCACGCGTCCGGCCAGCGGCGCGAGCGTGTCGGCGTAGAGACGTCCCACCTGACCGTCGGTGACCAGGAAGCGACGCCCCGGAACCGCGGCGGGCCAGAACCGATGCCCGGCCAACAGCCCGGCCCCGATGTAGGCCGGATAGTCGGACGAGGAGCTGGCTGCCCACAGGAGCTTGGTGCCGTCAGGGACGCCCTCGAACGCAGCCAGCACGCGGTCCATCTGGTGTGAGCGCTCCGCCGGCACAGTCGCGTCGGCCAGCTTCGCGTACAGCGGCTCGCGCTGGTGGAAGAGGCGCTCGAACTCGCCGCGATCGCGCGCGAGCGGTCGGTCGCTGTCGCGGCAGCGCGCCCATGCGACCTCGAGCCCGACGTCGAGCCAAATCACCAGGTGATCTTCGAGCGCGGCCCGAACGCGCTCGTGGCCGATCGCCCCGCCACCGAGCGCGAGCACCCTCGGCCCTGCGGCGTCGAGCAGCTCGAGCGTCACCCGCTCCTCCTCGGCCCTGAACGCCGGTTCTCCGTCCTCGGCGAACACCCGCTCGATCGACTTCCCGAGCCGGTCCTCGATCACGCGGTCCACGTCGATCTCATCGGTGCCGAGGATCTTGGCGGCGCCGCGTGCGGCGGTGGACTTGCCGGCCCCCATGAAGCCGATGCACACCACGCTACGGTGGCCGACGCGCGTCGGGTCGGCTACGGACCTCGCCACTCGATCCGCTCCTCATAGGCGCGCAGGGCACCGCGTACGTCGTCAATGTGATCGCCGCCGAACTTCTGCCGGTAGGCATCGGCCAACACGAACGCCACCATCGCCTCCCCCACCACCCCCGCCGCGGGAACCGTGCACGAGTCGGTCCGCTCCCGGAGCGCCTCGGCGGGCTCGCGGGTGGCGATGTCGACCGAGCGCAACGGTTTGGTCAGCGTCGGCAGCGGCTTCATCGACGCGCGGACGACGAGTGGGGCGCCGGTCGTCATTCCGCCCTCCAGCCCGCCCGCGCGGTTGGTCTCGCGGTAATAGCCGCGGGTGGCGTCGTAGAAGATCTCGTCGTGGGCCTGCGAACCGGGGAGCCCGGCCACCTCGATCCCGTCCCCGATCGAGACCGCCTTGATGGCCTGGATCGAGAGGATGGCCTGGGCGAGGCGGCCGTCGAGCCGCTCCTCCCAGGAGATGTGGGAGCCGAGCCCCGGGATGAGCCCGAACGCGATGACCTCGAACACCCCGCCCAGCGACTCGTTGGCCTTGCGCAGCCGGTCGATCTCGGCCACCATCGCCTTGCTCGCCTCATCGTCGAGGCACCTGACCGGCGACTCGTCGACGGTGGCGAAGTCCTCGGGCGTCAGGTCGTCCCGGCGCGGCGCCTGGACGCTCGTGATCTGAATCACGTGCGAGAACACCTCGCCGCCGAGTTCTTTGAGGAACGCCTTGGCGACGGCCCCGCCGGCGACGCGGGCTGCCGTCTCCCGTGCGCTGGCGCGCTCGAGCACGTTCCGGACGTCGGTCAGACCGTACTTCTGAGTGCCCACGAGGTCGGCGTGCCCCGGCCGCGGCAGGTGGACCTCGGCGAGCGCCGCGTCCACCGGCCAGGGATTCATCCGCTCCTCCCAGTTGGCGTAGTCGCGGTTGGTCACCTGGAGCGCGATCGGGCCGCCCAGCGTCCGGCCGTGCCGAACCCCTCCGGTGACCTCGACCTGATCGCGCTCGATCTTCATCCGGCCGCCGCGGCCGTGGCCAAGCTGCCGGCGGGCCAGATCGCGGTTCAGGGCATCGCGATCGAGCCGCAGGCCGGCCGGCATCCCCTCGAGGATGCAGGTCAGACCAGGGCCGTGGGACTCCCCTGCGGTGATCAGGCGCAGCGACATCGCCGACGTAGGTTACGGAGGGGTGGCGTTCGAGCCTGCTGTGGGTGCCTCGGGCCCGGCTCCGCGCTTGCTACGGAGCAATCCGTGTTTTCTACGGATAAGGCTGGACGCTCGGAAGCCGATGCCTCGTATGTGGTGTGGATCAGACCGCTGCGCCTTCCGTGATACGACCCGATGGCGTCTCCCCTCGAGCATCTTGAAGAGCACGACCTCCTGACCGGCGTCCTGAACCGGTCGCGGCTTGTGGCCGAGCTCGACCGCCAGCTCTCCTACTCGGCTCGCTACTCCCGCGCGGGCGCGCTGCTCACACTCGACATCGACAACTTCAAGCTGTCCAACGAGACCTACGGCCGGGCCACCGGCGACGTGATGCTCAAAGCTGTGTCCGAGATCCTGCGTGCCCGGGCCCGCGCCACCGACGTGGTCGCGCGGCTCGCCAACGACGAATTCGCGTTGATCCTGCCCGAGGCGACCGAGGACGAGGTGCTTGTGCTGGCCAGCGACATCCGCGCCATTCTGTGCGAGCGCCAGCTCGGGCCGCCGATTCTCGTCAGCATGGGGATCGCGCTCCTGACCGGCGACGAGGAGGTCGCGGCGGATGACGTCCTGACCAGAGCCCATATCGCTCTTTATGAGGCCAAGGAGCAGGGCGGCGATCGCGCCTGCGTGTACAGCGGCCAGATCAGCGGCGCCCTGACCTGGGTGCAGCGGATCAAGGCCGCTCTGGCCGAGGACCGCTTCGTCCTGTACGGCCAGCCGATCGCCGATCTTCGCACCGGCCGGATCACCCACCACGAGCTGCTCGTGCGAATGCTCTCCGAGGACGGGGACATCATCCCGCCCGCCGCCTTCTTGCCCATGGCCGAGCGCTTCGGCGTGATCGGCGAGATCGACCGCTGGGTCACCAGCGCCGGCCTCCGGCTCGCCATCGACGGTGAGGGCGTGGCCGTGAACCTGTCCGGCTACTCGATCGGCGATCCCGCGATCGTGGCCGAGATTCGCGCCGCGATCGACGACGGCGTCGATCCCGGCAAGGTCATCTTCGATGTCACCGAAGCCGCCGCGATGACCAAGCTCGAGGCCACGCGCCAGTTCGCGGGTCTTTTGTACGGGCTCGGCTGCAGCCTCGCGCTCGACGACTTCGGCACCGGCTTCTCCTCCTTCACCTTCTTGAAGCACATCCCGGCTCGCTACCTGAAGATCGACATGGGCTTCATCCGCGAGCTGGCGTCGAGCAAGCTGGACCACCAGGTCGTCAAGTCGATCGTGGGCATCGCCCGCTGCCTGGACAAGCGCACGATCGCCGAGGGCGTCCAGGACGGCGAGACGCTCGGCGTGCTCAAGGCGATCGGCGCCGACTACGCCCAGGGGTTCCACTTCGGCGCCCCCAAGCGGCTCTCGCCGCCCACGGCGTTCGAGCGCCAGCTGCGCGCAGCCCGCGCCGCCGCCGCACCGGCCGCTTAGGCCTCCCCACTCGCCGCATCTCGTGCCGCGAGTGGCGCGTTCTCCGTACCAGAGCCGGGTGAACCGCCCTTCACCCTGCGGCCGGGGAGCGAGCGGTGAGTTCCCGGCGTCCGGCGCACGCGCCTTTGGGTCATAGCTACGAACTCGGCCACGTCACCTGCGGTGAATCCCGGTTCAGCCACATATGTGGGAACTAACTGCGGACTCGGCGCACGCCGAATCTCGAGTCCGCGGTTATGCCCCACGTTCAGGTCTGCACGACCCCGCCCCGGTTGCGCCTCGACCCGACCCACGCGCAAGCGCAGCTCAGCGCGGGCCGGCCGCTTAAACGGCACCGGGCGCCGCGCGCAAAGCAGCGCACGACGCCCGGAGCGGGAGCGGAGCCGTTAGTAGCGGGCAGCGACGTCGACCACTTCGCTCTGGTTGCCCGAAGAGACGAGCGAGAGGCGGAGGGTCATGCTCACGTGCCGCACCTTGGCGAGCTTCTTGGCCACGGACCGCGACAGGTGCAGGTGCAGGGTGACCGTGCCGTTCGTGATCGAGGCCACGGTCCCGATACCGATGCGCACCGTGGCGGCGCGACCGACGCTGATGTGTGCGCGCTTGGCAGCCGCGCGGGAGATCCATACCGTCGCGATGCCGTTCGCTGCCTTGTTCGAGCTGACCTGCACGGCGATCCCGTGCGCCAGCACCGCTTTCAGGCTCTGCGGCATCAGCTGCAGGTGGGCGTTGAGCGCGGCGCCGGATGCACCGGAGCCGGGAATCGACGTGGGCGGAGCCGCGGGCTGCCCATTCGAGCCGAGCACCTGGACGGTCTGGGTGATGCTGGCCGTGTTACCGCCGCGGTCCGTCACCGTGAGCGTGACCTGGTAGTTACCCGGCTTGCTGTACGAGTGATAGACGCTCGGGCCGGTACCGCCGGTGCCGTCGCCGAAGTTCCACTGATACGCCCCGTTGTGGACCATCAGCGTTGATGCGGTGACCGCGCCGTCGAACACGACGTTGTCACCCGGCTCGACGGGCCCAGGCACGATGAACGTGGGAACCAACAGGACCGTGCCGGTGCACGGGAGCGCGTCGGGATCGGTCTCGATCGCGCCGGCATTGTTGAACTCACGCTGGAGCGCATAGCTGTTGCCGTTGATCGTGACGTCGTCGAGCGAGCCGGCCAGCGGTCCGCAACCGTTGTCGTTGATCTCGGTGCCGTTCTCGCCGATGGCGGCGTTGTACCCATACCAGCCGTCCAGACCGGGATTCACTATCGCCGCGATGTTCGCCTGACTGAGCGGGCTGACGAGTTTCCGGGCGACCTGCTGAGCGACGGTCAACTGATTGACGGGGAGGGTGATGTTTGGCGCGGCGGGGTCATCGCAGCCCACACCCTGTCCCCACTGCGCCGTCCACGGCTGCACCACATAGGTGACGTCGGTTCCGTTGATGTCGACCTGGGAGTGGTAGCTGCAGAACTGCGCCTGGGTCGAGCCGGCGTTGCTGTTCGACGAGCACACGTGGCCGGCCGAGTCCAGGCATACCTCAACGCCGGGCGGGAGGAGCACGTCGACCAGCGGCTGCAACTGGATTTGATCCTTGACCGCGTTCCCTCCAGGCAGGCCCATCTGCGGCAGCATGCTCTGGAGCTCGGTCTTGATCTGGGCGTCGGTCAAGCAGACGCCGTTGGTCGCGCCAGCGTTCAGTGGCCCATTCGGGGTCGGGCCCCAGACGTTGCTACCGGTCGGCGGGCAGTTGCCGGTGGTCGGGTAGTCGTTGCCCGTCCCACTCGGATGGTTGGCCCCGAACTGGCACGTATAGCCGCTGTTGTTGCCAGGGCTGCTCCCGTAGTCGACGCACCCGCCCGCGAACACCGAAACGTTCTCAGCGTGGACCGTTCCGTTCGCCATCGTGTACTCGGGCGTGACCGCGAAGGGCGATCCGAAGCTGCCACTGTCGGCGGCGACATCGGCCAGGAACTGCTCGACGTACTGCCGCGTGGTCGCCCAATAGCTTCGGTCGGGATCCCACGTCAGCACATAGGTCTCGTTGCCCTGGAGAACCGCGCCGCCGTGGTAGCAGAGGGGTGACACCAGCCCGGTGGTCAACCAGGTTAGGTCGGGCGCCAGCGACGGGTCGTCGCACGAAGCGCTGGAGTTCGGCAACTGAAGACCGCCGGGCGCGGTCGTGCCGGGCACCAACGCGACACCGTAGTCGGTGCCGTTGTCGTTGATGACCACCGCCCCTGCGCTGGCGGCCACCGCCAGCGACGCAATCAAGAGCGAAGCGATCAGCAGGATCAGGCGTCGAGCGGTGAGCGTGCAGCGGCGCATGTCAGTTACCTCCAACCGTGAGATTGCGCAGGTCGACAACAGCGCCCACACTCGGGTCGTACTGGAAAAGGGAGATCGCGCCGAGCGGCGAGTTCGCCAGCAGCTCGCGCCCGGCCTGGGAAGCGGTGCGACGCGCCTGGCCGGCAGCCGCGGCCGTGGGATGATCCACGGCGCTGATCGAGTTGACCGAGAACAGCGCGACCGGGGCCGACCCAGTCGACGTCTGCTGGGAGAGGCCCTCGGTCTGACCGGGCGACAGCGTCAGGATCTCGCAGTCGATAGGCCCCGGGGTGCACGCGCCGGGTCCGCCAACCACCGCACCAGGCTCGACCACGAACACCACCTGTCGGCCGCCCTGGAGCACGCCGAGCTCGGTGAGCAGCGGCTGCTTCACGTTCGGCAGGATGCTCAGCCGCTCCAGCGGGTCGATCGTGTTCAGATCGCCGCCCTGGGCCGTGATGGCCAGCGAGACCTGGTAGGACTGCGTCGCGCTCAGGCCGGCCGGCGCGGGCTTCGGCGCAGGCGCGGGGGTCGTCGTGGGCGCCGGCGTGGTCGCCGTCGTCGTCGATGTGGATCCACCACCCGTGGTAGATCCTGCCCCCGCGGAGCCGGTGCCCCCGGTGCCAGTGCTCGGGGTGTTGCTCGCAGTCGTGGTCGGAGCGCTCGCGACGGTCGCTGTCGTGGCCGTCTTGCCGACGTGGTACGGGGTGAATGGGTTACGGCCCTTACCCGCCAGCTTCGAGTTCCCCGGCACCGTCTTGACCGAGATGGCGGGCAGGGCGGTTCCGGTCGAGTAGGGCATGCCGGCGCCCAGCTCCGGCGTGATCAGGTTGGTCGGCGCCTTCTTGGCCAGAAGCACCGGCACGGCGACGAGCGCGACGATCAGGATGAGCGCGATCGGCCAGAGCTTGCGCTCGCGCAGTTCCTTGAACATGTTGGACGCGAAGCTCATCGGATCACCGAGGTGATGGCGGCGGCGGGTGCGCCGGTCGAGGATCCGGAAGTCGATGCCTGTGGCTGGGAGGCGGTGGCCGGACCGGCCGGAGTGGCGCCGTCAAACGGCCCCTCTGTCGCCGGGACTATGTAGTCGGTGGCCGACACGGTCGCCGTCATATCCGGGAAGCCGTTTGAACCGGGCGCGAGAGAGATCGCGTTGAGTGTCATCAAGCGACCGCTGATGAGCAGTTGGTTGTCACGGCTGACCACGAAGCTGTCCAAACGATGGAAGAAGTTGGCGAGAGAGAAGAAGTTGCCGTCGATCGTGAAGGTGAAGTTCTCGGTGGGCAGCCCCGCAGCTCCGACGCCGGCGCCGGGCGGGAGCGCCGCCGTGGACGCGGCCGCGGTCGTCGAGCTGCCGGTGGAGCTCGGGCTGCTGGAGCTGCTGGAGCTGCTGGAGCTGGAGGAGCTGGAGGAGCTGCCCGAGGAGGGGCTCAGCTGCAGGCCACGGAAGGAGACGTGGGCCGCCTGAGCCGCGTTTTGGACCTGGTAGATCAGCGAGGGGACGTCGTCATCCGGCGGGACCGCCTCACCGAGCTTCGCGAGCTGTGAGTACTGACCCGCGAACGCGGTCTCCGCGGCCTTCCCCGCGGCCACCTGGCTCGAAACGCTGGCGAGCTGGGTCTGCTCGCTCGAGATCTGCGAGTTCAGGCTCGAAGCCTGGCTGCGCTTGGGCGAGACCACGAAGAACCAGCCGGCCGCGATCGCGGCGAGGGCGAGTACGACGACGATCACGGTTCGGTCGCGACCGGTCACTGGGTTCCTCCAGTGGCAGAAGTGGACGTGGTTGAGGACACGCCCGTGACCGACGTGACCCCGGTTGCGCCGGCGTTCGCCACCGGCTGGAAGAACACGACCAGGTCAAACGTGGCCGCATTGTTCGTGCACGTCTGGGTCGAGTTTCCGCCAGTCGTGCTCGTCCCGGCTGGGCTGCCCGACTCCTGCGAGTTACTCAGAGTGACGCGGGTGACGCCGTTGATCAGGCGAAGCTGCGACATCAGCCGCGCGACGTCGTCCTGATTAGCCGTGCACCCGGTCAGCTCGAAGGCAGGACCCGGGAGATCGCCACGGAGCGAGCCGCTGCCGCCACTGGAGCCGTTGGCGTTGGCCCCGGGGACGACGGTGCCGCTTAGCGACTCAAGCGTCGTGTTGGCGGGGACCACCTTGGACAGGTCCGACAGCGCCGCGTGCCAGTCGAAGCGAGCCGCGGCGATCGAGCGGACCGTCTCGACACGCGTCTGGGCGAGCTGTGAGAACCTCGTGAACTCGCCAAGCCTGGCGGCTACCGCCTGCTGCTCTGACACCTCCGTCTTGAGGGCGGATAGCTGGGCGGTGCGATCGGAGATCGTGTTGCTGGTCAGGACGTAGACGGTGACCAGCGCCACCGCTGCGGCGAGGAACCCGAGCAGGACGTACACGGGCACCTGCATGCCGGTGGAAGAACCCGTCTTGCTGCGGCCGCGCGAATCGGCTGGGATCAGGTTGACGGCCTTCATGCTGCGGTCTCCTCGAGAGTCAGACCCGCGGCCACGGCCAGACGGCCGGCGTCGATACCGCCGAACCCGCCGGGCTGGCCCTCCTGCACGATCCCCACCTCGAGCGGAAGCCCGACCTGCTCGCCGAGCTGCTCGGGGAATCCGGGGATGGCGACCGCAGGGCCGGTGAGAACTACTCGCTCGACGACGGCCGAGGCGTCCTGCATGGAGAGGAAGTCAAGGGAGTTGCGCACCTCGTCGGCGATCCGCCGCACGCCGTCACCGAGAACCTCGCGCGCCTCGAGCACGATGTCAGTCTCACCGTCGATCTCGTCCACTGGGGTCAGCAGCCCAACATGCCGGAGCCAGCCGTGAGCGTGCTCGAGAGTCAGCGCGCGACGCTCGGCGAGCTCGCCCGCGATCGACTCGATGCCCTGGCCCGCGACGCGGGTGAAGATGCAGGTGGAGCCGTTCGCGACGGCCAGGTTGGTGAGACCGCCGACGCTCGTGTAGAGCGTCGAGCCGGTGAGCTCGGGCCGGTACAGCGCCCGGATCATCGCGAAAGCCGAGAGGTCGACGCCCACCGGACGCAGCCCCGCCTTGCGAGTGGCGTCGAGCAGCCGCTCGATCATGTCGCGCCGAGCGGCCACCACGACGACGCGAGTGCGCGTGCCTTCGGGCGTCTCGACGAGACCAAGAGAGTGGTGCTCGAGCACCGCCTGCTCGAGCGGCATGGGGATGTGATCGGGCGCCTGGAAGCGAACGGCGGAGCTGATCTCCTTGGCGCCCTTGAGCGGCGGCAGGTCGAGCGTGCGCATCACGATGCGCTGGTTGGCGACACCCAAGCGGACGCGCTTGCTGAGCTTGTGCGCGGCGAACAGGTCGCGCAGCGAGGCTGCCAGCGTCTCGACGTCGACGACTTCGCCGTCGCGCACGATCCCGGCCGGCAGCTGGGCGCTGGCGGCGCGGTCGATCGCCACGTTGCCGGGACGGGTCTCCACGGCGGCGACATAGCCGGGCTCGATGTCGAGGCCGACGACGGATTTCGACTTGGCGTATCCCATTGGGCTCAGGCCAAGTGATCGACCGCTACCCCCAAAGGGTTGAGGGCTCTTTGCCGAGTCTGGACATACTCGGCCACCATCGGCCCACGTCCAGGCCGGCCGGACTAGCCGGAGCGCGTGTAAACGGTCGCACAGCCCACCCTCGTCTCGTGAAAGCCGAGCGGTTTGAGTGCCGGCTCGAGCGCCGCCGTGGACCCGCATGGTTCGACCAACGCACCGGCGCCGGTCGACCGAACGAACCGGCGTGCTTGGGCAGGCTCCAACGTGCCGGCGAAGAGCTGCATCGCCTCCACCTTGCGCCGGACGTAGTTGGGAGTCCAGATCGGATGGCCGACCCAGCTGACGGCGCCAGTCAGCGCCGGCACCGCCGTGCCGAGCTCTGCCGGGGCGAGCACGGGGGCTCCGCGAACGTTCGCCGCGGCGAGCTTCGCGGCGCCGACATCATTTGGGTTGAGCTCGGTGTACGCGGTCACGTCTGCGCTCTGGAGGTGTTCGAACGCCCCCGGGGCGAACACTGCGAATGGGACAAGCGCTCCGGCCAGCACCAGCGCGGCCACGAGCCGGGTACGCCCGGACTTGCGCCAATCGGGCCAGGCTGTGGCCACTAACACTGCGACGGGAATCGTGAGCCCGTCGAGAGCGCGATATTGACCGGACGGGCTGACCGCGATCGTGAACAACGTCGCCATGAGCCAGAGCAGTGGCGCCCGAATGCGTGGATCGGACCGCGCCCACCCGGCCCGCCGCGCGGCCAGGATCCCGATCCCCGCCAGCGGCACCACGCAGGTCAGGGTGACGAGGCCGGGAATCACCGCCGCGCTGACCGAGTTCAGCTCGGATGTCGCCCAGCCCGCGTCGACGTGGCTGAGGAGCAGGTAGTAGACGACCGGGGCAGCAGTCGTGCCGGCGACGAGCCGGAGCGGGCGGGCGGACCGGAAAGCGGCAGCGATGACGGCCCAGGCCGTGCCCGTCCGCGGTCGGGCACGCGTGTCGTGTGCTCGCCACAGGACCAGGCCGGCCGCCACTGCGATCAGCGTGATGCCCTGCCATGGATGAAGCCACGCTATGAGCAGCCCGAGGGCAGCCGCGCTAAAAGCCGTGCGCCGGCCCTCGCGGCCCGAGACGAGACGCTCGAGACGCCCGATCGCGAATGGCATCAGGCCGAGCGCGATGGCGAGCGGGGCATAGTCCCACAGCGCCATGGCGGGCACGAGATCGCCGGCGGCGCGAGCGAAGTCGCTTCCGAGCGTGAAGCGGTCGAGCGCCGGCAGAAGGACGACGAACGGCGTGAAGCCGCCGAAGATGGCCATGACCAGCGCGAGCGTCCGGCGCGCCCGACGTTCGGATGCGATCGAACCGACAACCGCGCGCACGCAGCCAGCGAGCAGGACAAGCGCCCCCACCACCTTCCAGAAGGCCATGATCGCGACCGGGCCAACGCCGATCAGGCCCTGGACGATCCCGGTCAGTGAGTACATCGGGTGGACGAACACCGGCCCACCGAGCGATCCGTACAGGTTGCGGATCAGTCCGTCGTGCGCGTCGTGTACCCAGGCCAGGTACTGGAGCCCGTCCATCGGGTAGTAGCCGGCGACGCCCAGGAACACGCGGTGGTGAGCCGCGGCGTCGATCGCGACCAGAACGAACGGCGCGAACGTCCAGGCCAATACGAGGGCGGCGACTGCGATCACCGTGGTGCACCACACGCGGTCGGCGAGCGGGTTCGACTCCGGTCGGGGCCGCCGCAGCGTCGATCCGCGCGTCCGGGCACCCGCCCGGCCGGAGAGGCGAAGGACCGGACCGACGCTCATGCGACGAACGCCCATGTCGCGAACTGAAATGTGAAGAAGGCGAGTAGTCCGGCACCGACGAGGACGACCGCTCGGATCAGCCGGCGCTCGGCGAGCCACGCTCCAGCCGCCATCCAGAGTGGGAAGATCGTGAGTGTGTACCGATCGAGCGAGTGCAGCGGCTGCCCTACGACCGGGCTCGAGATGCACATCAGCAACGCGGCGCCCGCGTAAGCGCCATACGCCAGTGGCAGCCGACGGAACGCCGCCACGAGCGCGGCCGCGCTGATCGCGAGCACGATCAGGAGCAGGATGCTCTCGGCTCCGCCCGAGAACGGCCCGCCCAACGCCGGCTCATAGGGTGGGACCGTCGCGAGCGAGCGCACTCCTGAGAACGCCGCCTGGACGGCGAGGACGATCGTATCGAGCGGTCCGGTGAGGACGTGCTGATGCGTGGCGCCGGTCTGCTGAGTCACGGGCGCGAGCGCCCCAAATCCCTTCGCGGCGGTGAAAGCGAGATAGCCCGTCAGTGCCGCTGGCACGAGCAGAACCCAGGCCAACCCAAGTTCGAGTCGACGCGCCTCGCGCAGGCGCATGATGGCGAGCGGGACCGCGAGTACGACGCCGGTCACCCGGGTGACCGCTGCCAGCGCCCCCAGAACCGCCGCGAGCCTCCAGCGCTCTCGCCGCGCCGCGTATAGGCAGCCGAGCGAGAGCGCGAGGAAGAGCGACTCCGTGTAGACCGCCGTGAAGAAGAACGACAGCGGCGCGAACGCGACGAGCAAGACCGCCGCGTCCGCCGCACGCCACCCCAACTCGAGCTCGGTCAGACGGTGCAGCACGGTCAAGGCAACGGCGAGGCAGCCGGCCGAGATCAGGACCCCGGCGAGAGGATCGGAGCCGATCAGGAACCCGAACCCTCGAATCAGCAGCGGATACAGGGGGAAGAACACCGCGTCGCCCGGCCGTGCGTAGCCGTGCTGGGCGATCGCGAGGTAGTGGATTGAGTCCCACCTCACGGCCGGCGCAGCCAGCACGTCGCCGAGCCCCCCTAGGCGCGAGGTCAAGTGGCTGGGGTCGAATCCCTGCCAGTCGATCCGACGGGGCAGCAGCAGCGCGCCGGCGACGCCGGCGACCAGCACGATCAGGCGCGAGGCGAGCAACGCGCGAACCGGGAGCGTCCCAGCGCGGGCCGTGCGCGCGAGGCGCGCGCCGACACCCGTGCGGGGGTATGGGACCTCGGCGCCGGCCGCGCTCATGCCGCAGGAGCAGGGACGAGGGTCACCGGCTCCCGGGCCACCCGCGTGAGACTCTCTCGCACGGCTGCGCCCGGCTCGAGCAGCGACACGCACAGCAGCGGCACGACCCAGACCACATATAGGAAGGCCCAGTAGTTCGCGGCGAGCTGCACGCCGAGCAGAACCGCAGCCGATACGGCGGCCATTCGTCGCGGGTCGGCGGCCAGCGTCGGCGAGAGCCACAGCCTGACGGTCGCCGCGGCGATCAGCCCGAGCACACCGGCTTGGCCGATTGGCTGCGCCCATCCGATCCCGAGCGCTGACCAGATCGACTGCAGCGAGCCGCGCGAGAACTGGTAGGCAACGGCGCGGAACATCTCGCCCACTGCTTGGACGCCTCCGACCGCGACGATCAGCGCAAGCACGCCGGCTGACACGGCCGCCAGCGCGCCGAGCGCCGCGGCGAGACGCCGACCGCGCAGCGCTGCGAGAAACACCGGGACCAGCGCGAACGGGGCGAGCTTGAACCAGCCAGCCACCGCGAGCATGCCCGTGGCTGCCGCTGGTCGCCGCCAGAGCAGCAGCGCCACGCCCACGAGTGCGGCCAGCACGATGTCGGTTGTGCCGGTCGACGCGGTGATCAGCACCGCCGGGAACGCGAGCACGGCCAGCGCGCTCCGCAGCCCCGCCTCCTCGGCCTCGGGCGATCGACTGGGCCGTCTCGGGCCCGCCGCCAAGCGCAACGCAGCCCAGGCCGCGCCAAGCGCCGCGCCGACCGCGACGGCGAGAGCGCCGTCGACCGAAGCCCATTCCGACCGCGCCGGCTCGATCAGCGCCAGCGGCGTGTACAGCGCATAGCTGAGGATCGGATACGTGTCGCCGTGGAGGATGCCCGGCGGCATGTGCCCGTAGGGGAGGACGCCGTGGAGCAACACGGTGGCGCCCTCCATCACCGCATAGGTCACGTCGACCGCGAACGGCGAGCTCAACCCGACCATCAGGAAGATCAGCGCGATCGCGGCGAGGGCGAGGCGCAGCCAGCGGATCCGCCCACGCGCACCGGCCCGGGGAGCGACCGCGGTCAGGAGCGGGGTCGACGGCGCGGACTCGCTCGCCGGCCCCAGCGCGCGCCAGGCGCAGCGCGCCAGCAGGTAAAGCAGACCGGGCGACGCCGCCAGCAGGCTCGGATTGAGGTAGCGATGCTGGAACAGGACGACCGAGATCACGAGCGACAGCGCAGCTAGCACGTCGATGTTGCGCATCCGGCGCCACGGCGACACCAGCGTTACCAGCAGAAACACCGCACTGAGCCCGATCAGAAGCGCGGGCTGGTAGGCGATCCAGTCGCCGTAGGGCACCCGCTCGCGGGCGAAGTTCTGGTCCTGCATGACGTGGCGATGGTCGTTGACCGCCGCCTCGACCACGACTTGGCTCCCGTTCCAGAAGTCAACCCGCTCGAGTCCGCTATCGAGCGGGCCGGCACTCACGCGAGTCCAGCGCGAGCCGGCGAGAGCGCGCGCTGTCGCCGGGTCGGACAGAGCCGCTCGGATCGCCACACGCGGTGCTACCACCGGCCGCGGGGCGCGATCCGTGGCGAAAAGCGCAAGGCCGGCGAGCGCCGCCACGACGAGCCCTGCCACGATCGGCGCCCGGCGCCGCGAGGGGCTCCTCTTGTCCATCAGATCCCGGCGTGCAGATACCAGTGGACGATCGCTGGTCCGGCGAACAGGGCGATCACGCCACCCAGCGCAAGGAACGGTCCGAACGGAACGGCGACTTTGCGCCCCTTCTCGACCCCGACGCGCGCCATCACCAGCGAGCCCACCACCGTCCCCAGCAGGACCGCGGCGAGGATCGCGACAGCCACCGAGGATCCCAGGAAGAGCCCGAGGACGGCGGCGAGCTTGACGTCGCCCATGCCCATCCCGCGCGGGTAGGCCAGCGCGAAGAACAACAGGAAGCCGCCAGCGGCGACGCCCGCGATCAGTTGCTCGGGCACGCCTCGTAGATCGAGCGCGCAGCCGATGGCAACCGCCACGACCGCGGCCGGCAGCGTGATCTTGTTCGGGATGATGCGGTGCTCGAGATCGATCAGCGCAACCGGGACGAGCACCGCGATGAGCGCTAGTCCAAGGACGACCTCGGAGCCCGACTGCTTGGTGAGTACGACCGTAACCGCAAGCACAGCGGTGAGCGCCTCGATGATCGGGTAGCGCGGGGAAATCCGTGTCTTGCAGTTGCGGCACCGGCCGCGCAGGAGCAGCCAGCCGAACACGGGCAGGTTGTCGTAGGCCTTGATCGCGGTGCCACAGCCGGGGCAACGCGATCCGGGCCGCACTAGCGACTCGCGTCGCGGAAGGCGATACGCGACGACGTTCAGGAACGACCCGATGGTGGCGCCGAGCACGCCCGCGAAGGCAGCTGCGAATGCGAGCGGCACGCGGGTTGCCTCACACGGTTCCGGCGACCACCGGGGCGGCCCTGCCCGGCTCGACGTCCGCCGCCTCGACGATCGGCGAGGGCGCGTCAGCTGAGCGCTCGCCGCCTAGGACGGCGATCAGGACCAGCGGCACGAACCACGGGATGTACAGATAGAACCAGTGCAGCGCGGGCAACTGCAGGGCAATCGTCACCGCCGCTCCGAGCGCCGCGATCTGCGCCGGCGTGCGCAGGCCGCGGGGGCGGAAGGCGACCGCCACCGCGAGCACCACCGCGAACGCCTCCAGCGCGACCTTGACCGGCGCGAGCGTCGGGTGCAGCGCCCACAGCGAGAAGATGTCGCTGCGCGTGAGCTGATAGCCGATGGTGTGACTCCATAGCTCACCGAGTCCGCCCGGCGGCAGGAAGATGGCAAAGGACGCTCCGGCCGCGATCACGAATCCGGCCAACACCCTGCGGATCGCGCTTTGATCCTCGTTGCCCCGGCCGACAGCAACCAGCGGCAGCAGCGCGGCGGGAAAGAACTTCGACGCGGCCCCCAGGCCGACCAGGAAGCCGCGCTTGAACGGGCTGTTCAGGGCGAGCATGGCGAGTACGACGATGAGGGCCACGAGCCCGTCGTTGCTGCTCTTGTCCAGGACGAGCACCGTCCACGGGCACGACGCCCACAGCCAGGCCATGACCAGGCCGAGGCGACGCCCTTCGCGTCCGCCGCGCAGGCGCATGCCGAGCGCGATCAGGCCGGCGATCGTCAACAGGTCCCAGGTAATGGCCCCCGCACGGGCCGACATCAGGTAGCTCCACGAGCCCGACCAGATCGCCTCGAACGGAACGTAGACCAGGTAGGCGATTGGGCCGTAGGTATCGGGGTGGCCGAGCGAGTAGAAGTAGATGCTCTGCCCATGCAGGATCTTGTAGGCGCCGAGCGCCGACGCGGTGCCGACGTCGAGCACATTGGGCGGGGCGAGCGTGGCGTAGATCTGCCCGCCGACCAAGGCCAGCAACCCGATCACGAGCGCGGCGGTCGGCAGGCGGCAGTCGAGGCGCCCAGCGAGCGGGCGCGCCCGGGCGCCCCGCCACAGCATCCGGCCAAGCAGATAAACCAGCGGCGGGTAGAACGACCACACCGCTCCGAAGATGTGGGCGTTGTCGAAGAACGCGTAGGACACGCCGAAGGTCAACAGCACCGCGATGTCGAACCGGTCAAGCCAGGACAGGCCGCGCATCAGAGCCAGCGGCAGCAGGAACATGAGGCCGAACGGGATGAACAACCAGGGCGAGTCAAACGTCGGCGCGTAGCCGCCGCGGGCGTACAGACCGGCCATCAGCGGCCCGGTGTAGGTCGGTCCGAGCCGCCCATTGGGCCAGATGATCTGATCGGCGATCGGCTTGCCGCGGAAGTAGAAGAAGATCTCGTAGTGCGAGCGCACCATTTCATCGACGATGTACTGAAGCGGATGGTGGGCGCGATGAATCGCTTGCAGCTTCGGAGAGGTCTTCGCGGTCGCCAGGGCCTGGGTCGGGGTGATCGCAAACCCCGGCGGCACCTTGGTCATGCTTGACACCGGAAACATCGGGACGTACGTGTCGGGCGGCGGACCGCCTGCGGCGCTCGCGCTCGCCGGAGCGAGCGCGCACGCGAAGGCCACGAGGGAGACGAGGAGCATGGCGGCGCGCCGCATGTCCTGAGTAATCGACCCGGACCGCCGCTGACTTTACCCGCCGTGGTTAGAAGTTCGCATCGGCAGGGTTAACGCGAACGAGGCGGCCCGAAGGCCGCCTCGTGGCGTACAGCTATCGACTTGATGGACTACCAGCTGCCGCCCGAGCAGGCGCCGCCGTTCGGGGTGCAGGTGAAGCTCTCCACGCCGTTGTTGTTGGTAAGCGTGAAGGACTCGGTGTCAGACGGGGACACAGCGGTGATCGAGTAAGCGTTCGACGTTCCGCTGGCCACGGTGACGTAGGCCTGGCTGCTGTTGGACGTGATGTTGATGTTCGGCTCGATCGAGTTAAGAGCCGAGGGCGTGGAGTTTGAGTAACCGCCGTTGTTGGTGGTCGCGTACGTCTCCATCGCGGTAGCCGCGTTCCGGGCCAGCGACTCGGCCGCCGCATCATTGGCCTTGCTCTTCTGGTTGAGGAACGTCGGGATGGCGATCGCGGCAAGAATGCCGATGATCAGAATCACGACGAGGAGCTCGATCAGGGTGAAGCCCTTCTCATCCTCGGCGCGACGGCGCAGCTTGTGAAGCATGGAGCCCTCCTGGGTTTGATTGGGTCTGTTCGCCAGATCCAGGGCCCCAATCGGTCGTCCATGACAACACCTCTTGGTGGAAGCCCGGCTTCCTCTCGATATCCGTTCGGAGGCCCGTGGCTTTGCGTCCCGCCCTCGCGGACGGTTTGCCCTTGGCACCTGAGTGACTCTGGCAAGGGGTGTATCGACACCCCTAAGAAGGAGCCTGATGAGTTTGGACGTTTGTGCTATTCGCCGCTGGCGGTGTCCGCGGGCCCCGCCTGCTGCGCGTCGCGCCCGGGCTGGAACTCACCGCTCCCGCCGCACCACGGACAGGTGACCTCGTGCGGATTGCCACCGAGCCCAGAAACCAGCTTGCCCGTGCCGCGGCACGGCGTGCAGGTCGCGCGCGGGTTGTCCGAGGTCGCACTCATCCGCTCCGCACCATAGCCGGATGGCGCGCGTGGCATCGTCCGCCGGCCCGGCCGTAACGAAGCCCCCGCGGACGGAGCGTCTACTTGATGCTGTTATAGACGCTGAAGAGCGGCAGGTACATCGAGATGACGATCACGCCGACGATGCCGCCGACGAAGATGATCATCACCGGTTCGAGGATCGAGGTCAGCGCCTTGACGGCGGCCTCGACCTCGTTGTCGTAGAAGTCGGCGATCTTGGCGAGCATCGCGTCCAGCGCGCCGGTCTCCTCACCCACCCCAACCATCTGCGAGACCATCGGCGGGAAGACGGGGCAGTCGCGCAACGGCGCCGAGATCGTGCCGCCGCCCTTGACCGAGGTGATCACGTCTCCCATCGAGCGCTCGATCACCGCGTTGCCTGCCGTCTTGCCGGTGATCTCGATCGCCTGCATGATCGGCACGCCCGCGGAGGCGAGCGCGGACAGAGTCCGCGACCAACGCGCGATCGCGACTTTCTGCACAACCTCACCGATCTTCATCGGGATGCGGAGCTTGAAGCCGTCCCAGGCATCTCGGCCGCGCTGCGAGCGGCGCAGGCTGATGAACCCACCGACGGCGACGATCAGGAAGGCGATCAGGAGGTACCACTGGTGGGTGACGAGGTGCGAAAAATTCACCATGAACTGGGTGAGCGCCGGCAGCTTGCCCGGGAATTGCTTGAACACGCCGACGAACACCGGGATCAAGAAGGCCACGAGCGCGAGCAGCACGCCGACCGCGAAGGTGATCACCAGCGCCGGGTAGATCATCGCGGCGCGCACCTGCCGGCGCAGCGCGGCGTCCTTCTCGAGCTGGTCCGCCGTGCGCATCAGGCACTCCTCGAGCACACCGCCGGTCTCCCCCGCTCGCACCATGGCGACGTAGAGCGGGCCGAATACCTTGGGATGGCGACCCATCGCGTCGGACAGCAGGAGGCCGGCCTCGACGTCCCGGCGCACGGACGCGATCGTCTCGCGGAGCATCTTCGACCCCGTCTGGGCCTCGAGCACCTGAAGCGCACGCATGATCGACATGCCGGATGTGACCATCGTCGCCAGCTGTCGCGACGCGACAGCCAGGTCCTTGGCGTTCACACGCGCGAACAGCTCGATGTTGAGCTCCTTGGAGCGGTACTTGGTCGCGATGTCGACGACGACGAGCCCGCGCTCCTTGAGCTGCTCGGCGACAGCCTGCTTGGACTCGGCCTCGACCTCGCCCTTGGCCTGGACGCCGGCCAGGTCCATCGCCTTGAAGACATACGTGGCCATCGCTTACGCCGCCATCTGGTAGTTGCCGCCGCCGGCGCCGGCGATCAGCCGGCGGAACTCCTCGACCGCGTGGGCGCGGGTTTCGGCGAGCTGCCGGTTGACCTTGCCGGCCCGGACCAGCTGGGCGAGCGCCGCGTCCATCGTTTGCATGCCGTGCGAGGCGCCGGTCTGCAGCACCGAGTAGATCTGGTGGGTCTTGGCTTCGCGAATCAGGTTCCGGACGGCGGGCGTCGGCACCAGGATCTCGGCCGCTACGCAGCGCCCGGCGCCGTCGGCCGTCGGCAGCAGCATCTGGGTCATGATCCCCTGGAGCGCCACCGATAGCTGGGCGCGAACCTGAGCCTGCTGCTCGGAAGGGAACACGTCGATGATGCGGTCGATCGTCTGCGGCGTGTCCTGGGTGTGCAGCGTGGCGAACACGAGGTGCCCGGTCTCCGCCGCGGTGATCGCGGTGCCGATGGTCTCGAGGTCGCGCATCTCGCCGACCAGGATCACGTCAGGGTCCTGGCGAAGGGCCGCCTTCAGCGCTTCGCCGAAGCTCGTCGCGTCGGAGCCGAGCTCGCGCTGGTTGACGATGCACTTCTTGTGGTGGTGGAGGAACTCGATCGGGTCCTCGACCGTCATGATGTGCTCTTCGCGGCTTGCGTTGATCAGGTCGATCAACGACGCCAGCGTGGTCGACTTGCCCGAGCCGGTCGGCCCGGTGACCAGCACCAGCCCGCGCGGCTTGTTGGCGAAGTCCGCGACGACCTTGGGCAGACCCAGGTTCTCGAACGGCACCACGTCGAACGGGATCAGACGAAACGCCGCGCCGACGGCGGAGCGCTGCAGATAGGTGTTGACGCGGAAGCGTGCTCGGCCCGGGATCTGGTACGCGAAGTCGAGCTGCCAGTTGTTCTCGAACTTTTGGCGCTGGCCCTCGGACAGGATCGAGTAGACGATCTCGCGCGTGTCGTTCGGAGTGAGCACGGGGAAGCCGTCCATCGGCACCAGCCGGCCGCGCACGCGCACGGTCGGGGGCGCACCTGCCGTGATGTGCAGGTCCGAGGCCCGGCGGTCGATGACCTCGAGCAACACGTCGGCGAAATCGAGCTGCATTCGTATCCGTCCTTGGGTTCGAAAAGTTCAGGGATGTATCGGCAGTCCGGCCGATCCGGTTTACAGCTGACGGCACCGGTGGACGCTCAGCCTCCACCCGTGCCCGTGACACGGGCGATCTCGGCCACCGAGGTGAGGCCGTGCTTGACCTTGTCCAGACCGTCCTCGCGCAGGCGGCGCATCCCGCCCCGCACCGCGGCGGCGCCGAGCTGGTCGGCCGACGAGCGCTGCAACGTGAGCGCGCGGATCTCCTCGGTCATGACCATCACCTCGTAGAGGCCGATCCGGCCGCGGTAGCCCATTCCGCCACAGCGCACGCAGCCGGCGGGTTCGTAGGCCTCGATCGGGAACTCGGCGGGGAAGCCATGGTCGCGCAGCACCTCGGCGGGAATCAGCGTGCGCTTCTTGCAGTGGGCGCACAGCGTGCGGGCTAGGCGCTGGGCGACGACGCAGTCGATCGCCGAGGCGACCAGGAACGGCTCGATCCCCATCTCGACCAGTCGGGTGATCGCCGACGGAGCGTCGTTGGTGTGCAGCGTGGAGAGCACCATGTGGCCCGTGAGCGCGCCCTCGATGGCGATCTGGGCCGTCTCGGGGTCGCGGATCTCGCCGACCATCAGGATGTCCGGGTCGGCACGCATCATCGAGCGCAGCCCGGCGGCGAACGACAAGCCCGCCTTGTTGTTTACCTGAACCTGGGTGATGCCGCCGATCTGGTACTCGACCGGGTCCTCGATCGTGATGATGTTCTTCTCGGGAGTGTTGAGCTCCGCCAGCGCGCCGTAAAGCGAGGTCGATTTACCCGACCCGGTCGGGCCTGTGGTGAGCACACACCCGTAGGCCTGCGTGAACGCCTTCCGGAAGCGCTGTAGCTCGTGCTCCTGGAAGCCGAGCTTGTCGAGTTCGAGGCGGATGCTCTCCTTGTCGAGGATGCGCATGACCACGCCCTCGCCGTGCACGCTCGGGATCGTGACCACGCGGACGTCGACGTGACGGCCGTCAATCGTCATCCCGACGCGCCCGTCCTGAGGGATGCGGCGCTCGGCGATGTCGAGGTCGGCCATGATCTTGATGCGCGAGATAACGCCCGGGACCATCTTCTTGGGCACGGTGGTTGCTTCGGTGAGCACGCCGTCGACGCGCATCCGCACGCGCATCTCGCGGGCCGCCCGGCCGGTCGAGTCGGGCTGGGGCTCGTAGTGGATGTCCGAGGCGCCGCGTTCGGTGGCCTGCGCGATGATCGAGTGCACGAGCTTGATGACCGGCGCGTCGTCGGCCGTCTCGCGGAGGTCGACAACCTCCTCGTATGCCGAGCCCGCCGCGTCCTCCTCGACCGCCTCGGCGACGGCGTCCTCGAAGCGGTTCATGCGCATGATCAGCGCGGTGATGTCCTCGCCCGAGGCTACGGCCGGGCGGACGTCAAGGTGCGTCAAGAGCGCGACGTCATCGATCGCCAGTACGTTGGCCGGATCGGACATCGCCAGCAGCAGCGTGTGCTCGTCGATGTAGGAGACGGGGACAGCGGCGTAGCGCTTGGCTGCGGCGGCGCTCAGCAGGTTGGCGGCCGCCATGTCGACCTTGAAGATCCCGAGGTCGAGGTGATCAAGCCCGTAACGCTCGGCGATTGCGCGCGAGAGCTGCTCGGAGGTGATCGCCTGCTGGTCGAGCAGCATCCGCTCGGGCGGAACGCTGGTCGAGCGGGCCGCCTCGAGGGCCCGGTCGACCGTCTCCCGGTCGGCGAACCCAAGCTCGACCACGACGTCGGTGAGATGCCGGCTCGAGCCGCCGCGCCGCGTCGGCGCGGTGATGCCGGTGAAGATGTCAGGTTGCGGCGCTTCGCTGATGCTCATCGCACGTCCACTGCGCGGCTCATCAAGTCGATCGGCGCCGCGCGGCCGGTGAACAGCTCGAAGCTCAGGGCTCCTTGGCGCACGAGCAACTCGCGCCCGTCGACAGCCCGGACGCCGCGTGCTCGCGCAGCTTGCACGAGCGAGGTCTCAGTCTCCGTGTACACGAGATCAACCACGCATTCGTATCTCACCAGGTCATCGGCATCGATTGGCAACGGCTTGAACGCGTTCTCGCGGGGATCAAGTCCGCTCGCAGTGCAGTGGACGAGCAGGTCCGCCGGCTGCGCCCGCGTCACCGCGATCGCACCCAGCTCGGCAGCAAGCATTTGCCCTCGCTCGGGGGTGCGATTCCAGACCCTAACCTCGCGCGCGCCCGCGTCGAGAAGAGCCCAGACCGCCGCGCGAGCGCTCCCACCGGCCCCCAATACGAGCGCGGTCAGGCCCGCCGGCCGGATCGGGAGGGCGGCGATCAGACCCGGCGCGTCGGTGTTGTCGGCGGCGATCCGACCGTCGGGCTCAAACACGAGGGTGTTGGCGGCGCCGATCGCGCGCGCTCGGTCCGTCGGGTCCGTGCCGAGGGCGAGCGCGGCCTCTTTGTGCGGGATCGTCACGTTGACACCGCGAAACCCGGCTTGCGGGAGCGCCGTCACCGTCTCGACGAAGAGCTCGGGTGCAATCGGAAGCAACTGGTAGCGCCAGTCGCTCAGCCCCACGGCTGCAAGCGCCGCGTTCTGCATCGCCGGCGAGCGGCTGTGCGCCACCGGCCAGCCGACGACCCCGAGGCGCGTCACTACGAGCAGCGGGTGAGCGACTTGCCGTGGCGAGCGCTGCGCGCCTGCTGGTACTTCGCCGAGTCGGCCAGGAACTGGTTGTAGTTCGACTCGAACGCACTCGAGCCGTTGCCGCACACCCTGGCCACGAAGTACAGGTAGCTGGTGCGAGCGGGATGCGCCGCGGCCTCAATCGCGGCCAGGCCGGGGTTGTCGATCGGCGTAGGCGGCAGACCTTTGTGGTTGCGGGTGTTGTACGGCGAGGGTGAGTTCAGCTGCGCCTGGGTGAGCGGCTCGGTGTAGTTGCCGGTGGCGTAGCGGGTGGTTGAGTCGAGCTGGAGCGGCATGCCGAGCGCCAGCCGGTTATAAACCACCGACGCGACCAACGGCTGGTCGTGCGCGGTCGCGGCCTCGGCCTCCACCAGCGAGGCGATGATCAGCACGTCGTAGGGCGTCAGGTGCTTGCTGCGCGCGTAGCCCAGGTTCACGGTGCCGAACCGCTGGCGGAACGTGGTGAGCTGATCGGTTACGAGCTTCGGGATGCTGATCGGCTCGACCAGCTGGTAGGTGTTCGGGAACAGGAACCCTTCCAGGTCCGGCGTGCGCCGGGGCGCGCCGTAGGCCGCGAAGTTGATCAGCGGCGAGCGGCGGGTGGCGACGAAGTAGCTGCCCGCGACGCCCTGGGCGCGCAGGAGGTCGTTGATCTGAGCGCGGGTCCGGCCCTCGATGATCGTGATGTTCGTCACCTTGGCAGCCGTCGGTGGCGTGCTCAGGACCTTCAGGACCGAGCTGTAGGTCATCCCCTTCTGGAGGTGATAGGTCCCGGACAGCAGCTCGCCGCGCTTGCCGTCGAGGGTGGCGCGCAGCTCGAAGAAAAACCCCGAGGAGACCACTCCGGCATTGGCGAGATCGTCGCCAATCTGACTCGCCGTTGAGTGGGCCGGGATCGTGACCGTGACCTGGCCGTGCGGCGAGCCGTGGATCGGTTGGAAGAGCTCGACCAGGAACCAGACCACGGCCGCGGCGAGGACCAGGATCAGCAGGGCGAAGATGCGGCCGGCCCAGGAGTGCCGCCGTGGTGGCGACGCACCGCGACGGCGCGGTGGCACTGGCTTGCGAGCCCGGGGCACGCGGGTGGGTCGCCGGGTGGGTGGGTCTCCATTTCGGCCGCGCTCGCGGTCGCGCCGCGCCTGCTCGCGGTCGTCGGAGGTGCGCTCGTAGCCGTCAGGCATCGGTGGCGTCCGGATCCGGAGCCGCCCCCGCGCCTGGCTGGCTGGCCAGCCAGCCCTCGAGCAGATGGGCAGCCGCGCGCGAGTCCTCGTCCGCCGTCCCCCCGGTACGCGCGGCTAACCGTGTGGTGAAGCGCTCGTCGTAGAGCTCGACCGGAACGGGCAGCTCGTCGGCCAGCCGCGCCGCGAACTCGCGCGTCTCTGCGGTCTGCGCCGAATCGCGACCCGACAGGGACAGAGGAAGTCCCACCACGACCGTCTCCACCTCGAGCTCACGCACGAGCGTGCGCAAGCGGGCGAGGCCGCGTCGAGTCGTCGGCCCGTGGACCGATTCGATCGGAGACGCGAGCACGCCAGTGGGGTCGGAGACGGCGCAACCGCACCGCGCCCGGCCGTAATCGAGCGCCAGCACGCGCATGACCTTACCTATGGAGCAGGATGCGGGTCATCCGCTCAGCGCGGACTCGATCGCCGCCCGCGCCACATCGAATGCCCGCGGCAAACCGGACGGGTCGCGGCCGCCGGCGCGCGCCAGCGTGTCGCGACCGCCGCCGCCGCCGCCGACCTCGGCCGCCGCCAGCTTGACGAGCTCGCCCGCCCGGATGCCGCGCTCCACCAGCGCGGGCGCCACGCTGGCGACCAGGTCGACGCGGTTCTCGCCGGCGCTGCCGAGCACGATCGCGGCGTCGCCGAGCACGTTCTTGAGCCGGTCGGCGACGTCGAGCAACGCCTTGCCGTCGAGCCCGTCGACCTCGGTGACCAGCACGCGGGCGCCGTCGCGTTCGATCGCGTCCTGGGCCAGTCGTTCCACATCGGCCGCTCCCTGGGTCACGCCCTGGCGCGCGTCGCGCTCGAGCTGACGCACGCGCGCGCGCACTTCCGCGACCTCATCGGGAACGCGGTCGGGTGTCACCCGGAGGACCTTGGCGGCCTCGGTCAGCTCCCGGTCGTGGCGGCGCATCAGCGCGACCGCCTCGGGACCGGTGATCGCCTCGATGCGGCGCATGTTGGCCGCGCTCGAACTCTCGCTGAGGATCTTGAACAGCGCGATCTCGGCGGTGTTCTCGACGTGGGTGCCCCCGCACAGCTCTCTCGAGAATGATCCGTCGCCGACCTCGACCATACGCACCACGTCGCCGTACTTCTCGCCGAACAGGGCCATCGCCCCGAGCCGGCGGGCCTCGTCGAGCGTGGTGGTGAGCGCCCGCACGGGCTGGCTCTCCAGGATCCAGACGTTCACCTGATCCTCGATGTCCAGGAGCTCATCCGGCGTGAGCGCCTTGCCGTGGGTGAAGTCGAAGCGCAGTTTGTCCGGGCCTACGTACGAACCGGCCTGCCGCACGTGCGTGCCCAGGCGCCGGCGCAGGGCCGCATGGAGCAGGTGCGTGGCGGTGTGGTTGCACTCGGTGGCGTGGCGCGCCGCCCGGTCGACGTGCGCGCGCACCCGCTCACCCGGCTGGATCGTTCCCCGCTCGGGGACGACCGCCAGTACCTGGTCGTTGCCGATCCGCAGCACGTCCTCGACCCGCGCCCGGCAGTCACCCTCCAGGCACTCGACATATCCCGAGTCGGCGACCTGGCCGCCGCCGGTGGCGTAGAACGGGGACTCGACGAGCTTGACCAGCACGTGTCCGTTCTCGCTCTCGGCTGCCCCGATCGTCGTCTCGGCGTCAGTGGTCTCGTAACCGACGAAATCGGTCGCGAAACCGGTGTGGCGGTTGAGCGCTTCGGCCCGTACACGGACGTCTTCTCCCCCCGCGAACCGGCCCGCCCCAGCCCGCGCGCGCTGGCGCTGATCGTCCATCAGAACCTCGAAGCCCTGCTCGTCCACCCCGAGGCCCGCTTCGGCGACGAGCTCGAGCGTGAGGTCGATCGGGAAGCCGTAGGTGTCGTGCAGGAGGAATGCGTCGGCGGCGGCGATCCCCTCCGCGTCGGTGTCGCGCGCGCGCTCGATCAGCTCATCGAGGCGCTTGAGGCCCTGCTCGAGTGTGCGCCCGAAGCCCTCCTCCTCGCTCTCGAGCCACTTCTGGATCGTGTCGCGCTGTTCGTGGAGTTCGGGGTACTCCCCGCCCATGATCGCCGTAACGCGGTCGGCCAGCACGTCGAGGAAGCCGGGGCGGAGCTGGAGCCTCCGGCCCTGGAGAATCGCCCGGCGCATGATCCGCCGCAGCACGTAACCCCGATCCTCGTTGGAGGGAACGAGCCCGTCGGCGATTAGGAACGTCATCGCGCGGCTGTGGTCGGCCAGAATGCGCAGCGCGCGATCGGTCGGGTAGTCCTCGCCGTACCGGCGGCCGGAAAGCTCCTCGCCGAGCTCGACGAGCGGAGCGAACTGGTCGGTCTCGAACACGGTCGCCTTGCCCTGGAGGATCGCGGCGAGCCGGTTCAGCCCGAGGCCGGTGTCGATGTTCTTGGCCGGCAGCGGCGTGAGCACGTTCAACGGGTTCTGGTCGAACTGCATGAACACCAGGTTCCAGTACTCGAGGAAGCGCTCGTTATCGCCCCCGGGAAGGTCGTCGGCCTTGCCGAAGTCGAGACCCCGATCCAGGTAGAGCTCGGAGCAAGGCCCACACGGGCCCGGCGGCGGCAGCTCCCACCAGTTCTCCGAGCGCGGGCACTCCACAATCCGCTCTCGCGGGACGCCGATATCGACCCACGCCTCGATCGCTTCCTCGTCGGCGCCGAGGCCGAGCTCGTCGTCGCCGGCGAATACCGTGATCCAGATCTTGTCCGCTGGGAAGCCGAAGCCCTGGGTGGAAAGCTCCCACGCGAACCGGGTCGCCTCTCGCTTGAAGTAGTCCCCGAACGAAAAGTTCCCGAGCATCTCGAAGAAGGTGAGATGCCGCGTCGTGGTGCCGATGATGTCGATGTCGACGGTGCGGAACGTCTTCTGGCACGTGGTCACGCGCGAGCGCGGCGGGTTCTCGCGCCCCATGAAGTAGGGCTTGAGCGGGTGCATCCCCGCCACCGTGAACAGCGCCGACGGATCGTGCTCGGTCGGGATCAGCGACGAGGACGGCAGCCGCAGGTGCCCGCGTTCCTCAAAGAACTCGATGAAGGTGCGGCGGATGTCGTCGGAAGTCATCGGCGTAAGGCAGTGTAGGCACGCTCGTCGAGGTCGGGCTGCTGACATAAAGCCAACCGCGCCAGGTGCCGAAGCAAGGCGTGATGCGTCGCTTGCGTCAGATCGCGCTGCTGCCCGCCATGGTGCTCTCCACGCTCCTCGTACCGGCCGCGGCGCACGCCGACGCGCCGATCGACCCGAACGGTTTTCACCTGGAGGCCTCGGCGCTCTCCGTGAACGAGGACGCCGGGCAGGCGGTGATCACGATCGAGCGCACCGACGCCAGCGAGGATGCGCAGATCCGCTACATCACGCTCGGCTGGGGCACGCCCTGCGGTGCCGCCGAGTGCACCGCGGTCAACGAGACCGACTTCACCTCGGTCAAGGGGATGCTCGACTTCCCGATCGGCGTAGCCAGCGAAAGCTTCACCGTACCGATCGTCGACCACGGGGTGCAGTCAGTCTCGAAGACGATCCAGGTATCGCTGTTCGGTCCGTCACCGATCGGCATGGCCTCGCCGAGCACGGCGGTGCTCACGATCCTCAACGACGACCTGACCCCGCCCCGTAACCCGCAGAACCCGCTCGACCTCCCGGTGGCTCCGACGAACGGCAATCCGCTGTCGGGCGCCACGTTCTTCGTCGATCCTCAGAGCGCCGCGGCCCAGGCGACGCAGCAGTATCCCGCGATCGAGACGATCGCGCGGGAGCCCGGCGCGGCGCGGTTCGGCAGCTTCAGCTACGGATCCAACGGCGTCGCGAACATCCAGACCGCGGTGTCCGCGTATCTCTCCCGCGCGGAGGTCGAGCAGCCGGGCACCGTCCCCATGATGTCCACTTATCAACTGGTGGACGGGCACTGCGGCCACTGGGCCGACCCACCGTCGACGGTGGCCGCCTACGAAAACTTCATCAACGGGTTCGCCGCCGGGATCGGGTCCTACCGGGGGGTTCTGTTCCTCGAGATGGACTCGATCATCACCATGCCTTGCCTCTCCAAGCACGGCCAGGCCGTCCGCGAGGCCGAGCTTCGCTACGCGATCAACACGCTGAGCGCCGACTGCCCACACCTGGTCGTCTACCTCGACGCGGGCGCCGCCGACGCGCTGCCCGCGCGCCTGGCCGCCAAGTTCCTGCGCGCCTCGGGCGTGGCCAACGCCCAGGGTTTCTTCCTGAACTCCACCCATTACGACTGGACCTCCAACGAGATCCGCTATGGCGAGCAGATCTCGCGGCTGACCGGCGGCAAGCACTTCGCGGTCAACACCGGCGAGAACGGCCAGGGACCGTTGCGTCCTCGCGACATCGTCCATCAGGGCATGGAGGTCCTGTGCAACCCGCCCGGCCGCGGCCTCGGTCCGCTGCCCAGCACCAGCACCGGATATCGCAACGTCGACATGTTCGCCTGGATGAGCCGCCCGGGCGAGTCCGGCGGCAGCTGCGTGCCCGGCGCCCCGCCGACCGGCGTGTACTGGCCGGCCTACGCGTTGATGCTCGTGCGCAACGCCGACTTCAAGGTCCGATAGCCGCTCGCCTCGCGGGCGATTGTCCCCCACCCCACGACCAAGTCACCGTCCATCAAGCAGGCGAGCTGTCCGGGGGCCGCGCCGTCGACCGGCTCTGAGAGCTCGAGTTGGAGTCGCGCGTGGTGGCCAGGTTGAGGGTCGCCGGCGATCCGACACGCCACCGGGCGTGAGCGGTAGCGAAGCTTGACCCTGTCCACACGCGTCGCGGATCGCGTTAGCCGAGCGCCGCGAACAGGCACGCTCGTGGTCTCGAGCGCTGCCCGCGGGCCGACCCTCACCTCGCCGGTAGCGGCGTCCTTGTCGAGCACGTAGAGCGGTTCCCCGGGCGCGGCGAGGCCCAGGCCGCGCCGCTGGCCCACCGTGAAGCGGTGCTGGCCGAGGTGTCGGCCGACGACCGTGCCGTCCGGGGTGACGAGCGATCCGGGTGCGTCGCCGAGGCCGCCGTGGCGGGCGAGGAAGCGGGCGCGGTCGGTGCCGGCCAGGAAGCACAGGTCCTGCGAGTCGACCTTGCTCGCGACCGGCAGGCCCGCGTCGGCGGCGATCCGCCTGACCTCCGACTTGGTCAGCTCGCCGAGCGGAAAGCGCATCCGCGCCAGCGAGCTCGGCGCGAGCGCCGCCAGCATGTACGTCTGATCCTTGGCGGGGTCGGCGGCGACGCGCAGCAGCGGCCCGTCTGGGTGGTCGGGCTCGGCGATCCGCGCGTAATGGCCGGTGGCGAGCCGTGCGCAGCCGAGGCGCTCGGCGAGGTCGAGCATCGCGTCGAGGCGGACGTGGCCGTTGCAGCCGACGCACGGATTTGGGGTCTCCCCGGCCGCGAAGCCGGCGATGAACGGCTCGACCACGCCGGCCCGGAACTCGTCGCGCAGGTCGATCGTGAAGTGGGGCAGGCCCATCGCATGGGCCAGCGCTCGCGCCTGCGCCACCGCGGAGGCCGAGCAGCAGCTTCGCTCGGCGTTGTTCTCGGGGTCCGACCAGAGCTCGAGCGTGACCGCCGCGGTCTCGCCCTCGCGCGCACACTCGAGCGCCGCGACCGCGCTGTCCACGCCACCGCTCATGGCGACCAGCGTGCCGGGTCGCGCCGGCTCGGATGCGTTGGTCACGAAGGCGCGTTCGCGCACGGCGGCGCCGAGCGCCCGCGCGAGCGCGTCGGCGGCCAGCTCGGCCGCGTGCAGCTTGCCCGGGCTGAGACCGCCGAGCTCGTCGGCGATCTGCTTGGGCCCGATCCGCGCCGCCTCGAAGACCGTGCTTCCCCGCGCGAGCGTTACCGCCGCGCTCCCGGCGGCGGTGCTGGCACCGCATCCGCGGGCGTCGAACCCGGCGTCGGTGACCCGGTCGCCCTCGACGCTGATCGAGAGCTCAATCTCATCGCAGCACGCGAAGCCGCCCACGGTCGCCGTGAACGCATTCTTCGGCCGCCGGTGGTGGCCCTGGGGCGAGGTCAGGTGATGCTCGAAGGCGATGGCATCCATCGCCCGCGAGGATAGAGAGGAGTTATTTGACTGCGAGGGCGTCCGCGACCCGCTGGTTGATCTCCAGCTGAGACGCGTAACCGGTGATGACGGTGGCCTGGCGCGTCGGGTCGATCAAGACCAGGGTCGGAGCGGTGACGACCGGGACCTGGGCGGTGATGCCCTGGAACTGGGTGAGCTCGCTCACCGGCACGGCCAGCTTGACGACCTGGCCGTGGTGCGTCGGCACAGCGCCCAGCTCCCGCTTCATCGCCTGATCATCGGCGGCGGCCGGGTTGTAGAACAGGACGGCGACCGCGTCGTGAGCGGCGACCGCGTTCGCGATGAGCTTCACCTGGGCGGCGGCCGAGGGAGCTGCGGCAGGCTTTGTGGCGGGGGCAGCCTTGGCCGCGGTCTTCGCAGCCGGGGCGGCCTTCGCAAGGGTTTTCGTGTGAGACGCCGTAGCGGGGACGGCCTTCGCCGCAGTCGTTGCGGCCGGGGTTGTCTTCGTCGCGGTAGGCGACTTCGGCGCGGCAGTCGTGGCGACCGGCGCGCCGAGCTTGGCGTTGGCGGCGTTCGAGGTCGCGACGGCCTGATGGGCCTTGTTGATCGCCGACTGGTACTGACCCAGACCGCTCGGGGACCCACCCGACGACGACGCGCTCGGCTTCAGTTCGACGTACCACAGCGCGAAGAACACCAGCGTGGCCGCCAAGAGGCCGATCATGGGCTTGGGCAGGCTCCTCATCAAGCCATGTGTTCGGCAGCTTGGTGCCGGGCTTTAAGCCCGGGAGCTCGAGAACGGACGCTCGGCTGGGTCAGACGAACCGCAAGCCAAGCTCGCGCAGCTGCGCCGGATCGACGGGCGCGGGCGCGCCCGTCAGCGGATCGGCGCCGCTCGCCGCCTTCGGAAAGGCGATCGTGTCGCGGATCGAGTCAACTCCCGCGAGCGCGGTGACGATCCGGTCGATGCCCATGGCGATGCCGCCGTGGGGCGGCGCGCCGTAGCGCAGTGCGTCCAGGAAGAACCCGAACCGGACGCTCGCCTCCTCGGGACCGATCCCGAGCAGCTCGAACACGCGCTCCTGGATCTCGAGCCGGTTGATACGGATCGATCCCCCGCCGATCTCGGCGCCGTCGAGCACCAGGTCGTAAGAGCGGGAGCTGAGATTCGACGGGTCATTCAGATCGCCGGAGGGAGCGGTGAACGGGTGGTGCGCTGAGTCCCAGCGCTCCGCCTGGGCGTCCCAGAAGAAGGCCGGGAACTCGACGACCCACAGGATGTCGTGGCGGTCCCGCGGGATCAGGTGGAACCGGCGTCCGAGCTCCATCCGGAGCGCGCTGAGCGCCTGTCCCGCCGTCGAGAGCTCGTCGGCCACGATCAGCAGCAGATCGCCCGGTGACGCGTCTAGGCGTTTGTTGATCGCCTCGATCTCGGCTTCGGTGAGGAACTTGGCGATGGGCGAGCGCCACCCGTGCTCCTGCACGAACGCCCACACGAGCCCCTTTGCTCCGTGCTGCTTGGCCAGCTCGGTCAGCGTGTCCAGGTCCGAGCGGGGCAGCTCGCGCGGTCCGGCGTTGATGCCGCGCACGACGCCACCTGACTCGAGTGCCCCGGCGAACACCTTGAACTCGGTTCCGGTCAGTGCTTCGGCGAGGTCGTGCAGTTCGAGGCCGAACCGCGTGTCTGGCCGGTCGATGCCATAGCGGGCGACGGCTTCGGCAAAGGTCATCCGCGGCCATGGCGGGGTCGCGACGTCGAACTCCGCGGCTCCAAACACCGCGCTCATGACCGCCTCCATGCACTCGATCACGTCGTCTTCGTGAACGAAAGCCATCTCCACGTCGAGCTGGGTGAACTCGGGCTGGCGGTCGGCGCGCGTGTCCTCGTCCCGGAAGCACCGCGCGATCTGGTAGTACCGCTCCATCCCGCCGATCATCAGCAACTGCTTGAACAGCTGGGGCGACTGGGGCAGCGCGTAGAACGAGCCGGGCTGGATCCGCGCCGGCACCAGGTAGTCGCGCGCGCCTTCGGGAGTGGACCGGGTCAGGTAGGGGGTCTCGATCTCCAGGAAGTCGCGCTCGTTGAGGACCTCGCGCATCGTGGCGACGACCCGGTGGCGCAGGGCGATCGTGCGCTGGAGCTGTGCACGGCGCAGGTCAAGGGAGCGGTGGCGCAGGCGGATGATCTCGTCGACGTCGCTTCCGTTGTCGACCGGGAACGGCGGCGTCTCGGCATCGGCCAGGATGTCGAGCCCGGTTACCACGAGCTCGATCTCGCCGGTGGCCAGGTTGGGGTTAACGTTCTGGGGGTCGCGCCTGGTGACCCGGCCGAAGGCGCTGATCACGTCCTCGGAACGGAGCGCATGGGCGCGCTCGTGCGCCTCAGGCGCATTCTCGGGATGGAACACGAGCTGGACGATTCCCGAGCGGTCGCGGAGGTCGATGAAGATCAGCCCGCCGTGGTCGCGCCGGCGGTGCACCCACCCCGCCACGCGGGCGTCGGTGTCGGCCCGGTCGGCGGTCAGCTGTTCGCACCAGGTGTCGCGGTATCCGTTTGGGCGCGGAGCGTGCTTCATCACAGTCGCCGCCACTCGCTAAGAATCGCCGGAATCACCTTGGCCAGCTCCGTGTCCTCCTCATCACCCGACTCCATGTTCTTGAGCGTGGCCGTGCCGTTGTCGCCGATGATCGCCACATAGCGCGCGCCTATCCGGTCCGCATGCCTAAGCTGGCCCTTGAGCGAGCGGCGGGCGAGCTCGAGCTGGGCCTGGAGGCCGGCCCGCCGCGCTTCGCGCGCGAGCTCGAAGCCGGCGCGCGCCGCCTCGGGCCTGGCTAACGCAACGAACAGGTCGACGAGCTCGGTGCCCGCCGTGATCTCGCGCGAGGCCAGCAGCATCCGATCGATGCCGGCCGCCCACCCCACGCCGGGAGTGGGCGGGCCATCGAGTAGCTCGATCAGTCCGTCGTAGCGACCGCCGCCGCCGACGCCGGACTGGGCGCCGAGCTCTTCGCTGGTGAACTCCCACAAGGTGCGGGTGTAATAGTCCAAACCGCGGACGAGCGTCGGATCCAGCTCGTAGCGAATGCCGGCGTCGTCGAGCAGGGCGCAGACCTGCGCGAAGTGCTCGGCGTCCTCAGGGTCCAGACGGTCCAGCAGCTTGGGGGCATCGCGCATGACGGCTCGGGTACCCGGGTCGCTGGAATCGAATGCGCGCATCGGGTTCAGGTCGATCCGGCTCCGCACATCCTCCGCGAGTCGATCCTCGTGCGCGCGGAGGTACGCCTGCAGTTCGTCCCGGTACTCAGCGCGGGTCGCGGGCGTCCCCAGGCTTGACAGACGTAGGCGCGTCCCCCTCACCCCGGCGGCGTCGAGCAGCTCCGAGAGCAGCGCGATCAACTCGGCGTCGGTCTCGGCCGTGGGCGAGCCGATCGCCTCGGCGCCGACCTGCCAGAACTGGCGGTAGCGGCCACGCTGGGGCGCCTCGGCCCGGTAGAAGCTCGACCAATACCACAGCTTCACCGGCTGGACGAGCTTGTGCATCCCGTGCTCGAGGTAGGCGCGGCACACGGGGGCGGTGCCCTCCGGACGCAGCGTCAGCGACCGGCCGCCACCATCGTCGAAGGTATACATCTCCTTCTGGACGATGTCGGTCGCCTCCCCCACCCCGCGCCTGAACAGATCGGTGGACTCGAAGGTGGGCGTCTCGATCCGCCGGTAGCCGGCTGCACCGAGGATCTTTGCGGCCTTCTCCTCGAGGGTCTTCCGCCGCGCCGCGTCCTCGGGAAGGATGTCGAATGTGCCGCGAGGGGCCTGGATCACAGAGCGCTCACCGCTCCGCGAGCTCGCGCAGGAACGGGTTGGTGGCGCGCTCGCGCCCGAGCGTCGTGACGCCCATGTGGCCGGGATAGACCGTCGTCTCCGGCGGGAAATCGCCGGCCAGGGTCTCGATCGAGGAGAGGAGCGTCGGCCAGTCGCCGCCCGGCAGGTCAACGCGGCCGACCGATCCCTGGAACAGGACGTCGCCCGAGAACAGCGCTGGCTCGTCTCGGACCGCGTACGTGACGTGGCCGGGGCTGTGACCCGGGGTGAAGATCACCTCGAGGTCGATGCCTCCGATCTGGAGCGTCTCACCACCCGCGACAGTCTGGTCGGCCTGATAGCTCTCGAACGGCCCGAACCCGGGCCATGGGACGTAGTCCATGATGTTCGCGAGCACTTCCTTCTCGAGCTCGGGCACGTAGACCGGCGCGCCGGTCGCGTCCGCCACCGGCGCCACCGCGCCCACGTGGTCGAAGTGCGTGTGGGTGATCAGGATCGCGTCGACGGTCTCGATGCCGAGGCTCTCAAGCGCGCCGAGCAGCTTTGGCGCCTCGTCGCCGGGGTCAACGATCAGCGCGTTCGCGGCGTCCTTGCGGCGGACGATGAAGCAGTTCTCCTGCACCGGACCGACCGTGAACATGCGGACGTCGAGCGGGCTCAATTGCCGGCCTGCTGCTTTCGCTTCAGGCGTCGGCGATACAGGATCGTCTCCATGTAGTAGCCACCCGGGATGTACAGCGCGAGCGCGAACAGCGCGAACAGGACCGCGCTCTCAATCCGGTCCTTCTTGGGTCCGAGCAGCAGCAGGAAGACGAACATCAGCACCGCGGCGAGCGCGGCGCGCGTGGCGGCGCCCTTCCAGGTCGGGGGCGTGTTCAGCCTTCGCTCGCGGGCGTCCATCTTGCTCTGCTTCTTCTTCTCGTCCGCGGTCGGCGGCCGACCGGTGCGACCCCGCGCCTGGATCGTCCCGGCTGCCGTCCCGCGGTGCTTGGTGCGGCGCTTACGCTTCGTCTGGGCCATGGTGGAAGGGAGCTTAGTAGGCGAGGCGGTGAGTTCGCTACTGTGCGAGCGCTTCCTCGACGGTTCGACGGTTCGCCACCGGCAGCTCGGCGGGAAACCCGGCGAACGCGGCCGCCGGCGCCAACCCCACCAGCTCGGCACCGAGGGGCGTGGCGTGCCGCGCAATCGCCTCGACCACGATCGCCAGCGGCACCGCCAGGTGGTCCTCGACGTTCGTCGAGACCTGGGCGACCCCGCGCGCGTCGAGCCACAGCCCGATTGCGCGGACGCCCTCGAGTCCTTCGGCCCCACCTTCGCGTATCAGGGCGGCGATCTCGCGAGCGTCGTCGACCGTCGCCGGCGGCGCGAGCTCGACGTTGAACGCCACGAGCGGCGGGCGCGCGGCCACCAGTACCGCGCCCGCGCTCGAGTGCAGCCGGCGCGGTCCGAAGTCGGGGCGCAGCTCGCCCGCCTCGATTCTCTGCGCCAGCACCGCCGGGCCACCGCGCCGCAGCTGCGCCCGTGTCCTCCCCTGCGCAAGCTCGCCGTATAGAAAGACGGGCAGCTGCAGCTCGCTGCCAAGCAGATCGCCTAGGACAAGCGCCTCAGCGCACGCGGCGCCGCGGTCCGCCGCGTCGAGATACACGATCGGCGCCACGTCGACCGCGCCGACCCGGGGGTGAATGCCTTCGTGGCGGTTCACGACATCGATCCGGCGAACCGCCTCGGCGGCGCCCTTCAGAACCGTGTTCGCCAGCTCGCCGGGCTCGCCAGCGAGCGTGAACACGCTGCGGTGGTGGTCGGGGTCGGAGTGGATGCCGAGCAGGCGTCCGTTGAACGCGGCACCGATCGCGTCGATCGCGTCCTGGTCGCGGCCCTCCGAGACGTTCGGGATCGCCAGCAGGGTGGTTGCCACGATTAGCCGAGCACGTACCGGCCGGCGTCGAGCACCTGACGCCCGTCCACTTCGAGGCTCGCGTCGAGGACGACGACGTCGAGGTGGATCGGCACCGACACCGTGCCGCCGATCCCGGCGCTCGCGCCGAACGCGACGTGCACCGTGCCGAGGATCTTCTCGTCCTCGAGCACGTTGCCTGTGAGCCGCGCCCGGTCGTTCGTGCCCACGCCGAGCTCGGCCAGGTTGGTCGCGAGCTCGCCGTGCTCGAGCAGCAACTCGATGAACTGTGGGCCGAGGCCATCGACAGCCGCCACGATCCGGCCCTCGGCCACCGTCAGCCTGGCCGGCTCCATGCTCAGGCCGAGCGGCGCCAAGCTCGCCGCGACGACGGTCCCCTCCCCATACGCGGGCGCGATGAACCCCTCGCCGCAGGGCAGATTCCCGAACGCGCCCCGGGCCGTCAGCTCGCCGTCGTCGGAGATCCCGGCCCGGCCGTCCAGGGCCAGCCGCAGGTCGGTACCGCGTGCACAGGTGACGTGCGCACTCGTGCCCTCGTCGAGCACCGCCGCCACCGCCTTGGAGCGGGCCGCCATCGTGTCGAAATCGACCGCCATCACTCGCGCGAGCATGTCCTCGGTCACGCCGGGCATCGTGGCGCCGCGCACCCCGGCGTCGGTCGCCCGCTTACGCGCCACGGTGTGGCTGAGCGACCGGCTGGTAGGGGCGATGTACACGTCGCACGCCTCCAGCGCGGCGGCAATCGTAGGCGGCGGCTCCGTGCCGTCGGTCGCCCGCTCGTCCATCACCGCGAGCACCGCGTCGGCGCCTGCCGCGGCGCACTCGTCGCGCAGCGCCTCCCCGATCGCCCGGGTCTCCCGATCGACGATCACCAGCGCATCCTCACCCGGTTGCACGCCCAGGCAACGGCTCACGACGGTGGCGACAGCGGGTCCAAGGTCACTCATCGCGGGCATCTTATGCGCGCCCCGAGCCGGATGGGGACTAGACTCGCTCACCGCGCCGGAGTAGCTCAGTCGGTTAGAGCAGCGGAATCATAATCTGCACCCGCTTGTTACCGAAGGCACCATCTAGCAGGCATTTCTACGGCCTTCTAACAAACTCAATTCGGCCCGTCTAGCAAACTGTCGTCGAACGTCGGCCCGAACGTTGCTCGCACTCCGCCAAGGCATCCGCCGCCAGGTTCACCAGATGCGCCGGCCGGGCTTGTGCCGCTACCGGGGATTCGAACCCGGGTTTCCGCCGTGAGAGGGAGATTGAGGGTTCCCGTCCGTTCCCGGAAGTGCGTCATATGCAGGTCATACCTGAAACCGGCGTGATACAGAAGAGCGCTCGCGGCTCAGCTGATGTAAGCGTTTGGTACGCGCGAGACTCCGGTGATCTAGGACGGGGGTGGCTGTGTTCCGCCCCAGCGCCGGCGCTGTGGTCGGCCTAGTGGAGCGGTTCGGCGTAGATGCTGGCGATGGCGACGAGCAGGGACGGGAAGCTGACGGCGCTCGCGCGCTGGCCGTCCTCGTAGGCGATCATCGCCGCGAGCGGTCGTTGGCGCAAGCGGCCGCGCCGGTCGCGAGAGTCCACGCCTAGTCCCTCAGATGCCGTGGCGGGCATCGCGGTGACTGCAACGGGTGCAGATCGCCTCGCGGATGCTTTGACGATGAGCAGGCCGGACGCGGTGGCCGCAGTCGCAGATGAGGGTCACCTCGCACTGGCGAGCCCGTGCGTCGCCGAGAGCCGGCGAATGGTCGCGATGATCGCCAAGAGCCTCGGTGAGCGCGCGAAGCGTCTCGCGATACAGCGCGGTCGTCCCGGGCGCCAGCGCCGTCGATGACCAACCGAAGGGTGGGTCGCGGCCCGCCTCGAGGCCGATCTCCTCGGCGATCGCTCGAAACCGCGCGTTGTGGTATCGCCCCTGCCGGCTGGTGTCCTTGATCCCGCGTTCGAATGCGACGGCATGGACGGCTTCGTGGAGCAGGGTCGCGAAGATCTCGACTGCTGAACCGGCCACGCCATCGACCGTGATCAAGACCTCACTCATGACGGCGCTCGCATCCGCGGAGAGCTGGCGGCCTTCGCGCAGAAGCGCGTCCGAGGACGCGGCAAGCGCCTGCATCGCGCCCGTCTGATCGCCTTCCTGGATGGCGGTGGTGAAGGCCGTAAGGCAATCGGGGCGCACGCTCAGATGCGAATCCCTCCACGGCGCCCAGCGCATCGGTGCGAAGTGCCCGAGCTCGATCCTTGTTGCCGCGGGCACTGGGCTTGGACCGATGACGAGGATCACCGGCGGGAGCTCCTCATGGCGCGCGCGGATGGCGTTCCAGCCCTCGGCTAGCGCCTGAAGCAGCCAACCGGGCGAAGCCGAGTCGACACGACCCTCGCGAGCCGCTCTACCTGCGGAAGCGCTGCCGGACATCGCATTGGATAGAACACGACGCTGCGGTCGCGGGGCGAGACACGCTTCCCGTGGCCAGCCGACCCAGGGGCTCGGCCCTGGCACGGCGGTAACTATTCCGGCTCGCCCGCTCCGAGTCGGTTCGTTCTAGTCCTCACGGCTCCCCACCCGCCCGCGCAGGTCGCAATCGGCGAACGATCAACGAAACCGCAGAACGACCTCGGTCCGGGGCGTTGACGGCACCGCAGACCGGCCGGCACGGACATCACCGCCAAGGCTGCCAAGCTCCGAGCAGTCCCAGAAGCTGGGCACCCGCGATGTACGCGAGCACCCAAGGATCATGATGCGGAAGGCTGGACGAGAATCTTGACGTTTTCCTCCTTGTTGTTGATCAGCTCGTCGAAGCCGTCCTTGACGATGTCGTCAAGGGCGATCCGTCCGGTGATGAACTGGAACGGGTCGACCTTTCCGCTCGCGATCATCTCGATCGTGGCGGGATGGTCGTTCGCGTACGCGAGGCTTCCCAGGACGTTGACCTCGTGGAACACGAGGTCGTTCATCGCCACCGATGCCTCGTGGCCCCAGATCGCGACGTTCACGCACGTCCCGCCGGCTCGGGTCGACAGTATGGCCGACTTCAGGACGGCGTCGATCCCGGCGCACTCGAACGAGACGTCGGCGCCGCGTCCCTTGGTGAGCTCGCGCACCTCACTCACCACGTCGGAGGTCGTCGGGTCGATCACGTGATCGGCTCCGGCGATCGGTGCCTTTTGCTTGCGCACGGCGGCCGGCTCCACCACGATGATCTGCTCGACCCCGGCAGCACGCAGAGCGGCCGTTGTCACGAGTCCGATCGGGCCCGCTCCGAAGACCAGGGCTGAGTGGTTGGGCTGGGCGCCGGACAACCTGACCGCGTGGTAGGCGACCGCCAAGGGCTCCACCAGGGCGCCGAGGTCGGTGCCGAGGTCGCCGAGCGGGTGGATCCAACGACGCTCCGCGACTACTAGCTGCGAGAACCCTCCCCCGAAACCCGACAGGCCGACGAAACCGAGAGACTCACAGACGTTGTACTTGCCCTGCGCACAGGCGTCGCAATGTCCACAGATGATGTACGGCTCGACGACGACGCGGTCACCGACGTGGAGGTCATCGACACCGTCACCCACCTCGTGGACTACCCCGGCGAACTCGTGACCGAGCGTGATCGGCAGCGTCTCACCGGTGAGCGGGTGCGGAGCGTCTGCAGCCGGAACGAAGATCGGCCCCTCGAGGTACTCGTGCAGGTCGGTGCCGCAGATGCCGCACCACTCGACCTCGACCATGACCGTCCCCGGACGCGTCCGCGGCTCCGGCACGTCGTCGATGCGGATGTCGCCAGGACCGTAGTAACGGGCAGCTTTCATAAGGAAATCTCCTTGGATTCGAGTGTGAGCTGCATCAGTCGATTGACGTCCCCGGGCGCCTCCATATGGGGCGAGTGGCCGCTGCCGTCTAGCACGTGCACGTCCGCGCTCTCGGGCACCCGCCGAGCGTGCTCGGCTGGGATGATCCGGTCCTCCGCCCCCCAGACGACCAGAAGCGGGACCTCGAGCTCGGCGAGGCGGTCGCCGACGAGCACGTGCTGTTGCCCGCCGCCGAAGACCTGATCGGCGATCGAGCGCAGAGCGGCGTCGACGCCGTCGATGCGTTTGTACTTGAGCACGTCGTCGACTAGCTGACGGGTGACCTGGCTGCTGTCGGCGAACAGCAGTTCGAGCGCGGGCTTGAGCTCGCGCCGGCTGCCCGCCGAGATGAACCGATCGAGGTACTCGCCGTTGATCTCCTCGCCGAGGCCGGCGCTCGCGACGAGCGTCAGCGACCGCGCGCGGCCGGGGCTGCGTAATGCGAGGCTGGCGGCCACGAGGCCGCCGAGCGAGTGGCCGACGAGGTGCACGCGCTCGAGCCCCAGCGCGTCAAGGAACTGCTGTACCGCATCGACCAGGAACTCGAGATCGCCCGCCCCGACGTCCTTCGAGGAGCCGCCGTGGCCGGGCAACTCGAGCGCGTAGACGACGTGGTCGGCTGCCAGGGCGGGAGCAACGAACAGCCAGTTGTTGAGATCGCCACCAAACCCGTGCAGGAGCACGACAGGCTCGCCGGCCTCCCCTTGTCGTAGGTAGCGCAGCGTTCCTGCGGGCACCCGCACGGTCTCAGGTGCGGGACCGGCGTCCTCCTCTGACTCCCCGGGCACGAACGAGGCCTGGAACTCCGCCACGAAGGCATCGATGTCCGCGTCCGCGACGTCGGCGTCGGCGACCACGGCGAGGAGGCCGCCGACCGGGATCAGGTCACCCGGCGCGGCAACGCGGCGGCGCAAGACGCCGGCGACCGGGCTCTCCACGGCGCCGTTGAGCTTGTCGGTCTCGACCTCGGCCACCTCGTCGCCCACGGCGACCTCAGTCCCTTCGTCGACGAGCCACTCGAGCAGGCGGCCCTCGGTCATCGACAGCCCCCACTTGGGCATGCCGAGCTTCAGGATCTCGCCGCTCATGCCGGCCTCGCGCGCGCCGCGCCTGAAACCTCACGCACCGCGGCCGCGATCTGATCCGGGCTCGGCACGTAGGCATCCTCGAGCACTGGGCTGAACGGCACCGGCGAGTGGGGCGGGGTCACCATCCGCGGCGCCGCCTTGAGGTCCCCGAACGCCGCCTGCGCCACCTGCGCGACGATGTCGGCCGCGAAGCCGCAGCGCGGATTCGCCTCGTCGACCACGACCAGGTGACCGGTGCTCGCGACGCTCTCGAGGATCGAATCGAGGTCGAGTGGCGACGTCGTGCGCGGATCGATGATCTCGCAGGAAATGCCTTCGCCGTCGAGCTCGGCGGCCGCCTGCTGGGCGACCAGCGCCATCCGACCGAGCGCCACGATCGTCACGTCGTCGCCCTCGCGGACGAAGTTGGCCTCGCCGAACGGAACCGTGTACTGCTCCTCGGGCACCTCGCCCTCGGTTCCGTAAAGGACCTTGTGCTCGAGGAAGATCACCGGGTCGTCGTCGCGGATCGCCTGGATCAGCAGGCCCTTGGCGTCGTACGGCGTCGACGGCGCGACGACCTTGAGTCCCGGGGATATGGGTGAAGATCGGGTGCAGCGCCTGCGAGTGCTGCGACGCGGCCCGGATTCCCGCTCCCCACATCGTCCGAATCACGATCGGCGTCCTGGCGTTGCCGCCGAACATGTAGCGGAACTTCGCGGCCTGGTTGAAGATCTGGTCGAAGCAGACGCCCAGGAAGTCCACGAACATCAGCTCCGCCACCGGCCGCAGCCCGGCGGCGGCGGCACCGGCCGCCGCGCCGATGTAGGCCGATTCGCTGATCGGCGTATCCAGGACCCGATCTGCGAACCGGGGGTACAGCCCCTTGGTCACGCCGAGCACTCCGCCCCACGCGTCCTCCTCCCCGGGTGAGCCCATCCCGCCGGACACATCCTCGCCGAACAACACGACCGTCGGGTCACGCTCCATCTCCTGGGCGAGCGCTTCGTTGATCGCCTGCTGGTAGGTGATGGTTCGAGCCATCTCGTCCTCCTCGCTCAGTAGCTCACGTACACGTCGGTGCCGACATCGGAGGGGTCTGGTTCGGGAGCCGCCTTGGCCTCGGCGACCGCCTCGTCGATCAGCGCCCGCGTCTGCTCGTCGATCGCCTCCAGCTCCCCCGGATCGATCGCGCCAGCGCTGGTGACGCGACCGGCGAAGGCCAGCAGACAGTCACGGGTGCGACGCAGCTCTTCGACCTCGCCCGGGGCGCGATAAGTCTGCTGGTCTCCCTCAAAATGACCGAAGTAGCGCGACGCCTTGCACTCGATCAGCGTCGCTCCCCCGCCGGCTCGCGCGCGAGCGATCGCCTCGCTCGCCACCTCGCGGACGGCGAAGAAGTCGAAGCCGTCGACGCTGATGCCCGGCAGACCGCAGCCCTCTCCACGCTTAATCAGGTCTACGCCCGCCTGGTGGAAGTTGGGCGACGTGGATTCCGCGTAGCCGTTGTTCTCGATCACGAACACGACCGGCAGATGCCACGCCGCCGCCAGGTTCAGGCTCTCCAGGAACGTCCCCTGATTCGAGCCGCCGTCGCCGGTGAACGACACCGCGACCTGATCGCTCTGCCTCACGCGAGCATTCAATCCGACGCCACACGCCAGCGGGGGGCCGCCGCCGACGATGCCATTGGCGCCGAGCATGCCCCGAGACAAATCGGCGATGTGCATACTGCCGCCCTTGCCGTGGCACAGGCCCGTCTTCTTTCCGTAGATCTCGGCCATCATCCCCTTGACATCACAACCCTTGGCGATCGCGTGGCCATGTCCACGGTGCGTGCTCGCGACATAGTCGTCATCGCGCAGCAGCAGACAGACGCCAGCGGCGATCGCCTCCTCTCCCGCGTAAAGGTGCACGAACCCCGGGATCTCGCCGGTGGCGAACTCCAGGTGCACTCGCTCTTCGAACTCGCGGATCGTCCGCATCACGCGGTACGCCTCGAGCAGCTCGGCCCGGCTGAGCTGCCGGTCGGCGGGGGGTGCCACTGTCGACATCAGCTCTTACTCCTGTCGCGTCGCTGGACGCAGCTAAACCTAGCTCCCTTCAGGTTGCAACCAGGTTGCGCGCTCAGCCGCGGCGTGCCTCATGACCTCGTCAATGTCGATGCGCGTCGGTCCGGTCGTCAGGCGGACGGTCGCCGACTCGTCGCGGCCGAGCTCGATCTCGCGCTCACCGTCGAGCGCCAGCACGCCGTCCCCGCCGCGGAGGGCGACGGTGTCGCCCAGCTCGAGCTCGCGGAACTCGCTGATCGCGACCGGCGCCACGAGCCCGGGCGCCAGCGGGACCTGCAGCACTGTCCGAGCTTGCGCGGGGTGGGAGGCGAAGCGAACGTGCAAGCCGTGCCCGCCGATCTGACCCCCTGGGGCGAGCAGTCCGGCCACCGCCGACAGCCCGATGGCCGCAGGATTGCAGGTGGCAGCGACCAGCTCGCTCACGTTCTCGGGATGCCACAGCGCCCGCGCGGCGACGAACCGGTCGCTGGTCATCGCGACATCCACCAGTGCGAGGTCATCGGCGGCGCCGCCCCCGCGGTGGACCGTCAGCCCCACCGTTCGCCGGTACGCCCGTGGGCCGCCGCGTCCGGTGATCGCCAACGCCGTCGCCATTCCGGCGATCGTCGCCTCGCGCATCTCCGGAAACGCGTTGTTGGTGCCGGTCGAAAGCGCACAGATCGGCACCATCCCGCACGCCTTCGCGACCACGCGATGTGTCCCGTCTCCGCCCAGGACGACGAGCGCATTGACTCCGGCCTCGCACATCTGCGCCACCGCCATAGTGGTGTCACGCGCGGTGCCCGTGAGACGAATCGGGAGCACCTCGAGATCGGGGAGGGTCTGCGACGCGCCATCGCGGGAATGCGACCACAGCTGCGACTCCAGAGCGGCACCTAGCCCGTCAGCTGCCGGCATCAGCAGGGCACGCCGGACTCCGCAGGCGCCGAGACCGACGAGCAGACGCATCACCATGCCGGCTTTGTCGGCGTTGCCGAACACCGACGCGCCCGTCACCAGGCGACGGATGTCCCGGCCGGAGGCTGGGTTGGCGATGATCCCCACGCAAGCCACAGCGACACCCTAGTCGCCGGGAGGTTGCAACCTGGATGCAGCCTGGCGCCGACTGTAAGCTGGCCCACTCGGTGTCGTGGACCGTGCAGCAATGTTGACACCGACGAGCACCTGGTCCCTCGAGTGACACGATCATCCCCCACCGGATCGGGACCTCTGGGGAACTCACGATCCCGCATGGGCCGAGAGGGGCACTTCGTAGGGGCGGACTACTCAATCAAGTTGCACGGCGCCACGGATGACGTGACCCCCTTCCCAGCGTACGCTCATTAGGGCGGGATCGAAGGTCGGGATATTCCGGTGATCCATCTCGACGGTTCTTCCGGTGATCCATTTCGACGGTTCTGGGTCTCGTTCACTGACTCACACCATCACCTGAATCGGTGGGCGGACGCTCGCCGAGGCATTTCGAGGAGAGATGCGCAATCTATTCGTTGCGGTTGAAGCTGGGACCGACCTCCGGGCTCGGGCGCGCGTCCTGCGCCGTTCGTGGGAGAGCGCGATGGGCGGTGCCACCAACTGCGATGTGCGGCCTGTGGTGGAGCGCTCCTGGCGACGGCTGGCGTCGGCCGGCATCGATCCCGACCGGCTGGAGCCGCGCCGCGCGATCGACCACGCAGAGCTCGACTACGTTCGCGCCAGCTCCCCGCTCAGCCACGTCATCGACGTTTTGCGCCGCTGCCTCGTGCGCTTCGCTGATGATTCCGAGCACGTGATGGTGATCGGCGACAACCTCGGCCGGGTGCTCTGGATGGAGGGCCACAACAGTGTGCACCACCGCGCCGACAAGATCATGTTCCGCGAGGGCATGTACTGGACCGAGGACAGCGCCGGGACCAACGCCATCGGCACCGCGCTCGCCATCGACCACGCCGTCCAGATCTTCTCGGCCGAGCACTTCCTGCGCGAGCAGCACCCGTGGTGGTGCTCGGCCGCCCCGATCCACAACCCGTTGACCGGCCAAACGATCGGGATCGTCGATCTGAGCGGCGCGCTCCGGACCGCCCATCCGGACAGTCTCGCTCTGGTCGTCGCGGCCGCCGGCATAGCTGAGGAGGCGCTAGCGCTGAGACAGGCCGCGCAAGATGACCGGCTGCGCCAGGCGTTCCTCAACCAGACGCCCGAGCGTACCCGGGGTCGGCGGGCGCTGCTGACGCCGGACGGGCGCATCCTCCTGGCCGAGCCCGCCGGCTGGCTCGAAGGACGGCTGGCTCCGCCACTCGAAGGCTGCGCCATCCTTCACAGCGGCGTCGAAGCCGAGGCCGAGCCGCTCGACGGCGGCGGCTGGGTGATCAGGGAGCCCGCCCAGCGCTCGAGATCGGCGTACGCCGCAGCACTGTTGCAGCTGCGGGTGCTCGGCCATGGCCCGTACAGCGCTCAGGTCGCTGCAGCCGCGCCGGTCGTGCTGAGCGTCCGTCACGCCGAGATCCTGGCTCTGCTGGCGATGCATCCCGAGGGCCTGACCTGCCAGGAGCTTACGCTGCACCTGTACGGCGAGCGTGGGAACCCGATCTCCACCCGCGCCGAGATGTCGAGGCTGAGACGGCTGATGGGGGCGGCCCTGTCCGCGAGGCCCTACCGCCTGACCGGCGAAGTGAGCGGAGACTTCCTCGAGGTTGAACGCCAGCTGTCCATCGGAAACGTCAGAGCGGCGCTCGAGACCTATTGCGGACCGCTGCTCCCGTCCTCTCAGGCACCCGGAATCGAGCGGGCGCGCGACGAGCTCGAGGCCGTGCTCGCGCGTGCAGTTAGAAGCGGACCCGAATTGCTGTGGCGTTGGCTGAAGACCGAGCACGGCCGCCAGGACGAAGCGGCGATGGCCAGCTTCATTCGCTCCGTGCCCGCAGCCGACCCGCGCCGTGCGGTCGTAGCCGCCCGGCTGCGCTCGCTTCAGGTGCACGCGCACACCCTGGCGTAACCAGCGCTTGCCGCTGCGGCTTACCTGCCACCGACCGCGAGGCAAGACCACTCAGGCGCCCCGCGGGTCATCGCCGGCGCAGGCACCGGCCACCGCGAAGAAGGAGAGTTCACATGAGCCACAACAACGGCAGCACCGAACGGCGAACCGCACTGGTCACGGGAGCCGGCGGCGATATCAGCCGAGGGATTGCTTGCGCGTTACGCATGACGGTCTCGACGTGGCGGTGGCCTCCCTACCCAGCGTGCGCGAGCCCAGCAACGCCGTGGTCGACGAGGTGCGCTCGGCGGGAAGGCAATCGGTGGCGATCAATTCGACGTGACCAGCGCATCAGGTCGAGATGACGGCGCGCACGACCGAACCGAGCTCGGTCTGCAGGAGAGGCAACGTGCGCGATCCTTCAGCCGATGGGCCGCAAAATGGTCAGCCCGCGCGAGCAGCAGGCTGGTCTTGCCGTAGCATTGAGCCGCGACGAGGCGAACGTTCGGAGGCGCTGGGTGCAACGGTCCAGATCGGCCGAAGCACGCGTCGCAATGTGGATCCAAGACCGAACCTGCGACGGTGCCGATGCCGATGCCCGGAACCGCCGGCATGCGCATTCTCAGATAGGCGTTCTTTGGATTTCGCACTCAGCCATGCTTGGGTTCTCGCGGTGATCGCAACACCCGCCGCTTTGGAGGGACTTTCTAGGTCGTCTGGGCCCCGTGGTTGAGTAGCGCGCCGGTCGTCGCGAAGCCGAGCCCGTAGGGCGAGGCGCCCGCGGCGATCGGCGCGCTGTCCGGCCCGGAGCCGGGGCCCGCGAGGTCCCTTCCTGGGAGGCGGGTGAACGGAGGCGTGCGATGGCGCGGTTCTCGGAGCGGATGGTCACTGAGGTTGTGCAGCAGTTCTGGGCGGCGATGGCACGCGGTGAGTTCATCACCGGCGCCGCCGAGGAGGCGGGTACTTACCGGATGAAGGGAATGAGGTGGCTGCGAGCTGAGGGCGGTGTCCGCCCGCGCCGCGGGCGGGATCTGAAGGGTCGCTGTTTGACGTTCTCCGAGCGCGAAGAGATCGCGCTCGCTCGCGCGGGTGGTGAGTCGATGCGCTCGATCGCCGGCCGGTTGGGTCGCAGCCCGTCGACGGTCAGTCGCGAGCTCTCGCGTAACGCTAATCGGGCTGGTTGCTATCGCGCGACAACGGCGCACGCGCTCGCGTATGAGCGCGCGAGTCGCCCCAAGCCGGCGAAGCTCGCGACGAACCTGGTGGTGCGAGAGAAGGTGGAGCAAGATCTCAGGCGGCGCTACTCGCCAGAGCAGATCGTCGGGCGGCTGCGCCAGGATTTCCCGCACGACCAGGAGATGTGGGTGTCGCACGAGACGATCTACCAATCGCTGTATGTCCAGTCCCGCGGGGCGTTGCGCCGTGATCTGACGAAGTGCCTGCGGACCGGGAGGGCGCTACGGCGCCCGTGCCGCCAGGCCGGCCAGCGCCGCAATCGGGTCCCGAACATGATCAACATCTCAGAGCGTCCGGCGGAGGCGGATGACCGCGCTGTCCCGGGCCACTGGGAGGGCGATCTGATCATCGGCAAGAACAACGCCACCGCGATCGGCACGCTCGTTGAGCGCACGACCGGCTACACGATGCTGGTGCACCTCCCCGACGGCTACAAAGCCGAGCAGGTCCGTGACGCGCTCACCGACAAGATCAAAACGATCCCGGACATCCTCCGCGCGTCACTCACCTGGGATCAGGGCCCCGAGATGCGCGACTGGCAACAAGTAAGTGTCGCCGCTGACATCGACATCTACTTCTGCGACCCGCACTCACCATGGCAACGCGGCACCAACGAGAACACCAACGGGCTGCTGCGCCAGTACTTCCCGAAAGGCACCGACCTGTCGGTCCACGACGCACTCGACCTCGACTGGGTCGCCACCGAACTCAACGACCGACCCCGCAAACGCCTAGGCTTCAGAAAGCCGATCGAGGAGATCGGACCACTACTGTTGCGATGACCGACCAGGGCCAGGTCCGGATCGACGTCCCGCGGGACCGCAAGAGCCGCTTTGAGCCGGCAGCTGGTCAAGAAGGGCCAGCGTCGACTGGCCGGCCTGGACGAGAAGATCATCGCCCTGTATGGCGCCGGCATGACCACCCGCGAGATCGAGACCTACATCACCGACCTGTACGGGCCCGGGGTCAGCCGCGAGACGGTCAGCCGCGTGACCGCCGCGGTGCTGGAGGACGCCAAGGCCTGGCAGACCCGGCCGTTGGAGCAGATCTATCCGATCCTCTACTTGGACGCGCTCGTGATCAAGATCCGCGACGGGCAGGCGGTCAGAAACTTCGCCTGCTATCTGGCGATCGGGGTCAACCTCGACGGCGACCGCGACGTGCTCGGCATGTGGTTCCAGCGCACCGAGGGCGCCAAGTTCTGGCTGCAAGTCCTGACCGATCTGAAGACCCGCGGCGTCGGGGACGTGCTCGTCTGCTGCGTCGACGGGCTGACCGGCTTCCCCGAAGCGATCGAAGCCGTCTACCCCCAAGCCTGGGTGCAGACGTGCCTGGTTCACGTCGTCCGCTCGAGCCTGCGATTCGTGCCCTACAAGGACAAGAAAAAGGTCGCCGCCGACCTCAAGAAGATCTACACCGCCGTCGACCGCGACCACGCCGAGTCAGAGCTCGAGCGCTCGCGACCTGGGATCCGGAAGTACCCCATGATCTCCGCCTCGTGGATCGAGAACTGGGAGCGCGCCGCGATCCGAAGATCGCACCACAGGGCGAGCTCCATGCCGCCTGCAATGGCATGGCCTTCGACGGCGGCGATCACCGGCTTTGTGAGCTTGAGCCGCGTTGGGCCCATCGGGCCAAACTCGCCATCCGGCTCGATTGGCTCGAAATCGCCTTCCGCCAGCGCCTTAATATCGGCGCCGGCGCAGAAGGCGCCGCCGGCGCCGGTCAGCACCGCGACAGCGGCCCTCGGATCGGCGTCGAAGCGCTTGAAGGCGTCCAACAGCGCCCGCGCGGTCTCGAGATCGATGGCGTTGCGGCGCTCGGTCCGCTCGATCGTCACCACCGTCACGCGCCCGTCGGGGCGCACGGAAACTTTCGCGGTCATGTGGTACCTTCAATTTGCCTGATGTCGGGCGTTAGCACGAATCGGAGACGGATAATAGCCGCAAGATCATCAGCCCTGTTTTCGGCGCGGGCGTGGCGCGCGCGTCGCAGCTTGACCCCTCGGACCCCGTCGGGCAAGGCAGGCCCCGTCGGATCGGAACCTGAAACGGCCTTCCCATGCCCCAATCGCCGCCGCCGAAAAAGTCGCCGCCCCCGCCAAGAGATCCCCTGCTATCGCCGAAGGCCGGCAAGAGCTCTCTCGGCTTTCTGGCGAACTTCGCGCACCGGCCGCGTCTGCTACTGGGAGCTCTCCTGATGGTCGCGGTTTATATTGCCTGTCGCTTCGACATCCGCGAAGCGACGCGCCTGCTTATCGCCTGGAATGCCGGCGCCTGGGCGTTCCTGGTCATGATCGCATTCATGGTGGCGGATCCGAGGCGGGACGCGCGCGTGCAGGCCAGGCCGGAGGACGAGAACCAGTGGGTGCTCGTGGTCCTCGGCGTTGTCGCGGCTCTCGCGGCCATCGCCGCGATCGTGTGGGAGCTCGGCCCGGTCAAGGACATGACGGGCTGGGCGAAGGTCGGCCATCTCATGCTGGTCGGCGCGACCCTGCTCAGCGCCTGGACATTCCTGCAGGCGATGTTTGCGTTGCACTACGCGGGCGTCTATTTCAAACGCCACAAAGGCGAGATTCACGGCGGCCTCGAGTTTCCCGGGACGCCTCAGCCGGGTTGGATGGAATTCTTCTATCAAGCCTTCGTTATCGGCTGCACCTTCGCCTCCGCCGACGTCAATGTCACCTCGATGCGGATGCGACGGATCGTCGTCATTCAGGGCGTGGTCGGCTTCTTCTTCAACGCCATTATCCTCGCCCTCGCCATCAACGTCACCGCAAACCTCTTCTGATCGGCGCGTTCACCCGCGACGTCGCCGACATAGCGGCGGCGCAAGGACGCCGGGCCGCGGTTTCGAGAAAATGTGCAGATGGCATAACGGTAATGGGTCCATTTGAAATTGTCTAGGATCTCTTGCGATCCGACGAGGATCGTGCTGCACAGACGCTCATTTTCGGCGGAGACCGATGATGCGACTTTCCGACCTTGCCTCGATCGGCAGTTTAATCAGCAGCGCCGCAGTGGTGATCTCACTGGTCTCCCCTCGCGCTTCAAATCCGACAAGCGGAGAGAAACCAACGAGCTTTGACTCGCCAGGGGCGGGCGTCGCGTACGATCGCCTTGACGACACCGATCGCTAATCCGGGGATCGTCGATGGATATTTGCTCGCTATTTTTGAGTCAGGCTCGATTACGAACGGCCAATACAGACAATATACCATTGTTCACGGGGTTGTTGTACGCGATAGAGAACGACTTCTTCCAATATGAAACAGGATTCCTGGAGATTCCTGGAGAATAAGCATTTCGAGAGTTCTACACAAACCTGGAAACGTATATTCTCGTTGCCAGGACATCGGGTTACCTGGAGACGCATCAGAGCCGTGTTCGCCCCGGAGTTCGTAGGGTTCATGGACCGAACGATGGGAGAGGTTCGGGCAATCCAGCCTGTCCATGATTTTCAAGCCTGGAAGGCAGACCTGCTAGTCTTCCGAGTTCATTCGAACTGAGGGTACAGCCTTTTGAGTTTGACGCGAGCATGATTGGTTGTGAATTGCCAATCGGCCTTGGCGTGGTGCTTGTTTCGGTCGGGCTCCCAGGCGGCCACTTCTTTCTCGAGGGTCTGCTTTTTCGGGGATGCGGCGGCTTAGGCACTGCCTGGTCAGAACGGCGGATTTGGCCATGTCGAGCCAGCTTCCGTGCTTGGGCGTGCAACGCCGTTCAAACCTTTCGACGAGGCGGCGCGCTTCGGGCGCGGGGAAGGCGGCGTAGAGCGCGGTGAGGAAATGCACATCGGATAGGTCTTTGAGGACTTCTCGCGTCAATCGAAGTCGCGACGCGGTTCGCGCTCATATTCGCAATCGTGACGAGCGGGTTGGCCGGGTTGGCGGGGGATCGGCGGGCGCGTCTCGGCGATCAATTGTTTTCGCTCTTATTGCGCTTCGCGTTGATAGGTCCAAGTCCGGCCGCGGCGGCGATCCAGGCGCCGGGTCGCAACGGGCAGGTGGGCGGTTGAGGCTGGCGCCGTCCGCGTCAGCGCCGGGGACCAGGAAAACGCTGATCAGCTGGGTGAACACCGGCGCGGTCTCTGTGACACTTCTTCTGAAAAGACTTTACAGAAAATCGGAACCATGGTATGGTGACGTTGTCGCGAAGGCGCCCGACGGAGAGCGGCCGCATCCGCCTGGCGCGGCGAACCGAAGGGATCTAGGCTTTATTAGGCATGCGTTCGAGAGACACACGCAGGCATGAAGGGCTGGCGCCTGTCTGCTTCAAAGGCTCGAAACCGGTTCGGGCTCCTGAGCGGGTGCTTTCCTGCCGCTGATCTCAACCAATCGCCCTGCCTCTGCACGGCCTTGCGCTCCGTGGACGATGAGGTTTCCCCGGCTCCCGCTAATGAGGCTCGCGGCCGTTAAGTCGGACGTAACTCCCAAGCTGGGGTGAGTCCGATTGGCAACAGTCTTCGAGAAAGTGCCTGAAGACGCACGATTTTTCGGGACGGCGGGTGGGGAAGTATAAGTCAAGGTATGGATGATTCTCCGCCCCGAGATTCGCGACCTGATTGGCGCGCTGCAGCGCGAGATTGAGGTTTTGCGGGGGGAGAACGCGGCGTTGCGCCAAGAAGTGGCGGACCTTCGGCGTCAGCTGGACAAGAACAGCTCCAACAGTGGCAAGCCGCCGTCGAGCGACGGCTTGAAGAAGCCGCCGCGCATCGCCGGCAGCACGCGCGGTAAGTCGGGCAAGACGAGCGGCGGGCAAGCGGGACATGCCGGGGGCACGTTGAAGCAGGCAGCGAAGCCCGATGCGATCGAGCGGCACGAAGCGCAAGCGTGTCGCCATTGCCTGGCCGGACTGACGACCGCGATGATCACGGGCGTTGAGAAGAGGCAGGTGTTCGATGTGCCCGAGCCGCGACTCGATGGTCACCGAACATCAGGCGATGATTTATCGCTGCGCGCACTGTCGTGGCCAGACCACGGCGACGTTCCCCGAGGGGGTGACCGTCGTCGGCCCAGTATGGCCCGCGCGTGAGAGCGGCGGCGGTTTACCTCAATGTGCAGCAGCTCATTGCCGAGGACCGGGTGGCGGCCGATCTGTTCGGCGCGGCGAGGCTTTGTCCCGACAGCGTCGTCGCCTGGGGCAAGGGGAAGGCCGAGGAGTTCGAGACGGTCGCGGCGCGGATTGCCGCGCTCGTGGCGCGAGCTTGCGTGCGCCATCCCCGGGTCGAAGAGCCCGGGGACCGGCTTTCGCGTCGCCGGCAAGGGCCAATGGCTGCATACCGCCTCGACGACCGCCCTGACCTCGTATCGGGTGTCGGCCAAACGCGGCGACCTGCCCAAGGGCCTTCGCGGCGGCGTCATCGTCCACGACCATTTCGCGCCCTATTATACGCTGCCTGGGGTCAGGCACGCGGCTCATGCAACGCCCATCACTTGCGCGAACTCAAGGCCCTGATCGACATCGACAAGGAGCAATGGGCCGGGCAAATGCGCGACCTTCTCCTCGACGCCAACGAAAGTGTCCGCGCCGCGGTCGCCGAAGGCGCGGCGGCGCTGCCGACGCCCGTTCTGCGCACCCTGATCAAACGCACCAACGACCATCCCCGGGTCGAAGAGCCCGGGGACCGGCGCGGGCTCGCCTTCCACCGAAACCTGCCGCCCCTCGCCAGACGGAGCGGAGCGCGCGGACGGGCGCCCCATCGCCCCGGACACAATCTTCTGATCCGCTTGCACAAGTTCAAAGGCGATGTCCTGCGATTCCTCACTGACTTCGCCGTCCCCTTCACCAACAACGAGGCGTAGACGCGCTACAGAGGCGATCACTGGCGACAATGACATGGCAGTGATCTCGATTAGCGCCGGTGATGGGAACCAGTAACCTGAGCGACCCGCCTACGGGGTCGCGCTTGTGCGCGCCGCGCGCGATTGCAACCGCCAGGGGTCCGCCAAACGAGCGCGCCGACGCCAAAATATCCGGATTGAAGCCGCCCTCGGGCATCCCGGCCGGATCGAGGCCAACGAAGAGAAAGTCATATCCCTTCAGCGCCTCTTCCGACAGCGATCGCGCAATCTCGACGGGCTCGGTGCGCGTCTTGACCGGTACAGGCGGCGTGCGTGCGGCCTCCTCAGGGCGCGCCTCGCGCGCGACATCGGCTCCCCGATTAACGGCAGAAGCCATTTGCGCGCCTGTCGGCGGCGCGGCCTCCGCGCAGGCGGGTGGAGCCCCCAGCATTGTTACCGGCCGCCCGCGTGGTCCGGCTATGAGACCAGCCAAACGAGATGCGAACTGTCCATTCGGATGGTCGCTCGCCGCGATCAAGAATCGCTCCATGTTGGCCACAAAGCCTTTGGCTTCGAAAGCCTCCCGCTCCAACCGTTCGCGCTCGCCGGGCCTCATCGGTGTGCGCGCCAACGCCCAGCGGAAGGTCGGAGGCATCGCACAAGTCGTCAGCACCGCCATGGCGACGATCATTGAATAGAGGTCCCGGCTGAGCGCGCCGATCGACAGGCCGATGCTCGCGACGATAACCTCGGTCGAGCCCCTGGCGTTCATTCCGATCGCCAGCGCCAGCGCCTCCGCTCGCGACAGCCGCCCGATCGCGCCGCCGATGAAGGCGCCCGCGAATTTGCCGACGCTGGCGACGAGAATGAGGCCCGCGGCAAGCAGCGCGATGCGAGGCGACCCGAGGATCGTGAGGTCGGAATTCAATCCCGCCAGCGCGAAGAAAACCGGCGCGAAGAAAGAAGCGACCATCCCGCGCAGCTGGTCGGAGATGTGCTTGGTGAGAATGGGCGATTCGCCAATGAGAACGCCGGCGACGAACGCGCCCAGAACCGTCTGAAGGCCAAGCGCCTCAGTGATAAGCGCGAGCCCGCACATAATCAACAGAATGAGCGTGACGACGGGGAACTCGCTGGCAAAGCTGTCGTGAACCAGCCGAATAGCGATCGACACAAACCGGCGGCCGAAGGTCAAACTCGCCGCGAGGAACAGCGCGACGCCCGCAATGGTCCAGGCGAGGCGCCCGATGTCGGCTGCGCCTTCGCTCGCGACGCCGAAGATGATCGCGATCAGAATCCAGCCGATCGAAGTCCTCGAGGATCGCCGACGCAATGATCAACTGCCCCAGATCGCGGCGCGCGAATTTCATGTCGCGCACCACCATCGCCACAATCTTGATCGAGGAGATCGACAGCGCCACGGCGAGAAAGAGCGCGGTCGCCATTCGGCGGTTCGGCTCGGGCAGGAATTCCGGCGGGAGCATGAAGCCGAGCGAAACGCCGCAAGCGAAGGGAATGAGGACGCCCGTCGCCGAGATGGCGAGCGCAGGCCGGCCGACCGTTCGTATCAGTTTCGCGTCGGCATCCATGCCGGTGAGCAGCAGCAACAGCAGCACGCCGAATTCAGCGATCGCGTCGAGCATTGCTTTCTGCGCTGGATCATGCGGAAAGACGGCTTGTTGCGCTTGCGGCCAGACGAGTCCGAAGACCGAAGGGCCAAGAAGAATGCCGGCCACGAGCTGACCGATCACCGCGGGTTGGCCGAATCGCTGAGCAGCCTCCCCAAACAAGCGGGCGGTGAGCAGAATGACGACAATTGCGGCGATGAAAGTCGCCTCTGAGTTCATCGACGCCGCCGGTTCCTCCGCCCTCCGTCACACGCGCAAACCCACCCGGCCGAGGCGCCGGGAGGCGCTCACGGCTTGATGAAAAGCGCAACGGCGATGAAGGCAATGACCACCAGGGCGCAGCTGATGATGAGCACGTAACGGACATGGTGCCCGGTCGAACCCTGTCGCACGGCCTCTTTGTTGGCTTCGGTTACGACCGGTCTTTCGTGCATTTCGTTCATGGAATGCTTCCATTTCTCTCGACGGTCATCGAGATTTGGGCTTCTGAACCGTTGGCTGCGGCAGTGATTTCCACTAAACTCAATTCTCGACGGCTGGTTCCAAAGGCGCCGGTTCGGTGATATTTCGCAGTTCCGATTTTCTGTCCCGCCTGACTTCAAGCCCGGATTCCTGCCCCTCTGGCGGCGGATGCCCGATCTACGATGTCGTTAGTTTGCTCGGACGCTGGCGCCCGGCGAATCACGCTCCGAGCACGGCGGCGTGCGGTGGTTTCTCCTCCGCAAAAAGGCGTCGAACCTCGCAGATATTCCGCTCGATTGGCTGCCGGATGACGCTATACTCATTGGGTTTCAGTCAGGCGGGTTTCACTTCTTTTCATCGGTAGCGGAACGTTGGCAGTCGGAAATCGATCCGTGGTCCATGTCATCGACGATGACGACGACGTTCGCGAGTCTGTCCGGCTTTTCCTGACGACCGAGGGTTTTGACGCCAGGACCTATGCATCGGCCACCGACTTCCTTGCCAAATTGAACCCAAACGAGTCCGGATGCGTCGTCACCGATGTGCGTATGCCCGGAATGAGCGGCATTGATTTTCTGGCGCATGTCGCGGAGCGGCGGCTTTCCTTGCCAGTCATTGTGATTACCGCGCACGCCGATGTGCCGCTCGCCGTCCGCGCGATGAAACTCGGCGCCGTCGACCTGATCGAGAAGCCGTTCCGCCCCGATGAGCTGATCTCGGTCGTGCGCGCCGCGCTGGACCGTGAGCGCGATGACGCTTCGCGTAGCGCATCACGCGCTGAGTCCCAGGCGAGACTGGCGACGCTGAGCCCCCGGGAAAGCGAGGTGTTGTTTCGGCTTATCGAGGGTCAGTCGAACAAGGTCATTGCCCAGGAATTGGGCATAAGCCCTCGCACCGTCGAAGTGCATCGAGCCAATGTCATGAGGAAGACCAAGGCGGCGAACTACTCGGAGCTCATCCGTACGTTCCTCGGCGCCGAGAGGACGTGAGGTCGCCTGACCTGCGATCAGCGTGAAGCCTCCGGCTCCTTTAGTGTGGCGATTTCCCCGGGCCTAAGTAGTCATCCGAATTGCGCACGCAGGCGCCTCGGGGACAACCTCCATGTCGCGTCGCAGTTGCGCGTTTATGGGCAAATGGCTGCAAATCGTGACGTTCGCCATGGGTCGGGGTCGTGTCGTCGCGTGGACAACAGGCACGGTGCGCAAGCGTCGGCAAGAGCCGGGAGGTTGCTCACGCGGCTGCAATCCGCTTGTCGGGCGCAGGGCGTTCTTTTCGAGCGGCGCACAGTCTTCATTGCGCGTTTCCCGCGAGGCGGCGTGGGCGCTTACGCCGCTACGGCGCCGAAGTCGTACCTGCCTTCGGGGGGAGGCGGACTTTGGGCGCATGGCGTCGCGCCGAACAAAAGACGCGCGGCCGCCAGGGCGAGCCTGCGGTCGGAGCGCCAGTCGCGAAAAAACTTCGTCTCATGGGGAGCATTTTCTCTGATCAAAGGTTGATGCCGGGCGTCTTTCGGGCCGCCATCTGTCGATTGCTCCCTTGATGTTTTCAGGCGATACATCCTCACGCGTCCGCCCAGTCGCCGACGCGGCGCATTTGGCGCGCGGCCCCGCGCCGATCAACCCTTGCTGCTTTCGTTCGCGATCGCGCTTGTCCTCCTCGCCGGGGCGGCGTTTGGCCTCGTCCGGTCAAGCGAGGGCGCGCCGGAACCGCCCGCAAGTCTTGACGGGCTGTGTGTGCCGCCCGCGCTGATGCCGTCGCCACCGCCGCCGACCCCTGCCCCCGACCATAGGATCCAGGTCCGAGAGGCCTCCCAATCCCGAAGCTTTGGCGCGCCGTACGCGCCGTCACGAGGTTTCGCCGAGCTTCGGCGAGACGAAGCAGCGTCCGTCATCGACGAACGCCCCTTCTTGATTTCCACTCACCGGAAGGTTTGAGCTTTATGACCACGAATCGCGATTCCTGGGCGACGCGCAGACATGGCTTCGATGACGATGAGCCGATTTCACATGGGCCGAGGCCACGATCCGCGAGGGATCAGGCCGACGCCGGACCAGGCTTCGCGGAGGCAGGGCCCGCGCCGGAGAGCGGTCAAATGGTCGCGGGCGTCGTAAAATGGTTCAACGAGCACAAGGGCTACGGCTTTGTCGAATTGGCCGGCGGCCAAGGTGACGCATTCCTGCACGTAAATGTCCTGAAATGGACGGGGCGCGAATCGGTGCCGGCCGGGGCGAAGCTGCGGATTGTCGTCGGCGACGGACCGAAGGGCCCGCAGGTCGCCAGCGTTGTCGACATTGACGCCTCAGGAATTGTCGAGCGGCCATTCCGGGGGTTCCTCCCGGCTCGGCCGGGGCGGGGACCCCGGCGGCCCGACCCCTCCACGGCCGTTCCTCTCAGCGGCAAAGTTAAATGGTTCGACGAGGGCAGGGGCTTCGGCTTCGTGGCCAGCGATGACGGCGGCAAGGACATCTTCGTCCATGTTTCGACAGTGAGCGCCGCCGGGGTCAAGCAGCTCGCCGAAGGCCAAGTGGTCAACATGAGGGTCGTCGAAACGCCAAAGGGTCGAGAGGCGATCGCGATTGCTTTCTGAAGTCGTCTTCGAAATGCGGTCGAGACTTCCGCGACTTTCGCGCCGCTAGCGCTTCGTTCATCCATCGTCACGTACCTGTTCTACAAGCGGCAGCGTAAAACTGAACATTGCGCCGCCGCCCCCGTCGCGCCCGGCCAAGACCCGGCCGCCATGGGCGTCGATGATCGACCGAGCGACCGAAAGGCCATCGCCGAGCCTGCGGACGCCGGTCGGGTTAAGCGGCTGGGACGAATTGGGCTCAGCCGTTTCGGCAAATTCCGCAGCCGCGTCGACGATGTCAGTCTGAATGAACCCGTTTGCGACCGAGGTCGCGATTGTCACCGTTCGCCCGGGTGAGCCGCCGACCGCTTCGAGGGCGTAGCGGAGGAGATTGACGAGCGCCTGTTCGATTTCGACGCGATCCACGAGCACGAGGTCCGCGACCGCCCCCAGGCGGAAGGTCAGATTGACGTCGGCGTCCCTGAGCGCGGGCGCGGCGAGTTCGCTCGCGTCCCGGATGACTTTGTGAAGGCTTTGCTCGACCGTCTCGGGTTCGCTGCGGGCGATGAATTCGCGCAGGCGACCGATCATTCGCCCGGCCCGGACCATTTGAGCCTCGGCCTTGTCTAAGGCCGCCACGGCGTCCGGAGCAGCGCCGCCGACCAGACGGCGCGCCGCGGAGACCAAGTTCGCCGCTGCGGTCAGCGGCTGAGTGACCTCATGCGTCAATGCGACCGCCATGTCGGCCATCGACGATAGCCGATCGCCGCGCAGCCGGACCAGGCGCTGCTCGCGCGCCCGTTTTTCGTTGGAATCGAGCGTCGAGGACCTGGCGACGGCGCGCGGCTCTTCGGCAATCGACTGCAGGTCCTTGGGGACGGTCGACTGGCCGCCGCTGTCCGAGGACTTGGGTGGTCGCCGATCGTGGTTCATGCATGCCGCCCCTGGGCCGAATCCCTCGTCCGATGCGCGCCGCGCCGCTGCGCCCGGCGTTTCGAAGGATTTTGGCCCTACCCTTCCGCGCACTATACTCCGTCGCCGGCCCGAGGCGAAGGGTCTCAGACGGGTCGCCTCAGGTTCGTTCCCTAATCCGGATTCCGGGTAGGGAGGGCGCCGCAAACCCTCACGAGCCACCGACT
>CAVWRC010000006.1:0-418953 GCA_963757235.1 uncultured Solirubrobacterales bacterium | reverse complement strand
TCCGCCCGAAGGGATCAGCGGCGCGAGCCCATCGCTCCCGGCTCTGCTTGACCGGGTGCGCTACCCCGTGCGAGGAGCGCGCGGCCCCTGGGCTCGGGCGCGCCGTTGGCGCGGCAAAGCGGCTAGGACCCTAGTCCTAGGGCGAGCTGGTCAGAGCAGGCGAATGACCCGCTGTGACCGCTCTCATCGCCCTGGAGGGTCAAAGACCATGTCGCCTTTGAGTCCATGCGTCGCCGCGTAGTTGCCCATGTTGTAACAGTCCCATGGTCCTGCGTATGCGCTCTGCAGGACGGACCCGGAGGGGAAGGTGTACCCGCCGTTACCGTATATCTCTCCGGTGATCGGGATCGAGCAGTTCGACGTGCACAGCCCGGCACCGGAGGTCGTAAAGACGGCATAGTGGGCGGGTGGGTTCTCGGTGCTCGCGAGCACGATATCTCCGGCGCTGATGGCCGAACTGATTGATGAGACGGGGATCGAGGACGGTGTCCCGGATGTGGTGTTCACGGCCGAGGTGGTCGGCGCCAGGGTCGAGTAGCTGCCCTGAGCGTATGGGGAATAGGTAGCCATGCCGAGCAGGAGCTTGTCGGCCGGTATGCCCTGGCTGGTCGCGTGGCTGACCATTTGGCTCACGTACGCGCAGGTGTTCGCCGGGCTGCCGGTGCCGCAGTTCCAATCGGAGTACGGGTTGTAGCCAAAGTACTCGAGCTGGACCTGATCGAGGTAAGAGATGTCGGTCTGAATTGTGCTGTACGGAAGGCTGTTATAGAGCGACTCGTCCATCTCCTCCGCGACTACCGGCGTCTTGCCCTGCTTGGTCATGGTGGCGTGAGCTGCGGTCGCGATCGCCTGCACGCAACCCTCCAGCTGGCTCGCTGTGAGGCTGCCGGACTGCTCGATGTCGAGGTCCACGCCGTCGAAGCCGTTGCTCACGATGTAGTCGACGAGGTTCGTCACGAACCCCGCCTGGTTGGTGGAGTCGCAGGCGTCCTGCCAGTCGGCGTCGTTCGAGCCGCCAATCGCGATGAACGCGTCCTCACTATGCGAGTGAACCATTGCCGTCCAATTCGGGACGTTGTACTTATCGACCAAGTTCGTTGACGCATCGAGTGCCGTCCCGTTAGTCGGGCTCCTTCGAGAGCGAACATCACGACCTGCGTCATGTCGTTCCACGGGAGGTTCGATCCGAGATCAGTGGAAAAAGCCAGGTAGTTAGCGAACATTTGATGGTTACCCAGGTCGCCGGGAAGGCCCGGCGGCGTCGTTCCGGATCCGGGTGCGCCGGGGGCGACGGGGTTCTGACCCGAAGCACGAAGTTCTGTAATCACCGCGGTAGCCCTCGATGTCGCCGACGTCTTTCCAAACTTGTTGGTGGCCACCACGATCAAGCGGATCCTGTGGCGGAGGTCCTTCGCCGGAATCAGATAGGACGCGGAGTTGTGCGTTGGGCGCTTGGCGGCTTTGGCGATGGGCTTGCAGCGCGCTCCGTGCGCGTTGCAGAGCTCCCAGCTGTACGCAAATCTGGAGGCCCTGATCCAGCGGCCCCTCGACGCGTGCAAGACGGCGCCCACCTGCGCCGACCCGGTGATGGCCGGCAGCCTCCGGTGCGCGGGCTTGCGATGCGGCTGGTTGCCGCTACCGCTACTCGCTAACGCCGCGCCGGCACCAGCAAGCGCTATGGCTACGAGAACGCAGAGCAGGAATAGCAAGATGCGGCGATCGCCACGCACAATCTACCCTCCGAGTCCTGGACGCGTATGGTTTCTGGGCTCCCGCAAGGGAACATCGTCTCCGGTCCGAATTTCGATCGACGGCACATTAGTTGATTACGAGCTGCCTGTGTACGAAATCGTTCGCTCAGTGTTTAGCGCACCGCAAGCGTTCAATACGTGAACGGTGTTCGGGACGGCCGCTGGCTTGTTTACTTCGAGCGCTCGCCGCCACGCTCTAGTGCGGTGGCGGGAGCGGGCGGCAAGCGTCGGGCCGACGCCTCACCTATGCTGCGCTTCCGGGTGGCCGGGGCGGTTCGGCCAGCCCAGCCTCGACTCGCGCCAACCGGCGGGCGGCTTCGGCGAGTCCTAACAGAACGCCCGTGATGAACGCTATTCGATAGAAGAAGAATCCCTGAGTCCAGCGCGCCCATCAGTGAATATGCGACGAGTGAGCACGCAACGACGGTGCCTATGAGAGCGATCTCGCGGTCGCGTGACCTGGCCAACCGGGATCCGGCGATTATGCCGGTGCCGATGAGCATCCACATCGCCACTCCGCCGAGGAAGCCCATGCGCATGAGCACGTCAAGCACGTCGTCGTGCGGGATGTAGGCGATCCCCGGATCAATCGAGCTGATGTCGGCGATCGGGAGCGCATAGTCGATCTTGCTGCCAAAGCCGCTGCCCAACGGCCCATTTTGCTTGATGTTGTACTCCAGGTTCTCGTTCTCCTGGACTCGGTAGTGTCCGAATCGGCGTCACGCGCACTTGGCTGGACCTGCGACTTGACCGCCCGCGCCGGCCACGCCCAGGCTGCTCGTGCTGTTCCACATGACCGGGAAGTACACGGCCGAGACGAGCACCAGGCCGACGATCGACTTCGCCAGCAGGTGCCTGCGGACCGGCATCGTCTTGTAGACGATGACGAAGAAGCACAGCAATCCGCCGGCCAGCATCTCCCAGGCAGCCCGTCGATCGTTGACGATGTTCGCCCAGAGGACCAGTGGCAGGAGCCACGTCGCCCAGTTGCGGAGTTGTCCTCTCTGGTCGAACAGCCAGAGTGCCAAGACCAGGAACATGAAGGTCACGAAGAAGTACGAGGCCTCGTGGCTGATGTAGGCCTCTGGTTTCGGGACCAGATGGCGATTGTCTATCCAGACGTAGATGCCTTGTAGAGCCTTGAACCCGACGGCTCCGACGAAGCCCCACAGCACCGCACGTATCGCCCTGCGATCCCGGACGAGGACGGATGTCAGGAAGTATGTCGCTGCGAGATACACATAAGGCCGGGCCTCCTGCAAGCTCTCCCGCAGGCTGCCGCCGTGGAGGTGCCCGACGACGACGGCCAGCACCACGGAGGCTAGGACGGCGCGCATCGCGACGCTTACGTGCGTGCGGGGGAACCAGCGCGGTCCCCACTGCCTCGCCCTTGATCCAGTAGATGAACAGCACCATGATGAGCAGGATGTCCGCGCCCTCGAGATGACCAGGACCAATCCCAGTGAACATGGGAATCTTCTCGGTTACCGGAATGTGCGGGAACTGGATCGTCTGCTCAAACAGAACCGCGGCGGACAGCAAGACAGCCGGCGCGAGGTACGGTCGCTTCCACAGAATGACTGGGAGGAATACGGCGCACAGCGCAAAAACGCGGGTTATGCTGCCCGACGAGGCAAGGTAACCCGCGAGGGCTCCGAACGAGGAGCCCTCCTGCGACCACCCCAATCCGGAGCTTGAGGCTTAGCTTGGCAGGGCCGCCAAAGGCCCGTGCGGCGATCGCGCTCAATTCCCCTCCCCGTCCCCGCTACTGCCGGTTTGCGATGAATCGTAGGCGTGATCCGTCGAGCAGCCATGTGGCCGCCTTGACGCCAGTGTGATCCTCGGTGCTGGGCGGCGCCCCGGTGTTCTCGGCGGGGTTCACCGGTCGCATACACCGTCGCGTCGATCGATCGGAGGTACTTGTCCGTCGGCGTGGATGCGCAGTATTTGACCATGACCACAGCGATGACAACGACCGTCAGGGCGAAGGCGACTCGACCTGCCTGACGCCACGTGAACCGACCTGTTGCTCCCAGCGCGATGTACGCGCAGAGCAACAGCATTCCCCATTCCGTCATTGTTCGTCGACTTGCTCGGACGGGCGCTGGAAGGTGAATCGCCGCTCACGAGTCAGCAGCCGGGGTCCATCGGAGCCGCCGCGGCCGACACCGGCGACGACGGGTCGGACGAGTGGGTGTGGGCGAACGGCGTCGCCATGGACCCCTCCCGCCGCAAGGGGTCGGTGGGCGCGCACGCTCGGCACAAGCGGAGTTCCGACCGGGAGCTCGTCCTCCCAGACCTCCTTCTTGGCCGGCGTGATCGCGACGACGATCAGGAAGCTGAGCAGCAGGCCGCCGAAGGCTCCGCCCGAGGATCACCTCGAGCATCTTCTTCTTGCCCGACCGCCGGAGCGAGCCCCGGGTTCGCCGGATCGACCACCTGGATCGTCCACCCGCCCGTGTTGCGCGTGCCGGTGGCCTGGCTCAGCGTGGCGTTGGCCGTCCCGAGCGCCGTGACCGCGTTATTCTCGGCGGCGGTCAGGGCCAGCAGGTTCGGGTCTGCCTGGCTGGCGCCCGGGTGCTGCTGCAGATACGAGTTGACGTTGTCCCGCGCAGCCGTGAGTGCTTCCTGGGCGAGCTTTACCTGCTCCCGGTCATAGGCCACGGAGTCAAGATCGTGCTGTGCGGTCAGGTTGTTGTTGTAGTCGCGCAGCTGGGTGACGGCCGCGGCCAGGACGCTTTGCGCCTCTGCCGGCGAAGAACCCGAGTACGTGATCCGCAGAACCTGCTCGCCCGCAACCGTTGCGACGATTTGCCCACCCTCGAGGTACGTCGGAGCGTTCTTCCAGATCGACGCTGCGTTCCCCAGGGTTTTCCCGAGCGAGGAGCTCTTCGCCACCGAGGCGGCGTACGACTGGGTGGTCAGCAGCTCGCTCAGGATCCCCTGCTCGGCGGCTGCCGGCGGGGTGCTGAGCGGAGTCGTGGGGCCGACGCCGACGGTCGAGGGCAGCGGAGCCGCGGTGTCGACCCAGAGGCTCGCCGTCGACTTATAGCTCGGATGGGAGCTGAACACGAAGAAGGCGCCGGCCAGCGCCCCCAGAACCACCGGCACCAAGAACAGCTTGCGATGTCGCCGCCACGTCTGGCGATAGGAGGTCGAGGGGGGGTTGCTCTTGTCCGGGGTCTGCTCCAAAGCACATGCCTTTCATGCGGTCAAACTTAGATCCGCAGAGACAACGCCGGGCACCAGCCCAGACTTTCGGTATCGGCCCGCCTGCGCAGCGCCTAACAGACGCGCAAAGTGCTTCAGACTGGGGTTTCGAGCTCTTGCTGTCGTCGCTGGCGACGAACGCACCCGGCGCACAACAACCTGAGGTTCTGGGGGTCGTTGCCGCCGCCCATCGAGGACGGGACGACGTGGTCGTACTGGATCAGTTCCTCGGATCCGCAGGCTAGGCATCTGCCCCGGTCGCGCTCGAACACGAGGCGCTTCACGTCCACCGGGATCGGCTCGGCCAGATGCAGCCCGAGCTCCCACTCGAGGCCCTGCTCATCGTTGCGCTCCAGCATCACGAGGAGCGCGCGTAGATCCTCGGGTTCGCAGTCGCCGGACTCCCAGTAGAACGCGTCCCGCCACCACCACCACTGGCGCTCGCGCGCACGTGCCACGAACACGGGCAGATCGCCCTGATCGCGCCACGCGCGAAGGCGGAGATACACATCGGGCCGCAGCCGGCATGGTGGGCATCGGTTGCCGGCGAACCAGACGCGGCGAGCGCCGAGGAATCCCCGCTTGTCCGTCCAGAAGCCGGCGTTCTCATCGTGGCTCAGCTCGATGCTCCCGTCTCCCGGTTCACGGATCATGGAGAACGCCGGGGCGGTTGGTGCCGTGTGCGAGTCCCAACCTCGGGCAGCGAGCGAAACGAGGACGATTGCGAAGGCGGCACCGAGCACGTCGGTCAGAAGCGGCGCACTCACCGCTGCCCACAGGACGGCGAACACCACAACGGCGAGGCTCGCCCCCGCGACCCCCTCGCGAGTCTGCAGCCATGGATCGATCCGCCCGTGAATCTCCCTCGCCACGCGATCGACGGCAGCGCTGGCCGACGTCGTGCTGCTGTATCTGATGGTCGTCACGTTTCTCCTTAACCCACGCGAGCGGCCGCAGTCGCGTATCGCGAAAAGCGGCCTCGAGCCGCGACCGGCCGAGCCGGGAACCCTACCTCTCTCCGGCGGGTGCTCACGGGTCTGACGCGCATATCCCCCACCTAAGAGCGTCCATAGAGACGCAATTCCTAGTCGAAAGACTAGATCCGCGTGCAAATGGGGCCGGGCTTCCACCTCCTACGTTCAGGGATTGAACGACGCGACGACCGGCTGGCCCATTGAGCCCAGTGTCGCGGGCATGGAATTCTTCTCAGGCCGCGCCGGGTCGGCTGCGGCCCGTGCAATATGTTTGGGTCAGGAGGCCGGAACTACATGATGGGGGCTACGTTGGAAACGTCGGACTCGCCTTGGCAGCCCGGGAGCACGCTGAGGCGTCTGGTCATCGTCGCGGACGATTCGCTGGTCGTGCAGGCGATCCACATTGCGTTCCGCCAGAGTGGTGATTTCAAGCTGGTCGGATACGCAAACGCGCGAAAGACCACCGCTGGAACGATCCTGGGAGCCCAACCCGATGGGATCCTCCTGGACGACATGAGGCACTCGGACCGCGTGCTCCAGCTCGCACGCGAAATCAGGGCTCAGGATGACGAGGTCGCGCTGATCGTGCTGAGCCTGGACCTCGATCATGATTGGCTTTCACGGGCCTTCAGCGCGGGCGCCACCGCGGCGATTTCGAAGGAGACCCAGCCGCTCGCTCTTACTACGCTCGTGCGCGAGACGATCGATGGCCACATCGTTCACCGCGCGCCCACGGTCGCGGCTCTCGGCACCACCCCAGCTGCCGCCGTTGTCGGCGACGAGCTCCCCCTGACCTCGCGCGAGCTCGAAATCCTCAGGCTCGTCGCCTCGGGCGCGACAAACGGCGACATCGGTCGGGGGCTGTGGGTGACCGAGCAAACGGTCAAGTTCCACCTCCGGAACATCTACCGCAAGCTCGGGTTGGCCAATCGCACCGAGGCCAGCCACTTCGCCCACGTCAGGGGCCTCGTGGGAGTACCCTCGCCTCCGGTCGCGAGCGGCCGCCCGCTTCTCACCGTGGCCTCCTGACTGTCACGGGACTTGCTCGGACTTGAGAGCGATCGCTTCTCTCCTGATCATCGGGATCGTGGCGGCGGCTGCCGTCATCTTCGGCGTCGGGAAGTCCGCAGCGAAACGTCCCGCCAGGGCCGAGCGGGATCCCCAGACCTCCTGGGCTGCCTGCAACCGGAACGCCGACAACTCCAAGCCCTCGACGTTCGTTCCTCTGTCCGACGCCGCGGCGGCGGCGCTCGTGACGCCGGAGCCCGAGACTCGCCCGTTCAATGATCGCCCCTACACCGTCGGGGGTAAGCGCTATCCCGGGGCCAACGAGTACGTTCCGAGGACCGCCCAGATAAAGCAATTCCTGGGCGCCCGGACCTCGTCGGGACAACCGGTCCTCCAGTTCAATCCCTACTTTCGTTACGTGGACGGCCGGGACGGGCTTCACGATCCCACCACCGACGAGCTGATCCAGTGGTCCGCTCACAAATGGGGCATCCCCGAGGACTGGCTTCGGGCTGAATACGTGCAGGAGTCCTACTGGAACCAGTTCCAGCTGGGCGATGAGCACACCGTTCCGCGGTCCTGGTACGACCTTTATCCAGTGCAGGCTCGCGTCCCGCAAACCCTCGAGGTGTACAGGTCACTGGGCATAACGCAGGTGCAGTGGACACCAGACGGATCGATCGGACCGGGCAGCAATCCGCTGCGCTGGGAGTCGACGGCGTTCAACCTGGATTATCAGGCAGCCATGGTCCGCTTCTACTACGACAACCCCGGTGGCGCCCGCAGCTCGTGGGGGGACAAGACGTACGCTCCGTGCCAAGCCTGGCGGAGCATTGGCGGCTGGTACCGCCCGTATCCGTGGGGGAACACCGGTCAGGCGTGGTATATCAGCCACGTCCGTCAGCATCTTGCCGATCGCACATGGACGTCGGGAAGCTTCGAGGGGTGGACACCCTCGCCGCTGTCGGTGATCCGGTTCAGGTAAGTGTCCCGCCGAGCCGGGCATTCGTTACGACTCACACGGCCTGAGGCGCGCGACGTCCACGGGCCGCCGCGCCTCCGTACGGAGCTCCGCCGGGTCGAGCCAGGCGTGAGCCGAGAATCTGTGGAGGGCGCGGTCACCCCGATCACGACGTCGCACATGACGCCGTGAGCCGCCGGCCAGCGCTGGCGAACGAGCGCCCCCTCGAGGCAGGTGTGCGGTCGGCGCCTCAGCAGGGCTTCGACACCACGAATCGCGTTCGCGGGCAGTATGGGCGGTCCCTGGAGTCGGATTTGCCGTATCTGCCCGTCGGCCAGTCGACGGTGCGCGTGGCGGAGGGCGATCTGAGCCCACAGCGCGGCCCTCAAAGTCTGTGGCCCGCGGGCGGCCGGGCATCACGAAGCGAGCAGGTCCCGCTCTGCGAGGGCGGTCAGGAACGTGTCGAGGGCCTCGCCGGCCCGCGTGTCATCGATGCCGTAGGTCTCAACCAGAGCCTCGATCAGGGCTCCGCGCTCGGGTTTTATGAGCCGAGCACGCGCGACTGACAGCCGCTTTTGCATGCCGTGGGAGCGGCGACTAAGGGGGCCGTCCGGCCGCGTCGCTGAGGCCGACCTGGTCGAGAACCTCGTGAGCTCGGCGCGCATGCCGCAGCCTCAGCCCATTCAGCCGGGCGAAGAAGATCAGGTTCTCCATCGGGCTAATTCGCATGTAGAAGGTCCGATCGCCCGAGGGCACGAAGCCGACCGGGCGGAGCGTCCTGAGTTCGCCCTCATGCGGGTCCACGAGACCGCGGAGGAGGCGGATCAGCATCGTCTTGCCCGCACCGTTGGGCCCGAGGAGGGCGTAGATCTCGCCCGCGTGGACCTCCAGATCCACGTGGTCGAGCGCTGTTCGCTCCCCAAAACGCCGGACGACTCCGCGCGCGGCAATGGCTGGACCAATCCTAAGCCCCTCCACATCAAATGAACGACGCCGCGAGGCCAGATCCTCCTGTCCCCGTCCAGTTCCCAATCCCAGGAGACGTCGAACGAGCATCGCCGTGGCGAATCGGCGGTTCACGGCCTACACCACCGTGGCCGGCAGGCGCTCAGGCGCGAACTTATCGGATGGAGTGCGCTCCGGCCGCGGGCGCGGCCTAGCTGTCCCCCCAGGTGCGACAGAGCGGCTTGCGCCATGTCGGCCAGTTCGGGGTGACCACGCTCGGCCGCCCGGCGATAGGCGGCCTCCGCCGCCTGCGGGTCGTGGTGCTCCAGTAGCGCTCCGAGGTTGAACGCGCCGGTAGCGTCGCCGCGCTGATCGGCGCGGCGATATGCGGCCTCGGCGCTGGCCAAGTCACCGTACTGCTCGAGGAGCATGCCGAGGTTGGCGGCGCCGGCTCCGTCGCCCCGCGCGTCGGCCCGGCTGAACGCGGCACCCGCTCCGGCGAGATCGCCCCGGTCGGCGAGTAGCGCGCCCAGGTTGAACGCACCGTTCGCATCGCCGCGCTCGTCCGCGCGACGGTAGGCAGCCTCGGCGCCGGCCAGGTCTCCGCGCTCCTCGAGCAAGACGCCGAGGTTCGAGGCTCCCGAGCCATGGCCGAGCTCATCGGAGCGGCGATAGGCGGTCTCGGCTCCCGCGCGATCGTTCTTGTCCGCCAGCAGCCCGGCGAGGCTGAACGCGGCGTTGGCGTTGCCCCGCTCGGCGGCCCGGCGATAAGCGGCCTCGGCCTCCTTCCGCTCTCCGCGCTGTTCGAGCACCACGGCGAGGCTTGCCGCGGCCGACGCATCACCGCGTTCGTCGGCGCGTCGTAACGCTGCTTCGGACCCGGCCGTGTCGCCTCGATCCGAGAGCAGCCCCGCGAGGTTGGCCGCGCCTGCGGCGTCACCCCGCTCGTCGGCGCGGCGGAAGGCGGCCTCCGCGCCGGCTAAATCGCCGCGCTGCTCGAGCAGCACCCCGAGGTTCGAGGCGCGGAGCGCGTGGCCACTCTTGTCAGCCTTGCGGAAGGCCGTTCTCGGCGCTCTCGAGATCCTGCGCGCTCGGCCAGCAGCCCGCCCAGGTTGAACGCCGCACGGCGTCGTCGCCGCGCTCGTCGGCGCGACGGAAGGCGGCCTCCGCGCCTTCCAGGTCGCCCCAGTCGGCGAGCAGACGACCGAGGTTGAACGCTCCGGCGGCGTCGCCGCCCTCGTCGGCGCGCTGGTAGGCGGCCTCCGCGCCGGCCAGGTCGCCGCGCGTTCGAGAAGCCGCCCGAGGTTTGTCGCCGCGTCGGTGTCGCCGCGACCGGCCGCGCGTCCGTAGGCCGCTTCGGCGCCCGCGAGATCGTTGTTGGCCGCCAGAAGCCCGCCGAGGTTGAAGGCGCCGGCGGCGTCGCCCCGCCGATCGGCGCGGCGGTACGCCGCTTCCGCGGCGGCCAGGTCGCCGCGCTCCTCGAGGATCACGCCGAGGTTCGTGGCGCCCGATGGATGGCCGTGCTCGTCGGCGCGGCGGTATGCGGCCTCGGCCTCCGCACGTCTCCTTGCGCTCCGCGAAGATCGCGGCGAGATTGAATGCGCCGAGCGCGTCGCCGCGCTCGTCCGCGCGGCGGTATGCCGCCTCGGCCTCGGCCAGGTCGCCCGCTGCTCGAGCAGCGCTCCCGAGGCTCGACGGCGCCCCGGCGTGGCCTCGTTCATCGGCGCGCCGGTAGGCGATCTCCGCTTCGGCTGTATCGCCCCGATGCGCGAGCAGGGCCCCGAGCCTGAACGTGCCCGCGGCGTCGCCGCGCTCGTCGGCGCGGCGGTACGCGGCCTCGGCGCCGGCGAGATCGCCACGCTCCTCCAGCAGCATGCCGAGGTGTGACGCGGCTGCGGCGATGGCCAAGCTCGTCGGCACGGCGGAAGGCTGCCTCGGCCTCCGCCGTATGGTCACGTTCCGCGAGCATTGCGCCGTGATTAAACGCTTTGAGAGCCTCGCCCTGTTCGTGTGAGTCCGCCGTCTCCGCCGCTCCGGCACCGCGATCGTCTCGGGCCGGTTGACGCGCTGTCGGCGACGCCTTGAGGCCGCGTGCCCGGCCGGGTCAACAGACCGACGGCGGCCACCAGCAGGTCGCGGGCGCGGGCGCGAGGGAGGCGGGGCAGGTGCAGGTTGGGGATCTGAGGGCGCGGGGGCCGAGGCCGGCGCGACCGCGCCGGCGCCGGCGCCGTTTCGGGCCTGGCGCGGTACCGCGTAGTGATGAACCACAGGCCGAGTAGGCCGGCGGCGATCAGAAGGACGAGCCACAGCCAGTACGAAGAGCTGTGAGCCGGGGACGGGATGGCCGCCGGGCGCACCTGCGGCGCGGTGCTCGGAGCCGGCGCTTTCGACCGGGTGGGCCGCCGGCTACGGGGCGCGGTAGTCGAGGGGGTGCTCGCGGGCGCGTGCGCAGCCTGCGCGGAGGTCGCCGGGGACGGTGAGCGCGCGGCTGAGCCCGAGGATCGCGCGCTCGGTCACGAGGACCGCGGTTCGAACCGACGCCGGGACTTCGCTCGAGACGCTGGCGCAGCCGGTGTGCGTCGACACGCGGCCGAGGCCGCCGAGGGCGGTCTGTTCGAGCCGGGCCTCCGCCTTGGCGCTGACGCCCAAGATCTTCGCGACCTCCTGGCGGCTGAAGCCGTGGTGCAGCCCGATCCCGGTGCGCAGGACCAGGACCTCCGTCTGCCTTGGCGCGAGCGACGAGAGGCAGCCCTTGAGCTGGGTGACGAGCCGGCGCAGAGCCTTGGTCGAGAGGGGCCCGCGGTGGCGGGCGGCTCGAGACGCCGCCAGGCCCGCCCCGGCTCCTGCGTCCGCGCTTCCGTCCAACAGTGACGGCCCGGCCACGTAGGAGCCCGACGCGCTCGCGCCGTCTCCGGTCGCGGTGGCTGCGGTCGCGCTACCGCCTGCCGGCTGAGCGGAGCGGCCGGCTCCCGCCGCCACCGGAGCGCCGCGGCTCGAGGATCCCGTCGACAGGGAGGAGGCCGAAGGGCTGGGTGCGGATCGGGTCTGCACCGTCGGCACGTGCACGGGGGACGTCGCCCGAGGCACGCTCACGGTAGGCGTGGGAACCGTGATTTTCGGAACCGTGACCTTCGGGACCGTCACCGGCGGGACCGTGACGGTCGGCACCGTGACTTTCGGGACCGTGACGATCGGCGTCGTCACCGCGGGGGTCGAGACCGCGGGCGTCGTCACGGGAGTGGACAACGTCGGGACGGTCAGCGACGGCACGGTGAGCGAGGGGACCGTCGAGGCGCTGCTCAGGTGCAGCTGTCCGAGGGATGCCAGCAGGGCCGTGGCAACGCCAACCGCGCACCCGAGCACGCGCGTTATGACTCGAGGCCATCCCGACCCAGGCTGTGCAACTCGCGTCCGCCCCCCGACTCGCACCCCGAGTCGAGTCAGGACCACTCGCCATCGACCCCCTGTCATTGTGGGCGCAGAATTACCCATTCCTGGTAAATCCGAAACGATCATGCTGCCGCGTTATCCGACGCGTCGAGAGGCGAAGATCGGGAGGCGCCAGTAGGGTCTGGAGCGATGCCGATCGGACTCTTCGACACCGCCACCTCGATGGTCGCGCTGCAGGAGCAGATACGCGACCGGATCGCCGGCGTGCTCGAGCGGGGGGTCTACATCCTCGGCCCCGAGGTCGAAGCATTCGAGCAGGAGCTTGCCCAGTACCTCGGGGTGCGCCACGCGATCGGCGTGGGCAACGGCACGGACGCAATCACGATCGCGCTGAGGGCGCTCGGCGTCGGTCCGGACGACGAGGTGGTCGTCCCGGCCTTCACCTTCTACGCCTCGGCCGAGGCGATCGTCAACGCCGGCGCCCGCCCGGTGTTCTGCGATGTCGACCGCGATACGCGCAACCTGACCCCGGACACGGTTCGCGCGGTGCTGACGCCGCGGACCCGGGCGATCGTGTCGGTCGACCTGTTCGGCCTCCCGGCACCGTCGCCGGCGCTGCGCGAGCTCGGCGTCCCCGTGCTGGAGGATGCCGCGCAGGCCGCCGGCGCCAGCCTTGACGGCCGGCGCGCCGGGTCGCTCGCCGACGTGGCGACGTTCTCGTTCTATCCCTCCAAGAATCTCGGCGCGTTCGGCGACGGCGGCGCGATCGCCACCGACGACGATCAGACCGCCGAGCTCGCGCGGGCGCTGCGCTTCCACGGCTCGCGCGACAAGCAGACGTTCGAGTACGTGGGCTACAACTCGCGGCTTGACGAACTCCAGGCGGCGATTCTGCGCGTCATGCTGCCGGAGCTCGACGGCTGGTGCGACGGACGCCGGGCGGCCGCTCGGGCGTACAGCGAGACGGGTATCGACCGGTACGTGACAGCACCGTTCGAACCGCCCGGCGCCGAGGCGGCCTGGCACCTGTACGTGGCCACCCACCCGCGCGCCGATGAACTGATCGCCGGGCTGCGCGACCACGGCGTGGGCGCGCGCGGGTACTACCGGACGCCACTACATCGGCAGGTCGCGATGGCGCCCTACGCGCCGGCTCGCGCGTATGTGCTGCCCGTCACCGAGCAGCTGGCCGCGACCAACCTTGCGCTGCCAATGAGCCCGACCCTCGATGAGGAGCGGGTGCGCGAGGTGGTGGCGGCGTTGGCCGCAGTGGCGTGAAGAGGAGCGGGCCGCCTCGGCCCGACCCTCAGGTCCACCGCTCGAGCAGATCCTCGTCGCCGACCCGCCGGACCACGCGCGCCGGCACGCCCATCACCACGTCGCGGTCGCCTACGTCGCGGGTGACGAGCGCCCCCGCGGCGACGAACGCCTCCTCGCCGATCACCACGCCTGGGACGAGGACGGCGCCGCCGCCCACGCGGCACGCGCGGCGAAACGACGGGGCCGAGCAGCGGCTCACCTCGCGCGTGACGGCCCATGCTGTGATCGTTGGTCGTGAGCACGCCCGGGCCGAGGAACACATCGTCCTCGACGACCGACCCGCCGGTGACGTAGACCCCGGTCTGGATCAGGACGCGGTCGCCGACCAGCGCGCCGAAGTCGACCGACGAGCCGCGCCCGACCACCGAGTGCGCTCCGATTCGGGCGTTCTCGCGCACCTGTGCCTGGTCGCCGATGATCGCCTCGGAGGCGACGTGAGCTCCGGCATAGACGATCGCGCCGCAGCACACAGTCACGCCGGCCTCGAGCACCAGCGATCCGATCGAAGCACCGGCCGCGCTCGAGCCCGCGCGCAGGCGCGGCCGCTTTCCGAGCACGGCGCCGTCCTCGATCACGCAGTCCTCGCCGACTTCAGTGCCGGCGTGCACCACCGAGCCGGCGCCAATATGCGCTCCTCGACCGATTCGAGTCCCGGCGTGGATCACCGCGCCGGGCGCGATCGAGACACCCTCCGCGACCTCAGCCCCCGGGTCGACATGAGCCTGTGCGTTCTGCATGAGCGGGCCAGTCTAAGCGTCGCGACAGGGGTGTGGTGGCGATCTCGGTCGGCATAGATCTGGTGGAGATCGACGAGGTCCGCGAGTCGCTGCGGCTTCAGGGCGAGCGCTACCTGAACCGCGTGTACACCGAGGCGGAGCAGCGCGACTGCGGCGGTAGCCCGCGCGATCTGGCCGCGCGGTTCGCCGCCAAGGAAGCGACGATGAAGGCATTCAGAATCGCGCACGAGGCGGTGGCGTGGCGTTCGATCGAGGTCAGCCACGACGAAAACGGGCGGCCATTCATCCGGCTGACCGGGGAGGCGTCCGCACTTGCCAAACGGCGCGGAATTCTAGGCCTCGACTTGAGCCTTACAGTACGGCGATCATCCGCGATGGCGGTCGTCGTCGCCGAGCTCGGCGCCGCCGTCAGCCAACCGCCCGGATCTGGTCCAATCGCTGCCTGAGGAACTCCTGCTCGGCGGGGTTGCGGGTCAGCTCGAGCGCGCGGCCGTACTCCTCACGCGCCTCGTCATTGCGCCCCAACCGCATCAGGAAGTCCGCCCGTGCGGCATGCAGGAGGTGATAGCGCTCGAGGCCGTCGATCCGCTCCACCAGCGTGAGCCCGTCTTCAGGGCGGCCCGCCTGCGCCACCGCCACCGCACGGTTGAGCGCCACGACGGGCGAGGGCACGAGTCGCCACAGCTGCTCATACAGCTCGGCGATCTGTGGCCAGTCGATTTCCGCGGCGCTCGGCGCCTGCACGTGCAGGGCGGCGATCGCCGCCTCGACCTGATACCGACCCGGACGCCGGAGCCGCAGGGCATGGTTCAGGACGCGCACGCCTTCGGAGATCTCGGGCCGGTCCCAGCGCGAGCGGTCCTGGTCTGAGAGCAGGATCAACTCACCGGCCGGCCCTGTACGGGCGTGCCGGCGCGAGTCGTGGAACAGCATCAGGGCCACCAGCCCGAGGACCTCGGGCTGGTCGGGCATCAGCGCGGCCAGCAGCTTGCCGAGACGCAGCGCCTCGGCGCACAGCTCGGAGCGCAGCAGATCCTCGCCCGCCGTGGCGGCATAGCCCTCGTTGAAGATCAGGTAGATGACGGTGAGGACCGCGGCGAGTCGGTCGGGCAGTGCCGCGTCACCGGGCAACTCGAACGAGATCCCCGCGTCGCGGATCTTGCGCTTGGCCCGAACCAGGCGCTGGGACATCGTCGCGTCTGGCATCAGGAACGCGCGCGCGATCTCGGCCCCGGTCAGCCCGCCGACCGCCTGAAGCGTGAGCGCCACCCGCGCCTCGACCGCGAGCGCCGGGTGGCAGCAGGTGAACAGCAGGCTGAGCCGCTCGTCGCCGACTTCTGCCAGGCGGTCCGGCATCGGATCGGGCTCGCTAGCAAGATCGACCCGGGTAGCGGGCTCTCCCGCATCGCCGAGGTCGCTTTCCCAAGTGCCCTCGAACAGCAGTCGCTCTGAGGTCTGGCGCCGGCGCAGCCGGTCGATCGCGCGGTTGCGTGCCACCGTGAACAGCCACGCCGCCGGCGACGCCGGTGCCCCGGAAACTCCCCAGCGCTCGAGCGCGAGTGCGAATGCCTCCTGAAGCGCGTCTTCGCAGAGTTCGAAGTCCCGGAATCCCCGCACGAGCGCGGCCAGCACCTGCGTGCGGTGCACGCGAAACGCGTCCTCGGCCGCGCGCCTGGCCGCATCCTGACCGGTTGTTGGCACCCATGAAAAGCTACCCGGCGTGATCGTCCGCCGGGCACATCTCGCCGACGCGACCGACGCTGCACGCACGATCGCGCTTGTCGCTCCCGAGGATTCCCTCGGCGCGCAGCCGCCGGTCGACATCGAGGAGCGCGCCGTCCGCTTCCGAGAATTCATCGAGCGCGAAGAGCCGGCCGCGTTATTCATCCTCGCGGACGACGATGACCGCCAGGTCGGGCACGCCGCGGTGGAGGAGACCACGCCCGGGGTCCTCACGATTGGCATCGCGATCCTCCGGGAAGCTCGCGGGCGCGGTGGCGGCCGGGCGCTGCTAGCCGCCGTCCAGGAGCACGCGCGAGCCACCGGCGCGCACAAGATCTCCCTTGAGGTGTGGACCGACAACGCTCGCGCGATCGGCCTCTACGCTGCGGCCGGGTTCGAGGTCGAGGGGCTGCGGCGCGATCACTACCGCCGGCGCGACGGGAGCCTCCGGAGCACGCTGATCATGGCCTGGCGGGTCAAACCGGCGCCTTAGCGCCAGACAAATGTGGTCATCGCGTTGTTAGGCAGCGAGTACGTGAAGTAGCGACCACCCTCGTCGACGGCGAACGTGATCGGGGCCGCCGAGTTGTTGTTGTAGACGACGAGGACGTAGGACCCGTCGGGGTTCTGGAACGCGACGTCGTCGAGCCCCGAGCTGACGGTCTCGATGCCGGAGCTGTTGAGGCCGTAGGTGACCTGACTCGGAGAGTCGATCCGGATGGCGCCGGGCTGGACGAAGTCGCTTACCTGGCCGAGCTGGTAGTACTCGGGACGCAGGGTCACGGCCTGCGTCGCCTCGTTGATCGTGACCGGGCCCGTGCACGCCGGGCAGGAGTTGCCGGCCTGGATCGGGCCGTCGTTCGGGTCGAGGGCGACGCTCCACACGGACACTGCGCTGGCCCAGTTCCGTAGCGAGGAGATCAGGAACTCCGGGGTCCCGAACCCCCGAATCTCGGGGGAGCACTCGTCGACGAGCTGGTCCAGCCCGGGCGTGGCCGCATGCTGCTGGGTCATCGCAGTTGGCGAGCCGAAGTAACAGTGCCAGGAGATCCCCGCCAGATCGGCGGCCGCCGGGCCGGCGGCGAGTGCACTTGCGTAGGCGGCGGAGCTCCAGCTCAGATCGTTGCCGTAGATCTTCGGGCTGAAGGCCGGCGGTCTGGAGCGCCGGCGCCAGGTTCTGCGTGATGAACTGGGCCTCGTCGGACTCGGGGAAATCCATGCCCGGGTAGGCGGTCGCCCCGCCCTGGCCCGAGCTGGGCTCGTTCTGCGGTGCGATCGCGGTGATCGGCACGCCCTCGGCCTCGTAGTTCTGGATGAACTTGACGATGTAGTTCGCGAACGTGTCGTAATCCCTGGCCTCCAGCGTGTTCTGGCCATCCGGGTTGTCGAGCGTGTTTTCGGTCTTCATCCACGCCGGCGGGCTCCACGGGTTGGCGAAGATCTCGAGCCCGGGGTTGATCGACAGCGCCTGCTGCAGCGTGGGGATGATGTAGGACTGTCGTGCGCGATCGAGAAGCCCGACAGGGTCGGGTCAGATCCGCCGGGCGGACTGTCGTCGTAGCTATAAGGCGGCGTCACCGTCATCGCGCCCGGCGCCCCGATGCCCACGCGCAGGAAGTTCAGATGGATGGCCGGCAGCCCGAGCGAGTTCGCGGTCCCCGGCTCGCCGAACAGTGCCTGCAGAAGCGCGAGTCGGCTGGTCGGCGAGAGCTCGTCGTAGATCAGCCAGGCCGAGCTGTCGGTGAGCGCCGCGCCGACCCCAGAGAACTGCTGGTAGCGGACCTGCGGATTGACGTTGATCACCGGCAGGCCCTGCGGTACGAGCGTCGAGATCGCCCGCCCCGGCTGGGTTGAGAGCTCCTGCGAGAACCCCGCGTCGGTCTGAACGACCTGGACCCCCGCGGTCGACAGGGTCGCGATGTTCCCGTTCAAACCATTGAGCGCGCCGACCTCGTTGCGCAGCCGGCTGATCCGAGCGCCGGCATTGCCAATCTCCGAGACCAGGGTTCCCGTTCCGACGAGCGGCAGCCCCCGGCGGGTGCCGACCAGTGCCTGCACCGTCGCGTAGTCGTCGAGTGCGGTCTTCAGCTGGGTGTGGACCTTCTGTTCGGAGCGCAGCTCGGGCTGTACCCCGCCCGACAGTAGGCTCGAGACACCGCTGGCCACCGACGCGAGCTGCGCGCTGCTCAGCAGGCTCGGGCTGAGGTTCAGCGACGCGACCGACGTCGGCCGGTTGCCCACCACGGCTCGCCAACCCGGGCTGGTCAGCGTCGGGCCCGCCTTGGTGGATCGAAGCGGGCTCTTGACGAACAGCTTGACCTTGATCCCGGCGACGTTGGCGAGCGCGGGACCCGCGATGCGAAACACGACCTGGTCGCCGTCGCGGATCACCCCGTACTGACCGCCCGTGAACGTACGCAGAACGTGCTCGGTGCTGAACACGTCGACCGTGGCGCGCCGGACCGTCTCGCGCTTGCCGTGGCGGACCGGCGTCGAGAAGCTCGCCGGGGTGAAGCCCCCGCCCTGCTCGGCCACCCAATTTGGCGTCGGCGTCACGGTGCCCGGCTCGAGCACCAGTGCCAGGAGCGCGTTCTTCAGTGCAGCCCTGGCCGAGGTAGCGCTCGACGTCCCCGGCGAAGTCGACGGTCACGACCAGGCCCAACGAGGGGTCGCTCGCCGCCGTGACCGACCTGATCGTGATCGCCTGGCGCTCGGTCGCCGAGAGCCCCGCCCGCTTAACCGGTACCGACTGGGCCTGGGCGACGATGCCCGCCTGGGCCGGCGCACAGACAACCGCGCCGCCAATCGCGGCCGCCAGCATGCCGAATATCAGGGAACGCCCCCTGCGGAACATCGATACCTCCAAAACTTGCCCAACGCGCGGGTCCCGTCGGATCACAACGCCCGAGCGAGGCGAAAGTTCCGGCAGCCTCCCCGCCCGACTACGGGCCGTTAACAAGGCTTTCCACCGCGACCCAGGGGTAACTACCCTTTGATAGGACAGCGACGAACGGAGAGACGAGATGAGCAACAACTTGCGCGAGATCGAGGCGCTGGGCCAGTCGATCTGGCTGGACAACATCAGCCGGCAGCTGATCGAGGACGGGATCCTCGGCGGCCTGATCGAGAACGACGGGATCAGCGGCGTGACCTCCAACCCGACCATTTTTGAGAAGGCGATGGGCCATTCGGACCGCTACGACGACCTGTTCCGCGAGACGCTCGAGGAGACGCGCGATCCGCAGCGCGTGTTCGAGCTCGTGGCGTATCACGACATCCGGGACGGTGCCGACCTGCTCCGGCCGACCTTCGACCGCACCAAGGGCCAGGATGGGTACATCTCGTTCGAGGTTCCGGCGTCCCTCGCCTACGACACGACCGCGACGATCGAGGCAGCCGTGCGCTACAAGGCCGAGATCGACCGGCCTAACGTCCTGATCAAGGTGCCCGGCACCGGCGAGGGCGTGCGCGCGTTCGAGGAGCTCACCGCGCTCGGCGTCAACGTCAACGTCACGCTGCTGTTCGCGGTGGCGCGCTACGAGGAGATCGTCGAGGCCTTCCTGCTCGGGCTCGAGCGCCGGGTCGACGCGGGCGAGTCGATCGAGGCGGCCGCCTCCGTGGCGAGCTTCTTCGTTTCGCGCGTGGATACCAAGGTCGACAAGGCGCTCGAGGGGACCGGCCACGAGGACCTGCGCGGCAAGGCGGCCGTCGCCAACGCCAAGATCGCCTACGAGTCGTTCCAGCGGATCTTCAGCGGTCCCCGCTGGGAGGCCCTGGCCGCCAAGGGCGCCCGCGTGCAGCGTCCGCTATGGGCCTCGACGTCGACCAAGAACCCCGAGTACTCGGACGTCCTGTACGTCGACGATCTGATCGGCCCCGACACCGTCAACACGATGCCGGATCAGACGATCGATGCGGCCCGCGACCACGCCACAGCCAAGCGCACCGTCGACCAGGACGTCGCGCAGGCCCACCAGGAGATCAGCGAGATCAAGGCGGCCGGCGTCGACTTCGACGACATCGTGTCGCGCCAGCTCGTCGACGAGGGCGTGAAGTCGTTCGGCGCCTCCTACGACTCGCTGATCAAGACGATCGAGGACAAGGCCTCCCAGCTGGTGGCCGCCGGCTGACCGCCGGCTGACAGTGCGCTGCGTCAGTCGTCGGCGGAGGGATCCTCGGCCTGGCCACCGCGCGTCAGCTCGTGACGTCGGAGCCCGGTGCTGAGGTGGTGGTGCTGGAGCGGGAGTCGACCTTAGCCCAGCACCAGACCTCCCATAACAGCGGCGTAGTCCACGCCGGGATCTATTACGCCCCCGGTTCGCTGAAGGCGAGGCTGTGCCGGCGGGGCCTCGGGTTGCTGCGCAGCTACTGCGCCGAGCGCGGGCTCCCCTACGAGGCGTGCGGCAAGGTGGTGGTCGCGGTCGATGAGCGCGAGGTCGAGCCGCTGCGCCGCCTCGAGGTACGGGCGACTCAGAACGGGGTGCCGGGTCTGAAATGGGTCGAGGGCAGCGAGCTCGCGTCTGTCGAGCCCTACGTCCGGGGGGTTGCGGGGCTCCATTCGCCGGAGACGGCGATCACCGACTTTGCTGTGGTCGCGCGCGAGTTCGCGAATGACGTGACCGCGGCCGGAGGTCAGATCAGGACTGGTGCTGCGGTCGCCCGGGTAGGCCAGAACGGCAGGGCCGCAAGCGTTGAGTTGGTCGACGGCGCCCGGATCGAGGGCGACCGCGTGATCGTGTGCGCTGGCCTCCAGGCCGATCGGCTGGCGATCGCGTCGGGCGAGTCCCCCGAACCTCGGATCGTCCCGTTCCGCGGCGAGTACTGGCAGCTGAAACCCGAGCGAGCGCATCTCGTACGTGGGCTGATCTATCCGGTTCCCGATCCCGCTCTGCCGTTCCTCGGCGTTCACCTGACGCGCAAGATCGGCGGCGCGGTCCTACTCGGCCCGAATGCAATCCTGTCCACCGCGCGCCACGCCTACGAGCACCGGCGCTTCGTCGCTCGCGACGCCTATGACGCGGTCACCTGGCCCGGGACGCTGCGCATGCTTCGCCGGCACTGGCGGGCCGGAGCGGGGGAGATCATGCGCTCCGCCTCCAAGCGGCAGTTCGTACGCGAGGTCGCCCGGTACGTCCCGGCCGTCGGACCAAGCGACGTGCTTCCTGCCCACGCGGGTGTCCGGGCTCAGGCGATCGACCGCGACGGCTCGCTGGTGGATGACTTCCGCCTGGGCGTCAGCGGCAAGGTCGTCTGGGTGCGCAATGCCCCCTCGCCGGCCGCGACCTCGTCGCTGGCCATCGCCGAGGAGCTCGTGAGCCAGATCGCCTGATTCTCAGGCGAGGCGGCCGGGCGAGGCGAACGCCGACTGGAGCGCGCGGCGGACTTGTTCGAGTGTGACCACGCCGCGCAGCACGCCCTCGCCGTCGACGGCCATCAGCGCGCCCAGCCGGCCGAGCGTCTCGGAGGAGAGCAGCTCGGTGATCGGCCGGTCCTCCTGAACCCGCCACCCACCGTTCTGCTCGGGCTCGAGCACCGCGTCGATCGACACCCAGCCCTCGCCGTGATCCTGTGCTGTGGTCAGGCGCTCCTGGCGGGCGATCCCGAGGAAGCGGCCGGCGGCGTCGATCACCGGGAACCAGGACCAGCCGTAGCGGAGGAAGAACTCATCGAGCGCCTGCCCGACCGGGGTCCCGCCCGGAATAGCCACCGGCTGGCGGTCCATGATGTCGGCCACCCGGACCCCCTCGATCCGCGCGTTGAGCGCGGTCTGCACGAGCGCGGCGCGCGCCGATTGGTAGAGCAGGAAGGAGATCGCGATCAGCCACAGCCCGGTGAAGCTGCGGTACGCGACGAGCAGCCACACGCCGAGTCCGGCCAGCAGCAGCGAGAAGCCCTGGCCGAGCTTGGCCGCGGTTCGCGTGCCGCGCTGCTTGTCGCCGGTCACCTTCCACACGATCGCCCGCGTCATCCGGCCGCCGTCGAGCGGGAATGCGGGCACCAGGTTGAACACGAGCAACAGGATGTTCCAGAACAGCAGCCAGCTGAGCGAGAGCAGGACCGGCGTGATGCTCACCGTGTCATCGAGCGTCGCGGCGTGGATCAGCCGATGGGGTCCCACGATGGCGAGATCGACCGCCAGGCAAATCAGGACGAAGCCGAACGTCGCCAGCGGTCCGGCGACGGCGATCTTGAAGTCCTCGCCCGGCGAGGCCGCGTCTCGGCTCATCTCGGTCAGGCCCCCGAACAGGAACAGGTCGATCCGCTTCACCAAGATTCCGTGGTGGCGGGCTACGAAGGCGTGTCCGAGCTCGTGCACGAGCAACGACGCGAACAGGATCAGGACCGTCACCACCGCCGTCAGGTACGCGACGCCGTCGGAGCTGTGGAGCGCCTGATGGAACTCCCCGGACAGCAGGAAGATGAGCAGGAATAGGATCAGGAACCAACTGCGAGCAACGCCGATCCGGAAACCGAAAAGGTCGAACAACTTGATCGACGGCGCGCGCTGCCACATGCTGCAATGGTCGCACAGCAGGGCGAACGCGTTTTTTTGGCAACCGTTTAAGGAGAATCCGAACCACGTGAGGGCAGATCCAGTCGGGGAATTACGAGAACGGATGGCCGAGTTGGCCGATCTGCGCAACGTGTCGCAGCTGCTCGACTGGGACCAGCAGACGATGATGCCGCCCCGGGGTGCGCTCGGCCGCGCCGAGGCCGCGGCGACGATCCAGCGAATCAGCCACGACATGTTCGTCTCCGACGACACCGGCCGGCTGATCGAAGCCGCCGCCGGTGCTCTCAACGGCGCCGGTTCGGACTCCGACGAGGCTGCGCTGATACGCGTGGTCCGGCGGCGCTGGGAGAAGGCGCGACGGGTTCCGGGCCAGCTTGCCGCCGACATGGCCCGCGCCGGCTCCGTCGGCCAGCAGGCGTGGATCGTGGCGCGTCGGGAGTCGGATTTCGCCTCCTTCATGCCCTACCTGGAGCGCAATTTCGAACTCGTGCGGCGCTACATCGACTGCTTCGACGACTTCGAATGTGCCTATGACCCGCTGCTGGACGACTTCGAGCCCGGTGCACGCACGGCCGAGGTGGGCCGGCTGTTCGACGAGCTCAAGGCCGAGCTCCGTGGCCTGATCGGGATGGTGGGCGAGCACTCGGATCGCGTCGACGATTCGTATCTGCACGGTCACTTTCTAGTCGCGCAGCAGCGCGAGCTGGTCATGTGGCTGCTCGAGCTGATGGGCTTCGACCGGACCAGCTGGCGCATCGACGACGCCGTGCACCCGTTCGCCGCCGGGTTCGGCAACCTCGACGTGCGCATCACCACTCGCTGGGATGAGAGCTTCCTGCCGACCTCGGTGTACGGCGCAATGCACGAATGCGGCCACGGCCTGTACGAGGAGGGCGTGGCGCAGTCACTCCAGCGCACGCCGCTCGGTCACCCGGAATCGCTCGCCTTGCACGAGTCGCAGAGTCGCCTGTGGGAGAACATGGTGGGACGTAGCCGTCCGTTCTGCGGCGTGCTGGCGCCGCGGATATCGCAAACGTTTGCCGCGTCCGCGGGCGCGATTGACGCCGACACACTGTTCCGAGCGGTCAATAAGGTGACGCCGTCGCTCATTCGGGTCGAGGCCGACGAGCTGACCTACAACCTGCACATCATCGTTCGCTTCGAGCTCGAGCAGGAACTGGTCGAAGGGCGGCTCGCCATCCGCGATTTACCGGAGGCGTGGAACTCCCGTTACCAGGAGTACCTCGGCGTCGACGTGCCCGACGATGCGCATGGCGTGCTCCAGGACGTCCACTGGGCTTCGGGGCTGATCGGTTACTTCCCCACCTACGCCCTGGGGAACCTGATCGCGGGGCAGCTGTTCGAGCGCGCGAACGCGGACATGCCCGAGCTCGACGCCGAACTCGCGGCCGGACAGCTGCACGGCCTGCGCGAATGGCTGCGCGAGCACGTTCACCGGTACGGCGCCAAGTTCTCCACCACGGAACTGCTGCGACGGGAGGTCGGCGGACCGATCGCGGTGGGGCCGTTCGCGTCCTATCTAAAGCGCAAGCTCAGCCAGGTCTACGACCTGGACCTCGACTGAACCGCGCGGGTGCCTTCCCCCGGATGCCGGCACCACGCCGGCGGGTCGGGGAATGTCTAGGGAGCGCTACCGTGCCTGACCTAAACCACGAAGGAGATGACCCGTGAGTGATTCCCCCGTACGAGTTGCCGTCACCGGAGCGGCTGGCCAGATCGGCTACGCGATTTTGTTTCGCATCGCGAGCGGCCACCTGCTCGGCCCCGACACCCCCGTTCACCTGTCGCTGCTGGAGATTCCCGACGCGCTCAAGGCGGTCGAGGGAACCGCGATGGAGCTCGACGACTGCGCGTTTCCGCTGCTGGCCGGGGTGGAAATCAGCGATGACCCGAACAAGGCCTTCGACGGCGTGAACGTCGCGCTTCTGATCGGGGCCCGACCGCGTACGAAGGGGATGGAGCGCAGTGACCTGCTGGAGGCAAACGGCGGCATCTTCAAGCCTCAAGGGAAGGCCCTCAACGATCACGCGGCGTCGGATATCAAGGTCCTGGTGGTCGGCAACCCGGCCAACACGAACTGTCTGATCGCCAAGGAGAACGCACCCGACATCCCGGCCGAGCGCTTCACCTCGATGATGCGCCTCGACCATAATCGCGCGATCGCTCAGCTTGCCGCGAAGGTGAACGCGGCGGTGGCCGACGTGACCAACATGTCGGTGTGGGGCAACCACTCGCCCACCCAGTACCCCGACATCTTCCACGCCAAGGTGAAGGGCCAGAGCGCCGCCGAGGCCGTGGGCGATCAGCAGTGGGTGGAGAACGACTTCATCCCGACGGTGCAGAAGCGGGGCACCGCGGTCATCGAGGCCCGCGGAGCGTCGAGCGCGGCGTCCGCCGCCAACGCCGCCATCGGCCACGTGCACGACTGGGTGCTCGGCACGCGCGAGGGTGATTGGGTTTCGATGGGAATCCCCTCAGACGGGTCTTACGCTGTCGACGAGGGCGTGATCTGCGGCTTCCCCGTCACCTGCTCGGGGGGCTCGTATCAGGTGGTCGAAGGACTCGACCTCGACGACTTCTCGCGCTCCAAGATCGACGCCAGTGTCAAGGAGCTGAAGGACGAGCGCGAGACGATCAGCCGACTCGAGCTGATCTGATCGCGGTCTCGACGCCGCCTCGCACCCTCGTGGGCGAGGCGGCGTTCGGGGGATAGTGGTTGGGGGCGGGTGGGCGAGACTTCACCCTTAACCGGCGGGGTGCCAGCCCTGGCCCTCGCGCCTCACCTGTCCGTCGGTGGCCAGCCGCGGCATGACCCGGTACAGGTAGTTCGGCTCGATGCCCATTTTCTCCGCGATCTGCGGAATCGTGATACCCGGCGTGCTGCGAACAAGCTCGAGTGCCTGATTCGCGCGCGTGCCACTGCGGCTGCGGCCGCGTGGCCGGCCGGGACGCCGCGCCGCGGCCCGGCGGCGCGTTGGCTGCGCGGCCGTGGTCGCAGCGGCGCGCGGGCGACCGGGTCGCCGCCGGCCACCGACGAGCGCGGTGCGAGCGGCCTCGAGTCGGGACACCTCTTCCTTCAGCTCGCGCAGACGGTCATCGATGTCCTTCACGGTGCTATCGACAAAGCCAGCCAAATTGAACACTCCCTCTTGGAAGAACGATTGAGCTTGCCGCACAAGATACATGCAGTGACTGTCGTAAGGATAGGGCGGTTGATTTTTTGCGCGGCGGCGGTGCAGATCTGAAGGTCAGCCGCGCTCCAAAAGTGCCTTGAGGCGAGCCAGTGAATTGTTCGCCTCACGCTCGGAGGTGGCGCCGACAATGAAGCGGCCGGCCACGTTCCCGAGCTTTCCACCGGGTGGTGCGAACGTATTCGTGTAGTCGAATCGAGTTGGTCCGTTGCCGTCTCCCGACAGCTCATACCTGATGGTGGCCAGCGAGTGCGCCGGGCCGTGTCCTTCCCATTCGGCGTGAAGCGGAGACTTCAGGGCGGTAAGCGTCCAGTGCACGTGGAAGGAAACGCCGCGGACGTGCAGCACCTGCTCCATGGTGGAGCCCTTGCGCAGGGGAGAGTCGGACACGTCCCGAACTGAGCGGTGAATCGTGACCCAATCCTTTAGGCGGTTGGGATCCATGATGGTGTCCCACACGCGCTCGATCGGCGCCTCGATGTCGATCTGTGCATGGACCGTACTCACGACGAGCAGACACTAACGGCCCGGTTGCGCCAAGTGCCCCGGCAGGCGCTTCGCCGATCGCCACGCGGGTCTCGCTAGCAGGTCGCTGGACCGCCGGGAGCACGGGCTCGCGAAAGGCCCGGAAATTGCGCGACGTTTGTCTCGGCGACGAAAAGTTCCCGCTGTTTGCAGGTATTTCGCGAGATGTGAAGTTCTTGCGATTTCCGGAATTCGACGTTGCACGAGGGGGGAGAAGTCGGCTTTGATGCCCCCCATGGCGTGGAACATTCTGTAGGAGGACTGGGGCGTGATGAACGGCCGGGCAAGAGCAACAAAGGTCAGCTGCGAGGACTGCTTCTTCCGTGCGCACATGCTGTGCGCGGTGACGGACTCGGCCCCGTGTGCCACCTACCGCCCCAACCACCCAGAGGGCCTGCGGCCACCTCAGCAGCTGCAGTTCGTGTTCCGTCAGGACCGCCGCCTCCAGGTCGCGTGGGCGTTTCCGTCGGCCAGCGAGCAGCGCGCGCTGCACGCGGGCGTGTAGTGTTCCGGGCATGTACTGGCCGCTGATCGGCGGATTCATCTTCGTGGTTCTTCTTACGGTGCTGATCGGTTGGTGGGTCGACGCCTCGCGCCAGAACGACGGCGATCGGCACTAAGAGGGCATCTAACTCGCACGTGCAGCGGCTCCCAACCAGGCTTTCGGGCTCGGTTCTGCTGGGGCCGGTCGTGCACGGCGACGAACGCGGCTTCTTCCTAGAGACTTACCGGCGCTCGTCGCTGGCCGAGCTGGGGGTCGGGGACGAATTCGTCCAGGACAACCAATCGCGGTCGCGCGCCGGGGTGCTTCGCGGCATGCACTTCCAGCCCGGGATGGCCAAGTTGATCCGGTGTGCGCGTGGCTCGATCTACGACGTGCTCGTCGACGTGCGGCGGGGCTCGCCCAACTTCGGCGGATGGGAGGGCTTCGTCTTGGATGACGAGCAGCACCACGTGCTTTATTGCCCGGACGGCTTTGCCCACGGCTTCTGTGTGCTGAGCGAGGTGGCGGACGTGGTGTACAAGAGCTCCGCCTACTACGACCAGAGTCTGGAGGGCGGCTTCGCCTACGACGACCCGGCGGTCGGGATCGAGTGGCCGGGCGGCGTCGAGTTGATCGTGTCCGCGCGTGACGCGGCTGCGCCCTCGCTGGCGCAGATTGCCGACTCACTTCCATTCGAGTACCGATGACCGGGATCGCGTCGAGTCGTACGATCGGCGGAGGCAGCGTGGTCTCCTCGCTTGAGCAGCTGGGTGTCGAGCTCGTGTTCGGGCTGCCCGGCGTGCACAACCTTCCTATCTGGAAGGCACTGTCGGACTCACCCATCCGCTTAGTCGGGGTCCGTCACGAGCAGACCGCCGTTTACGCCGCCGACGGTTACGCGCGGGCCACCGGCCGGCTCGGGGTCGCGGTGGTGACCACGGGTCCGGGAGCAGCCAACACGCTCGGGGCGACCGGCGAGGCGATGGCGGCTGCTTCGCCCGTCCTGGTGATCGCCACCGACATCCCCACCTCGCTGCGACGCGAGGGCATCTATCGCGGCACGCTGCACGAGACCCGCGATCAGACCGCGATGTTCGTCCCAGTCACAAAAGCGGCGCAGTCACTGGCCGAGGCGGAGCAGATCGCCGCCGCCGTGCTCGAGTCTGGTGCGCGTGCACTGACCGCGCCGACCGGGCCGGTGTACCTGGGGGTGCCCACTGATCTCCTCTCCCAGGAGGTATCCGAGCGCGAGGGGGCGCCTGTTACCCCGGCACCCGAGACTGGACCACCTGTGTCACCGGCGGCGCTTGACCAGGCGTGCGAACTGCTGGCAGCGGCCGCGCAGCCGGTCATCTGGGCCGGCGGCGGCGCGTTGCGTGCCGGCGCCGGCCCGCTGGTGGGCGAGCTCGCCGTGAAACTGACGGCGCCGGTCCTCACCACCTTCATGGCTCGGGGTCTGCTCCCGCCCGATCATCCGTGCGCCGTCGCAGGCCCGGCGCACGCGCCGGAGGTGGGAGCTCTGTGGGACGAGGCGGACTTGGTGGTGGCCATCGGCTCCGACTTCGACGGCACAAACACGCAGAACTGGCTGATGCCCGCGCCGCGCACGTTGATCGCCATCAACATCGACGAGGCGGACGCGAGCAAGAGCTACCGGGCCGATCTCACCCTGCTCGGCGACGCGCGCTCGGTGCTCGAGCAGCTCGTGCCGCGGGTCAGTCCGCGAGACGGCCTGGGCGCGCTCGAGGAGCGTCTGAGCGCGATCGGCGCGGCGGTCGCCAGCTGGGTGAACGACGACGACGAGCAGGCCGCCCGGTTCCTCGCGATCGTTCACCGTGCGCTCACGCCCGACACGGTGGTGGTCACCGACATGTGCATTCCGGGCTACTGGCTCGCGGGTTACTGGCAGGCGCCCCGGCCGCGCAAGCTGGGCTATCCCCTGGGCTGGGGGACGCTTGGGTTTGGTTTTCCCGCCTCGCTGGGAGCGGCCCTGGCCGGAGCCGGCCCGACCCTTTGCGTATGCGGCGACGGTGGCTTCATGTACGCGTGCGGTGAGCTCGCCACCGTCGTGCAGGAGCAAATCCCCGTGACCGTCGTGGTTGTCGACGACGGGGGTTACGGGATGCTCCGCTTCGATCAGGAACTCGCCGGTGAGGAGCCGTTCGGGGTCGATCTGGTCACTCCCGATTTCGTGGCGCTGGCGGCGTCCTTCGGTCTGCGGGCAACCGTGATCGACGGGTTTGGACCGGAGTTCGAGGGGGCGCTGCGTGCCTCGCTCGCCGGTGGCGAGCCGAACATGATCGTGGTGCGCGCGTCGCTCAAGCCCCCGCCCACCACGTCTCCGCGCTGGTATCGCAAGCGCTGAACGAAGCGTCCAGAGTGACGCTGCGAGTTCAGGTAAGAGCCGCCGCGCGCCGATCGGTGCCCCGTGAATCCGTCGGTGCCTCCGCCCGGTTTCGTACCGCCACCCACCGGTAGTGCGCCCGGGCCGACGTCCTCCGCCGCGACGTCCTCCGCCGCGGCGGCCCCCATCCCGCGGCCACACCGTCAGGCGCTGCATAGGCTCATCGCGGCCGGCGTCGCGTTGGTAGCGGCGGTCGCCGTGGTGCTGGCTCTGTTTGGCTTTTCGGGCAATCGGGCCGTCGACCCGATCGCTCAAGCCGCCAACGTGTCCGCGAACGCGATCGGATACGAGATGAATATGAGCTTCACCGTCACCTCGCCACAGCTCGAGGCGCCGATTTCCGCGTCTGCCAACGCCGAGGTTGACGCCATCGCCCACGCGGCCTCGATGGCACTTTGGTTGCACGTGCCCCAGGGCGATGGGTCGCCCGGGACCGCCACGGCGGAGATGGCGGTGGTTCTCGACGATCACAACGTGTACGTGAGGTTTCCCCCGGCCGTCACCAACCAGCTACCGGGTCTTGGGGGCAAGCCCTGGATCGAGATCAACGTGGCCAAGGCTGCCGGCCTCCCTGCTCTGTCGGCCTTGGGCGACGACCCCACCACAACTGACCCCTCCGAGATGCTCCAGGAACTGCGCGCTGGCGCCGACGGCGTGACCGACGAGGGACAGCAGCGGGTTGACGGAGTTCAGACGACTCACTACCGAGGCATGATCAACCTCGAGCAACTCCTGCCGAACCTGCCTTCGGCCGAGCAGGCGAGCCTCCGGAAGCTGATTCAGGGACAGGGCGTCCCCGTCGACGTCTGGATCGATGTTCATCATCTGGTCCGTCGGATCGACATGTTCCTCGCGCTCGGCGTTGGGAACGGTCCCTCCCTACAGGAGAGCGTCACGGCCGACTTCAGCCATTACGGTCCCCAGCCGCCTCCGACCGTTCCACCCGCCAGCCTGGTGACGAACGCGAACGGCCTCCTCGCCGGCCAGTCCAGCTGAGGCGCTTTACGATCATCCGTCGTGACCGAGCTCACGACGGAGCGCCTGTTGCTCAGACAGTGGCGCGACGATGACCTCGCGCCGTTCGCGGCGCTGAACGCGGATCCCGAGGTGATGCGTTACTTCGCGGCGCCGCTCACTCGCGCGCAGAGCGGCGCCTTCCTGAAACGTGCGTACTCAACGATTTACCGGGAAGGGTGGGGATTGTGGGCCGTCGAGGTCCGTGACGGCGCTCCGCTCATTGGCTTCGTGGGGCTGAACTCACCGAGCTTTGACGCCCATTTCACTCCGGCGCTCGAGGTGGGCTGGCGGCTCGACCGTTCCCATTGGGGCCACGGTTACGCCACCGAAGGCGCGAGCGCGGCGCTCACCTTTGCGTTCGAGGAGTTGGGCCTTGCCGAGGTCGTGTCGTTCACGACCGTCGGCAACGAACGCTCGCGCCGGGTGATGGAACGCCTCGGTATGAGCCGCGATCCCGGCGATGACTTCGACCACCCGTCGATGCCGGACGGGCCGCTGCGCCGCCACGTCCTGTACCGCATCCGCCCCGAGCAGGGGCACGCCGCGCGTTCGCGAACCGGCGATCGGTCTTAGCCGAGCGACTAGAGTGGGCGCCACACCGAGAGAGGAGCGGCGTGCGGATCACCGTGCTGGGCAAGTCCCCCGCGTGGCAGGACGCGGGCGGGGCGTGCAGTGGATACCTGGTCGAGGAGGACGACTTCGCGTTGCTCCTCGACTGCGGCAACGGCGTGTTCTCCAAGCTCCGTCGTCACCGCGACTACGTCGACGTTAACGCGGTGCTGATCAGTCACCTGCACGCCGACCATTTCCTCGACCTGGTGCCGTTCAGCTACGCGCTCATGTACGCGCCGCGTCAGCAGCCGGTGGCGGTGGGCGGCTGGCCGGGCACCAGTTCGCCGGCCCATCCTGATCTGCATGCTCCAAAGGGCGCGGGTGACCTGTTCCGTCACCTGGTCGCGTGCTGGGGGGATGAGGAGCTCGTCGGGCGGGCGTTCGACCTGTCCGAGTACGACGGGCCCGACCAACTGTCGATCGGGCCGTTCGAGGTCTCCTTCTGCGAGGTCCCGCACTACACGCGAACGTTCGCCGTCGAGGTCGCCGGGCGCGGCGGACGGCTCACCTACAGCGCCGACTGCAGCCCCAACGAAGGGCTCGTCCGCTTTGCTCGCGACACCGACTTACTGCTGATCGAGGCGACGCTGCCCCGGCCCGAGCGAACCGGCATGCGCGGCCACCTCACGCCGTCCGAGGCGGGCGAGCACGGCCGGCTCGCCGGCGCGCGTCGCCTCGTGCTCACCCACTTCTCCGACGAGCTCGACCCCGATTGGGCCCAGGCCGAGGCCGCCGAGACGTTCGGTCGGCCGGTCGAGCTCGCGCACGACGGCGCGGTCTACGAGCTGCCCGGCTAGGGGCCGCTTCGCGGCATGCCGAGCGAAGCGAGGCCACTAACCTCCCTCTCGATGTCAGAGCGCGATCTGTTTGCCAACTTTGAGCGCATGCGCCGCGAAATGGACCAGCTGTTCGGCGACGTGTTCGGGCGCGGTGGGATGCCCGGCCGCCGCGCTGGTTTTCTGCCCGCGGTCGATGTCATCTACGCGCTCGACCCGGCCCGTGCGATCGTCACCGCCGAGCTGGCCGGCATCGATCCGGCCGAGCTCGAGATCGAGATCGAGGGTCGGCGGCTGATGCTGTCCGGCACACGGCGGCCGTCCGGCACCAAGAACGACGTCTACCAGCAGGTTGAGATCGAGCGGGGCCAGTTCCGGCGCGTCGTCGAGCTCGGCGCCGAGGTGCGCGGGCAGGAGGCCAAGGCGCACTACGAGGACGGCATGCTGCGGATCGAGCTGCCGCTCCTGCATGAATTAGATCCCCGCCCACCCCACCGACCCGCGCCGATTACCCGCTCGGGATCGGGAGAAGGCTCATGATCGAGGTCGACACCGCCGAGCGCCCGGCTCGGGACGTCACGGTTGGCGCCACGCGCGAGCTGCCCCAGCAGGTCGGGGTGCTGCCGCTGCGCGACACGGTGACGTTCCCGGAGATGCTGGTCCCGCTCAACATCGGTCAGCCCCGCAGCGTCGAGCTGATCAACGAGGCGCTGCGCGGGGAGCGCACGATTGCGATGGTGGCCAGCCGCCACCCGGAGGTCGAGACGCCGAGCCCGGACGACCTGTACTCGATCGGCGTGCTCGGCATGGTGGCGCGCATGATCCGGGTGCCCGACGGCACGCTGAGGGTGCTGGTCCAGGGCGGTCAGCGCATCCGGATCACGGGTTGGGCGAGCACCGAGCCCTATCTGGTGGCCGAGATCGAGGAGGCACCCGACGTGGTCGACCAGACGCCCGAGCTGGTGGCACTGACGCGCAACGTGCAGCACACGTTCACCGACATCATCGAACAGGTCCCGTACCTGCCCGAGGAGCTCCAGGTGATGGTGGCCAACGTCGAGGATCCGAGCACGCTGGCCAACCTGATTGCGGGCGCGCTGCGGATCAAGACCGACGAGAAGCAGGCGCTGCTCGAGGAGCTCGATGTCGCCAAGCGCCTGCGCAAGCTCTCGGAGATCCTCGCCCGAGAGCTCGAGGTGGTCGCGATCGGTTCGAAGATCCAGTCCCAGGTCCAGTCCGAGCTCGACAAGGGACAGCGCGAGTACTTCCTGCGCCAGCAGCTCAAGGCGATCCAGGAGGAGCTCGGCGAAACCGACGAGGTCCAGGCCGAGATCGGGGAGCTGCGCGAACAGCTCGATGCGATCGAGCTACCCGAGATCGTGCGCAAGCAGGTCGACCGCGAGCTTGCCCGGCTCGGGCGCCTCCAGCCGGCGATGGCGGAGTACGGCGTGATCCGCGCCTACCTGGAGTGGATCGCCGCGCTGCCGTGGGACACCTCGACCGAGGACAACCTGGATCTGAAGCACGCGCGCACCGTGCTCGACGAGGACCACTACGACATCGAGCAGGTCAAGAATCGGATCCTCGAGTTCCTCGCCGTCCGGCAGCTGAAGCCGGATGCGCGCGGGTCCATACTCTGTTTCGTCGGACCTCCCGGCGTCGGGAAGACCTCGCTCGGGCGCTCGCTGGCCCGCGCGCTCGGGCGCAAGTTCGAGCGGATCAGCGTAGGCGGGGTACGTGACGAGGCCGAGATCCGCGGCCACCGCCGCACCTACATCGGGGCGCTGCCCGGCGTGATCATCCGCGCGCTGCGCGACGCCGGCGCGAACAACCCGCTGCTGATGATCGACGAGATCGACAAGATGGGGGCGGACTTCCGCGGGGATCCGTCCAGCGCGATGCTCGAGGTACTCGACCCCGAGCAGAACCACGCGTTCCGCGACCACTACCTGGACCTCCCGTTCGACCTCTCGCACGCGATCTTCGTCACCACGGCGAATACGTTGGACACGATCCCGGGACCGCTGCGCGACCGGATGGAGGTGATCCAGCTCGCCGGCTACACCGAGGAGGAGAAGCTCCAGATCGCTCGACGGTATCTCGTGCCGCGTCAGATGGAGCGAAACGGGCTGTCCAGGGGCCGGATCGCGTTCACCGACCCGGCGCTGCGGGTGATCATCGCCGACTACACGCGCGAGGCCGGGGTGCGCCAGCTCGAGCGTGAGATCGGGACGATCTGCCGGAAGGTCGCCCGGCAAGTCGCCGAGGGGTCTGTGAAGCGGAAGGTCACGATCACCGAGCCCCGCGTGCGCTCTGCGTTGGGGAAACGCAAGTTCTTCTCGGAGACGCGCCGGCGGACCTCGCGCCCCGGGGTGGCCACCGGGCTTGCCTGGACGCCGGTGGGCGGCGAGGTGCTGTTCATCGAGGCGACCGCGTTTACGGGGGCCGGGCATCTGACGATCACCGGCCAGCTCGGGGACGTGATGCGCGAGTCGGCCCAGGCCGCCCTGTCCTACGTGCGCTCCTCGGTGGTCTCCGAGCTCGTACCCGGATTGCCCGAGGACTGGTTCGCGACGCACGACATCCACATCCACGTGCCGGCGGGCGCGACCCCCAAGGACGGCCCCAGCGCCGGTGTGGCGATGGTGGTGGCGCTGTCCTCGCTGCTGTCTGACCGCCCCGTCCGTTCGGACGTGGCGATGACCGGCGAGATCACGCTCACCGGCCAGGTGCTCCCGATCGGCGGGCTCAAGGAGAAGGCGCTGGCCGCCCAGCGGGGTGGTATCCGGACCGTGATCGCGCCGGCCCTCAACGAGCAGGACGCCGACGAGATCCCCGAGCATCTGCGCAAGGATCTGGAGTTCGTGTTCGTCTCGACGGTCGAGGACGCGCTCGAGGTCGCGCTCCAGCGCCGACCCGCGCGACCGCGGCCCCGCGCGCTCCGCGCCGCCTGAACGCCGCGGCCTGCCCTGCCGAGATTAGGTACGCACCCAGCCGGAAACCCTCCGGTGGGCCCCGTGATTGCCGTATCCTGACATCGACGACCCCAGCCAGAGGGAGACCAATGCCATCAAGACGCAAGAAGTCCATGGCGGCGCCACTGAAATCCGTGGACATCTCGAGCATCAGCAAGGCGACGCCGTACATCCAGCGCTTGGTCCAGGATGCCAAGCTGCGTGAGAACGTCCGGACCGCGTACGACTCGAGCCGGAGCGCGTACGCGCGCCTGACCAACGGCAAGCCGGCGACCAAGGTGCTTCTTGAAGACAAGAAGCTCCAGCGCGACCTGCAGCTCGCGGTGTACGCGCTGCGCGATGCAACCACCGCGCTGACCGAGGCCCCGAAGAAGGTGAAGGAGCGCAGGCGCGGAGGCTTCGTCCGCAAGCTGTTCGTCCTCGGCCTCGGGTTCGGGCTGGCCCTGGCGGGCAGCGAGAAGCTGCGCACCAAGGTGCTGGACCTGATCTTCGGCAAGGAGGAGGAGTTCGAGTACACGCCACCGCCGGCGTCGACCTCCACACCGCCCAGCTCACCCGTCGGGGCCGCGTAAGCGGTGCGGTCGAGCTCGACCACTTAGTCCGGAGGCGCCTGAGGGCGCCTCCGGCGCGTTAAGGGGGCACTAGAATCGCCACCTTGACCGCGGCAGCCGAATCGCGTCTCCCGGCCTCGAGGGAGTTGTCCGGCGCTAAGGCGACGCGGATCGTCGAGGCGATGCGGACGAGCGTCGCCGCGCGCGGCATCGCCGGCTCTACGTTCGACGCGGTGGCCGGCGAGGCGGGCGTCTCCCGCGGCCTCCTGCACTACTACTTCGGGACGAAGGAGCGGCTGCTGATCGAGGTCGTGCGGCGCGAGGCCGAGGTCCGCACCGAGCGGCTCGAGGAGGCGATCGAGGCCGCCGGCGACGCCGACACCGTGCTCGACGCGCTCGTGCGCAGCTTTGAGGATTGGCTGGGAGACGGGCCGGCGCCGGTGATGATCTACGAGATGCTCACGCTGGCCCAGCGCAACGACGAGATCGCCGCCGAGCTGGCGGTGCTCGGCCGGCGCACCCGATCCCATCTGGGCGAGGCGCTAGAGCGCAAGCGCGCCGCGGGCGTGCTGTCGCTGCGGGTCGCCCCGGAGCTTGCCGCGATGTTCCTGTTCGCGCTGGCCGACGGCGTGATCGTCCGGCGCCTAAGCGAGCCCGAGCTCGACATCGGGCCGCTCACCGAGCAGGCGATCGCCGCCGCCCGCGCCGTCCTGAGCTGAGACTCCGGCGTGCGCCGGCTGATCGCCCTGGGCGTCGCGGGGCTGCTGCTGCTTGTGTTCGTGGTCGCTCAGCTGGTGCTGCCGGGGATCGCGGCTGATCGGCTGCGCGATCAGCTCGCGCGCTCAGGCACCGTGCTTGCGGTGAAGGTGAGCGCGTTCCCGGCTATCGAACTGCTGTGGGGTAACGCGGACAGCGTCGTGGTGCGGTTGGGTCACTACCGCTCGGGCTCGAGCGATATCGGCGGGTCGCTCAACCGACTCGCCGGCGTGGGCACGATCGACGCCTCGGTCGAGGAGCTCGAGTCGGGCGCCATCACGCTGCACGACGGGGTCCTGTCCAAGCGCGGAAGTGAGCTGACCGGCTCGGCGACGATCCTCGAGTCCGATCTGCGCTCCGCCGTCCCGTTCCTCCAGGACGTCGAGCCGATCGCCTCCTCCGGTGGCCAGCTCATTCTGCGCGGGACGGCAAGCCTGTTCGGGCTGAGCGCGAGCGTGAACGCGGTTGTGGGGACCCAGAACGGAGCGCTCGTCGTGGCCCCGGACGTCCCGTTCGGGGGGATCGCCACGATCACGCTGTTCAGCGATCCCCATGTGCAGGTGCAGTCGGTGAGCGCGGTCACCGTGCCCCGCGGGTTCAAACTCAGCGCGGTGGCAAACGTGAGGTAGTTGTTATGTGGCGGACGGGGGTAGGAACTTCTCATCCGGCGCCGTGTTGAACATCTCTAGTCGCACGATGATGAGCGGCGAGGCCTCACCCGACGGCGTCACGCGACGCACAGTGCTGCGAGGCGCAGCCGTGGCCGGCGCGGTGGCTCTCGTCGACCCGGTCGGTGCGCTCGCGCGCACACCGGCACAAGGGGGCGGTTATGCCAAGGTCTTCAGCCGCTCGGTGGGCTCGCTCAGGGCCGGCCGCGAGTCGGACCCGATCGTGGCGCCACAGGTCTTCTCCCTGGTCGGGGTGCAGTGGAGCGGCCCGGAGCGAGCACGGATCGAGCTCCGTGCCCGCTCGGTCGGCGGCGGCTGGAGCCCGTGGGTCCCGGCATCGACTCTCGGCCACGGTCCCGATCGTGTCTCTACCGGCGACGAGCGGTTCGGCGAGCCCGTGTGGACCGGTTCGGCCGACCAGGTTCAGTTGCGAAGCGCCGCTGGGGTGAGCGGCGTGCGGCTGCACTTCGTCGAGGTCCCGTCCGGTGCTGCTCTGGCAACCGGCAGCGCGGCGAGCGCCGCGAGCGCGGCGCAGGCGCTGCCGCTGGCGCAGCCGATCCTCGACACGGGCCCCGGCCAGCCGCCGATCATCGCGCGCCAGGCATGGGCGCAGGGTCACGCACCGCCGCAGCACCTCCCGGTATTCGCGACCGTCAAGCTCGCGTTCGTCCACCACAGCGTGAGCGCCAACGGCTACAGCGCGGGCGAGGTGCCCGGGATCCTGTTCGGGATCTTCGCCTACCACGTCTACGTCCGCGGCTACTGGGACATCGCCTACAACTTCGCGGTCGACGAGTTCGGCCGGGTCTGGGAGGCGCGCGCCGGCGGCATCGACCAGCCGGTCATGGGTGCCCACGCCGGCGGCTACAACACCGAGTCGACCGGGATGGTCGTCCTCGGCAACTTCACGAGCCTGGTCCCCTCGCCGGCCGCGCTCGGCGCGCTCCAGCGCGCCCTGGCCTGGAAGCTCTCGCTCCACGGCGTGCCGACGCTCGGTCGGGTCAACGTCGAGGTCGACCCGTCCGGCGCCGTATACACCGCATTCGCGCCCGGCGCACACGTGTCGCTGCCGCGCGTCGCCGGCCACCGCGACGGCGATACGACGAGCTGCCCCGGCAACGCGCTCTACGCAAAGCTGCCGTCGATGCGGCCACAGATAGCGGGGCTCGCCGGGACGCCCGCGAGGTTGAGGATCTACTCGGCGCCCGCGGCGCCGGTCGCCGCCGGGGCGTCGACGACCATCGGCGGCCTACTCACGCAGATCGCGGGTGGGGCGGGGCTCGCGGATGCGCCGATCGAGCTTCAGTCGGTCGGGGTGCACGGCGTGGCGACCACGATCGCGACGACGATGACCGATGGCAACGGCGCCTGGACCGTCACGCTCACCCCGGCGCAGAACGTGATGCTGCGCGCCCTGCACCAGCCGTCCCCGGCCGCCGTATCCGACGTGGTGGCCGTCTCGGTGGCGCCCGTGCTGACCTTGAGCGTTGTTACCAGCTCGCCCGTGGCGGTGACCGGGACCGTCTCGCCCGCGGGGCTGCCCGTGACCGTCGATCTGTATCGGCTGGCCGGCGGGCGCCGCCATCTGTTGGCGAGCAAGCGCGCGCCGGTCGCCGGCGGCACGTTCACCACCGGGTTCGGCACGCGGAAGCCCGGCTCCTATGTCGTGGTGGCGCGCACCGCGGCGACCGCGCGTTACGTTCCCGGCGCCTCGCCGCTCGTTCCGGTCTCGGTCGGGTAGTGCCGGTCGCCTGAGCGCGAGGGGAATCCCGGTGGTCGCGTGCCGAAATACAGGAGGTTGAGCGGGGCGGCGCCTACGCGGCGGCCTGCCGCGCGAGCTCGAGCTCGGCGAGGACGGTCGGGCGCTGGTTGTCGATCTGGAGCCGGCGCTCGAGGATCGGAACGGCCGCGGCCGGGTCCCCGCTCAGGCGCAGCGCGCGGCCGAGGTCGTACAGCGCGTAGGCGTAGGTCAGGCACATCGTGCTGTCCGGTTGCACGCACGCGTTGACGTCCTCACCGGTGGCGGCGAGCGCCCGCTTGAGAATCGGCACGGCGGCGCTGGCCTGACCCGACGTCAGGAGGTCGTGGCCCTGCGACTCGAGCTGCGCGGACAGCGTGAGCGAGACGGGGGTGGGGGCCGGCGTCGGCGCGGGTTGGGTGCTCGCCGTGGCGGTCTGGGTGGCGGTCGTGGCGACCGCCGGTCTGGACTGCTGTCGTTGCGCGAGGCGCTCGCGTCGTGGACTGCTGCCGGCCCCGAGCCCAGTCGCCGTCACGACGATTGCGACCACGACGACGATCGCGAAGACGAGCGCTGCGGGGGCGAGCAGGCGCTTGGGCCGCACGACAGCGCGTAGGAGTCCTTCGCCGGGGGACGCCCGGTAGCGGCGCACCCGGGTCCAGTCGCCTCGCACGAGCGGTGGCTCGACCACCGGCGTCGGCTTCGCGGGGGCGGGCTGGGCGATCGGTTTCGCACGGACGGGCTCGGCGACGCGGGCCGCGGCGGCGGCCTCGGCCACCGCGGCCGCGGGGGGCTCGGCGATCGTGACCAGGCGGACCCCGGGCTCGCGACCTCCAGCAACCCGGCAGCGCTGGATGGCGATGCCCGACAGCTCCAGCTCGGACACGATGCTGGCCGGGAACTCCACGCCCGCCGCCCGCAGCTCGGAGAAGCTGACCGGCGTGCCTGCGGCGCTACGCAGCGCGTTGAGCACCAGCGCTTGCTGCTCGTCGGGCAGAGACAAACCTCCTGGCGACGCGAACTACGGGGGGGCGAGTCCGATTATGCACCCTTGACATATATCCATATGGGTATATGATCGCGAACGTGGCACGGGCAGCAACCACAACCGATGCGTTCAACGCGGTGGCCGAACCTCGCCGGCGGGCGATCCTGGACGCCCTCTCGGGTGGCGAGCGCGCGGTGAACGACCTCGTGCGGTTGCTCGGCATCGGCCAGCCGCAGGTGTCGAAGCACCTGCGCGTGCTGCGAGAGGTGGGAGTCGTCGACGTGCGCGACGCGGGACGTCAGCGGCTCTACCGCCTGAACGGCCCCGCGCTCAAGCCGATCCACGACTGGGTCTCAGGCTACGAGCGCCTGTGGTCAGAGCGGTTCGATCAGATCGATGTCGTCCTCGACGACCTCAAACGTAAGGAGCAAGGAGATGGCGGTGACGAGTAATAACCGGGCGGCGGTGACGCTCCCGAGCGATGAGCAGATCCTCATCACGCGCGAGTTCGATGCGCCCAAGCATCTGGTGTTCAAGGCGTACACGACGCCGGAGCTAGTCCAGCGCTGGTGGCACGCCAACCGCGGTGAGATGACGCTCTGCGAGATCGACCTGCGGGTCGGCGGGAGCTGGCGATACGTGATGACGGCGCACGGCGAGTTCGAGGTCGCCTTCCACGGCGAGTACCGTGAGATCGTCCCCGACGAGCGGATCGTCTCGACCGAGGTGTTCGAGGGCATGCCCGACGCGCCCGCCGTCGATACGACGACGTTCACTGAGGTCGATGGGCGGACCACGCTCTCGATCCTCGTGCAGCACTCGAGCCAGGCGAACCGCGACGCCCACATCAACTCGGGCATGGAGGACGGCCTCCAGGAAGCGATGGCGCTCCTCGACGCGGTCGCCGCGTCGCTGCGCTGACCCGCGCGCCGCGGCTACCCGAACAGCTTGGGCGTGCGGAGCAGCATCCGCAGGCTGCCGGTCGGGCGTACCTTGCGCTGGAGCAGTGCTCGCCAGGGCTCGGTGCGCCCGGCCGCGATGTCCACCCAGTCGGTCAGACGGCAGCGGAAGGTGAGGTCGGGATCCACGGCGCGACCCTGCACGACCGACGTGCCGCCGTTGTCGATCCGCATGTGCCACGGCTCGGCGTCGCTGAAGTCCCATTCGATCGTGGCGCCCGGGGCGGCCGAGGCGTCGATCGTGCGCCGTAGGCCGTCGAACAGCATCGCGGTGGCCTCCGGGTTCGGCGTAATGGCGCCGCTCGGCTCGCCCAGATAGCCGGCCCGCAGCAGGGTCAGCCCCCGCCGCGCCCGCTCGATCGGCGGCAGGTCGAAAGGCAGGCCGAGCCGCATCTTGGTCGGGTCGAGCCCGGCGGCGCGCAGGCGCGCCTCCATCGACTCGGCGCCCTGGGCGAAGATGTCCTCGAGCGTGAAGCCGAAGCTGGTCACGTAGCGCTCGTCCCAGCCAGGCGGCACGAACACCGCGGTGGTGAACGGCAGCACCTCGCGCAGCAATTCCGCGACGGCCGGCTCGCAGTCGGGATCCTCGCGGACCAGGTCGGCGATCATCTTGACCCCGAAGCCGATGTGCCGCTGTTCGTCACGTGCGACGTGGCCGATGCCCTCTCGTAGCCCCGGCAACAGGTCGCGCTTGCCCAGGCCCTCCTCGATGAAGTGCTGTCCAGGCTGGGCGAGCGACGCCTCGATCACGACGTGGTAGAGCGTGATCGCCTGGGCGAGCCTGGGCTTCGAGCGATCCTTGCGCAGTTCGTCTCCCATCCGGTCCAGGCGCTCGAACACCTTCCGAAAGCCCCAGGTGAGCTTCGGCCGGGTCTGCTCGAGCGATGAGCCGACGTCGGCGCCGGCGCCCGCCACCTCGCGCATGAAGCGCGCGAACAGGACGGCGTGCCTGGCCTCGTCGACCTGCTGCGTGGCGAGAAAGTACTTCTGCTCCTCGCGCGGGGCGGCGTCGATGAACGGCGAGAGGTTGTCGGTCACCGAGTCCTCGCCGTGGAAGAACAGCGAGTAGGTCCATAGCGCGCTGCGACGGTCGATGTCGCTGAACCGGCTCTCCCACTGCTCGCGGTCGGTCGAGAAGTCGATCTCGGTGGCGCGCCAGTTGCCGTGCTCCCAGCGGGCGTAGAGATCGGCGTAGGAGACCTGGTCGGCAGCGATCGTCCCGGGCACGTCAGTCGAGCTTAGGCGACCGCCAAGGGTGCCGGAGCCGGTTCTCGATCTCCTCGCCCAGGTCCTCAATCGAGACCCGGACCTGGGTCAGGCTGTCGCGGTCGCGCAGCGTGACGGTCCGATCCTCGAGCGACTGATGGTCGATCGTCACCGCCCACGGGGTGCCGATCTCGTCCTGGCGGCGGTAGCGCCGGCCGATCGCGCCCCCCTCGTCGTATTCGGCCTGGACGCGTTCGCGCAGGTCGCGGTAGACCTCGGTCGCGAGCTCGGGCTGGCCGTCCTTACGCACGAGCGGCAGCACTGCGACCTTGACCGGAGCCAGTAGCGGGTGCAGCCTCAGCACCGTTCGGCGCTCGCCGTCGATCTCGTCCTCGTCATAGGCGTCGATCAGGAAAGCCAGCAGCGCCCGGTCGGCGCCGGCCGCCGGCTCGATCACGTGGGGGACGTAGCGCTCGCCGGTGGCGGTGTCAACGTACTCGAGCTTCTGCCCCGAGAACTTGGCGTGCTGGGTCAGGTCGAAGTCACCCCGGTTGGCAATTCCCTCGAGCTCCGACCAACCGATCGGGAACAGGTATTCGACGTCGCTGGTGGCACTCGAGTAATGCGACAGCTCGTCCGTGTCATGAGCCCGGAGGCGCAGGTGGTCGGGGCGGATCCCCAGGTGCGTGTACCAGTTCATCCGCTCGACGAGCCAGTGCTGGTGCCACTGCTGGGCCTCGGGCGGTGCGACGAAGAACTCCATCTCCATCTGCTCGAACTCGCGCGTGCGGAAGATGAAGTTCCCCGGGGTGATCTCGTTGCGGAAGCTCTTGCCGATCTGGGCGATCCCGAACGGCGGCTTCTTGCGGGAGAACTGCAGGTAGTTCTTGAAGTTGAGGAAGATCCCCTGAGCCGTCTCGGGGCGCAGGTAGACGGTCGAGCCCTCCTCCTTGATCGGCCCCACGGTCGTCTCGAACATCAGATTGAAGTCACGGGCCTCGGTCAGGTCGCACTCGGGCGTCTCTCCGGGGTGCTTGGAGGGCTTGCGCCCGCACGCGGACTGGTCGAGATGGTCCGCGCGGAAGCGGAGCTTGCACGTGCGGCAGTCGACCAGCGGATCGGTGAATCCGGCCAGGTGTCCGCTCGCCTCCCACGTCCGCGGGTGCTGGATGATGGCCGAGTCCAATGCGACCACGTCGTCGCGCTCCTGGAGCATCGACCGCCACCACTGGTTCTTGACGTTGTTCTTGAGCAGCACGCCGTAGTGGCCGTAGTCGTAGCTCGAGCCCAGCCCGCCATAGATCTCGCTGCTCGGGAAAACAAATCCGCGCCGCTTGGACAGCGACACGATCTTGTCCATGGTCACGGCATCGTTTGAGGTGACTCCTGAATCGTCCGGCACGGGGCACTGGATGGTATCCCGGACCCCGTTTTGGCACTCTCCGCTTGAGAGTGCCAAGCGCCGAGACTATACTTCGTAAAGCGATGCCGATCTACGAGTACAGGTGCGAGCAGGGACACACCTTCGAGGTCATGCAGCGCATGAGCGACGACCCGGTGCAGACGTGCGAGACGTGCGCTGCGCCGGTCGCGCGGGTGTTGCACGCGCCGGCGGTGCATTTCAAGGGGTCGGGCTTCTACAACACCGACTACGGGACGCGCAAGCGCAACCGCGAGAGCTCCGACGGCCACAAGGGCGAGGGCTCCTCGGAGTCGAAGTCATCCTCGTCGTCGGATTCCGGGTCATCGAGCTCGGACTCGAAGGGCTCGGACTCGAAGGGCTCAGACTCGAAGGGCTCGGACTCGAAGAAGTCCGAGAGCAAGAGCACCAGCACTTCTAAGTCTTCGTCCTCGGATTAGCGCGCGAGGGTGATCTTCACCGACCGGGTGAGCGTGGAGCCGCTCGCCCCGGTCAGCGTCAGCTTCACGGTCAGCACGAGCGGGCCGGAGCTGGCCAGCTCGCGGGCGGCGGCGCGGGAGAGCTTGAGCGTGATGGCGTGCGTTCCAGCCCCGAGCGTCTGAGTCCCGGTCTGCAGGAGAGCGATCGAAGAGTTCTTGCTCCGGCGGCCGTGGGCCAGCCTGCTCTGGAGCACCGGTAACGTGACCTGGAAGATGGCCTTGCTGCTCTGGTTCACCGCGAGGCTGACCTTCACGCCGTGCGCCAGCGCGGGGGAGAGCTTCTGCTTCCTAGGCCCGGTCAGGCTGGCGGTCAGCGGCGTGGGGGTCGGAACGGGAGCCGGGGTGGGGCTCGTCGTTGTCGTGGTCGTGCTCGTGGTTGGCGGGGTCGGGCTCGCGGGGCTGTTCACCGTGATCGTTCCGGTCTGGGTGGCGCTCTGGCCCGCGTCGTTGGTGACGGTCAGGCTCACCGAGTACGTTCCCGGGCTCGCGTAGGCGTGACTGGCGGTTACGCCGGTGGCCGTGGTGCCGTCGCCGAAGTTCCAGCTGTAGCTCGTGATCGTGCCGTATGCATCGCTCGAGCCACCGGCGTTGAAGGCGACCGTCGAGCCCGCGGTGACGGGATTCGCCGACGCCGTGAAGGTGACCGTGGGAACCGCGTCGACGGTGATCGTGGTCGAGGCGCTGCTGCTGACGCCGAGATCGTCGATGACGGTCAGGGTGACGGTGTAGGCCCCGGGCGAGGCATAGGTGTGGCTGGGAACGGTGCCCGTCGGGTTGCTGAGCGTAGTGCCGTCGCCGAAGCTCCAGTTGTAGGTGGTGATCGAGCCCCCGGCGCCGGCGTCCGGGCTGGCGGCGGTCGGGGTGAAGCTAAGAGGCGAGCCGGGTGTGGAGATAGTCGCGGACGGGGTCACGCTGACGGTCGGCGGGTCGTCGACCGTGACCGTCTGCATCGCCTGCGCCGTCTGGCCGTCGTCGTTGGTGACGGTCAGCGTGACGGTGTAGTTCCCGCGCGCGGCGTAGGTATAGCTGACGGTCGGAGTGGCGCCGGTATCGTCGGCCGGGCTCCCGTCGCCGAAGTTCCAGCTGTAATCGGTGATCGTCCCGACGAGTCGCTCGATGCGCTCGCGTTGAAGCTGACCGCTGTCCCGGGGCTGGCGGGGCTCGCGGTGGTGCCGGTGGCGCTGAACGAGGCCGTCGGGGGCGCGTCGACCTTGACCGTTGCCGTTTGCCTGGGTGCTCACGCCGAGATCGTCGGTGGCCGTCAGGGTCACGGTGTAGGTGCCTGCGTTCGCGAAGGTGTGGCTCGGGTTCGCGGCGGTCGACGTGTTGTTGGCGCTGCTGGGGTCGCCGAAGTTCCAGCTCAAGCCGGTGATCGAGCCGCCCGAGTCGGGGGCGGTGGCGGTTCCGTTGAAGCTCACGGTCGAGCCGGGGGTGGTCACAGCCACGGTGGGGCTGATGCTGACCGATGGGCGGGTCGTCGACGGTGATCGTCTGGTGGAACGTCGCGGTCTGGCCGGCGTCGTTGGTGACCGTCAACGTGACCGTATAGTGGCCGCGCGTCGCGTAGGTATGGGTGTCGGTCGGGGTGCTCTCGGTCGGATCGGTGTTGCCGTCGCCGAAGTTCCAGCTGTAGTTGGTGATCGTGCCGACCGAGTCGGTCGAGCCGCTCGCATCGAAGGTGGTCGCACGTCCCGGGCGTGGGCTGCGTGGGGACATTGAAGGACGCGGTCGGAGTCGAGTCGACCGTGACGGTCTGGGTGATCGTCTCGCTCTCCTCGATGTTGTTGGTGACGATCAGCGTGACGTTGTAGGTGCCCGGTTTGGTGTAGCTGTGGGTGTCGGTCGGGGTGCCATGGCTGTCGGCCGGTGGTGCCGTCGCCGAAGTCCCAGTTGTAGTCCTCGATCGACGCGCTCGAGTCGGTAGAGCCGCTCGCGTTGAAAGCTGACCGACGAGCCAGGCGTGGCAGCCGCGGGCGAGGACGTGAAGGCCGCGACGGGCGCGGTGGTGGACTGGCTTCCGGTGGTGAAGCTATACGTGTATCCGTCGGTGGTGCCGTCGCTGTTCTGGGCCACCAGCTCGTAGTCATACGTCGTGCTGGAAGCGAGGTGCGTGGGATACCCGGTCACCATGACCGGCGAAGTGCCCGACCCGATATCGGAGGCCGGAGTCTGCTGGACGCTGCCGCTCCCGTTCGCCGGCCAGTACTGGATCCACCAGGTCGTGTCGAGCCCGTTCGGATAGATCCCGCCCGTGATCGTGGCGCCGTCGGACCGGGTAGACACGGTGTAGCTGTTCGGGTTGCTCCCGCCGGTCGTGGCGGACGTGTTCTGCGGCCTGATCGGGGGCCCCCCGATGCCTGGGGCGCCGGCGATCACGTCACCGGAAATCGAGCCCATGCCGGTTGGCCCGTCGTAGCCGGTGCCGGCCGTGCAGATGTAGGTAATGTTGGCGCTGCAGGTGCCGTTGGAGCCGGAGGTGATGTCGTTGAGCAGCGCGCTGTCGGGCGTGGTGTAGGCCCACTTTGCGCTCGTGCTGCTGGCGGTGTCATCGATGCCGGTGATCGCGTAGTACGCGGCGATCAGCGGCGTGGCGAGGCTCGTTCCGCCGACCACCCCCCAGTTGCCGTTCTCGACGACCTCCAACCCGGTGTTCGGGTCGGCGTCGGCCGACAGGTCGGCGTAGGCGCGGTGCGAGCAGCCCCCGCTCGGCTGGTAGCTGAGCTTTGGTTCCGCTGCGTCACAGTCCGAGCCACCCCCCGACCACGCGCTCTCGCTGAAGCCGCGGGCGACGGACGTCGCGGCCGGCGCAAGCGATGTACCTCCGGCGGCGGTGACGCCCGGCATTCCCGCGGGATAGTTGTCGGAACCCTGCACGTAACCCTGGTCACCCGTCGCGGCGACGGTAGGGATCCCAGAAGGTACGAAGCTCGGCTGCGGCGCCGTGGCCGAGGTCAACGTCCAGCTGTCCGAGATCTGATTGGCGTGCAGCCGGGCGGCGGTCTGCATCGCCGTCTCGAGGTCATTTGCGCTCGAGCTCTGAGCCTCGACAAGCAGGATGTGGCAGTTGGGACAGATCGCAGAGACCGTGTCCAGGTCGAGCGAGATCTCGGTTTCCCAGTCGCTCGAGGCTGGCGGGAGGGGCGAGGCGTTGCCCGATTCGTTGACCTTGGTGAAGCAGCCAGTCGAGCATTGCCCGAGCCCGTAGGTCGAGCGGAAGAGGTTCAGGTCGGACAGCGCGGTGGGATCGTCATAGGCGTCGATGATCGCCACCGTGTCACCGGTGCCGCCGGTCTGGGAGAGATAGGAGAGGTCGTAGGCCTGCTGGAGATAAGCGGGCGTGTCGGGCGTCGGCGGCGTCATTGAAGTCGGCTGGCCGGTCGCCGGCGTCGCGGTCGGAGAGCCGGGAGCCGCGCTCTTGGCGGTCGCGGATCGGCGGGTCGGATGGACGCGCCCGAGGGTGGCCTCAGGGCGGACTCTCGGCCGCACGGGGGTACCGTTCGAGCGCAGCACGAGCGCCTCGGCCGCGCACCTGGCCTGCCCGCGCCGGGGCCGACCCGCAGACGTTCCGGCTCGTCACCTGCGATGGGGTGAGGCCGGTGGCCTGCTGAAGCGATTGCGAAAGTGCCGCCGAGGTCGTCGGCTGCGCCGCGATGCCATGGCCGCCCGATCGGCCGGTCGTCTCGCCGCCGTCGTCGTGGCCACGGCGCGACGCTCGCGCCGGGTCAGGGCGGCGAAGACGCTGTGCGGGCCGGACGCGGAACCGGTCGTGGCCGAGGCCAGTGCGATGCCCGCCGCGGCGGACGGGTGGACCGGACCTTGCGTGGGGCTGGCCGAACGCACCGCGAACGTCACGACGGCAGCCAGAAAGATCGCCGCGATGCCCGCGGACAGTCTTGGATGGCGGCCTAAGTAGCTGAGCGGCCGCTTCATTGGCTACCGGCTGGACGCTTGTTCGATGCGGCGACCAACCGGAGACACCGTGGCAGCACGAAACTCACACTGCCCCTATCGGCATTTCGACGAAAATCTCAAGCCCCCGGGGTCGAGTCGTCAGTAATCGGACGTGACAACCCAGGGTAGCGGCCGATTTATCGTCCGCCGACCCGACTTTCCGCGCCCTAGCCGTTGAGAAGCTTGGCGACCTGAGCGTGGACGTTGGCCTGGTTCGGGATCAGGACGTCCTCGCCGTTGTAGGTGCTGCCCGTCTCGGACAGGAGGCTGGGCGGCGCCGAGCCCGCCGATCTCCGAGGCCACGAACATCTGCATCAGCGTCAGGCCGCCCATGTCGGTCTGGAGCACGCCGGGCGCGTCCCACGCCGCCCAGGGCAGGTGGAAGAACGTGTGCAAGCTCAGCAGCTGGGACTTGATCGAGTTGAGGATCTCCTGCTGGGCCGCCTCGCGGGTCAGGTCGTTGCTGCCCGCGTTGCAGGTGTTTTCGCGCGTGCGCGCCAGGACCATCGCCTGTTCGCCGTTGAGGTGGTGGACGCCCGGATTGAGATTGAGCGTGAAGCCGCCGTCTGCGGCGCCGCCGGAGATGCTCGAGCAGATCTTCCCGGTCTTGACCGTGACGCCGCCGATGTCGTCGATGAACTTGGGGAAGTTGCCCAGGTCGATCACGATGACGTGGTTGATCTGAAGGCCGGTGAACTGCTTGATCACCTGCAGGGCCAGCCCGGGTCCGCCCTGAGCCCAGGCCGCGTTGATCTTCTCCTCGCCGTGCCCGGGGATGTTGACCAGCGTGTCCCGTGGGATCGACAGCCGGCGCGAGACCCCGCCCCCGATGCGCCACAGCATGATCGTGTCGGTGTTGGCGTCAGCCTCGTTGGTGTTGGCGCCGCCGCCCTCCTTGGAGTCGACGCCGCTCGTCGGCCGGTTGTCCAGGCCGAGGATCAGGACAGTGTTGGCCGAGGTCAGCATCGGTCCGCCTGAGCTCAGCTGGGCCTTTGCCGGGGCCAGGATCGCCGGGTTGGACTGGCTCGAGGCGCTGATCATGAACAGCACGAACGAGAGCAGCAGCCAGCCGATCACCAGGGCGACCAGGCCGAGTACCACCCGCTTCCAGGAGATTCGACGGCCGGAGGGCCTGCGGCGGTCCCCGCCGGCCCGATAGCGGCGGTAATCGGGCCCGTCCGGGCCGGACGGATCGACTCTGAGCTCTTCCTCCTCGCCGCGCAGACGGGCCTTCAGGCCCCGCGGACCGGCGCGATACACCTTGTACGGAGGCTGTCCCAGATCGTTCGGCATCTCCCCATATAGTGACGGCATGCCGGGCCGGCGCACGATTGGCGTCGACATGGGCGGTACGAAACTGCTGGCCGGCGCGGTCGATTCCGGGCTCTCGGTGCATCACCGCGTGCAGCGCAGCATCAACCGTCTCGACCCGTCATACCTGCTCGACGTGGTCGTCGACGCCGTCGAAGAGACCCGCTACGGCGCCGGCGGGGAGATCGACGCGGTCGGGTTTGGCATTCCGTCGCTGATCGACCAGCGCACCGGAAATGCGGTAATCGCGGTCAACCTCCCGCTCAAGAACATCCAGTTCGGCGACGTGATGACCGAGCGGCTGGGATTGCCGGTGTTCGTTGACAACGACGCCAACCTCGCAGCGCTCGCCGAGCACCGCGCGGGCGCAGCCCGAGGGTGCAACGAGGCCGTGCTGATCACGCTCGGGACGGGGATCGGGGGTGGGTTGATCCTCGGCGGGCGCCTCTACCGCGGGGCAGTCGGCGCCGGCGCCGAGCTCGGTCATATGGTGATCGACATGAACGGGCCCCCGTGCCAGGGCAACTGTCCCAACCACGGGTGCTTCGAGTCGCTCGCGTCGGGTACCGCGCTGGCGCGCGAGGCGCTGCGGATCGCCCGCGAGCGCCCGAACTCGGGCCTGGGCCGAGCGTTGGCCGCCGGGCGCGAGCTCCAGGGCCCGCTGGTCTCGGAACTCGCCCACGACGGGGACGCCGCGGCGATCGACGTGATCGAGCTGATCGGCACCCGGCTTGGCGTGGCGATTGCCAGCTTCGTGAACATCTTCAACCCCGAGGTGGTGGTCATCGGCGGCGGCGTGATCGGCGCCGGCGAGCGGCTGCTGATCTCCGCCCGGGCCGAGATGTTGCGGCGGGCGCTGCCGCCCTCGCGTGACATCGTGCAGATCGTGCCCGCGGCGTTCGGCGTCGAGGCGGGGATGATCGGCGCCGCCGCCCTCGCCTTCGACGGGCTCGAGGAGCGACCATGAGCGCCTCGGTGAGCGCCGGCCGCCTCGTCGTCTGCCCGACCCCGATTGGCAACCTCGAGGATGTGACCCTGCGGGTCCTGGCCGCGCTGCGGGAGGCCGACATCGTGGCCTGCGAGGACACCCGGCGCACGCGCGTGCTGCTCGACCGCTACGGGGTCGGTGGGAAGCTCGTCAGCTACCACGAGCACAACGAGCGGCAGCGCGCGAACGAGCTGGTGGCGAAGATGCGGGACGGCGCGGTGGTGGCTTTGGTTTCAGATGCCGGGACGCCGCTCGTGTCCGATCCGGGGTTTGTCTTGGTGCAGGCGTGCGTCGCCGCTGGCCTGGCCGTCGAGGTGCTGCCCGGGCCGTCCGCCGCCCTCGCCGCGCTCGTGGCCAGCGCGCTGCCGGCCGACCGCTGGCGGTTCGCCGGGTTCCTGCCGCGCAAGCGGTCCGCGCTCGAGCAGGTCTTCGCGTCGCCGGAGACGCTGGTGGCGTTCGAGTCGCCGAAGCGCGTCGCCGCCTCGCTCAAGGTCCTAGCCGAGCTCGATCCCGAGCGCCCAGTCGCGGTCGCGCGCGAGCTGACCAAGATCCACGAGGAGGTGGTGCGCGGCACCGCCGGCGAGCTGGCGGCGCGGTACGCGGAGGACGCTCCGCGCGGCGAGGTCGCGCTCGTGGTCGGTGGCGCGCCGTCGGTGGTGGACGAGATCGGGCCCGCGTTGGATGCGCTCAAGCGGCTCGTCGAGGCCGGCGCCAAGCCGCGCCCGGCCGCGTCGGTCGTGTCCGAGCTCACGGGTGTCCCAGCGAACCGGCTGTATCGCGCCCTGACCGCAGGGTAGGGACCGCCAAATCCGGCGCATCTGCGTGTGCGCTTCGTAACGGACCGGCCCGCCGGATTTCCCATGGACGCTGCGCGAAGCGCAGCCCCAATAAAGTCACCTTGTAGCGATGTCCTTCTACATCACCACCCCGATCTACTACGTCAACGCCCAGCCCCACCTGGGGCACGCGTACACGACGATTGCCTGCGACGTGCTCGCGCGGCATAAGCGCCAGCGGGGCGAGGACGTGTTCTTCCTGACCGGCACCGATGAGCACGGCGAGCCGGTGGCGGACGCCGCGGCCGCGCAGGGCCTCGAGCCCAAGCAGCTGGCCGATCTGAACGCCGAGAAGTTCAAGGCGCTCGCGCCCCAGCTCGAGGCGTCAAACGACTTCTTCATTCGGACCACCGATCCCGAGCACATGCGGCGGGTACAGGAGGTCATGCAGGTCGTACACGACAACGGCTACACGTACAAGGGGATCTACGAGGGGTGGTACTGCCCGCGGTGCGCGGACTTCAAGGTCGAGAACGAGATCCTCGAGGGCAACCGCTGTCCGATCCATGAGATCCCGCTCGAGCGACACAGCGAGGAGAACTGGTTCTTCAAGCTCTCAGCGTTCCAGGAGCCGTTGGAGCGGCTCTACGCCGAGCAGTCCGACTTCGTCATGCCCCGGCATCACTACAACGAGGCGCGCTCGTTCATACAGTCGGGCCTCCAAGACATCTCGTTGTCCCGCAAGCGGCTGAAGTGGGGCGTGATCGTCCCCTGGGACCACGAGCACGTCTTCTATGTCTGGTTCGACGCGCTTCTGAACTACTACACCGCGCTGGGGTATGCCCGGCCGGGTGAGGACCTGACCGACCGCTTCTGGCCGGCCACCTACCACGTGATCGGCAAGGACATCCTCAAGTTCCACACGGTCTTCTGGCCGGCGATGCTGATGGCCGCGGACCTGCCAGTGCCGCACCACGTGTTCGTGCACGGGTTCCTGCTCGGCTCCGACGGGCGCAAGATGAGCAAGTCGCTGGGCAACGTGCTCGACCCGTTCGAGGTGATGGAGCTGTACGGGACGGACGCACTGCGGTTCTATCTGATGCGCGACGTTTCCTTCGGCGCTGACGGGAGCGTCGGTCTCGACGCGGTGCGGGCGCGGTACGAGGCCGAGCTGGCGAACGAATACGGAAACCTGGCGAGCCGAACGATCGCCATGATCCAGCGCTACCGCGACGGCGTGATCCCCGCGGCCGCGACCGACCCCGAGCTGGCGAGGGACTTCGAGGTCCTGCCCGCCGAGGTGTCGGTGGTGCTCGATCGGGCCGAGCCCACGCGCGCGCTCGACCTCATCTGGGAGCGGGTGCGTCGCCTGAACCGCTACGTCGAGGAGCGGGCGCCGTGGCAGCTGGCACGTGACCTCGAGGCGGCGGCCGCGCTCGACGAGACGCTGGCGTCGCTCGCCGAGGGCGTGCGGGTCGTGAGCGTGCTCCTGCATCCGTACATGCCGGCCAGCGTCGAGAAGCTGCTGCTGGCGCTCGGCTCTCCCGAGGTGAGTTACGACCGGGCGCTGTTCGGTGAGCGCGGGAGCGGGCTGCCGGTCCAGGCGCTCGAGCCGCTGTTCCCCAAGCGGTGATTGATTCCCACACGCACCTGGACCTGTGCGAGCCGCCTGATTCCGAGCTGGTGGCCACGGCCGTCGAGGCCGGGGTCACGCGGATCGTCACCGTGGGGACGGACGGGGCCTCGTGCCGGGCGGCGCTGGCGGCTGCCGAGGATTTCCCTCAGGTGTACGCGGCCGTCGGGCGTCATCCGAACGCGGCCACCGGATTCGACGACGCCGACCTGGCCGAGCTGGCGGCGCTGGCGGCACATCCGCGGTGCGTGGCCATCGGTGAGACCGGCCTCGATTACTACCGCGACTATGCGCCAGAGGCGGATCAGAAGCGGGCCTTCACGGCCCAGATCGAGTTGGCGCGGTCGGTCGGAAAGCCGCTCATTATCCACACGCGCGCGGCCGAGGACGACACGCTGTCGATGCTTTCCGATCTGGCGGGCGGGGTCCGCGTGATCCTGCACTGCTTCTCGATGCCCGAGCGGATCGAGGAGTGCCTCGCGCACGATGACTGGTGGATCTCGTTCGCGGGCAACGTGACCTTCCCGAAGGCCGCTGACTTGCGGGTCGCCGCCATTCGGGTCCCGGCGGCGCGGCTGCTGGTCGAGACCGATGCGCCGTACCTGGCGCCGCAAGTCGTGCGCGGCAAGCCGAACCAGCCGGCGTACGTCGCCGACACCGCGCGGGCGCTGGCCGTCGAGCGCCGCGTGCCGTACGAGGAGCTCGACGCGGCGGTCGAGGCGAGCGCCGCCGAGGTGTTCGGGTGGTCAGGCTAGGCCAGAACTTCCTGGTCGACCGGAACATCCTGGGCGTGATCGAGCGGCTGGCCGCGCTCGAGCCTGACGATGTCGTGCTGGAGATCGGTGGCGGGGAGGGAGTGCTGTCTGAGCGTCTGGCTGCATCGGTCGCGCACCTACACGTCGTCGAACTCGACCGGCACTTGGAGGAGGGGTTGAGGGACGTCCTCTCCGGATTCACGAACGTGACGCTCTGGATGGTCGATGCGCTCGCGCTCGATCTTCCGGCCTTGGACCCGGCGCCGACCGCGGTGGTGGCCAACCTGCCTTACTCGATCGCGGCCACCGTGATCCTGCGGACGATCGAGGAGCTGCCCAGCGTGCGCGAGTGGGTGGTGATGGTCCAGCGCGAGGTCGGCGAGCGGCTCGCCGCGGCGTCCGGCGATCCGGCCTACGGGGTGCCGTCGGTGCTCGCTCAGCTGGCGTGTGAGGTGCGGGTTTTGCGCCCCGTGGCGCGGACCGTGTTCCGGCCGGTGCCGCGCGTCGACTCGGTGCTGGTGGGTCTCCGCCGGCGGGAGGGGAGGCCCGGTGTGGAGCCGGCGGTTCGATCGCTCGTTCGCGATGCGTTCGCGCATCGGCGCAAGGCGCTGGCCGGTTCGCTGGCGCTGGCTCCGGACGCCTCGCCGGGCGTGCGCGAGCGGGCGCGAGCGGCGCTCGTGTCGATGGGTCATCCGCCGGACGAGCGCGCCGAGCGGCTGTCGCCCGAGGAGTTCCGGGAACTCGCGGCGAGGCTGGACGGTTCGTGAAGGTCGTCGCCCGCGCGCCGGGGAAGGTCAACCTGGGTCTGTTCGTCGGGCCGCGGCGCGAGGACGGACGCCACGAGTTGGTAACTGTGTTCGAGCCGGTGTCCCTCGCCGATGAGGTGACGGTGGCGCCGGTCGAGGGGCCGTCGGACGAGGTGATTTGTCCGGAGATCGACGCGCCGAATATCGTGAGCATGGCGCTGGCGGGGTTGCGGGCGGGTGGCTGGGATGCACCGCCGGTGCGGGTGACGATCGAGAAGCGGATTCCGGTCGCCGGGGGGATGGGCGGTGGCTCGGCCGATGCAGCCGCGGTGCTACGAATCGCTCCGGCGCTGGCTCCCGTTCCGTCGGGCGTGATTGACCGGGTCGCGGCGACGCTCGGCGCCGACGTGCCGAGCCAGGTCGTCCCCGGTGTGGCGATTGGGACAGGGGCTGGAGAAGCGCTCGAGCGCGTCCCAGGACAGCTCGTGCCGCACGCGTTCGTGATCGTGCCGCAGGCCTTCGCGCTGTCCACGGCCGACGTGTATCGCGAGTTCGACCGGATGCGCCTGGCGCGGTCCGCCGATGAGCTGTCGGCGTTCCTCGACGAGATACGCCGGGCGGGGGTGACGCTCGCACCAGCGCTCATTGCCAACGACCTCGAGCGAGCGGCCGTGTCGCTTCGCTCCGAGATCGCTGACGCCCTCGACGCAGTCCTCGATGCCGGCGCCACCCACTCGATGGTGTCCGGCTCGGGTCCGACGGTGCTCGGCTTATGCATTGGTCCGGAAGCCGGTGCCACAGCGGAGGGCGCGGCCGCCGCGCTGGCCGATCGGTACCCTGGGGCGACCCCTGCGGCCCCGGTGAGCCAGGAGTTTGGGGCTCCGCGCGGAAGCTAGTCGCCGCCCGATCCGCGCGGCGAGTGGTCCGCGGCTCCGTCGGGCACAATTCCCACAAGGCTCGTGAGCAACCAATCCATCACCTACCTGGTCGGCGCAAGCTGTGCTGTGCTCGGCTTGGCCGCGTTTTGTGCCCTGGTGGTCGTCCCCACGATCACGGCCTACCGGCGAGTGCACGAGCGGATGGCGGTCCTGGTGCTGTCGGTATACGTCCTTGCTGCCTTTGTGGGAATCGGCGTGCTGCTCGGCGCGCTGATCGTGGTCGAGTGGCCGCGGCTTTTCTGAATGCCCTGACTCGCGCCGGGATCGAGCCGCTTGGCTGACCGCGCGCGTGAGCAGTCGGCCCCCGCCGCGCCCGACCTTGCCGCGCTCGCGGCGATCACCGATGCGGTCGAAGGCGGCGCCGGGCTGCCGGCGATCCTCCGTGCCGCCGCACGGGCGCTCGACACGAGCCTGATCCTGATCGACCGGTCGGCGACCGTGCTGGCGGTGGCGGCGCGCTCCCCGGCCGACGAGCGGTCCCTCATGCGCGATGCCGAGGACGTGACGACGATCGAGCTGAAGGTCGCCGAGACGACCGTGGGCCGACTGCGGATGCGGACCTCCGACCGTCCGGTCGACGGTTCGCTCCTGCGTCTCGTGACGACATTGATCGCCTCCGAGGTGGAGCGCGTGCGAGCGCCCGAGCGCGCCTCAGAGGAGGCGGCGGTCGCGTTTCAGCGCGCCGTCCTCGAGGGGCGCATTGGCAATCGCGAGGATCTCGTCGCCCGAGGCAAGGAGCTCGGCACCGATCTGGCCGGCGGCGGGTCCGTTGTCATCGTGCGCGCGCACCCGCGCAACCCGAGCGAGGAGGACTGGCGTCGCCGGATGCTGGCGCTGGCCGCGCGCGGGTCGCGCTCGATCGCTCCCGGCGCGATCACGGCGCCGACCGGGCAGGAGATCGCCGGCGAAGTCGCCGTGCTCGTACCTGACGGCGACGGCGAAGTGGGGCGGCGGGTCGTGTCGGCCGTGCTGCGCGAACTCGAGTCCGGCCTGCCCGGGTTCGCCTTCGCGGTCGGGCGCAGCCGGCGGACCCAGGACCCGCTCGATCTGGGGCGGGCACGGAACGAGGCGCTGCTGGCGGCGAACGTGGTCGAGGGCGAGCCGGAGCGGGTCGAGCTGGGCTACGAGGAGACCGGCACCTACCAGCTGCTGTTGCCCTACATGACCGATCCGGTCGAGCTGCGCCGGTTCTACGACGACACGGTGCGCCCGTTGGTCTCCTACGACGAGCAGTACGAGACTGACCTGCTCGGGACGCTGTCCACATTCTTGGAGTGCGACGCGAACGTGAACGCCACGGCGTCACGGTTGATCACGCACCGGCACACGGTCCGCTACCGGTTCGAGCGGGTGCGCGAGCTCACCGGCCTGGACGTGTCCTCGACCGACGGTCGCGAGAAGCTGTCGCTCGGGCTGAAGGCAATGCGTGTGCTGGGCATCGCGCCCCCGCGCGGTCCCGCCAACGAGCGCGGCGCCGAGGGTGGTCGGGTCCCGCGCTAAGGCGCCGCCGTCAGGCGGCGCCGACCCTTCCAATGAGGGGTTGACCGCCGGGGTAGGGTCCCCGCAATGAGCGGCCAGGGGCCGGCTGTCCTGATCATGGCGCGGGCGCCGCGTCCCGGCGAGGTGCGGCGGGCGCTCGAGCCGGTGCTGGGCCGGGAAGGCTGTCTGGAGCTCCAATCGGCGCTGATCGCGCAGACCGCGGCGTGGGCACGCACGGTGGGGTCGGGCGCGACGCTGCACGTGGCGCACGAGCCTCCCGATGCCGGCGCCGAGCTGCGCCCGCTGGTCGGGGCCGATGCGGTGCTGTTTCCCCAGAATGGGGAGGGGATCGCCGGGCGTCTGGCCGACGCCTCGGCCCGTGTGCTGGCCCGCAGCGGCGGTCCTTTGTTGATCGTGTGGCCCGACCTGCCGCGCTTCCGGGTTGCGCACGCCGCCGGTGCTCTCGAGGATCTAGGGTCGGGGTGCGACGTCGTGCTCGGCCCGGCCATCGACGGCGGGCTCTACCTGATTGGTATCGCCCGGCCGCTGCCCGAGCTGTTCGCCCTGCCCGAGCACGCGTGGCGCAATGACGTGATGGGGGTCGCGCTGACCGCGATCCGCGACGTCGGGTTCGAGGTGGGGATCCTGCGCGCCGAGCGGGCGCTTCACCGGCCGGCCGACGTGCGGGCGGCGCTGGTCGACCCGCTGCTGCCGGCGGACGTGGCGACGATTCTCCGCCGCCGGGCTTAGGTCCGCGATCGGGGCGTCGGCGGCGGGGACCGGCGCTCGCGAGCGGGCGCGCCGGCGGCGCGTCGTCCATCTGTCCATTCACGTTTAGGGCGTCTAAGGCGGGGTTTGCGCCCGCCGATCACCTCAGGTAGCGCGCGCGGGGCAGCGGCCGCTCGAACCAGCGTGCGAACCCTGTCTCGACGCCACCATGCTCCGCGCCGCCTGGCCACCCACCTTCTCAGCAACCGACTTTCAATCCGGGACGAACGTGCGATGGCCGGCCGGCCGGTCTCTCAAGCACGGAGGTGGTCGGGTCGATGCCTTGTCTGTGCACAGAGGATTTGGCGACCGGACACGCAGGCGCGCGCTTTCACAGCGCGGCTTCACCCTGATCGAGGTGATGATCAGCGCCCTGCTGGTCACTCTGATCGCGGGCGCGGTGGCCGGCGCGCTCATCGGGAACACCGATTTCTCCGCTGACCAGCACCGACGCTCCGAGGCCCAGGACCTCGCCCAGCAGGATCAGGAGCGCCTCAAAGGCCTGTCGTCTGAACAGCTCGACAACCTGAACCAGACCTACACGGCGACGCTCGACAACAGCAAGTTCACGATCAACTCGCAGGCCTGGTACCTGAACGGAACCAGCGGTCAAGCCTGTACGTCGCAAGCCGGGGCGAACGCCACGTACTTCAAGACGATCTCGACCGTCACCTGGACGAACGCGAGCACCGGCGCGACCCAGACGCTCGCCACCGATGAGAGCGTGATCTCGCCGCCCGCCGGTGGAGGCATCCTCACCGAGGTCCATGACCAGACCACCCAGCCCCTACCGGGGGTTGCGGTCGCGGCCAGCGGGTCCGGGCTCCCGTCGTACGCGGGCACGACCGATTCGAACGGCTGCGCGATCTTCTCGGCGATCGAGTCAGGTACCTACACCGTCAGCGAGACCGACATCGGGTATGTGGACCCGAACGGGAACGCGTCGCCGCTCAGCACGACCGCGAACGTTTCGAGCACCGGACTCGCGTGGCCGCAGAACGGCAACCCGGTGGAGATGGGACAGGGCGGCGGCATCACCGCGGGCTTCTCGACCACCTACAGCTCGCTCCCATACGCGACCGACGCGGACGGCCTCTCGTGGTTCAGCAGCGGCGGCGCCGGAATTCCGATGTCGACCTATCGATGTGCGACGTCGACGGGAACGGCCTGTTCGGGCACGCCGTCGACTGCGTCCTCGATTTCGACGACGACCAAGTCGGGCACGACCTCGAGCAACGGGCTCTTCCCGTTCGTCTCGTCCCTGAACCCAGTCAGCTACACGAACAACTACCAGGTGTGGGCCGGCACCTGCCAACAGGAGCAGCCGCCGGCCGGCATCGACATGTTCACGGTCACGCCCGGGTCGAGCAACCCGCAGACGATCCAGGAACCGGCCCTTAACCTGACGGCGACGTGGAAGGCGTCCGCTGGCTCGACAGTCAAGCCCATCTTCCCGACCGACGTCAAGATGACCTTCCAAAGCACCGCGGGCAGCGGAAACGCGTGCACGGACACGTGGGCGCTGAGCGCGCCGCAGACAGGCGCGAATCCGGTGCTGCCCGCCTCGACTTCGTACGTGTACGGGATGCCGTTCGCCAGCAGTCAGACGAGCGGATCCTCGGCAAGCGGCTCGGGGGAGACCGGGAGCGTCACCGTTTGCCTCGACTACCTGTCCGGGGGGACGTACTACGAGGCCACGCCCGGGTCGAGCATCACCGACAGCTTTTCGACGCCGACCAGCTACACGGTCCCCCTCACCTACCTGTCGACCAAGGGCAAGTGTTGATGAAGCGCCGGCTCGTTGGTCTCCGATCCGAGCAGGGGTTCACGCTCGTCGAACTGCTGGTTGCGATGGTCGGCGGGATCGTCGTGCTGATGGCAGCGCTGACGATCCTCGACGTCAGCCTCCACCAGACCACGCGCACCTTCAGCCTGGTCGACGCGACGGCTCGCGCCGAGCCGGCGTTCGAGGCTCTCGAGAACGAGCTGCACTCGGCCTGCTTCGCCGACAACGAGACGCCGATCCAGTCCGGCAGCAGCGGCACCAGCCTCATCTTCGTGAGCTCGGTGGGCAACGCCGCCAGCCCGGTCCCGATCTGGCACGAGATCGACTTCAGCGGCGGCAAGCTCACCGACAACAGCTACGCCGCCAGCGAGCAGGAGACAGGCGGCACCCCGACCTGGACCCGGGGCTCGCTCGAGAGCAGCAGGGTGGTGCTGACGAACGTGGGTCAGTCGACGAACACGAGCACGAATACCGCGATTGCGCCGTTTCAGTACTTCGCCTACCAGGTGGCTCCCGGGACGGACGGCGGCGGGAACAACTACGAGATCCTGCCCGACGGGATCTCGCCTGTCCCGGGCACGTCGACGACCGTTTACAACCCGCTCGTCACCGGCACCCAGACGCTGAGCACCACGCAAGCGGCGAGCGCGGCCGAGGTCCTTATCACGATCGTGGTCGGACCCGCGGGGCAGAACAACGAGAACACCAATCTGAACAACGTGAATGACACCGTCACCGACGCGGTCACGCTGCGTCTCACGCCAGCAGCCAACAACACCTCCTACGGCGGCGACTTCAGCCCGTGCGATTGAGAGTCATGAACCGAGCAAACACAGTCCGCCGATGGGCACACAGGCGTCTTGCCGCCGAACAGGGCTTCACGATGGTGGTCGTCCTGGGCGTGCTGCTGGTCACGAGCCTTTTGACCGCCGCCACCATGGTCGCGCTCCAAGGTGAGATTCACCTCAGCTCGGACAACCTCGCGTCGAAGCGCGCGTACTCCGCCGCGTCGGCCGGCGTGCAGGCTTATCTCTATCAGCTCAACCAGAACCCGAACTACTGGGAGACGTGCGCGAATGACACCCAGGCCCAGACCACGGTTCCCGGCTCCTCCGACGGTGAGCAGTACTCCTTCCAGCCGATCTGGGCCAACGGCAACACCGGCTGCACCAGCAACATGATCAACGCGCTGGTCGACGACACGACTGGGACGATCCGCTTCGTGTTCACCGGCTACTCGGGGACGAACCCGCAGGTGACGCGATCGATCGTCACGAGCTTCCGCATGAACAGTCCGCTCGACTTCCTCTGGTACACGCACTTCGAATCGGTCGACGACGGAATCTCCGGGTACAGCGACTGCGGTGTGTTCTACCGTCAGAGCCGCGACCCCAACTGCAACATCAACTGGATCTCGGCGGACGTCATGAACGGCCCGGCCTACACCGACGATCAGTACCTGATCAACTCCGGGGCCTCCCCCACCTTCGGGCGCAGCGCGGCGGACAAGATCGAGAGCTCCGCCCCGGGTAACGCGGCGGCGGACATCTGCGCGGGGGACAACTGCCAGAAAGCCAACTTCGTTGGGACACCGGTCTACAACGCCACCCCGATCCCGACGCCCTCCGACAACTCCGAGCTGCTCACCGACGCGCAGCAGTACGGCAACGTTTACTACGGGACGACCACGATCACGCTGAGCGGCCAGTACGCGTACGTCGTGACGTGTGCCACGGCATCTACATGCTCCTCACAGCAGACGGTGAATCTGTCCAGTCAGCCCATCATCTACGTCAACAACGCCTCGGGCTGCACGGCGTCCCCCTACAACCCGGGGAGTGTGAGCTACACGATGAACTCGGGCAACACGGCGTACGTAGGGTGTGCCGGCGATGTCTACGTGCAGGGCAGTTACACCTACCCCGTCACGATCGCCTCGCAGAACAACGTCATCATCGACGGCAGCATCACGACCTCCTCCAACAGCAACGGCAACCCGACCGGTGGTGCCACGCTGGGCCTCGTGGCCAACGAGTTCGTCCGAGTGATGCACGGCTGCTCCAGCAACGACCTGACCAGCCCGACGATCGATGCCGCCATCCTGGCGCTCAACCACTCGTTTATCGTCGATAACTGGAGCTGCGGGAACCCCGAAGGAACCCTCAACGTCTACGGTGCGATCGCCCAGTACTTCCGTGGGCCGGTGGGCACCGTGTCGGGGACCGGCGGCGTCGCATCCGGGTACGCCAAGAACTACAACTACGACGACCGGCTCGCGAACATCCTGCCGCCCTACCTATTCGACATCTCGGATTCCGGCTGGCACATCTCGCGCGAGACGCTGTGCACGACCGGTAGCGCGACTACCGGGACGGGCTGTCAGTCGACGACGGGCTAGATCGACCTCGTCTCCGTCGGGGCGACGAGTTCGGAACGCCCGAAGGGTTCGAACTGGGGGGCAGGGACTCGAACCCCGATCTCCGGGACCAAAACCCGGCGTCACTGCCAGTTGGACGACCCCCCAAAAGCTGCCTTGGGACGGGCCGAATCTAGCAGTGCACGGCATCCGCATCCGCAGAGGATCCGTCCGCCATGGATGCGAACATATGTTCGGAGATGCCCCGGGTTCCGCGTTATACCGACCCGGGTCCACGAGAACCGAGACCCGAGCGCCGCAAGGTAGAGCGCCCGCCATACGAGCAGCTGCTGGCGGACGTGCGGGCGACGAGCTTCGTCGCGGTAGGCCGGAAATACGGTGTCTCGGACAAGGCAGTCAGGAAATGGATCCGCTGGTACGAGTATCAGCGCGAGATGGCCGAATGGAAGGAGCGGGAAGAGCACAGAAGACGGGTCGCTTGATGGCACTTCGAGTCCCAGGCTTCAAGGACCGCGGCGGGTCCACGAGCTCGCCGCGTTCCGACGCTCGTTGTCCGACCGCGCAGAAGCCCGATCATCCCCTACGATCCTGACGTGGCCGCGCCGGTCGTCGTCATCCTCGCCGCAGGGCAAGGCACGCGCATGCGCTCTGCGACCCCGAAGCTCCTGCACCAGGTGTGCGGGCGGCCGATCATCGGGTGGTCGGTGGCGGCGGCGTGGGCGGCTGGGGCCGGGAAGGTCGTGGTCGTCGAGAGCCCCGACCGACCGCTCGAGGCGACGCTGACCGGCCAGGTGACGGTAGCCGTGCAGGAGGAGCCGCGCGGTACGGCCGACGCGGTCAAGGCGGCGGCTGGCCAGATCGATCCGAATGACACCGTGATCGTGCTCAACGGCGATCACCCGCTGATCACGACGGAGACGCTCGCCGGGCTCGTGGAGGCGCACCGGCACTCGGGCGCGGTGGCCACTCTCGCGACCGCCGTGCTGGAGGATCCAAGCGGCTACGGACGGGTGATTCGGGCGCCGGACGGGACGGTCGAGAAGGTGGTCGAGACGAAGGCGCCCGGCGATGCCACGGAGGCCGAGCTGCACATCCGGGAGATCAGCACCGGCATCTACGCGTTCGAGGGCGGGGCGCTACTGGCCGCGCTCGACGAGGTCCGTAGCCACAACGCCCAGGGCGAGTTCTACCTCCCCGACGTGCTGCCGATCCTGCGCGCTCACGAGCGCAGCGTCGGCGCGTACGAGATCGACGATGACAGCGAGTTGGGGGTCAACGACCGGACTCAGCTGGCGGCGGTGAGGGCGATCGTGCAGCGCCGCATCCACGAGCAGCACATGTTCGCCGGCGTGACGATCGTCGATCCGGCCACGACGGTGATCGACGTCGACGTCCGGATCGGCCAGGACGCGGTGATCGCTCCATTCACGAGCCTGCACGGCGCCAGCGAGATCGGTTCGGGCGCCCGGATCGGGCCGCTCAGCACGCTGATCGACTCTCGGATCGGCTCGGGCTCGAGCGTCGTGCACTCCTATCTGACCGGGGCGGATGTCGGCGACGGGGTCAGCGTCGGTCCGTTCGCCTACCTGCGGCCCGGCGCCACGCTGCGTGACGGGTCCAAGGCGGGCACGTTCGTCGAGATCAAGAACTCAGACGTCGGCGCGGGCGCGAAGGTGCCCCACCTGTCCTACATCGGCGACACCGACATCGGCGAGGGCACCAACATCGGCGCCGGGACTATCACCGCCAACTACGACGGCAAGAACAAGCACCGCACGCATATCGGCGCGGGCGTGTTCGTCGGCGTCGACACGATGCTGGTGGCGCCCGTGAGCGTCGGCGATGGCGCGTACACGGGGGGTGGATCGGTGATCACCAAGGACGTCCCGCCCGGCGCGCTCGGGATCGCCCGTGCCCGCCAGCAGAACCTCGAGGGGTATACGGAACGTCGCAAGGAGCGGGATTCGGCTCATGACGGGGAGCATGGGCGGAGCGAGAATAAGCAGCACCGCTCCGGCCAGTAGTAACAATTTGCCGGACGGTGCCGGGTCGGGTGATCGAGATCGCGAGATCACGACCCCGACCGGGCAGCGCAGACAACACCATCCGTCCCCATTCGCACGTAGACTCGAAAGCTCCATGAGCCTGCTGGATACGCCTCTAGCCTCGACCGAGTTGCAGTACGACTACAACAAGCGGCTGATGCTCTTCTCGGGGCGGGCGAATCCTGGTTTGGCCGCCAGGATCGCGGCGAAGCTCGGGGTCGAACTCGGCGGCGTGACCCTCAAGACGTTCGCCAATGGCGAGGTCTACTGCCGCTATGAGGAGTCCGTGCGCGGCGCCGACGTCTTCATCGTCCAGCCGACGTGCAGCAACCCCGACACCGGGCTCAGCGCCAACGACGCGCTGATGGAGCTCATGGTGATGATCGACGCCGCTGTCGGTGGCTCGGCGCACCGAGTGATCGCGGTCACGCCGTGGTACGGGTACTCGCGCCAGGACAAGAAGTCCGCCCCTCGCGAGCCGATCAGCGCACGCCTGGTGGCACGGATGCTCGAGGCGGCGGGAATCGACCGGATCCTTACGATGGACCTGCACCAGGGCCAGATCCAGGGTTTCTTCCAGAAGCCCTGCGATCATATGACCGCGCTGTTCATGCTCACGCAGTACTTCGCGGATCTCGGGCTCGAGGATCTGGTGATCGTCGCGCCGGACGCCGGCCGGGTGAAGCTGAACAAGCGCTTCGCGTCCCAGATCGGCGCGGACCTGGCGATTCTCAACAAGGAACGCCCGGCGCAGCAGGTCGCCGAGATCGGCTACGTGATCGGTGACGTCAAGGGCAAGACCGCGGTGCTGGTCGACGACATCATCGGCACCGCCGGGACGCTGAAGGCTGCCGCCCAGGCCGTGTACGACGCCGGCGCCCGCCGCGTCTACGCCGCCGCCACGCACGGGAACTTCTCGGGCAACGCCTGGGAGAACCTGGCGGACGCCGGCTTTGAGCAGGTGGTGGTGACGGACACGATCCCACTCCCACCAGGCGCCCCCGACAACGTACGCGTGCTCTCCTGCGCGGAGCTGCTCACGACCTCGATTCGCCAGATCTTCACGGACGGATCCGTGAGCGACGTGTTCGGCGGCGAAAACCAGCTCTTCTAGGGCCCCGGACGCCGGGGCGGCAGCGGCGGCGTCGGGATGGGCGAACGGGACGATCCGCAGCTCGGCCGCCGCGTCCAGAGCACTCGTGCGGCCCGCCTGATGGAGCTGCTCGGGTTGAGCGAGCAGGAGCTGTGCCGCGTCCTTGACGTCGACCCGCTCACGCTGCTCTCAGGACAGCTCGAGCACGTCAGCGAGTTGCCGATCCTGCTCGACCTCCTCGATGAGGCCTCGGAGCGCGCCGGGCCGGCCGTCCTCAGGCGCTGGGTCCGGGCGGCCGGACCGAACGGGAAGCCGATCGATGCGCTGCTGCGAAGAGATTTCGGGGCATTCGAGGACGCGCTGGCGGAGCTGGCCGCGCGCGGATTCGTGCTTCGCAACAGCGGCTGACGGGACACTCGAGGGACGACGACGCCTAGCGCTCCGAGCGGCGGCGCCCCCGGAGGCGCAGGCCCGGCCGGGCGCTACTCGTCTTCCTGCGGCTTCGGCTTATCTCCGGGCCAGACGCCGGTCAGATGCTGAAACGTCCGTGCGCTCGCGCGGTCGACGGCCGCGCCGACCCCGGCCATGGTGGCGGCCTCCAGCGCCGCGGCGCCAACCACCTTTCCAAAGCTCGCGCCGGCCGTCGTGGGCCTGGGTGGATCGTGGTCGTCGACCCGGGACCAGAGGCCGTGGAAGATGACCTTCGCGATCTGAGCCCCGATCAGGCCGGCGATGATGGCGAACGGCTTGTAGAGAATCTTCATCGTGGGTGCAGCCTACCCGGGATGGCGGCCTCCTGGACCGGGCAGATACAGCTGCGCGATGGAGTAAAAGTTAACCCTGGTAGCGAGGAGAAGACAGCAGGAGGGAACCGAGATGCTCGACGAGGACTCCAGGCACGAAAACAGCGCGGCGGAGGACTTGCTGCGGCGGGCGCTCCTCGATGACTCGGCGGCGGTGGCGGTCTCCCTGAAAGTGGGCGGGCTGCCGCTCAGTGAGTCGGTCACGGTCATCTTCCACGGCCGACGGGACCTCGGAACGCTTCAGACGTACGTGACGCGGGGGAGCCGGGGAGCCGGCACGACGATCGCCGCGAGCGAGATGCTGCGCGTCCCGTGCGATCTCGACCTGGCCGACGCGGACGATCGGGCCGAGGCGGAGCAGCTCTACATCGAGCAGGCCACCGCCTTCCGCGACGCGCTTGTCGGTGCCGACGTCGTGCTCGACGTGTGGCGCGAGCCGCTCGGCGAGCTGCTGGGCTCGGACGTCAACGTCGACCACTCAATCGAGCTGTCGGTGCGGCTCCCGGCTCATCGGCTCCTGCCCACGGCGCTGGTCGCGCCCGAATCTCATCTCGTCGTGACCCCCGTCTGCAGCGCTCGCACGCTCGCCGCCGGCAAGCCCCCGATGGGTATCGCCTGCGCGCAGCAGGACATGGCCCGGATCTACCCGCTGGCCGACGACCCGGAGCGGTGTGTGGAGGACTTCCTGGAGGCCGCTGCCGAGCACGCCCGTGCGCTGGCCGAGCGGCTCGATCACCAGGAGGCGTCGGTCGAGCGGTTCCTCGAGCTGAGCGAGTAGACGCGCGCGCCTTAGCATCGGGGCGGTGCGCCGCGGGTATATCGTCGCCATCGCCGTCGGGGTCCTTCTGTTCCTGGCCATCAGCGGACTGCTGGCGCGCGCGTTCAGCGCCAACAGCGCCGAGCAGGACGCGATCACCTCGCTCGTGACGGCGGAGGCGCGCGGCGACGTGAACGGGGTGCTCGACGACATCGTCGGCTGCCGGACTACGGCCACGTGCCGACAGCGAGCGGCCAGCAATGCGGCGCGGCTCGAGCGCCCGGGTGCGGTCTCGATCGCGCAGCTCACGCCCTCGACCAGCTTCTCGTTGGCCGGCGAGGAGGGGACGGCCCGGGTGGCTTGGATCGTCGGCGGGTCGAAGCCAATCACGCAGTGCGTCCGCGTTCGCCGGACTGGGAACGTGCTGAGCGGGCTGCGCGTCGAACTGCTCGCGGTTACGCCCAGGCTGAAGACCGACGCGGACTGTCCACGTCAGTTCTAATGCCGGCTAGCGCGCGGTCCGGACCGGCGTGCGCTGAGGCTCGCGGGCCGGGCGGCGCTCACGCTGGGGCAGCCGCTCCGTGAGCTTGCGGTGATCGCGCAGACGAACTCGCGGCTGCTCGGCATCAAGTAGGGGAATCCCGCCGCGCGGCGGCTCGGGCGGCGTCGGCGGCGGGTCGGGACCGCGGCCCCAGCCGCCGTCCGAGCCAGGATCGGAGGGCCGGTTCGGAAACTCGGGGCCGTCGCGCAGCGCCGGAATGATCAGCACCGCCGCACAAACCAGGCCCAGTAGATGCATCCCGGCGATCATCAGCATCAGCTGAGCATCGGCCGACATGACGCAAGCTTAGCGCGGCATTGTGCCCTGGTGAAGGGGATCCCCACCCACCCCCCACCCATCCCCCGCGCACCTCCCGGCCGCCCCCCACCCACCCCAGACGCGCCCTGCGCCCACCCCGGCGCCGCCGCTCTCGGAGCGGGTCGCTACCATCGCGGACGGCCATGGCCACCTCCCAGTCGACAGCCCTTCCAGTCGAGCGCCGCGAAGCCGCGGGATCGCGCGCGGCGCGCCGTCTGCGCCGGGCCGGCAACGTGCCCGGGATCGTCTACGGCGGGGGCGAGGACCCCATCCCCTTCCAGGTTGACGCGCGGGAGCTGCGCCACGCGCTCCAGCACGCCGGCGCGGTGCTCGAGCTCAGCATCGACGGCGCGGGGAGCACACCTGTCGTCGTCAAGGAGCTGACGCGCCACCCGGTGACCGGCGAGACGACCCACATCGACGTGCTGCGAGTCCGGCTCGACCAGGCAATCTCCGCCACCGTCGTCCTCGACCTGGTCGGCGCGGAGAACGCGCCCGGCGTCAAGGAGGGTGGCGTGCTCGAGCAGGTCACACGCGAGCTCACGATCGAGGCCCTGCCGGGCGACATCCCCGACGCCATCCACCACGACGTCTCCGAGCTTCAGATCGGCGACACGGTCACGCTCGAGGCGGTCACTGCACCCCGAGGCGTCACCCTGACGGACGATCCCGAGACCGTCGTCGCCACGCTGTCGCCGCCGAGGCTGCAGGCCGAGGCCGACGAGGAGATCGAGGAGGAGACCGAGCTGGTGGCCGACGGCGCCACCGCCGGCGAGGCCGAGGAGGCAGCTGGCGAAGAGGCTGCCGGCGAGACCGAGGGCGGGGACGAGAGCGAGTAGCCCCCCGACGTGGAGGGCTCTCCGCTGGTGGACTGGCTGATCGTCGGCCTCGGCAACCCGGGCGCCGAGTACGAGGGCACGCGCCACAACATCGGCTTCGAGGTTGCCGACGAACTGGCCGGCCGGTGGGGGCTGCCGAGAGCCAAGTCGAAGTACCGCGGGCTTCTCACCGACGGCCGGACCGGCCCCGCCGGTCCGCGCGTGGCGATCCTCAAGCCGCAGACGTACATGAACGACGCGGGCGACTCGGTGGGGCCGGCGCGCGGCGCGTTCAAGGTGCCACTCGACCGCGTCCTGGTGATCCATGACGAGATCGACCTGCCGTTCGGGGAGATCCGCTCACGCGTCGGCGGCGGGTTGGCCGGGCACAACGGGCTGAAGTCGCTGAGGCAAGGGCTCGGCTCGCCCGACTTCGCGCGGGTGAGGATCGGCGTCAGCCGGCCGCCGACGACCGACCCTGACCGCGTAGCCGCCTACGTTCTCGGCCGCTTCCGCGAGCCTCGGGACGAAGTCCGGGAGCTGATCGAGCGCGCTGCCGACGAGGTCGAGCGCACGGTGACGGAACCTGCGGACTGATGGGCACCGGGGGCGACGAGGAGCCGTTCGAGTCGATCTACGCCCGAGCCGGGTCGGATCTGGCCTCGATCCCGTGGGCTGACCTAGCGCCGAACCCGGCTCTCCTGAGCTGGCTGGCGAGACAGCCAAACCCAGGTAGGGAGTCGGCGCTGGTCGTGGCGTGCGGCCTCGGCGACGACGCCGAGGAGCTCGCAGCGCGCGGCTACGCCGTCACCGCGTTCGACCTCTCGCCGACCGCGATCGAGACGTGCCGCACCCGCTTCCCCGCCTCGACCGTGCACTACCTGGTGGCCGACGTGTTCGACCTCCCCGAAGCGTGGACGGAGGCCTACGCCCTCGTGGTCGAGATCCGCACGCTCCAGTCGCTGCCGCCAGAAACACGAACCAGCGCTGCGACCGCGATCGCGCGCACCGTCGCACCGGGCGGCAAAGTGTTCGTCCGAGCCGCGATACGTGAGCCCGACGAGCCGCTCACCAGTCGGCCGTGGCCGGTCACCCGCGCCGAGTTGGACGCCTTCGTCGAGGCCGGCCTGACCGAGAGCGAGGCCCGTCCGGACCCGCCCGGCGCGAGCCGATTCCGGATGTTCACCGCTGTGTATCAGCGGCCACCGGGCACGACCTAGACTCGGATAAGAACATGCTCCGGTCGCTCCTCACTCGCGCCGACGATGACCCCCAGGTCGCCCGGTTGGTCGATACGGGCGGACGGGCGTTCGTGTCCCAGTCCCTGCGCCCCTACCTGCTGGCGGCGCTGCTCGACCGCGACCCGACGACGCCGGTCATCGTGGTCGCCGGCGACGACCGGGCCGCCCGCGACCTGGCCGCCGGACTGAAGACGTGGCTCGAGCCGCGCACCGTTCGCTACTACCCGAGCCGCGGCGTCACCTACGAGTCGCACCTGGCGCCCCCGCCCCACCTGGTCGGCCTGCGCATCGCCGCCCTCGACGCGCTCGTGGAATCGAGCGACGGGCAAGCGCCGGTCGTGGTCGTGAGCGCCGTCGCACTGTCCGAAAAGGTCCCCGACCCCACCCTGCGGCCCCACGGTTTCGTGCTGAAACAGGGCGATCTGCTGGACCTCGACGAGACGGCGATGGACCTGGTCGCGGCCGGTTACGAGCGCGTGGATCAGGTCGAGGACCGCGGGCAGTTCGCGATCCGTGGCGGCCTGCTCGACGTGTTCCCGGCCACCGAGGACCGGGCCGTCCGCGTCGACCTGTTCGGCGATGAGATCGAGTCGCTGCGCTGGTTCTCGACCTTCACCCAGCGCTCGCTGGGCGACGCCGAGCTCGTCGAGATCGAGCCGGCCGCCGAGCTGGCCGAGGAGCACCGCGAGCTGGCCGAGATCGCGGCGCTCGAGAAGGAGGAGGAGCGGCCCGACATCGCCGAGCTCCTCCCGGTCGACCAATTCCATCCGTTCCTCGACCTCGCGCCGCCAGAGGCAACCATCGTGATCGCCGGCGAGGAAGACGTGGCGCCGGCGCTGGCCGACCACTGGCAGGACGTGAGCGCCGCATTCAAAGATCGCGACGCCCGGCACCTGTACGTCGACGAGACGACGATCGCACAAGCACTGACTGCCCGAGCGAACATCAGGCTCTCGAGCATCGACCAGGACCAGCCTTTCCAGTTCCGCGCCCAGGCGGCCGACGTCCAGGCCCGCAGCCTGAAGGAGGCCGAGCCGGAGCTGGAGAAGCTCCACCGGTCCGGGTACCAGACGGTCGTCGTGTTCGCTCGCAAAGGAGAGGGCGAGCGCGCGGCTTACAACCTTGGCCGGCTGAAGGTCCACTGGCTGGATTCAAAAGACGGCGCCGACGGGCGAATCACGTTCGCTCAGGCCAGGCTCCAATACGGCTTCATCGCGCCCCAGTTCCACCTCGCCGTCATCCCCGAGCACCGGCTGTTCCGACGGCGACGGGCGCAAGAGGACCCACAGAGAAGCCGAAGAAGAGGCGTCCTCAGAAGCTTCGCGGACCTGCGTACCGGCGACATCGTCGTGCATGAGGACCACGGGATCGCGCGCTTCGCCGGCTTCGACACCAAGACGGTGGCGGATGTCACGCGCGACTACCTCTACCTCGAGTACGCCGGCTCGGACCGGGTCTTCGTCCCCGTCGACCAGCTGGCCAAGATCAGTCGCTACGTCGGCGCCGGCGGCGCTCACCCCCCGCTATCCAAGCTCGGTGGCACCCGATGGGACACCATCAAAGCGCGGGCAAGGCGAGCGGCCCAGGAGCTGGCCGGCGAGCTGCTCAACCTGTACGCCGAGCGCAAGCGCCGCGAGGGTCACGCGTTCCCGATCGACACCGACTGGCAGCGCGACTTCGAGGATGCCTTCCCGTTTACCGAGACGCCCGACCAGCGTGACGCGATCGAGATGGTGAAGGCGGACATGGAGGCGCCCCGCCCGATGGACCGCCTGATCTGCGGCGACGTTGGTTACGGCAAGACCGAGGTCGCGCTGCGTGCTGCGTTCAAGGCCGTTCAGGACGGGACGCAGGTGATGCTGCTCGTGCCCACGACGATCCTCGCCCAACAGCACTACGGCACGTTCACCGAGCGCCTGAAGGACTACCCGATCACGATCGAGCACGTCTCCCGGTTCCGCCCGCCGGCCGAGCAAAGAGAGTCCGTCAAGCGCTTCAGCGAGGGCAGGGTCGACATCCTGATCGGCACGCACCGCCTTCTCAGCCGAGACGTCCGCGCCAAGAACCTTGGCCTGCTGATCGTCGACGAGGAGCAGCGCTTCGGGGTCAAGCAGAAGGAGCTTCTGAGGCAACTCAAGTTGAAGGTCGACGTGATCGCGATGAGCGCCACGCCGATCCCCCGAACGCTGCAGATGTCGATGGCCGGGGTCCGCGACATCAGCGTGATCGAGACCCCGCCGGAGGGTCGCCGCCCGATCAAGACCTACGTCGGCGAGTACGACGAGGAGCTGGTCAAGACGGCGCTGGTCCGCGAGCACCAGCGGAAGGGGCAGGCGTTCTTCCTGCACAACCGAATCGAGACAATCGACGAGACCGCCGAGCGGCTGCGCGGACTGTGCCCCGGGATGAAGTTCGAGGTCGCCCACGGCCAGATGGACGAAAAGGAGCTCGAGCAGCGCATGCTCGCGTTCCTGAGAGGCGACGCCGACGTCCTTGTATGCACGAGCATCATCGAGTCGGGGATCGATATCCCGCAGGCCAACACGTTGATCGTCGAGCGCGCCGACACGTTCGGGCTCGCCCAGCTCTACCAGATCCGAGGCCGGGTGGGCCGCAGCCGCGAGAGAGCGTATGCCTACCTGCTTTATCCGAGCGCCGCCGCGCTGACCCAGGACGCCGCCCAACGCCTGTCCGCCCTGTCCGACTACACCGAGCTCGGCGCCGGCTTCAAGATCGCCATGCGCGACCTGGAGATCCGCGGCGCGGGCAACCTGCTGGGCGACGAGCAATCCGGTCACGTGGCCGCGCTCGGATTCGAGCTCTACATGCAGATGCTCGACGAGGCGGTGGCCGCGGCCGAGGACGGCGCGGCGTCCGAGGAGGAGTGGGAGCCGGTGCGGCTCGACGTCAACGTCGACGCGTACGTACCGGCCAACTACATCCCTTACGAGCAGGCCAAGGTCGACGTGCACCGTCGGATCGCCGCCGCGCGCGAGGTGGCCGATCTCATGGAACTCAAGAACGAGCTCGAGGACCGTTTCGGCGAGCTGCCCGACCCGCTCAAGAACCTGATCGCGCTCCAACAGGCGCGGATCAAGCTTGGCCAGGCCGGCGCGCGGGCGGTGACGTTCCGCAACGGTCGCCTGGCCGTGACGCCGATCGAACTCGACAGCGTCCGGGCCAAGCGGATTCGCCAGGAGATCCCCGAGGCGCTCTACGAATCGGGCAAATCGCAGCTGTCGGTGCGGGTCCCGGAGGATCCCGCGAAGCGCTTCCCGGCGGTCGTCAAGGCCGCGGACGTGCTGCTTGCGGTTACGCGCGAAGCGGCTTAGTAGGGGCCGCTTCGCGGCGGACGCCGAGCGACGGGCGGGTGGGGACCAAATTTCCTCTTAGGCGATTCTTCACGCCACTTCGCCCCACCCTCGCTACCATCGACCGCCGATGACGGTTCGCAGGTCCATCTTGGCGCTCGGCGCTTTTTTTGTGTTCGCCCTCGGCGTCGCCGGATGCGGCAGCAGCGTGCCGGGCGATTCGGTCGCTTCCGTCGCGGGCAACCCGATCACCACCCAGGCCTTCAACCACTGGATGTACGTGGCTGCCAAGAGCCAGGCGGCGCAGCAGCCGGGTCAGCCGGTGATCGTGCCCAACGATCCGCCGGACTTCACGAAGTGCATCGCGGACGTGCGCAAGGCCATCCCAAGCCTCGCCAAGACGTCCGCAAAGACTCTGAAGACCGCCTGCCAGCAGCAGTTCACCTCACTTTCAAGCTCCGTGATGGACTTCCTGATCACGGCCTACTGGTACCAGGCGGACGCCCAGAAGCTCGGCGTAAAGATCACCCCGGCCGAGGTGCAGAACGCGTTTGCGACGGCCAAGAAGCAGACCTTCCCGACCGCCGCCGGGTTCAACAGCTTCCTGAGCGAGACGGGTCAGACGCTCCAGGACATCACCTACCGCTTCAAGGTCAACACGATCGTCCAGAAGCTGGTTGCCAGGCATACGAAGCCGGTCACCCAGGCCCAGATCGCGGCCTACTACAACAGCCACCCCTCGCAGTTCGGCACCCAGGAGAGCCGCAATATGCGGATCATCCTGGCCAAGACTGCGGCGGACGCGACGGCGGCCAAGAACGCGCTGCAGTCCGGCCAGAGCTGGTCGACGGTGGCCAAGAAGTACTCGACCGACCCGACGACCAAGAACAGCGGTGGTCTGCTCACCGGCGTCACCCAGGGTCAGCAGGACGCGGCGCTGACCACGGCGGCGTTCGCGGCGCCGGCCAACAAGCTGATCGGTCCGGTCAAGGGACAGTTCGGCTACTACATCGTCGACGTCACCGGGATCACGGCGGCGACGCACAAATCGCTGCAGCAGTCGGAGGCGACGATCAAGCAGCAGCTGACTAGCCAGGAGTCGCAGACCGCCCAGACCGCGGTCGCGAACCAAGCCAAGAAGGACTGGCTCAGCCAGACGACGTGCCGCACCGAGTACGCGATGGCCGACTGCAAGGGGTACAAGGCCCCGAAAACGGCCACCACCGGCACCTCGACGGCCGGGTGAGCCCCGCAGATCCTGCGGGCATCGCCGAGGCGCTGAGCCGCCTAGACACGATCACGCGACGTCTCCGGGTGGAGTGCCCGTGGGACCGCGAGCAGGACGAGCGCTCGATCGTCCCGCACACCGTCGAGGAGTCCTACGAGCTGGCGGACGCCGCGCAGCGCGGCGACGACGCGAAGATGGTCGACGAGCTCGGCGACGTGCTCTTCCAGGTCCACTTCCTGTCGCTGCTGCTCGAGGAGCGCGGCGCCGGCGACCTCGCCGAGGTGGCGAGGCACGTCACCGCGAAGCTGATCCGCCGCCACCCGCACGTGTTCGGCGACGTGGAGGCCGACACGTCGGTCGAGGTCCGGCGCAACTGGGACAAGATCAAGCAGACCGAGCCCGGACGCGAACAGGGCGTCTTCGGCGAGGTGCCCGAGAACCTGCCGGGGCCGCTGTACGCGCGCAAGGTCCAGCGGCGCGCCGCATCGAGCGGCTTCGACTTTCCCGGAGTCGAGGGGCCGATCCAGTCGGTCCGCGACGAGCTGGATGAGCTCCAGGGCGCCGACGCGCCCGAAGAGCGATTCCACGAGCTCGGCGATGTGCTGTTTGCGGCCGTCAACGTGGCCCGGAAGCTGAACATCGACCCCGAGCTCGCCCTGCGTGCCGCCACCGAGCGATTCCGGGGCCGCGTCGAGGCCGGCGGCGAGCTGGCCGCATCCGAAGGCCATAGCTGGAACGATCTCGCTCCCGACGAGCAGCTCGCCTACTACGCGCGAGCACGCCTGACTCTGAGCGAAGGAGACCAATGAGCCAGATCGACCACGTCCACGCCCGTCAGATCCTCGACAGCCGAGGGAATCCGACGGTCGAAGTCGAGCTCAGCGTGCGCTCGGGCGCCTGGGGACGGGCGGCCGTGCCCTCCGGCGCGTCGACCGGCGAGTTCGAGGCGACCGAGCTGCGCGACGGCGGCTCAGACTGGGGCGGCAAGGGCGTGATGCGCGCCGTCGAGAACGTCAACGGCGAGATTGCCACCGCGGTGCGGGGGCAGGACGCGTCCTCACAGGCCGCTTTGGATCGCATGCTCATTACGTTGGATGGAACTCCGAACAAGTCGCGGCTGGGCGCCAACGCGATCCTGGCCGTGTCGCTGGCCGCGGCGCACGCCGCCGCGGCTGAGGAGCGGTTGCCGCTGTGGCGCTACCTTGGCGGCGAGGGCGCCCACGTGCTGCCGGTACCGATGCTGAACGTGATCAACGGCGGCGCGCATGCCGACAACAGCATCGACTTCCAGGAGTTCATGATCGTCCCGGTGGGGGGAGGCACCTTCCACGACGCGCTGCGGATGGCCGACGAGGTGTTCCAGAACCTCAAGAAGATGCTGCACGATCGCGGGATGTCGACCGCGGTGGGGGACGAGGGAGGCTTTGCGCCCAACCTGTCGTCGAACGAGGAGGCGCTCGGTGTGCTCGTCGAGGCGATCAGCACGGCCGGGTACGCGCCCGGCGAGCAGGTGGCGATCGCGCTCGACCCGGCCGTCTCAGAGCTGTACAGGGACGGCGCGTACGTGCTCGAGCACGAGGGCCGGACGCTGAGCGCCCAGGAGCTCTCCAGCTACTGGGCTGACCTCGTGGGGCGCTACCCGATCATCTCGCTCGAGGACGGCATGGACGAGGAGGATTGGGACGGCTGGGCGCATATGACGCAGGAGCTCGGCGCCCACCTGCAGCTCGTTGGCGACGACGTGTTCGTGACCAACACCGAGCGGCTCCAGCGTGGGATCAACACCGGCGTCGCGAACTCGATCCTGATCAAGGTCAACCAGATCGGGACGCTGACCGAGACGCTGGCCGCCATCCGCATGGCCCGCGAGAACGGCTACACCGCGGTCATGTCGCACCGCTCGGGCGAGACCGAAGACGTGACCATCGCCGACCTGGCGGTGGCCACCGGGTGCGGTCAGATCAAGACCGGCGCGCCGTCGCGGACCGATCGGGTGGCCAAGTACAACCAGCTGCTGCGGATCGAGGAGGCGCTCGGCGCGGAGGCGCGCTACCCGGGACGCAGTGCTTTCCGCTCTTAGCAGCGTGCAAGACTGGATGCAGGAGGAAGGAGGCCGGGCGCGGCGAACGAAGCGCTTAGCGGATGCCTTCAGCCCGTACCGCACCTGCTTCGGCGCGCCGCCGGCAAAGGCCTGCGGCGCCATCGCAGCCGCGACGGGTGGCCGCGCGCCGGATCGCGAGTCGGGTCCGCTGGGACCGGATCGGGCGCGTGGGGCTGCTGGTCGTCCTGTGCGTGGTGGCGGGCGTGTACGTGCAGCAGGCGCTGGCGTACTTGGCCGTCCGCAGCCAGTCCGACCACCAGCGGGCGATCGTGCATCAGCTCTCGCGGGCCAACGCCGGTCTGCTCGCGCAGCAGACGTCGCTGAATTCCTCGGCGACGATCGTCAGCGACGCCCGCGCGCTGGGGATGGTTCGGGTCGGCGAGCATCCCTACGAGGTCACCGGGCTGCCGAACCACTGACGGGTCGCGGGTCTCCGGCCCGAGGCGGCGGGTAGGCGGGTCGTGGGCGCACTGCGGTTCGACGACGTCATCGGCCTGTGGCGTGAGGGCCAGCGCCGGCTCGCGCAGGCCGACCCGGCGGTGCGCCCGGCGCTCGATCGGGTCACCGACGCGTTGGTCGACGAACTGCGGCGGCGGGTCGGTGGCATGTTCACCACCGATGAGCTCGCGCGCTACTACATCGACGAGGGGATCGACTGGTGCTTCGACATCGCGGTGCGGGTCGCGCCGGGGAATCCGGAGGCGTGGGACCTGACCACGGTGGCGGGGGCCGCGTTCGCGCGCTATGTCCGGGAGGCCAGCGACTACGCCGGCGGGGCGCGCATCGTGCGGGAGGATTGACCGGGGGCGGGGGTTCCTCGCGGATCAGGGCCGCTGGACATCGATGCGAGCGGCTCCACGCCGACCGCGACCGTGAGCGCGCCCCCGGGGCCCCGTTGCCGCTGATCCGTTGCCCGACGACCCCGTCGCATCACTGCGGGTGCCGTCCGGCTACCGGCTAATCCCCGTCGCCGTTCCCGCTCCCGTTGGTGTCGTCGTCAGCGTCGTCGCCGACCCGACGGATCACTATCTGGTCCTCCTCGATCGCGACCTCAACCGGCCGATGGCCGGCCCAGTATTCGGCGTAGATCGGATCGTCCTGCACGGCTGGGTCGAGCCACAGGCCGTAGCCCTCCTCGCCGTGGTCGAAGGTGGCCTCGAGCGGCGTGCTCTTGCGACGCGTGCTGCGACGTCCACCTCGCCGGCCGCGCCGGCGCCGTGAGCGCTGCTTGCTCTCGTCGTCCTCGTCCTCGTCGCCGTTCTCCTCCTCGTCGTCGTCGGCGCGGCCCGCCTCGGCCGCTTCGAGCTCGGCGGCGATCAGCGCGTCGTCCTCGGCTCTCAGGTCGATCTCGTCGTCGAAGTCGACCCCTGCGCCCGCGGTGGCGTCGGGATCGGCGTCGGGCTCGAGGGCCTGCTCGCGCTTGAACGCTTGGATCTGCTGGACGGTCACTTCGAGTTGGTGCGCTATCCAGGCATCGGTCCGGCCCTGGCGCACCCAGGCGCGAATGCGGTTCAGTTCGGGTCTTAGCGATCGGCGTGCCATGGTTCGGCGCGGAGACTAGATGATTGAGCTCGAATGAGGTGTGGTGGCCAAGGGTGGGCGCCGGACTTGGCCCGCAAACGTCGCCGTCTGCCCCCTTAGGGGCGCGACCCGATTGCACGACGGCCTAACCGGAATCGCTTGTACGCAGCGGAGTTCACCCGGTATGCTGGCCTCGGCGGACCGGAGGCTCGCGGAGACGAGGCGATCCGGCTGCTTCGTTTGACGACCAGGCGAGCAGGGAGGCACATTCCCCATGTTGGTACTCACCCGCAAGTCCAACCAAAGCATCATGATCGGCGATGACATTGAGGTCTCCGTACTGGCGATCATGGGCGAGAAGGTGCGAATCGGGATTCAGGCCCCGCGTGACATTCCCGTATTTCGCAAGGAGGTTTATCTCGAAATCCAGCAGGAGCGGATGGGCTCCGGGAAGGGCGTCCGCGAGGAGGTAGACGCGGCCCTACGCGGTCTGGGAGACAGCGCGTAGGAGCTCAATGAATGCTGCCGATCGAGGCTGGCGCCTCGATCGGGTAGGGATGAGGGTAGGCGCAGGCGGCGAGGTGACGTAGGTCCTCGTCGCCCAACCGGTCGAGCACCGTCTAGCCGAGCAGGAAGTACAGCGTCTCGAACATCGCGATGGTCACCAGCACCGCGGTGCCGATCAGCGTTGTCACGAGCACCCAGAAGCGCACCGAGCTGCGTTTGCGCTCGCGCTGACGCCAGCGCTTGCGTGAGCGCGAAATCGCCCGCCGCTGCTGCAGTTGACTGCGGCTGCGGTCGAGCTGCGTCTCGTGCCGGAACTCTTGCTCGAGCTCGGCGAGGCTCTGACGCATCTTCATAGCCATGGGGGCGCGAGCCTACCAAGCTCGCGCACGCGGTGTTATGTAGCTGAACCGCCGAGCCGTACCGCGGCGATCAATGCACGGCCTGCTGCTCGTACACCCGCACGAAGTGCAGGTAGTTATCGGCGATCTGCTTGGCCGCGGCCTTGCGGTCGAGGGCCCCGGATTCGAAGCCCTTGAGCGCATCCGACCAGATCGAACGCCCGATCGCGAACCCGATGAACCCTTCGACCGGGGCGGCAACCTCGAGCCACTGCTCGACCTTTTCGGTCGACGCACCGCGCCCGAGCAGGACGCACGTCACTCCCTCACGTCCCGGGCCTGTCCGAGCCTGCTCGGCCAACATCGCGGCGTCTGAACGCTCGTCGACGCCCTCGATCTTCCAGATGTCCGCCTCGACGCCTGCGTTCTGTAGCTCCTCGATCGCCCGGCGCATGAGCTCCGGCCGCAGCTCGGCGTCGTACCGGTCGCCGTCGCCGCCGACGGAGGCCAACTGCTCCTCGGTAGCCGGGACGAGCAGCTCGAACAGGAACTTGCGGTCGGTCTCGTGCAGCCAATCGCCGAGGCGCTTGAGCCGACCGGCCTGCTCCTTGTTCAGCGCCGCGTCGCCGTCCGGGTTGTAGCGGACGAGCACCTTGGAGAAGTCCGGGTTGAACTTCTCGATGTGGGCCGGGAAGTCGTCGCCGTACTCGAAGTCGAACTCCTCCTGGCCCGACTTCTCGACCGGCATCGCGAGCTTGAGGTTGTGCTCACGGGCCATCTCGGGGATGTTCGAGCCGAATTGCTCGTCGACGAGCACGCCGGTGGAGCCCGCCTCGGCACCCTCCCGGACGGCGTCGAGCATGCCCTCGAAGATGACGCGCTTGCCGTCCGCGATCGTCTCCGTCTCCTCCGGCGTGGGGGTGCCGGTGACCCCGAACAACTTCTGGAAGGAGCCCCGGTGGTCGAACGCGAGGATGTAAAGCTTGCCGTCGTATCCGAGAGCCATCTGACCCTCCCTTTCGCTTTCCGCTGAGTTCAATTAGTCGGTCTACGTCCCAGTCTACGTCTACCCTGGCGCCCGATGGAGCACAAATTCGGCGGCGACCCGTACACGATCGGGATCGAGGAGGAGCTGATGATCCTCGATGCCGAGTCGCTCGATCTCGTCAACGCCATCGAGAGCATGCTCGAGCCGGCGCCGGCGGGCGAGATCAAGCCCGAGCTGATGGAGTCGGTGCTCGAGGTCTCGACCGACCCGTGCCACAACACGCGAGAGGCCGGCGATCAGCTGCGCGCGCTTCGCCGGCAGGTCAGCGACACCGCGGCGAACAAGGGGATGGCGATCGGCTCCGCCGGCACCCACCCGTTCGCGATGTGGGAGGACCAGCGGATCTCGGCGCGCCCCCGCTACCGGGACCTCGTCTCCGCGCTGCGGTTCGTCGCCCGCCAGGAGCTGATCTTCGGGGTCCACGTGCACGTGGGGGTCGACGATCCCGACAAGGCGATCCACGTCGTCAACGGGATGCGGTTGCACATGCCGATTCTGCTCGGGCTGTCGGCCAACTCACCGTTCTGGCGGGCCGATGCGACCGGGTTGGCCTCGACGCGTACGCCGATCTTTCGGGCCTTCCCCCGAGTAGGGATCCCACCCATTTATCGGGATTGGGAGGACTACGAGAAGCGCATCGACTTCATGGTGCACTCGGGTGTGATCGAGGACTACACGTTTCTATGGCACGACGTGCGGCCGCATCCGAACTTCGGGACAGTGGAGATCCGCGTAATGGACTCGCAGACCCGGATCGAGCACACGCTCGGGTTGGCAGCGATGGTGCAGGGGCTGGTCAAGGAGCTCTCCGAACACTTCGAGGCCGGTAAGCAACTCTCGCGGTACCCGTTCGAGATGCTCGATGAAAACAAGTGGCTCGCCGCCAGGCACGGACTCGAGGGCGAACTCGTCGACCTGCCGAACTGGGACCGGGTGCCGGCCAGAGAGTTGGCCCGCCGGCTCATCGACCGGATACGCGAGCACTGCCGCGACCTCGGTTCGCTCGACGACCTCGAGGCGGTCGAGGACCTGCTCGAGCACGGCAACGGCGCGGCCAGGCAGGTCGTGGTCTACGAGGCCAACCACGATCTGCGTGAGGTGATGGCCGAGGTCGTGGCCGCCACATCCGTGTAGCGGCCGCTACATCCGTGTAGCGGGGGAGGTTTTGTCAACGACGGGCGATTCGTAACCGGACCGGGCGGTCGTGGTCTATTCGCGACCTTGCCGCCGTCATACAATCGAGGATCGTATGAGCACCGGCGGCCCGGACCTGTTCGTAATTTGCAAGAACTGCCAGTCCGAGGTGAGCCCGTACATCACCGAGTGCCCGTACTGCGGTAGCCGCCTGCGCAAACGGGCTCCGAAGCTCGACCGCGACGGCCGCGTCAGCGAGCGTAAGCGCCGGACGCCGACCCCATCGCTGCCCCGCCTGCGCCGCGGTGAGATCCCTGGCATCCGGGGTGAGTCGCGTCCCTACGCGACGATCGCGCTGGTCCTGGCCGGGTTCGCTGGAACGCTTCTCTGGCGGGCGGCGCTCGTCGGGAGCACGCACGCGATCGCATTGTGGGCGCGGTACGGAAACCACCTGTGGTGGCGGCTGCTGGTGGCGCCGTTCACCTACACCAACACCGGCTACGCGATTGTCGTGCTCGGCACGATCGCGGTGTACGGCTGGTTGCTCGAGCGCCGCCACGGTCCGCTGCTCGTGCTCGTGCTGTTCGCGCTCGCCGGGGTCGGGGGCGCGGCCGTGACCGCGACCAACTCCACGCTCCCATTGGCCCTCGGCGCCAACGGGGCCGCGCTGGCCTTCATCGTGGTCTGGGCGCTCCCCGACGTGCTCTCGCTTCGCGCCGGACGCGAGATCGAAGGCGACCTGCTCGGCACGGCGGTGGTGGCCGTGGTCGTCGCGCTGATGCCGGTGGCTGTGCCGGGGGCGAGCTGGATCCCAGAGGCCGTGGGCGTGCTCGCAGGGCTGTTGATCGGGCTGCCGCTCGCGCTCACGCGCGACACCTGAGCGGCATCCGCACGCCCTAACGGGTCGGTCGACGCCGGGTCCGCGCACGTATGATCAGAACGCCCCGTGGTCAACCGCGCCTACACCGACGCCGAGCTGGAGGCGGCGATCGCAGCGATTGCCGATCCGGAGCGCTTGCGCGAGGCGCAGGATCTGGTCGCCCAGAGCGCCCCGGCGCTGGCTCGGGTGCTGGCTACCGCGCTCGAGGAGGGAGGGTGGTTCGACCTGGGCCACAACCAGGCCGTGCACGAGGCGAGTGGCCACGACGACTTGGGCGAGCGGGTTCGCGCTGTTCGCACGATGCTGGCCGAGGAGACCCGGCTCGGGATGCTCGTCGGGGTCGCGGTTGGCTTCGAGCTGGCGCGCGAGCTCGAGCGTAGGCCCGGAGAGCCGGGATCGCAAACGACAGAGGAGGACTGATCTGATGGAAGTGCGCTTTCTAGGCCACTCTTGTTTCGAGCTCGCCGACGGCGACGCCACGGTCCTGATCGACCCGTTCCTGACCGGCAATCCGAAGGCGGCAATCGCCGCCGAGGACGCCGCGGCGACGACGATCCTGCTAACGCACGGGCACGCCGACCACGTGGGCGACGCGGTGGCGATCTCGAAGCGGACCGATGCCCCCGTCGTGGCCATCACCGAGCTCGCCGGCGAGCTCGGCGAGGAGGGCGTCGACGTGCGCGATCCCAATATGGGCGGGACAATCAAGTTCGACTGGGGCTCGGTCAAGATCGTGCCGGCGTGGCACACCTCGACCACGCCGAAAGGGACGGTCAACACGCCCGCCGGGCTGCTGATCAACTTCCAGGACACGATCGTCTACCACCTCGGCGACACTTGCGTGTTCGGCGACCTGCAGCTCGTCGGCAAGCGCGCGCCGATCGACGTCGCGCTCATGTGCATCGGCGGCCACTACACGATGGACCGCGTGGACGCGGTCGACGCGGCCGGGCTCGTGGGCGCGAAGACCGTGATCCCCTGCCACTACAACACGTTCCCGCCGATCGAGACCGACGCGGAGGCGTTCAAGTCCGACGTCGAGTCGGCCACGCAGTCGAACGTCGTCATCCTCGAGCCGGGCGAATCGCACACGCCGTGACCCACGCGATCGTCCTCATCCAAGCAAACCGCGCCGGCCTCGCGACCCTCGGCGGCGACCTGGCCGACCTCGAGGGGGTGGCAGAGGCGTACTCGGTCACCGGCGAGTGGGACTTCGTCGCGGTGCTGCGCCTGCGCCAGCAGGAAGACCTCGCGAAGGTCGTGACGGGACAGATATCACAGCTGGCGGGGGTCGCGCGGACCCACACGATGGTCGCGTTCGAGGTCTACTCCCGCCACGACCTCGAGGCACTTTTCTCCGTCGGGCAGTAGTGCGCGTCGCTGTCGTGGCCGAGTGGTACCCGTCGCCGGGCGATCCGGTGCTGGGCATCTGGGCTCACCGTCAGGCGATGGCCGCGCGCGATGCCGGCGCCCAGGTGCGGGTGCTGGCGCTGCGGCGCCCGATCCCCCCGCTGTCGGTGGCCCGTCAGCTTTTTAGTGTTCCCCCCGCCGTCGGGGCCTTGAGCCGCTGGGTCGAGGGGGCCCGGACATCGTTGCGGCCGTTTTCGCTCGATGGCGTTTCGATCGAGCCCGTGTCGTTCCTCGCGCCACCGCGCCCGATCTCCTACGGCAGCTGGGGCTACTGGGCCGCGCCGTCGTTGGGGCGGGCGCTCGAGGGCCTCTATGCGGAATGGCCGTTTGACGTTCTGCACGCCCACTGCCTGGCGCCGGCGGGTCACGCAGCCGCCCGTTGGGTGCGCCGGCGCCGTGGTCCGGCGTTTGTCGTGTCCGCCCATGGGCCGGACATGATCAACGTGCCGGTTGAGAGCTCGGTGGGACGGCGGGCGTGCGTGGCTGCCATGGCCGCCGCCGACCTGGTCGTGGCGAACAGCACGTGGGCGGCGCGGCGCTGCGAGGCGATTGCGGGGCGGTCGTTGCCGGTCCGTGTCGTGCACCTGGGAGCGGACGTGCCTGCGGTCGCTCACCGGCCCAACGGAGCGGTGCGCATGGTCACGGTGGCGCATCTGGTGGCCCGCAAGCGCCACGAGGTGGTGCTGCGGGCACTGGCTGCACTCGACCCCGTGCGCCGGCCCGAGTACCTGGTGATTGGTGATGGGCCGTGCCGGGTTGATTTGGAGCACTTGGCGGTGCGGCTGGCGGTGGCCGATCGCGTCCGATTCCTCGGTCAGCTGCCAAATCCCGAGGCGGTGGCTCGAGCGGCTGCCTGCGACCTGTTTGTGATGCCGGGGGTCGAGGAGCCATTCGGCGTCGCGTTCGTCGAGGCGATGGCGGCCGGGCTACCGGCGATCGGTAGCCGCGGCGAGGGCGGCCCCGAGGACATCGCGGCGGCCGGTCCCGGGATGATTCTGGTCGAGCCCGATGACCCGGCCGGGCTGGCCGGGCTGCTCGACCAGCTGATTCGTGATCGCGCGGAGCTAGCGCGGTTGGGCGTGGCGGCGCGCGAGACCGTGGCGGCGAACTTCACCTGGGAGCGGTGTGGGGTCGAGACGGTCGCTGCGTACCGGGCGGCGCTCGCTAAGGCGCCGCGGTCAGGCGCCGCCGAGAATTTCCCAATTTCGTGACCGATCTACTGCTGGTCTCGCTCGGCACTACGCGCGGGCTGCGGCTGGCCGACGCGGAGCTTGTGAACATGTTTCGCGAGGCCGGCGCCTCGGTGGCGGCGGTGTCGACGCAGATCGGGCTGACGAACGCGCTGCGCCGGGGGTATCCGGTCAACGACCTGGTCGAGGCCGTCGCGGCGCGGCGGGCGCTGTCGGAAGCCTTGCGGTCGTGGCATCCGAGGGCGGTCGTCTTCTCCACCACGACCGCGTCACTCCTCGCCGGGCGCCCGCCGATCCCGTACGCGGTGTGGCTCGACTCGCCGGCGCGGCTCAACCGCCCGGGGGTGCTGAACCTGCCGCTCCATCTGCTCGAACGACGCCAGCTGAGCCGCGCGCGCGTACTGCTCGCCTGGAGCCCCGGGACGGTGGCAGCGCTGCCGCCGCGTACCGCTCCGGCAGTGGTGGTGCCGCCGCCGATTCCGCAGGCGCCGGCGCTGCGTGACGATCGCGAGCCGTTCGCGGTCGCCTACACCCCGGACCCCAAGGCCAAGGGGCTCTTGCTGCTGTGCGCGGCCTGGGAGCAGGCGGCCGCGCCGGGTACTCGGTTGCTGATCGCCGGCATCCCGCCCGAGCGGGCCCATGCGTTCCTCGCCCGGCGTGGTACCGCGCTGCCGCCGAACGCCGAGCTCGTCGGCATGCTGCCGCAGTCGTCGTTCCGGGATCTGCTGGCGCGAGCCCGCGTGTTCATCAGCGCGGCCGAGTGGGAGGACTTCGGCATCGCGCCGCTCGAGGCGCTCGATCGCGGCGCCGCCCTGGTATGTGCGCCGGCCGGTGGACCGTTTCCGGCGCTGGCCCTGGCCCGCTCGCTGGCCGGCGAGTTCGTGGCGGCCGACCGTGCCCCGGTGTCGCTGGCCCGCGCGATACGGGCGGCGTTCGCAGCTGCGCCTGACCGGCTGGCCGCGTACCGAGTCGCGGCGCGCGACGCGCTCGCGCCCTACCGGCCGGAAGCGTCGGTGGCGCGGATCGCGGCCGAGGTGCTGCCCGCGCTGCTGGGGGAGTAGCGGGTCGCCGCCGCCCCGGCCACCGCCGCCACGAACGCATCGACCTCGACACCGTCGGTCTCGCGGTCGATCGCGCGGCTCTCGGCCGCCATCCGCCGCCGCAGCTCCGGGTCGGATACGAGCCGGCCGAGCGCGCGCGCGACCGCGTCCACGTTGCCCGGGTCCACGAGGACTGCGTTGCGGCCGTCGACGGCCACGTCTCCCGCCGCCCCCGCGGTCCGGCTGCACACGATCGGGAGTCCGGCCGCGGCCGCCTCCCGGACCGTCACCCCAAACGGCTCGTAGGTGCTGATCAGCGCGTACACGTCGGCCGACGCGTACAGGCCCGGCATCTCAGCCGGCGAGACGTGGCCGCGGAAGCGGACGGGAACGCCGCGCCGAGCGGCGAGTTGCTTGAGCTCGTCCTCGAGGAACCCGGTGCCCGCGATCTCGAGCTCGGCCGCCGACGCGCTCCGCGCCACGGCCTCGATCAGCGTCGCGAAGTTCTTGTCGGGCACGAGTCGCCCGGCGCTGATGACCTTCACGGGTCCGTTTCCGTTGTCAGGCGTGGCGGCTCGGAACGGCTTCACATCGGCCGCCTGGAGCGCAACCGTTATCCGCTCGTCCGGCACGCCGAACGCGCGCACGCGCTCGCGCGCGGCCGAGCTCGCGACGATCAGCCCGTCGGCGTGCCGGGCCAGGCGGCGGTGCAGCGCCAGCTGCCAGCCCGGCAGCATCGAGTCGATCTGGGGCGTGCACTCGCTGAAGATCACGTACGCCCTGGCGTGCCGGCGGCACCATGCGAGGGCACGCAACGACGCCGGCCCGTACTCCGAGACCACCACGCAGTGGGGGTCGACCGTGCGCAGCGCGCGCTCGAGCCCGCGCGACCAGAGCACGGGTGTTCGCCCCGCGCGGCGGCGCTGCCGCGAGCGCAGGTGCACGGCCGGATATGCGTGCTCGGTCGGAAACCAGTCCGGCGCAACGTCCCAGCTCGGCTGGCCCGCTGACTGGTAGATGACGCAGAGCTCGAGCTCCGGGCGCTCGGACAGAGCGCGGAACAGCGACTCACGGTAGGGGACCGGAGTCGGAGGGACGATGGCGCAGCGCAGCCCCATGGCGGGGCGAAGGTTAGACCTGCGACCCTCGGCCCCGCTCAAACCAGATCGAGCGGTCCTTCCAATCGTGGACCATCAGCAGCGCGCCCGCGGCCAAGACCAGCGCCGAGCTCGGCGCCGCGACCGGCTTGGCGATCGGAGCCGGTTCGGTGATCAGGGCCAGACATGCGGCGGCGGCCAGGATGGAGCCGGTGGCCCCGTGATGACAGCGCTGGCCGAAGATCCACACTCGCCGCCGCAGCGCGTCGTACTCGACGAGCTTGCCGACGGATTGTGACGTCTCCTCCCGCATTTCCCTGATCCGCCCAGTTATCGACCCTTTCCCTGCAAACGTAAGGAAAACGGCGGAACTTCCGGCGAGCCGGATCTAGGCGATACGAGAGCCGGGCGCGGCGTCCTTGTCGAGGCGCAGCAAAACCACGCCCTCGGCGTCGTCGAGCGCCCCGAGGACGAGCACCTCGGAGGCAAATCCGGCGATCCTCCGCGGGGGGAAGTTCACCACCCCGACGACGAGCGTGCCCTCGAGCGCCTCGCGCGGATAGTGGGTGATCTGGGCCGAGGAGCGCTTGACGCCGATCTCGGGGCCGAAGTCGATCGTCAGCTTCCACGCGGGCACGCGGGCCTCAGGGAACTCCTCGACAGAGACCACGCGGCCGACGCGCATGTCGACGGCCTGGAAGTGGCCGATGTCGATCACGGGGCGCTCTTAGGGCGCGGTGCCGCCCGACGGCGGCGGGGTCGAGTCCGAAGCTCCCGAGGAGGAGGCGGCGCACGACGTGCCGGTATCCGCCATTGGTGCGGGGGTGGGGGCGGGAGTGGTCGACGTCGTGGTCGGCGTCGTGGTCGGCGTCGACGTGTCCGTGGAGGTGCCCGGCGTGTCCGACGCCGCGCCCGGGGTGGTGCTCTGCGTCGTGGTTGTCGTGGTGGTGCCCGGGTCGGAGCTCGCAGCCGGAGACGTCGTGGTCGTCGGGTCGGTGGTCGGACTCGTGGTCGCGGCGCTCGTGTCGGTGCAGGTGCTCACCGGCGTCGTCGTCATCGTGGACGTCGTCGTCTGAGCCGGCAGGACCGTCGCCACCGTCTGCGTCTGGGTGCGCCCGGGCAGCGCCTTGGTCTTGGTCTTCGACTTGGTGTCGAGAGTGCCCGTGTGCTTGGCCACCGGGTTGTCGAGCGACTTGTGCTGGTCGGTGGCCGTAGCCGTGGCAGCCGCTTTGTGGACGTGGTGACGGGTCGTAGCGGGATGCCGGTCTACCGCGATGTGCACGATCGGCGCCGGCGCCGGAGTCGAGGCGGCCGGGGTCGAGCTCGGAAGGTCGGCAACCTGAGTCGCCGCGGCGTGATGATGGACCGGCGGGCGCGCTGAGTGATCGACCTCCACCGCGCCGGCCGTGACCAGGGCTGCGGCGGCGAGCCCGGCCGCCGCCTTGGTGGCGATCGCTCCGACGCTGGCCGAGATGAAGCCGGTGGACGTCGAGCCCATGACAGCGCCCGCACCGGCAGCCGCGGTCGAGCCGACAGCGGCCGCCTGGCCGGCGGCGCTCGCGCCCGAGGCGCCCGAGCCGGCGCCGGCGGAATGGCCGATATGGAGGATCGCGAGCTTGCGAAGCAGCATCAGCGGCCCGAGGCCGATCGGAAGCACGGCGGCCAGTGCCTTGCTGGTCTCGTTCAGCTGGGACTTGAAGGTCGAGCAGCGCTCGCACGTCCGCAGGTGCCGGCGCACGAGCGGGCCGGGACGCCGGAGCAGACCCTCGGCGACCTCGCCCAGCTCCTCGCGGACCTCCTCGCAGGTGAGCATCCGCGCCTGCGAGGCCTCGGCCAGGGACACCCGGGCCCGGACCAGCAGCGACTTGACGCTCGGCACGGTCGTCTCCATCGCCTCGGCGATCTGCTCGTAGGACAGGGCGTCCATCTCGCGCAGGACGAGCGCGGTGCGTTGGGTCTCAGGGAGACCCTGGATGTCGCCGACCAGGAGCCGGAACTCCTCGCGCTCGTGGACCTTGTCGGCGGTGGTCGAGCCGTGTTCGAAGAGGTGGATGTCCATCGAGTCCACGCCGACCGCCTGGATCCGGCGCAGATGGTTGAGGCTGCGGTTGCGGGCGATCCGATACAGCCACGGCCGTACGTTGATCGGGCGGTCGTCGTCGAGGATCGCGTTGAACGCCGCCGAGAAGACCTCCTGGAGCACGTCCTCCGCGTCCTCGCGCGAGCCGAGCAGATGCCGGCAGAAGGCCAGCAGGCGGGCGTTGTAGCGCGCCACGAGCACCTCGAAGGCGGCGGTACTGCCACGTCGAATCAGCGCTACCAGGCGCTCGTCGGACTGCAGCCTGAGCAGCGGCGTCCGCGCGTGTAGACCGATCCCTCCCGAGTATCTAAGTGCGGAGACTTCCACAGAAGCTGGCAAACGGCTAGCTAGCAGGGGCCGTCGGACGCATGGACACCGTAGCAGCGGATTAGTTGCGGTCCGGCAAGATCACCCACCTGCAGTACCCGGGGAGGGACTCGAACCCTCATGCCGCTGGGGCAATCGCTCTTAAGGCGACCGTGTCTGACCAATTCCACCACCCGGGCTTGGCGAGAACGCTAGCGACTGGGCAAGCGGCGCCGCGAGGGGGTCGCAAGACCGTCACGGGCCGACCTGCATAACCGCTCGTTCGACCGACTCCTACACGCGCATGACCGCTTCTGCATGCCCCACATGAATAAGTGATCACGCCAAGTCGCCGGCCCCTGCGGTGAGCGGTTATGCAGGTCCGGTCGGCCCGAGCGACGCCCCGCATTCCCAGCTGGCGCCGTACGCAAATCATTTGCGTACGCGGCCGTGGAACCACCAGGAGACTGCCCGAAAACGGCGCGGGCGAAACCGCTCTAAAACGCCCTGTTTTGCGGTGCCCGGAGCCAGCCTACAGGCGCGTCGGTTCAAAATTGACAGTCGCTCGAACCCCTTGCTAGGTTCGCCGTCAGGTCCGCGTCCGGGGTTACCAGGGCCCCGGCGGGAGGAGCTCTCATTGGCAGGGATAGAGCGGTGCGAAATTCAACCGTGACCGGCAGGGTCGCCGCCGTCGCCGCGATCGCAATCGCGGTGGTCGTCGTCGCCGTGATCCTGCTCGGAGGCGGCTCGAGCTACCAGGTCAAGGCGGTGTTCGCGGACGCCAGCCAACTCGTCACCGGCGACCAGGTCGAGGTCGCCGGCAACAGCGTCGGCTCGGTCTCGAACATCACGCTCAGTCCGGGAGGGCAGGCTCAGCTCACCCTCAACATCGACAACTCGGCCTACACGCCGCTGCACCAGGGGACAGAGGCGACGGTGCGCCTCGCCAGCCTGTCGGGGATCGCCAACCGCTACATCGACCTGCGGCTCGGCTCGGCGGCAGCGCCGAAGATTCCGTCCGGCGGCGTCATCGGGCCGCAATACACAACCAGCGCGGTCGACATCGACCAGCTGTTCAACACGCTGAACCCGCCGACGCTCAAGGGGATCCAGAACCTGATCCAGGGCACCGCCTCGCAGTTCGCCGGCAAGGGCGCCGAGGCGCAGGCGGCCTGGCAGTACCTGAACCCCGCGGTGGCGGCGAGCAGCACGCTGTTTCAGGAGCTCGATCGCCACGGCGGCGGCGACTTCACCGAGTTCGTCACCCAGTCGAGCAAGCTCCTGGGCACGATCGCGAACCGGCAGTCGGACCTGTCGGCGCTGGTCAAGAACCTCGGTACCACGACCGAGGCGCTGGCCTCGCAGAAGACCGCGCTCGGTCAGTCGATCCAGGAGCTGCCCGGCTTCATGGCGCTCGCCGACACGACGTTCGTCAACCTGCGCAACTCGCTCGATGCGCTCGCACCGCTGGTCAACGCGTCAAAGCCGGTCGCGCCGAAGCTCCAACAGTTCCTCACCCAGCTCCGTCCGCTCGCCCAGAACGCCGTCCCGACGGTCAAGAACCTGGCGAGCCTGATCTGCTCACGGGGCTCGAAGCCGTGCTCGCAGAGCGTCCCCGGTAACGACGACCTGGTTCAGCTGCTCGAGCTGAGCGTCCAACTCGCCAACGTGACGTGCGGGACGAGCGGCTCGACGAGCAGCTGCAATGGATCGCTGGCGGCCGACGGCGCGCAGCGGCTCGGCGCGTTCCCGGAGTCGACCGTCGCGCTGAACAACTCGACCCCCGAGCTCGCCACCGCCCGCCCCTACGCGGTCGATCTGACCGGCTGGTTCGAGGGCTTCACCCACCCGGGCGGGACCGACGCCAACGGCGACTTCAGCCGGGTTGCGCCCGTCGTCGGCGTGGGCTCGGTCGAGAACGGCGCGCTCAACCTGCTCCCCTCCTACCTCGACCCGGTCCTGCGCGAGGTGCTCGCGTTCGGCGGCAGCGGCACCGCCCCGGGCGGCGGCAGCACGCCGACCCAGGGGCTTCTGACCACGGGCCAGGGCGATCGCTGCCCGGGCTCGATGGAGCGCGGCGGCACCTACTACCCGGAGCAGGGCTATCCGTGCAACCCGAACGAGACCCCGACGGGGAACTGAGCGGTGAGACGCATCCTCACCGGAGCCGTGTTCGCGCTCATCATCGGCGCCTTCGTGGTCGTCGCTGTGGCCGCGTCGAGCGGCTCGGGCGATCCCACCTACCGGCTCGAGTTCGACAATGCCTTCGGCCTCGTCAACGGCGCGCAGTTCAAGGTGGCCGGCGTCCCGGCCGGGAGCATCAGCTCGATCGATCTGTGCTTCAGGGACAAGAGCGCACACTGCTCGAACCCCCTCGACGCGGTGGTCACAGTGCAGGTGAGCACCAAGGGCTTTGGCACGTTTCGCTCCGATGCCTCCTGCCAGTCGCGCCCGCAGTCGCTGATCGGCGAGTACTTCATCGACTGCCAGCCGGGGCAGTACGGCAAGCCGCTGGCCAACGGTGCGACGCTCACCGCGTCGCACACGTTCTCGACGATCCCGGCCGACCTGCTCGCGGACATCATGCAGATGCCCCAGCGCGAGCGCCTGACGCTGATCATCAACGAGCTCGGCGCGGCGGTGGCGGCGCGCTCGACCGATATCCAGACCGCGCTCCAGCGGGCGGTGCCGGCGATCGATGAGACCGACAACCTGCTGGACCTGCTGGCCAACGACTCGCAGACGCTCAAGGCCCTGACCGCCAATTCCAACACGGTCCTCACCGCGCTGGCCAACAACTCGAAGCTCGTCCAGGACTTCATCGTCGAGGCCGACAACGCCGCGACCGACACCGCCACCCAGCAGCAGAACCTGAAGGTCAGCCTCCAGCGTTTCCCCGGACTCCTCCAGCAGCTCCGGCCGGCCATGGCGAAGCTGGGGAACGCCTCGGTCGCCAACACGCCCGTGCTTCAGAACCTCAACGCGGCGTCCGGGCAGTTGCACACGCTGTTCACGAACCTGGCCTCGTGCTCCTCGCCGCACGCCGGCAGCCAGTGCGGCTTCGCGGGCGCCTCGCTGCCCGCCCTCCAATCGCTCGGGCAGGCCTCGGTCACGGGCAAGCAGGCGGTGCAGGCGGCGGCGCCAACCGTCGCGCTGCTCAACCAGTTCTCCAAGCCGGTCCCGGAGCTCGCCCAGAACCTGTCGATCGTCCTCGCCGACCTCGACACCCAGAACCGCGCCGTCGAGCCCGACGCGCGGAGTCCGGGCGGGAAGGGCTTCAGCGGCCTCGAGGCGCTGCTTCAGTACGCGTTCAACCAGTCGCTCAGCGTCAACACCTTCAGCACGTTCGGGCACATGTTGTCGGTCGACGCGTTCGCCAGCCCGATGTGCTCGGGGTACGCGACGCCGGCCACGGTGGCCGCGAACCTCAAGACGTATGGAGCGGCCTACCGGCAGTGCTACTCGTGGTACGGGCCCAATCAGCCCGGCGTGAACGAGACCGATCCGTCGGACCCGAACGGATGCGTGCCCGATCCGGGTGGCGCGCCACCCGGCGAGTCCGGCCCGAAGACCACCGCGGCCGCCTGCCCGGCCGGGGCGTTGACCCTCAACCCACCGAGCGCCAAAGCCAACAAGAAGTCCTCGAGCGGCTCCGCCGCCACCCCGGGTACCACGACCAGCACGACCCCAGGATTGACGCTCCCGGGCGTGACCGTCCCGGGCGTGAAGACGCCCAAACCGAACCTGCCAGGCGTGCTCGGACAGGTCACCTCGGGCATCGGCAACGCGACCGGCGTCACGACGCCGACGGTCACGACGCCGAGCCTGACGCCAACGCAGCCGAGCAACAGCGCACCGAGCAGCAGCTCGTCCGCGCAGCAGGCCCAGCAGCTCCTCAACTACCTCCTCGGGCCATGAGACGCAAACAGCGATCTGCCTTCGCGAACCCGGTCCTGATCGGCGCCGTGACCGTGCTCGTGACCCTGGTAGCGGTGTTCCTGGCCTACGACGCCAACAACGGGCTGCCGTTCGTGCCCACGCGCGAACTCAAGATCGACATCGCCAACGGGTCCGCGCTGGTGGACGGCAACAGCGTGCGCGAGGGCGGCTACCTGATCGGGATGGTGTCGAGCATGAAGCCCGTGGTCATGGAGAACGGGCAGACCGGCGCGCAGGTCACGCTGGCGCTCAACAAGGCGTACGGCAACGTGCCGATCGACTCGACGGTCTCGATCCAGCCGCAGTCGGTCCTCGGCCTGAAGTACCTGGACCTGCACAAGGGGACCTCGTCTCATTACTTCGCCGACGGAGCGACGCTGCCCGAGGCGCAGACCGACGTCCCGGTCCAGTTCGACGACGTGTTCAAGATGTTCAACACGCCGACCCGGGACGCGGCCCAGCAGAACCTGGTCGGCTTCGGCGACACGCTGGCGTCGCGGGGCTCGGCGCTCAACGACACGATCTCGAGCCTGCCGGCGCTGTTTCAGTACCTGCGCCCGGTCGCGCAGTACCTGTCCGCGCCGAGCACCGAGCTCACCCGCTTCGTCGGCAACCTCAACGAGTTCATGGGCGCGGTGGCCCCGGTGGCTCAGGTCAACGCCCAGCTGTTCGGGAAGATGGCCACGACCTTCGGGGCGATCGACCGCAATCCGCCCGACCTGAAGGCGACGATCGCCGAGTCGCCGGCGACCGAGCAGGTCTCGACTCAGTCGCTGATCGCCCAGCAGCCGCTGCTGACCGACCTGACCACGTTCGGACAGAACATGGCGCCGGCGACGCAATCGCTCGAAGTCGCGCTACCGATACTCAACCCGGCGCTCGAGCAGGGCACCCAGGTGCTCGCCCGTACGCCGCCTCTGAACCAGCGCCTTCAGAACACGATGGACTCACTGAAGACGCTGGCGCAGGCGCCTGGGACCAACGTCGCGCTGAACGGGCTCGTCGACACGGTCGACACGCTCAACCCGATGGTCAAGTACCTCGGCCCGTATCAGACCGTGTGCGATGACTGGAACTACTGGTGGACGTATATCGCCGACATCTTCTCCGAGCAGACGGACTTCGGGTTCGCGCAGCGGGCGCTGCTGATGGAGTCCAACCCCGCGCAGCCCAACAACGTCTCGGACCAGGGCGCCACCGCGCCCGTCAACGGCGGAGGGTTCAGCTCGCCCCTGGGCGGCAACGAGTTCGCGCACGGCCCGACCTATGGCGCGGCGGTCGACGACCAGGGCAACGCCGACTGTGAGACCGGCCAGCGCGGCTATCCGCTCAAGCTCAACAGCCTCGACCCGCAGGGGCGCAACTTCGACCAGGACGCCCACACTCCCGGTGACCAGGGGCCGACGTATGCCGGCCGTACCCACGTGCCCACCGGTGAGACCTTCAGCCGTGCCCCGACGACCGGCCCGCAGCTCCCGAACACCCCGGGGAACAACTGATGCCCGGGCGACTCAGGCGACGCGGACGCAGACGCGGACTGAGCCCGTTCAAGGCGGGTGCGATCGCGATCGTCGCGCTCGTGGTGTTCGTCTACCTCGGCTTCACCAAGTTCGCCAACCCGTTCGCGACCCCGTACACGATCCACGCGGTCTTCTCCAACGCAAATGGCCTCGTTCCGGGATCCCCGGTCCGGATCGCCGGCGTGGACGTCGGTCAGGTGACGGGTGTCGGCGCCGTGCCCGGGTGCCGGACGGGCGGGTCGGTGGAGACGAGCGATACCTCAAGCGACCAGCAGTGCACGGCCGCCGACATCACGATGAGCATCAACACCAACGGCCTGCCGATCCACAAGGACGCGACGTTCGCCATCCGCCCGCGGATCTTCCTCGAGGGCAACTTCTTCGTCGACGTCAGCCCCGGCACCCCGGAGGCGCCGACCGCGCCGAGCAGCTGGACCTTCCCGATCCAGCAGGGGACCGAGCCCGTCCAGTTCGACCAGGTGGTCACCTCGCTCCAGGCCCCGACCCGCGCCAACCTCCAGACGCTGCTCCAGCAGTTCGGCGGGGCGCTGAAGAAGGGCGGTCCGTCCTACAACGCCTCGATCCAGTACTGGCTGCCCGCCTACGAGTACTCGGCGGTGGTCAGCCACGACGCGCTGGGCATCCAGCCCCACGACCTGTCGAACTGGATCGCCGAGCAGGGAGAGGTCTCGGGCGCGATCGACACCCACCCGAAGAACCTCGAGAACCTCATCACCAACTTCAACACGACCGCGCACTCGTTCGCGGTCGAGAACACCGCGCTGAGCCAGGCGGTGGCCGAGCTGCCGCAGACGCTCTCCGTCGCGCTCCCCGCCTTCCACGCCCTCAACGCGGCGTTCTGCTCGGGAGCGCAGGTCCCCGATTGCGCTCCCGGACCGCTGCCGCAGCTGGCCAAGGCCCTGATCCCGGGCGTCAAGTCGACCGGCCCGATGATCGACGCGAGCCTCCCGTTCATCACCCAGCTCCGCTATCTGGTCTCGCCCACCGAGCTGCGCGGGCTGACCGCGGACCTGGCCAAGACCGTCCCGGCGCTCTCCAACTTGACCCGCCAGAGCATCCCGCTGATGGCCAACGGCGTGCGTCCCGCCGCGAGCTGCGCCGAGAACGTCGTGATCCCGTGGTCGAAGCTGACGATCAACGACGGGCACTTCGACGCTTCCAACGGGTTCCCGGCACGACCGGTATATGTCGAGGCCGTCGACTTCCTGCCCGGGCTCGCGGGCGAGTCGCGCGACTTCGACGCCAACGGACCCTACATCCGCGTCCTCGGCACCGGCGGGACGCTCACCTACTCGGCCTCGCCTGGGCTACTCGGCCAGGCGCTCGCGCCGCTCCAGGGCGAGCAGCCGCAGCCGCCGCCCGGCGAGAAGTCGCCGCCGCTCGAGCCGAATGTGCCGTGCGAGACCCAACGGCCGATCACCGACCTGTCGGCTTCGACCGGCGGGCCGCCGGCGCAGGAGTCGAGCAACCTCTCAGCGCCCGGCGCGGACCTGCGCTGGGATTCGGCCGCCGCGTCCGGGCTCGGGCAGATCTCGAACCTCGCCAGCCAGGACGGCCTCAAGCTCGGCACCGCGGCGATGCCGGCGAGCACGAGCTCGGGAGCGGATAACAGCGCCAAGAGGAGCGCCAAGTGAAGCGCGCGATCCGCGAGCACTGGAAGGACTTCGCGTCGATCGTGGGCCTGCTGGTGGTCACCGTGTTCGTGGCCGGCTACATCCTCCTCAACGAGCGCCTGTCGATCCCCTTCATCTCGCCGGCCCAGTACACCCTCAACGCCGACTTCCAGACCGCGCAGGCCGTCACGCCGGGCCAGGGCCAGAGCGTCCGCATTTCCGGCGTGCAAGTCGGGCTCATCAGCGGGGTGACCCTGAAGAACGGCGAGGGCATCGTGAAGATGAGCATCGACAAGAAGTACGAGGGCCTGATCCGGCGAAACTGGACCGCGCTGATCCGGCCCCGCACCGGGCTGGACGACATGTTCATCGAGCTCAGCCCGGGGATCGGAAACGCACCGGCTGCGCAGTCGGGCTACACGATCCCCATCTCCAACACGATGCCGGTGGTCAACCTGGACGAGATCCTGGCCTCGCTGGATGAGGACAGTCGCGAGTACCTCGACCTGCTCGTCAACGGCGCCGGCCAGGGTCTGCAGAAGAACGGCGGCGACGAGCTGGCCCAGGTGATGGAGCGCTTCGAGCCGACCCATCAGGACCTGGCGCGTCTGAACGGCGCCGTCGCGCAGCGCGGGGCCGACCTGCAGCAGCTCGTCAACTCGCTGCGGCGCCTGAACGACGCGCTCGCGGCCAAGCAGGGCCAGATCGTCCAGCTCGTCGACTCGAGCGAGAAGGTGTTCGAGCGCGTTCGCCTCCGAGGATCAGAACGTCAGCCAGGCCGTGGCCGATCTGCCGGGGACCCTGCAGCAGACGACCACGACGCTGGCCAAGGTGCGGGCGTTCGCCAAGGCACTCGGCCCGGCCGCGGTCAACCTGCTGCCGGCGGTCAAGGCAATCCCGGCCGCCAACCAGGCGCTGAGCGCGCTCGCCGTCCCGGGCGCGCCGATCGTCAAGAACCAGATCCGCCCGTTCGTGGTCGCGGCAGGCCCGGTCGTGCAGAACCTGCGCCCGGCGGCGGTCAACCTGGCGGAGCCGACCACGTTGCAGACCAGCAACGGCCCGGTTAAGGAGGCTGCGGCCACATCCAACCTGACAAACGTGTTCACCGTGCTCAACCACTTCGGGAACATGCTCGGCTACAACCCGGGCAATACCGAGCACGGCTACCTGTGGTGGCTGGCGTGGCTCGATCACAACGCTCGCACGCTGTTCTCGGTGCAGGACGCCAACGGCGACTACCGGCCGCTGTTCCTCCAGGCCAGCTGCGCCACCTACGCGCAGCTCGCCAACGACTCGCCGCTGGAGGAGGTCGTCATGAACCTCACTCCGATCCTGACCGACGCCGGCCTGTGTCCGACCCAGGCGGCGGCCGACGCCACGGCCTACCAGGCGTACGAGAAGAAGCACCCGGCGGCGGCAGGCGCCTCCTCAAACCCGACGCTGTCGCAGGTCGAGGCCCTCCAGCCGCACGCGTCCGGCTCGAACGGCTCGGTCGCGAAGTCGAGCAACCTGTTCCTCCCCAAGCTCCCGATCAACTGATGCAAACCGGCAGCCCCCCGATCTCACGCGTGATCACGATGGTCCTGTTCGCACTGTCGTGCCTGGGGCTGTTGCTATTCCTGTGGGTGTCGTTTGGGGGCACGGTCCCGCTCGGCGCCCAGGGCTATCGCGTCAACGTGTCGTTCCCCAACGCGCAGGATCTGGCCAGCCAGTCCGATGTGCGGATCGCCGGGGTGAGCGTCGGCAAGGTCGTCTCGACCCAGCTCGACCCCAAGGGCAACCGCACGATGGCCACGCTTCAGATCGACAACCAGTACGCACCGATCCGGCAGGACACTCAGGCGATCCTGCGCACCAAGACGATCCTGGGCGAGACCTACGTCCAGCTGATTCCCGGCTCGGCGCACTCGCCGCCCATCCGGGACGGGGGCATGCTCGCGCGAAGTCACGTGCTGCCGACGACCCAGCTCTCGGACATCTTCAACGCGTTCGACCCGACCACCCGCCACGCGTTCCAGGTCTGGCAGCAGCAGCTGGCCACGGCGATCAACGCCAACGATCAGAACCTCAACGACGTGCTTGGCAACCTGCCGTCATTTGCCGCCGACGCCACCGACATCCTGCAGGTTCTCGACGTCCAGCACCTGGCCACGATCAGCCTGATCCAGAACGGCGGGACTGTTTTCGGGGCCCTGGGCCAGGATCAGACCGCGCTACGCAATCTGATCACCAGCGCGGAGACGACGTTCGCGACTACCGCGGCCAACAACAACGCGCTCGCGAAGACCTTCCAGGTGTTCCCCACCTTCCTGAACGAGACCAAGGCCACGATGGCCAAGTTGCAGACGTTCTCGGTCAACACCGATCCGCTGATCAAGGAGCTCGTCCCGGTCGCCCAGCAGCTCAAGCCGACGCTGCACTCCGTCGACCAGCTCTCGCCACCGCTGCGCCATCTCTTCACCAACCTCGGCCCGCTGATCACGGTCTCGCAGACGGGACTGCCGGCGGTCAGCGAGATCCTCACCGGGGCCGACCCGCTGCTCGGGGCGACGGGCAGCTTCCTCGAGCAGCTCAACCCGATCCTCAGCTGGCTTGCGCTGCACCAGCAGCTGGTCTCGGACTTCATCTCCAACGGCGGGGCCGCGATGGCCGCCGCCACCACCTCGTTCGCGGGGACCAGCCCCGGCCACTACCTGCGCCAGGAGTCGCCGACCGGCCCGGAGACGCTGTCCTTCTCGCCGAACCGGGACTCGAACAACCGCGGCGACACCTATCCGGCGCCGCTCTGGCTCGACAACGTGGCCAACTTCACGAAGGGCGACTACCCGTCGTGGGACTGCAAGAACACCGGTGCGGGCGGCGACGGCTCGACCGCGGGCAGCGGCGGGTCGTCAGCCCCCGGCGCCGAGCAGCCGTGCTGGGTGGCGCCGCTCCTACCCGGCGCGTCCGGGCAGTATCAGATCCCGCACGTCGGGCCGGCGACCTACTCGAATAAGTAGACGACTTAGGCGGCTTCGCGGGCGCGGGCGGCGGCGCGCGGACCGGCCGCCGCGATCCCGTCGAGCAGGGTCGAGGCGAGCTGATGGTCGCCGGTGACCTCGAGGCCGCTGCGGTCCCGCTCGGGTGAGAGTGCCCTTATCCAGTCGGCGGTCGAGCCGCTGACCCGCGCGGCGGCGGCGTCGGCCTGGCGCTCCTGCACCTTGGCTCCATGGTCTGAGAGCGCAAACGTGTAGAAGCTACGACCCTCCGGATCCAGGACCTCGAACTCGACCGTGGCTGCCGTGGCGGATCCGCCGAGCAGCCCCGGAGCGAGACGGAAGATCGCGCCGAGATCGACGGACTCCGACGCCCGAGGCGGGCTCCAGGCCCACTCGTAGCCCCAGCGGGCTAGCTCGCCGAGGATCGGCATGAGCTCCTGAGCGCGTTCGGTCAGCTCGTAGTCGACCCGTGGCGGCACCTCGCGGTAGCGCTTGCGGGTCAGCATGCCGTCGGCAACCATGCGGTTCAGACGGGAGCGGAGCTGCTCGGTCGAGATACCCGGCAGCACCCGCTGGAGCTCCACGAAGCGGCGGGGGCCGGAGGCGAGATCCCGGACGATCAGCAGGGTCCATTTATCGCCGACCAGGTCAAGTGCCCGGGCGTCTGGCGACCACTGGTCGTACGGATGGCGTTTCGGTGGGGGTACGTGCGGAATGGAACAGCCTCCCGGTGGACGGTGCGTACCTACCAAGTTCGAGTCTAACGGACCCTCGGTCGTCATCCGCCAGTTCGCTGAACATCGCGGCGCGCTCCCGAGCGGAGAGGCATATTCGGTCCTCGGTGGGACGAAGGCCAGCGTCTGGACGAGTTTGTGGCAGTTTCGGGCTCCAGATCCGTTGCTGTGAGTACATGGGGGAAGTGATCGAGCTGAAGGATCAGCTGGCTGATCGTTCTCGCCCGAGGGGGGGCTCGCGGGTGGCGTTCTTCTACGACGTCGCCTGCCCGTTCTCATACCTGGTGGCGGAGCGGATCGAGCGCGTGCTGGGCGAGGTGGAATGGGTACCCGCGCCGGCCGTCGGGCTGGACGGCGGTGCCCGCTGGGCGCGCTTCGAGGCCGCGCGCGAGGTGGCCGAACGGCAGGCCCGGGCGGTCCGGCTCCCGCTGGTCTGGCCCGAGAACTTCCCGGCCAACACCCGCCACGCCCTCCGGGCCGCGTCCTACGCCGCCGAACAGGGCGCGGGCGCCCGGTTCGCCCTCGCGGCGAGCCGACTGGCCTTCTGCGGCGGCTTCGATCTCGAGGACTCCGAGATCCTCAGCGTCGCCACCTCCGTGGCTGGGCTCTCTGTCGACGGGTGTCTGGCGGCAGCTCGCGATCCCTCCCGGGACGCGACGCTGTGGGCCACCGCGCGCGGCTTGCGCGCCCGTGGGGTGCGGCGCCTGCCGGCGGTCCGGCTGGGCCGGCGCTGGCTCGAGGGGGACGACCTCCTCGAACGCGCCGAGCTCGTGCTCGCCCACGCTCTCTGACGCCTGGCAGCGCGATAGCCCTCCCGGGCGAGCTCGCCGACGGGTCGACCGCGCCACGGTGCGGCCGCCGGTGTTAGCGTGCCGACCGTGGCGAGCGAGGCGGAGGCGAGGACGGAGGAGACGCACCCAACCACCCCCACTGCCCACGGTGGCCGGCTGATCGCCGAGCGGTTGCGGGCCTACGGTGTGAGCAAGCTGTTCACCCTGTCCGGCGGCCACCTGTTCCCGATCTACGACGGCTGCCGGGCCGAGGGGATCGACATCGTCGACGTCCGCCACGAGCAGTCGGCCGCGTTCGCCGCCGAGGGGTGGGCGAAGGTGACCCGAACAGTCGGCGTGTGCGCGCTGACCGCAGGCCCGGGCGTGACCAACGGCATGAGTGCGATCGCGTCGGCCGGCCAGAATCACTCTCCGGTGCTGGTCCTCGGAGGTCGGGCGCCCCAGTTTCGCTGGGGGCAGGGATCGCTCCAGGAGATCGACCACGTGCCGTTCGTGCGGCCGCTGGTCAAGCTCGCCGCCACCGCCCAGGACACCGCGGAGATCCCGGCGCTGGTCGACCAGGCGGTGCGGACCGTGCTGACCCCCCGCTCGGGCCCGGCGTTCCTCGATTTCCCGCTCGATTACGTGTTCGGCGAGGCCGAGAACCCAGGGCCCCCCGGGTCTCTGCCCGAGCCGTGGCGCGGTCCCGGCGCCGACCAGCGCGAGATCGACCGCGCCGCGATCGCGCTGCGCGAAGCGGAGCGGCCGGTGATCATGGCCGGCGCCGGCCTCTACTGGGGCCGGGGAGAGGAGGCGCTGCTGGCGCTGGCCGAGGAGCTCCGGATCCCGGTGTTCGTCAACGGCCTGGCGCGCGGATGCATTCCGGCCGACCACGAGCTGGCCTTCTCGCGAGCGCGGCGTACCGGGCTGAACGGCGCCGACCTCGCGCTCGTAATCGGGGCACCGCTCGACTTCCGGCTCGGCTTCGGCTCGTCGTTCGCCCCGGACGCCGAGATCGTGGCCATCGACGTCGCCGAACCCGAGAAGACGCCGCCCCGCGCCCTGGCCGCCGAGCTCTACGGGGCGCTGCCGGCGACGCTCGACGCCCTGCGCTCGGCCGCCGGCGGAGCGGACCGCGGGGGTCAATCAGAGCGCGAGCCCTGGATCCGCGCGCTGCGCGCCACCGAGGACGATGCGCGCGCCACCGAGACGAGCGAGCTGGCCGACGACCGCGCGCCGCTTCACCCGATGCGGATCTACGGCGAGCTGATCGAGGTCCTCGACCGCGACGCCATCGTCATCGGCGACGGCGGCGATTTCGTCTCCTACGCCGGCCGCGTGCTCGACTCCTACCGCCCGGGCTCCTGGCTCGACCCCGGCCCGCTCGGCTGTCTCGGATGCGGCCCGGGCTACGCCCTCGCCGCCAAGCTCGCCCATCCCGACCGCCAGGTCGTGCTGCTGCTCGGCGACGGCGCCTTCGGCTTCGCCGGCATGGAGTTCGACACGCTCGCCCGGCACGGCGTCGCGGTCGTGGCAGTCGTCGGCAACAACGGTATTTGGGGCCTCGAGAAGCACCCGATGGAGGCCCTTTACGGCTATTCCGTGGCTGCCGACCTGCGGCCGCAGACGCGCTATGACCGTGTCGCCGACGCGCTCGGTTGCCATGGCGAGCTCGTGTCCACACCGGCCGAGCTCCGCCCCGCTCTCGATCGCGCCCTGGCCAGCGGCGGCCCGGCAGTTGTCAATGTGCTGACCGATCCGTCGGTGGCGTACCCGCGCCGGTCGAATCTCGCGTAGCGTTCCTTAACACGAAAACCGCCCGCATTCTCAGCGGGCGGCTTCCGATCCAGGTTTGGCCCAATCGGGACGGGCAGGGGTACGTGCCAGAAAGGGCCGGTTAGAGTGGCTCGGACGGCGGGAGGCGCCGATGTCTGCGGCTTCGCCCGAGCCTATGTTGGGAGCCGGGTTTAACCCTGGCCCCGTGGAGGATCATTCCCCCTAGGCCTGTTCGCGACAATCGTACATTCGTCCAGGTTTGTTTAGAAACCCCCCTGGACGAATGATCGATGCAGAACCTAGGGTAGCCCTGGCCGAATGGTTGTCGCGGAGGTAGCACCAGCGACCCCGATCGATTGGCCTAAATGCCGGTCGCCATATACTTATTTAGGTGACTCGGCTGTTTTCATTCCCTAATCCCGTCAACGAGAAGGCGGCTCGCGTCGTCGCCGGCGTGGTCCTGCTGACGGTGCTCCTGATCCTGGCCACCGGCGCCAATTGGCTCCTGATCCCGCTCGCGTACGGCTTCTTGGCCCGGGTGCTCACCGGCCCGACCCTGAGCCCGCTCGGCTGGACGGCGCAGAACGTGATCGCACCGCGGCTCGGCCCCAAGAAGCCCGTCCCCGGGCCTCCCAAGCGCTTCGCCCAGGGGATGGGAGCGGCGATGGCCACGCTGGCGCTCGTGTTCTGGCTGATCGTCGGCAGCGACACCGCGACCGACGTCGTGCTCGGCCTGTTCGTGATCGCCGCCGGGCTCGAGTCGATCTTCGCCGTCTGCCTCGGTTGCCAGGTGTTCGCGCTGCTGATGCGGATCGGCTTGGTGCCCGAGAGCGTCTGCCTCGAGTGCGCCGACATCAGCGGGCGCCTCCGCGCCGCCCAGCCGCGCGCCTCGTCCTGAACAGGCGTCACGCGAGCCCGAGTGCGGCTCCCCGCAGGATGTCGTGCTCGGACACCTCGATCTGGTCGAGTCCGAACAGCTCGAGCGTCACGAGCAGGATGATCGCGCCGGCCACGATCGTCGGGGCCCGATCGGGGTGAAGCCCCGGCACCTGGCGGCGCTCTGCCAGCGTCAGCCCGGCCAGCCGCTCGCGGAGGCGCCGGCACTCGTCGGCGCTCAGCACGAAACCCTCGACCTTGTCGGGGTCGTAGGGCACGAGCTCCTGGGCGATTGACGCCAGCGACGTCGCGGTGCCCGCCACCGCGATCGCGTGCCCGACGTCACGGCGCCACCGCTCGGGGACTCCGGCGCTGAGAATCTCGCGGGCGTCGGCGGCGAGCGCGGCCTGCTCCTCCGCGGTCGGTGGATCTGAGTGCAGGTGCCGCTCGGTCTGGCGGACGACGCCGGCCTGGTTGGAGACGTGGAAGGACATCTCGCGACCGACCCCGATGACGAACTCGGTCGAGCCGCCGCCGATGTCGATCACGAGTGTCGGCGTCTGGTCGTCGGGATCACGCTCGCTCGTCGCGCCCAGGAACGTGAGCCGCGCCTCCTCATCGCCGGTCAGGACGTGCGGCTCGATTCCCCAGCGCTCCCGGACGGTGTCCGAGAACTGCTGACCGTTGGCGGCATCCCGGACCGCGCTGGTCAGCACCGCCACGGCGTCGTGAGCGCCGTACTCGTCGATCATCTTCCGGTAGTCGTCGAGCACCCAGTAGACGCGCTGCATGGCTTCCTCGCTCAGACGGCCGTCCGCGTCGACGCCGGCCCCCAGGCGGGTGATCTCGGTCCGCCGCGCGAGCACGTCGCCGACCCGACCGTCCTCGACGTCGGCGACCAGGAGCCGGGTCGAGTTGGTTCCGATGTCGACGACCGCGCGGCGCACGGCCGCCATTCTTGCCGTTTTACAACTCCGACGCGCTAAGGCGCCGCCGGCAGGCGCCGCCGACAAATCTAATCATCCGTGCTCGACGGCGATCGTCCGCCCGCGGGTGCGCATCGATACCCGCGGCAGACCAACCAGCGCGATCACCGCGCCCGCAGCCGCGAACGCCGCGGCGATCCCGAAGGCGAGCACGAAGCCGTTGGTGAGCGCGGCGTGGGCCGCGATGCCGTGACGGACGTCGAGGTTGGTCCGCGAGGTGGCGAGTGCCGCCAGGAGCGCGAGGCCGAGCGCCCCACCCACGAACCGGGAGGTGTTCACCAGCCCCGAGGCGAGGCCGGCCTCCTCCGAAGGCACGCCGGCGACGGCGGCGATCGTCACCGGGACGAACGCGAATCCGATCCCGATCGCCACCAGCAGCGACGGGACGACGATCTCGCCCAGGTAGCTCCCGCCCGGGGTGATCTGTGTGAACAGGGCCAACCCCGCCGCCTGCGCGACCATGCCGGCGACCAGCATCGGCTTAGGCCCGACCCGCGTTACCGCCCGCGAGGCCAGTGTCGACCCGGCAACGATGCACAACGTCATCGGCAGGAAGGCGAGACCGGCTCGCAGCGGCGAGTAGCCGAGCACCTGCTGCAGGTACAGCGACAAGAAGAACCACATCGCGAACACCGCCGCGCCGATCAGCAGCACGACGACATTGGCGGCGCTCAGCGTGCGCGAGGAGTAGATCCGCAGCGGCATCAGCGGCACCCGGGCGACCCGGCCCTCGATCGCGACGAACGCCACGAGGAGAGCCGCCCCGGCCGCGATCATCGCCAGCGTGCTGGCCGATCCCCAGCCGGTGACTCCGGTGCGCACGATCCCGAACACGAGCACGGTCAGGCCGAGCGTGGCGCTGATTGCGCCGGCCAGGTCGAAGCTCTTGCGCTTGGCGGCGACGCGCGTCTCGAGGATGTAGCGCTCGGCGAACACCGCCGCGAGCAGCCCGATGGGCACGTTGATGAACAGGATCCAGCGCCAGCTCAGAAGATCGGTGAGCACGCCGCCCAGGAGCACGCCGGCGGCACCGCCGGCGCCGCCCATCGCGCCCCAGATGCCGACCGCGCGGTTGCGGGCCGGACCCTCCTCGAACGTGGTGGTGAGGATCGACAAGGACGCGGGCGCGATGATCGCGCCGCCGAGTCCCTGCGCCGCGCGGGCGGCGATCAGCAGCGTCTGGGAGTCCGCGAGTCCGCCGGCGAGCGAGGACAGGGCGAACACGACGAGGCCCGAGATGAAGACGCGCCGGCGCCCCAGCAGGTCGGCGGCGCGGCCTCCGAGCAGCAGGAACCCGGCGAAGGTGACCGTGTAGGCGTTGACGACCCACTGCAGGTCCTGCTCGGAGAAGCGCAGCGCGTTACGAATGGCGGGCAGCGCGACGTTGACGACCGACACGTCGAGGATGACCATGAACTGGGCGAGGCACGCCAGCAGCAGGATGGCCCGGAGATGGGGCCGCTCGGTCTGCGACGCGCGATCGGTCTGCTGTATCAGGGGTGTGGTTTCGATGCTCATACTCGTGTGACGGCCGAAGTCGGTCTGATTCGACACTTGCGCCCAATCGGCCCCCGGCGCAGTACGATGGTTATCGAACCATAGCAGCTTGTTCGATAGTTGTCGTACTATCATTGAGCGGGAGATGGATACACAAGTCACTAACGGCGGGGCATCGACCGGAGTCGGATCCGCCGAGTCGGCACCGCTCGTAGACGGGCACCTTCCGCACCCGGCGCGCGACGAGATGGAGCTGGCGAGCGTCCTTCACGCCCTCAGCGACCCGATGCGGCTGCGGATCGTGGCCGGTCTCTCCGTCCGGGACGAGCGGACCTGCAAGAGCTTCGATCTGCCGGTCACGAAATCGACGTGCACCCACCACTTCCGGGTGCTGCGCGAGGCCGGCGTGATCCGTCAGCGGCTCGAGGGCACGACCAAGCTCAACTCGCTGCGCCGCGACGACCTCGAGGCCCGCTTCCCGGGCCTGCTGGAATCGGTGCTGCGCGCTGCGGGCGTCTGAGCGCTGGCCCGACCCGCGTGAACGCGGTTCGACGCCCTCGCGCGGTTGGGGTGCTGCGCGCTGCGGGCGTCTGAGCGCTGGCCCGACCCGCGTGAACGCGGTTCGACGCCCTCGCGCGGTTGGGGTGCTGCGCGCTGCGGGCGTCTGACCGACCGGGTCAGCCCGACGCGCGCGCTCGAAATTCCCCGAACGCCGGCGGCCGGTCCTCGCTGAACGCCCGGACGCCCTCCCGCGCCTCGTCGGTCTCCGCGAACAACCCCAGCCCGCTGAACGACATCGACGCGATCCCGGCGATGTGCTCGGTGTCGGCGTTGAAGGACTGCTTGAGGAAGCGCAGCGCGGTAGGCGACAGCGCGAGCATGTCGTCTGCCCACACACGCACTTCCTCGCGAAGCTGCTCGGCCGGCACCACCTGGTTGACGAGTCCCCAGCGCTCCGCGGTGTCCGCGTCGTAGCGCCGGCAGCGAAACCAGATCTCACGCGCCCGCTTCTCGCCGACGACGCGAGCAAGGTAGGCGGTGCCGAAGCCGCCGTCGAAGGACCCGACCCGTGGCCCCACCTGACCGAATGTGGCCGACGAGGCCGCGATCGTCACGTCGCACAGGACGTGCAGCACGTGCCCGCCGCCGATCGCCACCCCGTTGACGGCAGCGATCACGGGCTTCGGCACATCGCGAATGAGCCGATGCAGCCGCTCGATTTCGAACAGCCCCGATTCGCTCGGACCATAGTCCCCGGTCTCGGCGCGCTGCTTCTGGTCCCCGCCGGCGCAGAAGGCGCGATCCCCCGCCCCGGTCAGGCAGATCACGCCCACTTCTGAGGACGCCCACGCGCGCGTGAACGAATCGATCAGCTCGTCGACCGTCTTCGCGCGGAAGGCATTCATCCGGTCGGGCCGGTCGATCGTGATCCAGGCCAGGCCGGCGTCGACTTCGTAGCGAGTGTCGGTCAGTTCCATTCGTCTCTCCTTTTCACGCCATCGTGAGCCCGCCGCTCACCGACAGGGTCTGGCCGGTGATGTAACCGGCGACGTCGGAGGAGAGGAACGTCACCGCTGCGGCGACGTCCTCGGGCCGGCCGAGCCGCCGCATCGGCACCGCCCGGCGCAGCGCCTCGACCATCTTCGCGCTCGCCTCCCCGGCCCCCAGCATCCCGTCGAGCAGCGGCGTCTCGGTCGGCCCGGGGCATACGCTGTTCACGGTCACGCCGCGCCGGGCGACCTCGCGCGCCAGCGTCTTGCCGAACGCCACCTGGGCGGCCTTCGCGCCGGCGTACACCGCCTCCTGGGAGGAGCCGACCCGCGCGGCGTCGGAGGAGATGTTCACGACGCGCCCGTACTCGCGCTCCACCATGCTCGGGACCACCCGGCGGCAGACCCTCAGGCAGCCCTTGTAGTTGAGCTCGATGATCTGATCCCAGAAGCCCTCCTCGGTCTCGAGGAAGAGGTGGAACTCGTCCCATCCGGCGGTGTTGACGAGGATTTCGATCGGGCCGAGCTCGCGCTCGACCCGGGCGACCGCGGCTTCGACCGAGTCGCCGTCGGTCACGTCGAGGTGGACGGCGAGGGCGGCCTCGGCGGCGGCATCTTCGACGATGTCGCCCGACACCACCCGGTGTCCGTCAGCGGTGAGGGCGGCGACGATTGCCCGGCCGATGCCGCCGGCGCCACCGGTCACCAGTGCCAATCGTGAGTGCATGCGGGGGAACAATACGATGGGCCGGGTGGACCGCTTCGGCCCCGAGGGACGGGCGAGCGCGCTTGTGCTCACGATCGACAACCTAGGGGAGGCCAGCGCGCTCCAGCGCGGCGAGCAGCAGCTCCCGAGCCGCCGCGACCCGTCGGTGACCCAAGCCCTGCCCTGGCTGCTCGACCAGCTCGGCCGCCATGACCTGAACGCCACGTTCTTCGTCGAGGCGATCAACTGCGAGCTGTATCCCGACGCGGTCGCCGACATCGCCGCCCACGGCCACGAGCTCGGCCACCACGGCTGGAGCCACGAGCAGTGGGCGGGCCTGTCCCCCGATGAGGAGCGTGAGGCGTTCGTCCGCGGACTGAACGCGTACGAGGCGCTCGGCCTGCGTCCCCGCGGTTTCCGTCCGCCCGGTGGTGAGCTCACGCCGAGCTCGCCGTCGCTTCTGCGCGAGTTCGGGTTCGTGTGGTGCTCCCCGGCGGGCCAGAGAGCGACGATCGATGACGGGTTCGCCTACGTGCCGTTCGACTGGGAGCTGGTCGACGCCTACCACCTGATGGACAGCTTCGCCCCGCTGCGCGCCTCCCGGGGCGATCCCGTCGCGAGGACTCCGCCCGCGACTCTCGCGGCGCATCTGCGCGAGCGGGTGCTCCGCTCGACCGGGCGTCAGACCCTGATCCTCCACCCGTTCCTGATGCTCGATCCCCGCTGGGCCGCCGGCGTCAGCGACCTGCTCGAGACGATCGCCGACCAGGCCCGAGCCGGCCGGACGTGGGTCGTCTCGGGCGGGGTCTTTGCGGACTGGCTGCGAGGCGCGACCACCTAGGGGTGCCGGATCGCAGCCCGCTGGGGGCCGTCGAGGCCCTGCGCGGACCTGCAAATCCGCGCATTTCGTGACACGTCGGCGCCGCGCGTGCGGTTATTCACCCGCCACCTGCAGAAACGCGCATGGCCCTGGTAGGCGGGACGGTACGCGCGGTTTTGCATGCCCCGGATGCTCCCGCGGGCGTCTTTCGCTCTGGCTTGCCAAACGTGATGTCATCAACTGACATCGACGTTTTCCGGGAGGGTTCTATCGCGGCGACCTGGGCGACCCTTGACGGGCTCCGCGAGGGCTGCCGCGGCCGACCGCGTCATCCATCTCGCGTCATGGCACGAAGCCATGCGCGCGGGCGATTTTCTCGGCGCGGTAGCGGGCGACCGGAGCGCGATCGAGACGATTGCGCCGCGCTCGAGGGCTCGGGCAAACCGTTCGTCGGCACCTGCGGCGCACCGATGCTGACGCTCGGCGGCATCAGCGGTCGCTTCGGCACCGAGCGTGACGTCACCAAGAGCGCGCCGCGGGTCGACTCCGAGAACCACGTGGTCGGGGTAGCCGACCGTGGGGTCCGCTCCTCCGTCGTACGTCTCCCATCGATCGTGCATTCAAACTCGACCACCTCCTCGGCGACCCCGTGGAGCAGCGATCCGGGCAGGCGCCGCCGCCTGCTGAAATGGGATCCCATCCACCCGCCCGCGCACCCCGGCCTGGTGCCGGACCTCGAGGAACGCCACTATTTCGAGGCGGCGCTCGCGTCCTAGAACAGCGGCGCTCCCGTCCTAGAGAGCGCTTGTGGGCTCAAGTTAGAATCGCGCGGTTGCCACCCCGAGGGAGAGGAAGACGATCATGCGCGGCTTCATTCGCGGCACCCACCACCTGACCTTCTGTGTCGGCGGCGCCCAGGAGGACTACGACTTCCACGTCCGGGTGCTCGGACTCAAGAGCGTCAAAAAGACCGTCCTGTTCGACGGCGAGATCCCGATCTACCACCTCTACTACGGCAACCGGCTGGGCGACGCCAGCACGCTGTTGACCGCCTTCCCCTACCGCCAGGCCGGCTGGATGGGCAAGCGCGGAACCAACCAGGCCAAGTCTTTGAATCTCTCGGTCCCGATCGGATCGATCGGCTTCTGGTCCGATCGCCTGTCGGAGTACTCGATCCCGCACGAGCCAGGCGAGCGGTTCGGCACCGAGCGTTTGTTCTTCCGCCATCCGTGCGGGATCGAGTACCAGATCGTCGCCGACCCGAACCCAGACGACCGCGACCCTTATGACGCGATCGTGCCTGCCGAGTACGCCATCCGTGGCGCCTACGGCACCACGACCTCAGTGCGCGAAACCGATCCGCAGGACTTTTTCATCCGGCAGGGCATGGGCGGCGAGCTCCTCTCCTCCGAGGGCCCCCACCACCAGTACCAGATCGGCGATAACGAGGGTTACGGCCGCATGATGGAGCTCGCCGAGGAGCCCGACCTGCCCCAGGGCACCTGGCAGTTCGGCGAGGGCACGATCCACCACCAGGCGTTCGACGTCGTGTCGGCGGCCAACCAGCAGGAGGTCAAGGACTGGATCGTCGGGCTCGGCTTCACCGATGTCTCGGAGCCCAAGGACCGCGGCTACTTCTTCTCGATGTACTGCCGCAGCCCGGGCGGCCTGCTGGTCGAGATCGCCTACGGCACGCCGCGGGGCTTCCTGATCGACGAGTCCGAGGACGAGCTCGGGACGCACATGTGCATCCCGCCGCACTGGGAGGACCGCCGGTCGGAGATCTCCCACCTCGAGCCGATCGAGACGATCGAGACGGTGGTGGGGTAATTCGGCTCCGCAACGTCTGGGGTCCCGTCACCCTGGAGAGCCGGATTCCGCGGGGCCGGCTTCGCCGGCATCCATGGGGCCAATTCCGCCGGGCATCCATGCCCGGCGGCGTGATCGCGACCACGGACAGGACGGGCTACCCGGCCCCAGGGACGCCGAACGAAGTGAGGCCCAATCTACGCGGCCGACAGCGCCTTGGCCTTGATCGCGTCGAACTCGGCCTGGCTGATGGTGCCCTCGTCGAGCAGCTTCTTCGCCCGCTCGATCTCGGCCGTCGGGCTGGCGCCGGCTGCCGTCTGGCGGACGTAGTCGTCGAACTGCGTCTGGGCGGTAGCCGCTTCGTTGTAGCGGCGCTCGGCCATGCCCGTGTGGTTGACGATCAGATAGACGAGCACACCGATCCAGGGGAGGATCACCACGAAGATGACCCACGCGGCCTTGGCCCAGCCCGAGATGTCGTGGCGGCGAAAGACGTCGATCAGCACGGTGATGGCGATCCAGAAGAAGATCAGCCAGGCGGTGATGAGGAGGATGTCCCAGAAGGCATCCAGGAATGTGTACGAGCTTGCAATGGCTAACACGGCGACTCCAATCTGTGGTGTGCGCTGTCGGCGATACTGAACGGCGTCGCGGGCGTGTCCGCATCACCCAACACGGGTGATTCCGTCCCCCTTGACACGAGCCAAGATCAAGGCGCCGAGAGTAGACCACGAGGAGGACGGATGACCGGGAAGAGCGACTTCACCGAGCAGGAATGGGAGACAGTCCGCAAGGGGCCGCCGGCCGCCGGGCTGATCGTGGCCGCGGCGACGAGGGGCGGGACGTTCAAGGAAAGCTTCGCGATCGCGAAGTCCTACACGGAGGCGCGCAAGCAGCACGGGGAAAGCGAGCTGCTCGACGCGATCGTCTCGGCCAAGCCCGAGGTCGAGCACCATCTGTACCACTCCTACGACGAGATCAAGCAAGCCGGCCTCGGAGAGATACGCGACGCCGTCGGCGTGCTCGAGACCAAGGCGACACCCGACGAGGTCAACGACTACCGCAAGTTCGTGCTCACGCTCGCCGACCACGTCGCGAACGCCCACCGCGAGCACGGGACGGCGGTCAGCGACACCGAGCAGGCCGCGATCGCCGACATCACCGCCGCGCTCGGCGGCTAGCGGGCCGCGAGGCCGAAGGCCTCGTCGGTGCTGCGCGCGATATCAATCATCAGCCACCGCGATACAGCGTCACGTTGCGGTCCAGGCGGCCGCCGGCGAACCGCTTCGGACGGCCGCCCTGGGCGTCGAGGTAGGCGAGCTGTCGTGAGATCGTTCCGAGGTTGCCGGGGAACACGTGGTCGAGCATCCACGTCTGGATCGCGATGCCGCCGCCGGCAGTCCGGACGATCCGCAGCGCCCGGGACTGCTGGGGATAATCGATCAGCGACGCGGTGTTGATCAGCCAGTAACCCGCGCGCGGCTCGATCGAGTTGCGGTGGGTGTGGCCGGCCAGCGCCGCGATCACGCCGGGGTGCGCGTCCAGCAGGGACAGAATCGATTCACCGCCCTCGGAGCTTTCGAGCGGCTGGTGCGAGACCACGAGCACGTAGCGCGCCGCCGACTCCGCCTCCTCGAGCTGGCCGGCCACCCAGGCGGACTGGTCGAAGCGGACGAGGCCGCCCGACCCGCCGGCTCGGCGGGCCAGGTCGAGGACGATCAGGCGAAGCTCGCGCCCGACGTCCACGGCATAGTCGAGGGTTGTGCTCGCGCCAGCGCGCAGGCGGGAGATGACTTCGGCGGCGTCCACCTCGCGGCGCTGCGGATCGGGCGGGACCCACACCTTCGGCCCAGCCAGCGCCTGGGCCAGGAACTCGCTCACCAGCCCGGGAACAGGCGGGCCGTCGGGGGAGCCGCCCGCCGTCAGCTGCGTTCCGGGCGGGACGGTCAGGCCGGGCGGAAGCTCCCACAGCGCCTGATCGCCGACCGCCAGGGCGCGCGTCTGCGGCGTCGGCACGAGCTCCCCGGCGACGAGGATGTCGTGGTCGCCGAGCACCGGGTAGACGGGCACGGTAATGCCGGGCGTCGTGAACGGCCGGACCGCCTGCGTGAGCAGCCCCGGGTGCTGGGGCGCATCGAGGTCGGGGCGGTAGTAGAACGGGTCGGGGTCCGAGGCGAGCTGGACGCCGTAGTAGCCGTAGCGGCCGCTTCCCGGGCGCACGGGGCCGCCCCGGAGCACCGCGTGGGCGCAGGACAGCTCGTTGCTCTGATCGTTGTCGATCAGGTCGCCGCCCTGGATCACCGCGTCGGGCTCGAGCGCGCGGACGGCGCGGGTAGCGCCGGACAGCACCTGCGCGGTGAGGGTTTCGTGCGGGCGGAACGTCGACTCGAACGGATCCCCCAGCCGGTCCAGGAACGGGACGCGCGCCGGAGAGGAGGCGTCGAGCACGTGCGCATCGGTGACGTGTGCGAGGGTGCCCAGCACGCCGATCGCGGGCCGGGCTGGGCCGAGGTCGGTGCGAGCGATCAGCGCCTGGCCCGGGCCGGGAGCGAGGGTGCCGGTGCCGCCGGGGTCGGTCCAGGTGGAGGCGATCGTCGAGCCGGTTGGCGACGGGCCGGACGCTCCGGCCGACCCGCAGCCCGCGGTGATCAGCGCGCCCGCGCCGAGGATCAGCGCCTCGCGTCTGGTCATGCGCCTCATGACCCACCCAGCCCGGCGATCACGCTCTCCCGCGTGGCCTGACCCGCCACCCACACGACCGCTACCGCTCCGGCGAGTACCAGGCCGGCCACGACAACGGCGATCTCGATCCCGCTCGCCCCAAGGGACAGCGTCACGTAGCTCGCGGCCAGCCGTGCCAGCGCCGGACCGAGCACCAGCCGCTCGAGGGCGATCCCGACAATCGCCGCCGGGACCACGAGCGCGACCACCGCTCCCGCCAGGAGCCGCCGGACGGCCGATCCGCCGGCGCCGAAAGCGCGCAGCACCGACACCGTGCGCCGTCGCTCCTGGACGGTCAGCGCGCACGCCTGGATCAGCGCGTACAGGCACACGAGGCCATCGACGACCGCCACCGCGCGCAGAATCGAGCGGAGCACGGCCACCAGCGGGACGCCGCGGCCGATCGCGCCGGTCGCCGGCGTGGCGCTCGGCCCGAGCGCGGCCGTGACCGCGGCGGCGCTGGCACCGGGCTTGAGGCGGACGGCGAGCTGCTCGTCGTCGCCGGCCGTCGGATCGGCGGCCAGCAGCGCGCCGGCGGGTACGTAGGCCACGCGGCCGTCGTCGTCGAGCGAGCTGACGACGCCGGCAACGCGCAGCCGCAGCTCGGCGCCCGAGTCGAGCTGGACGGCCAGCGTCGCCCCCGGTGTGAGCCCGAGCGCCTGGGACAGCCCGAGCCCGACCTCGGCCTCGTCCTCGCCCCGGAGGCGCCGGCCGGACACGAGCGGCGGCGCCTCGAAGATCGTGTGATCGCCCGGGTAGGCAATCACGTCGATCGTCTCGCCGAGCGAGAACGAATCGACCGCTCGGGTTTCGTAGCGGGGCGCCGCCGCCTGCACGCCCGGGATCGTTCGTACTTGGGCCGCGGCCGACGCCGGCAGGCTCGCGGTCAGCTGGTAGCGCTTGCCGAGCGCACCCGGGTCGGTCTCGAGGCTGTTGAGCGCCGAGGCGAGCGCGAGCATCAACAGCACGAACGCGGTCGAGAACCCGAGCGTGGCGGCGCTCGCCACCAGCCGCGTGCGGCGGGCGCCGGCGAGTCGTACCCCGAGTGTGGTCAGCCCGGCCCGCGAGCCCGGGCGCCGGGACCAAGGCCCAAGTCCGGACCGGTCGTGACTGCGCCCGAGCTCGACTCCGCGAAGCAGCGCCACTGGAGGGCGGCCCGCTGCCCGCCAGGCCGGCCACGCCGCGGCCAGGACCGGGATCGCGACCGCGACGAGCCAAGTGGCGACGAGCGCCGGCAGCAACGCCACCCCCGGCGCCGGCTCGTTGAGCAGCACGAGCAGCCGCGTGGTCGGGCCGTAGGTGGCGAGTACGCCGCCGACCGCGCCCACCGTCGCCGCCGGCGCGGCCACGAACAGCGCCTCGAGTCCCTGCACGAGCGCCAGGTGCCCGCGCGAGGCACCCACCGCCCGCCGCACCCCGATCGCGCGCAGGCGTCGCTGGACCTCGGCGCGGGCCGACGCGGCGAGCAGCACCCCGGCGGTGGCCAGCGCGATCAGCGACAGCGCCACCAGCAGGTCGATGACGATTCCCGCCGCCTGGTCGAGCAATACCCGCACCCCCGTGCGGGTGACGAAGCGAAGGCCCTCCAGGCCGTAGCTCGTGGCCCGTGCCTGGACCAGGACCTCGTTGAGGTTGCGCGGGTCGCGCAGCCAGATCTCGGCCAGGTTGACCTGCGGGTTGAGTCGCGCTCCGAAGCGCACGTGGAGGGCCGCCGCCGACACGTACACGCGCGGGACGGCCAGCGGGAAGGACACGTTGTCGGGGCTCTCGGACAAGCCGACGATCCGCTGTGGTCCGAGGCCGACGATGTCCATCGTGCCGCCGACCTTCAGTCCCCAGGCATCGGCCAGGCCCTTCTCGACGACGACCTCGTTTTGTCGGCTCGACAGGTCACGGCCGGCGACGATCGCGTAGCCGCGGGGTCCGGCACCCACCACCTCGACGTCGCCGTTGCCGGCGAACTGACCGGCGGTTTGGAGGCTGACGCTGGTCACCTCCTGGCGCAGCGCGTAGGCCGCGATGTCGGGTAGCGCGTTGATCCGCTGTGCGACGCGGCTCGAGCTTTGCGGGTCGAAGCGGACGATTACGTCCGGCAGATTCGCGGCCTTCGCGGCGCGATCGAACCCGAACCCGAGACCGTCGGAGACCACCAGCGCCGCCATCAGCATGGCCGCGGCGAGCGCGATCCCCAGCCCCGTCAGAAGCGAGCGCCGACGCCGGACGCGGACGCCGTAACGGGCCTCACGCAGCGCGGCCGTCAGGCCAGCTCCCGGGGGCGGTCCGCCAGCCGCCCGTCTTGCAGGTGCAGCACACGATCGGCGATCGCCGCCGCCTCCGGCTCGTGCGTGACGATCACGACAGCCCGGCGAGTCAGGCTTCGAAGCAGCGCGAGCACGGTCGCGCCGTTGTCCTGGTCGAGGTTGCCGGTCGGCTCGTCGGCCAGCACGAGCTCGGGGTCGTTCACCAATGCTCGAGCGATCGCGAGCCGCTGCTGCTCGCCGCCCGAGAGCTCATGCGGCCGGCGGCCGGCGATCTCGCTCAGCCCCAGCTCAGCGATGAGCCGCCGGGCCCGCTGCTCGCCGCCTCGGAGCGCTCCGGGGAGCCGCGCCGGCAGCAGTACGTTCTCCTCGCCGCTGAGCTCCTCGATCAGGTGAAAGGCCTGGAACACGAACCCGACGTGGCGCAGGCGAGTCTTCGCGAGCGCACGCGGGCGCTGGCGCGTGATGTCCTGACCGGCGAGCAGGATCCGGCCGGCGTCGGGGCGGTCGAGTCCGCCGAGCAGATGCAGCAGGGTCGACTTGCCGCTTCCCGAGCGGCCGAGCACCGCGATCACCTCGTCCTCGTCCACCGCGAGCGCTACGCCATCGAGGATCCGCCGCTCGGCGCGCCCGACGCCGAGCGTCTTGACGATGCCCCGTGCTTCCAGGACGGGCATGGTTCAACGGTAGCTCGATCAGTACGTCACCAGGGCGGCGCTCTCTGCGGGCAACGTGAATTCGTAGCGGCCCTGGATGGCCTTGAGCTTTGCGATGCGAGAGCGGCCCGCGAGCCGGCCCGTGGTGGTCTCTGTACCGAAACTCTGGCCGCCGAGCGTGACCCCCGAGGTGCTGCTGAGCGCAGGCGCACGCAGCCGCTCGAGCGTCGCCGGAGCGTCGCCGGCGGCGCCGACTGCGACCGTGCGCCGGTCGAGGCTCTCGTTGATGAGCACCACCCGCGTACGACCCTCGCGCCCGCGAGTTGCCCACACCGTCATCCCCTGCGCGTTCGTGGTCGCGGTGCTGAGGAGCCGCGACCCCTGCGGCGCGGCCTGAGCGAACATCTCGAGGCCGTAGTACTCGGGCATCACCGAGGCCTTCCACCTGCGCCCGTGGTGAGTGAACGCAAACAGCTGGTACGTGGCCCCGGGGTAGGTGTGGATGTTCACGCCGTCGACGCCGACCCGCGCCATCTCGAACAGGGCATCGAGCGCCCACAGCGCGGAGACGAACGCGTTGCTGATGCCGGGCGCGGCCCCGCACGAGTCGGTGTTCATCTCGTCAATGCGAAGCGGGAGGCGACGGGCGTGGGCCACCGGGACGTACGGCGCGATGCGGTCGGCCAGGGCGGTCGTCGCGGTGGCAGCGAGCAGATGGGCGATCGTGGGGTAGATCGGCGAGGATGGCGGGAGGTCGCAGGTCTGGACCGGATACGCGTGCAGCGTGACAACGCGGACGCGCGGCTCGGCGGCCAGGAACGCGCCCGTGTCGGGCAGCCACGTGCGGGAGCCGGTCGCTGGTCCCGCGAGGGGACCTGGCAGTCCCTTCGCGAACGAGGTGAACTCGCCGAGGAATGACGAGAAGTCGTAGCCGGGCGGGCGGCCGGTCACGCGGGTGCCGTCCGCCGCGACGTACCAGACCAGGGTGCCGTACAGGTCGGGCTCGTTGCCGAGTTCGAGCGCCTCGATCCATCTCGTCCCGATCGCTCGCTCGAATGCGCTCGCCTCACCGTTCGCTGCGGCGCGGCTGTCGGCCTCCAGGTCGATGCCCAGGATCAGCCGCGCGTTCAGGTCGCGGGCCACCGCGTGTGTGACCGCGATCCAGCGCCGCGTGAGTGTGACCCGGACGCCGTTCGGCTTGTTCAAGCCGGGGACCGGGTACCACGCCCAGTCCGTGCTGTCGCCGCCGATCCGGAGCACCGGTGACTGCCGTGGCGTCAGGTTGCGGATCAGCTGGAGGAACACCGGATCTGGGTGATTGGGGTCGGGGCCGGCGTAGGGGAGGATCGCGGTGTTCTCGAGCGACAGTCCGAGAAAGCCGGGTTGGATCGTCGGCCCGTCCGGGGCGGGTGGACCTGATGAGACGGTGACGAAGGCGACGTCCTGCGGCGACGCCGTCGCGCTGGTTGCGAGGGCGACGACAAGCGCCGTCAGCAGCGCGACGGCGACGGCGAAGCGATGCCGGCGCGAGCTAGGCAATCTTCCACCAGTTTCTCAATCCTGGGGGCCGATAGGCTGGGCTGGTGGTCCACCGCACGAGCGCCACGCTTCCGATCGAGCGCCGAGCACTCGGGCGATCCGAGCTCACCGTCCCGCGCGTAGCGCTCGGCTGCGGCAACTTCGGGGGCGTCGGATCGGCGCCGGAGCTGTTCGGGCAAGGCCTTCGCGAGGACGAGGCGTTCGCCCTGATGGACGCCGCGTGGGAGCTCGGGATCGACCACTTCGACACCGCCGACGCTTACGGTGGCGGACGCAGCGAGCGGATGATCGGCAGCTGGATGCAGATCCGCGGCGTTCGCCCGACGATCACGACCAAGACGTTCAACCCGATGGCGGAGGGCGCGGACCTTGGCCTGGCCCCCGAGCGGATCGTCCGGCAGCTCGAGTCGAGCCTCGACCGGCTCGACCTCGATTCCGTGGAGCTGTACCTCGCCCACGAGTTTGACCCGGCCACACCGCTCGCCGCGACCGTCGGCGCATTCGAGGATCTCAGGAAGGCGGGCAAGATTGGCGCGTACGGGGTCAGCAACTTCGACGCAGCCCGGTTAGAGGCGGCGCTCGCTGCCGGCGCGCCGAGCGCGATCCAGAACGAGCACTCGCTGCTCGCGCGGGCCGACGAGGCCGACTTGCTGCCGTTGGGGGAGCGCGAGCAGGTCGCGTACCTGGTGTTCAGCCCGCTGGCCGGCGGCTGGCTGACCGGTAAGTACCGCCGCGGCGAGGCGTTCCCGGCGGGGTCGCGAATGACCCAGCGGCCTGAGCCGTACGCGCCGTTCCGCTCCGACGAGACATTCGACCGCCTGGAACGTCTTGAGCGGTTCGCGGCCGAGAGCGGACGCTCGATGGCCGGGCTCGCGCTGGCCTGGTTGTTGGCCGATTCGCGCGTCACGCAGGTGGTGGTCGGGCCTGGTCGTCCCGAGCACCTAGCGCCCGTGGGCGAGGCGCTCGAGCGGCCGCTGAGCGCCGCCGAGCGAGAGGAGGTTGGTCGGTGCTGATCCTGAGCCACGACGACGTGGTCGCGGCCCTGTCGCCGGAGGCGTGCGCGGACGCGATGGCCGCCGTGCTGGCCGCCCACGCGCGCGGCGAGGCGCTGATGCCCCTGCGCTCGGTGGTCCGGTTCGAAGGCGCGGCCGGGTTCATGGGGATGATGCCGGCGTGGCGAGGCGGCACGGAGCCGGTGTTCGCGCTCAAGTCGCTGTGCATCATGCCCGGCAACCCTGCGCGCGGCCTTGACTCGCATCAGGGGACGGTGACGCTGTTCGACGGTGCGACAGGCGCGCCCACCGCAATCCTGGATGCGTCCGCGGTGACGTCCGTGCGGACCGCGGCGGTGAGCGCCGTAGCGACCCGCGTGCTCGCGCGATCGAGTGCGCGCGTTCTGGCCATCCTCGGCGCCGGCGTTCAGGGCAGGGCACACCTGGTGGCGTTGCCGGCAGTTCGAGACTTCGACGAGGTGCGCGTGTATTCCCCGTCGCGTGAGCGTGCGCGAGCGCTTGCTGATGGGCGCGCGACCGTCGCGCCGAGCGCCGAGGAGGCGGTCCGTGGAGCGGACGTAGTGGTCCTGGCAACCAGCTCGCGGGAGCCGGTGATTCGCCTTGACTGGCTGGCGCCGGGAGCGCACGTCAACGCGATCGGGGCCAGCGTGCCCACCTCGCGCGAGCTCGACGTCGAGACGGTGGCGGCGTCCGCGCTCTTCTGCGACAGCCGCGAGTCCGTGCGCAACGAGGCTGGCGAGTACCGGCTGGCGCTCGAGCAGGGCGCGATCGACGGCGAAGTTCACATCCGGGCGGAGCTGGGAGAGGTGCTCGCCGGGCTGGCGCCCGGCCGGCGTGGTGAGGACGAGCTCACGGTGTTCAGGTCGCTCGGCCTGGGCGTCGAGGACCTGGCCGCGGCCGAGCGCGCGGTCGCTCGGGCCCGCGAGCTCGGGATCGGAACCGAAGTGGAACTGTGATCGACTTGCGCGAGATTGAGGCGGCACGGGCGCGGATCGCCGACGTGGCGGCGCGCACTCCCCTGGTTCGCCTGTACGCCGCCGAAGTGCCACCCGGCACCGAGATCTATCTGAAGCTCGAGGCACTCCAGCCGATCGGCTCGTTCAAGATCCGGGGCGCCATGAACGCGGTGCGTCTCGCGAGTGACGAGGAGCGCCGGCGCGGGCTGGTCACCGCGAGCGCCGGTAACATGGCCCAGGGGGTGGCCTGGGCGGCGCGCGAGCTCGGCCTCACGGCCACGATCGCCGTCCCCGAGCATGCCCCGGAGGCCAAGCTGGGCGCGATCGAACGGCTCGGCGGTCGGGTGGTGAAGCTCCCCTACGACGACTGGTGGCAGGCGATCGTGACCAGCCGGGTCGACGGCGTCGACGGGCTGTTCGTGCACCCGGTCCAGGACGACGGCGTGATGGCCGGCAACGGCACGATCGGCCTGGAGATCCTCGACGATCTGCCCGACCCCGACGCGGTCGTGATCCCCTACGGGGGCGGGGGCCTCACGGTGGGGATCGCGAGCGCGATCCGAGCGCTGCGCCCGGAGACGAAGATCTATACCGCCGAGCCCGCCACCGGTGCAGCACTGGCCGCGGCGCTCGAGGCGGGCGAGCCGACCGACGTCGACTACAGCCCCGTCGTTTGTGGATGGCGCCGGCAGCCGCCGCGTACTGGACACGATGTGGCCGCAAGTGCGACCGCTCATCGACGGCGCGTTTGCCGTCCCGATCGACGAGGCGGCCGCCGCCGTGCGGATGCTTGCCTCGCGCGCCCGGGTTACCGCCGAGGGCGCCGGGGCGCTCGCCACGGCGGCGGCGCTGGCCGGACGCGCTGGGGCGGGCAAGGTCGTGTGCATCGTTTCGGGTGGCAACATTGACCTGAGCAAGCTGGCCGAGATCCTTCGCGGAGGTCAGTCGTGACCGATTCGACTGACGAAGACCTCCGGGCGCCAGTCTTGCCCGGGCCCGGGGGTGAGCGACTACGAGCGCTATCTGCGGACCGACGAGCTCCTGTCACTGCAGAAGCCGGCGCAGGACCGCGTACACCACGACGAGCTCCTGTTCCAGACCGTCCACCAGTCCTCCGAGCTGTGGTTGAAGTTCGGGACGACCGAGGTGGACGAGGCGGCGTCGCATCTCGAGCGAGGCGAGCTCGCGCCGGCCATCCGCCTGCTCCGCCGCGCCGTGCTGTCCCTCCAGTACGTAACGACCCAGCTCGAGATGCTCAACCAGATGTCACCGTGGGAGTACAGCGAAATCCGCGTCGTCCTTGGGCACGGCAGCGGCTTCGACTCGCCCGGCTTCCGGCGCGTTCCGCAGGTGACGCAGCGAGTGGCCAAGGCCTTCGATCGGTTGCTCGACCAGGCTGGCCTGTCGCTCGAGGAGCTGTATGTCCACGGCCGCGATCACGAGGACCTCTACCAGGTGGCCGAGCTCCTGACCGAGTGGGACGAGCGGATCTGGGTCTGGCGCTTCCGTCATTACTCGATCGTCGCCCGGGCCCTCGGCGAGGACACGATCGGGACCCAGGGAACGCCGGTGCAGGTGCTCGGCAGGCTGATAGCGCAGCGCCAAATCCCGAAGTTGTGGGACGTCCGCAGCCGGCTCGTCGAGCTGTTCGACGCCGAGCGGAAGGGCAGCGCCGCCTAACGATCGGCAGCCGTCTGGCGCCGAACATAGTCCGGGGGCCGTAGATCCGTCCACCGCCCCCGGAGAGTCAGGGAAGTGGGGGCACAGTCCCCTGACCCGTTGGGACGAGTTTCCTCGTCCCAAGTTGACTGTGCGCCGAATATGGCACATCGACCGGTCGAAATGAGAGAAATCCCTGTGGTTTGTCGCCATCGCGTCCGTTTTTGGGACTGTCGCGGCCGCGAGAAGGGCACTCGACCAACCTTGTCCTGCGCCCCGCGTTTAAGCATTCAGATGGGGGCACGCGTTGTGAAGTGGGGTGCACTTCGGCGGACCACGGTTGTCTCGTGATTGCGGTCCTCGGCGCTCGGCGGACGGATCGGCCGGCGCCGGTCGGTGGGCTGGGAACCCGTGAAAGCGAGCGTGTCCGTCGAAGCATGGGAGCCCGTCCGGTGCGACATGGCCCACTGGCCAGGCGCGACCAAAGGGGGTGAGGACGGGCTCCCGTGCAGTCCTGCGCCGCGGTGCGGATGATTAGAGCTTTTGTATAGACCGGGCCAGTGTGGTCGGGGATACTTGCGCAATATGGGGGCAGTCGCGAGATCTCTCGTGGGCCCGAATGACGGCCGCACCGGAACAGGCGGCACCGACGATGAGTTGGTGGCGCGGGTGCGCGCCGGCGACGACGTTGCCTTCGAGGCAATCTACGATCGATACGCCCCCGGAGTGCTCGCGTTCTGCGTGCATATGCTCAGCGACCGGGAGGGAGCCAAGGACGCGCTCCAGCTGACATTCGTGTCGGCGTACCGGGCGCTGCGGGCGGGCGATAGCCGCATTTCGCTGCGCCCCTGGCTGTACGCGATCGCCCGGAACCGGTGCCTATCTGAGCTCAGGGCGCGCGAGGAATCGGTCTCCGTCCACGACCCGGTGACCGATCGCCGGTACTTCGACCCCGCCGATGCGCTCCGTCGACGCGAGGACTTCCGCGAGATGGTCGACGACATGCACCGCCTCCCGGCCGATCAGCGCGCCGCGCTGGTTCTGTTCGAGCTTGGAGGCCAGTCCCACGCCGAGATCGCGGCCGTGCTGGGCGTCCGCCGGGAGAAGGTGAAGGCACTCATCTTCCAAGCGCGTGAAGGCCTGGTCCGTGGTCGCTACGCGCGCAACAGTTCCTGTGCGGCCGCGCGCGAGCTGATCGCAAACGTCCGCGGCAAGATCCTGCCCCGCAGCCGGACGCGTGCCCACATCGAGCGTTGCCCAGGTTGCGCTGCCTTCGAGGACGAGGTGCGCAGCCAGCGCTCGGTGCTCGCGCTCGTGCTGCCGGTGGTGGCGGCGGCGGAGCTGAAGGCTTCGGTACTCATGTCGGCCTTGGGCGCGGGCGGCGCCGCGCGGGCGGTTGGTGCCGCGGGTGCGGCGGGTGGTGCGGGGGCGGCCGGGCTCGTCGCGGCCATCGGCGGTGGGGGGGCGGCCGGTGGCGCCGGCGCGGGTGGCGCGGTCGCGGGTGGCGCGGTCGCCGTTGGGGGGTCGGCTGCAGCTCTGGCCGCCGATGCGGTCGCCGCCGGCGGAGGGTTTGCGGCGCTTGGTGGCGTGGCCGTGCAAGGTTCGGCCGGCCTCCTGGCAAAGCTCGCGGTCACTGTCGTGTTAGCGGCTGGCGTCGCCGGCGCTGGCCACCAGCTTGGCTCTCTCGGCGGGTCGGGTCTGATCGCACGGGCCCCGTCATCGGCGAAGCCTCGCCTGCTGCCGGGAGACTCAGAACCCCATCGTGCCGGAGCCGCGTTGCTCGCCATGGATGGTCCAGGTCGCAGCGGGGCATTCGAAGCTGTTGTGGGTCATGGCGTCTCGGCACCGGCTTTCACCTTGTCCAGCGCCAGCTACATCCCAGCCGGCTCGAGCGAGGTTTCGACGAGCCCGACGACGGCGCCGGGACCGGTCTGCTCGTCCACCTGCACGCTGGCTGCGGCGAACGCGTCGCTCGGTGCGTCGAACGCGTCGCCGGGGAGCGCCCCGCCCGACTTGCCTGGATCGGGCGGTCCGGGCGGGCCGGTTGGTCCCGGCGGTTCGGGAAACGCGGCTGGGTCGGTAGGGTCGAGCGGGTCGACGCCCCTCGTGGGCTCTGGCGGATCGGGCAGCTCGGGCGGTTCGAGCGGATCGAGCGACGCGAGTGCCACGCCCAGCCCGAGCGCAGGTTCGTCCAGCTCGGACGGGTCCGGCGCTCCCACCGGGTCGGGTGGCTCGACCGGGTCCGATAGCTCCACCGGGTCCGGGACGTCTACCGGGTCATCTGGATCGACCGGGTCCGGCACCTCCAACGGAAATGCGAGCTCGTCCGGGTCCGGGACGTCGACCGGCCCCGGTACCTCGGGCGACTCGAGCCAGTCAGACGGCGAGGCCATCTTGATTGGATCCGGAAACTCCACCCCAGGCGGAGCGGGCACGAGTGGCGGCGCGGACACGACCGGTGGGACCGACTCCGGAGGTGGTTGGGCCACGTCGAACTCCGGCGGTGGATCGGCCACGTCCAACTCGGGCGGCGGATCGGCCACGTCCAACTCGGACGCGCCGAGCATGCCCGCCGGCTCGGCGCCGCTCGTCACCTCGAGCACTTCCGCCGGCTCGTAGGCCAGGCATCGGGCCAGGCAGTTGACAGCGTCCCGCGCCGGCGGAGATGCTGCCGCCGGCAAATCCCCGGCACCACGTCCGAGCACGGAACCGTCACGTTCAAGGCCGTGAGCGGCGGCGCGGCACTCGCCAGCTTCAAGTCCACCCTCGGCTACAACGGCAAGTGCGGGCAGGGTGGAGGGGCCCGGCTTCAACGGAAGCGTCTGGCGGATCGCGATCGGCGCTGGTGGGAAGTTCGCCAAAAAGACGACCCTGAAGTTCTTCAGCACGCACCCTCCCGGCAAGGCGACCGGCAGCCGGGAAGATCGTGCAGTTCCTGAATGGCAAGCCCAACAGGACGTTCCGGGACCGTAAGTCGCTGGCGGCCGCACTCGCGGCGCCGGTAACGATGCGGTCGGACCGGCGGGCGTTCTTGGAGGGGTGGACGGTCGGCGCCACCAACCCGAAGACCGTGGTGTTCCTCGCCGCGATCCTGCCCCAGTTCGTCAACCGGGCCGCCGGTGACGTGCCGGCGCAGATCCTTGTTCTCGGGGCGGCGTTTGCCGCGGTCGCGGTCGTCTCCGACACGCTTTGGGCGACGGTCGCCGGCGGGTTTCGGACGTGGTTCTCTCGCGACTCGCGGCGGCTCGAGCTGATCGGAGGCGCGGGCGGACTCGCGATCGTCGCGGTTGGCGCCGGCCTCCTGGTCTCCGGGCGCAAGAACTGAACTGATCTGCGACTTAAGGTTTCGGCCCCTCCACGGCGGGTAGCCGCTTTGCGCTGTCAACCGGAGTAGAGGGGAAGGGACCATATGTCTGAGCGCATCGCTGCGGCCGTCTGGGTCAAGCCGAGGAGGAGGTTTGCCTTCTGCTCGGGGGTGCTGTTGTTCCTCGTGGCGGTCGTGGCGCTGGTCGGCGTCATGTCCACCGCGTCAAGCGCCGCTCCCACCAAGCGGCGCTCACACCAGGCTGCCGGGGCGGGAAATTCGGGCCTCAGCCAGGCGATGATCAACGCCCGGGTCACAGCGCTGATTGGTCAGATGACGGTCAAGGAGAAGTTCGGCCAGCTGACGATGGCCGGTCCGGACGGGCCCAACGGCACTCCCGGCGACCTGATCTCCGAGGCCCAGAACGGGCAGATCGGCTCGGTCCTCGACCTGACCGGGGTCAACTACATCAACCAGGTTCAGCAGGCGGCTCTGCAGTCGCGGCTGAAGATCCCGCTGATCTTCGGGCTCGACGTGATTCACGGCTACCGGACGATGTTCCCGGTGCCTCTCGCCGAGGCGTCGAGCTGGGACATGTCGGCGATCGAGAACGACGAGTCGGTCTCGGCCGACGAGGCGACCGCCGACGGGATCAAGTGGACGTTCAACCCGATGGTCGACATCAGTCGCGACCCGCGTTGGGGGCGGGTGGTCGAGGGAGCGGGCGAGGACCCGTACCTGGGCGCGGCGGTGGCCGCGGCCAAGGTCCGCGGTTACCAGGGCTCGAGCTACGCCGACCCGGACAACATGGCCGCCACGATCAAGCATTTCGGCGCCTACGGCGCTCCCGTCGCCGGACGTGAATACAACACGGTCGACATGTCGACCCAGCAGCTGTTCAACGACTACCTGCCGCCGTACAAGGCGGCGGTCGATGCCGGCGCGGCGACGGTGATGAGCTCGTTCAACTCGCTCGACGGGGTCCCCAACACGGCCAACTCGTACATGTTGACCACGATCCTGCGTGACGAGTGGGGCTTCGGCGGGACCGTGGTGAGCGACTACCAGGCCGTCCAAGAGCTCGAGGACTTCGGCTACGCCGCCAACGGCGCTCAGGCCGCGCAGGAGTCGTTGACCGCAGGCCTCGACATCGAGATGGCGGTCGCGCTCGGAGCGACCGGCACGCCTCCGATTACCTACGACACCTTCGACACCTACGGACCGAAGCTGCTGCATGAAGGCAAGATCACGATGTCGCAGCTGAACAACGCCGTGCGCCACGTGCTGACGCTCAAGTACCTGGCCGGGATGTTCTCTGACCCGGATCCGGGGAGCACCACCCGGGTGGCGAGCTCCGAGCTGACCGGGCCGCACCTGGCCGCGGCCCGGACGATGGCCGACGAGTCGATGGTCCTGCTCAACAACAACAATCACGCGCTGCCGCTCAGCCCGAGCACCTCGAGCGTCGCCGTGGTCGGCCCGTTCGGCGACGATCCGCTGGACCAGATCGGCGACGACGTGCCGATCGGGTATGACACGAGCGGACCCGCCCTTGCACCGGGCGGAGCGGACAAGATCGTCTCGGTGTTCGACGGAATCAAGGCCGCGGACCCGAGCGCGAACGTGACCTACACGCAGGGGTGCGACGCGACGTGCACGGACACCGGCGGATTCGGCGCCGCGGTCACGGCCGCCCAGAATGCGGCAGTCACCGTGGTTGTGGTTGGTGAACCGTCCTCGGACGCGGGCGAGGCGTCCTCGCTCAGCGACATCGACCTGCCCGGCCAGCAGCTCGCGCTCGTGCAGGCGATCGCCAACACGGGCAAGCCGTACGTGGTGGTCCTGATGAACGGACGGCCCCTGACCATCCCGTGGCTCGCGGACAACGCGCCGGCGCTGCTCGAGGCGTGGTACCCCGGTACCGAGGGAGGCGACGCGGTCGCCGACATCCTGTTCGGCAAGGTCAACCCGAGCGGCAAGCTGACCATGTCGTTCCCAGTCGACGTCGGCCAGATCCCCGTCTCCTATGACGAGCTGCCGACCGGGCGGCCGTACGACCCGACCCAGAAGTACACCTCGAGGTACCTGGACATTCCGAACGCGCCGCAGTACCCGTTCGGCTACGGCCTGTCCTACACCACGTTCTCGATCTCGAACCTGGCCGCTCCGAGCAGCGTGTCGGCCAACCGGCCGTTCCAGGTGACCGCTCAGATCCAGAACACCGGGTCGACAGCGGGCACGGACGTGGTGCAGCTCTACCTGCACGAGAGCGACACGAGCATCCTGCAACCGGTGCGGAAGCTGGAGGGCTTCCAGCGGGTCACGCTCACCCCGGGTCAGACCAAAACGGTGACGTTCACGCTGGACCGTTCAAACCTTGGCTTCTACAACGAGCAGGGCCAGTTCGTGACCGAGCCGGGGCCGTTCGATCTGTGGGTAGGTGACAGCTCGGTCGGCGGGCAGCACGCCACGTTCAACCTCCAATGAAAGCCCGGGGATTCGCAGTGGCCGCGGCGGTTGTCGTCGCGGCCCTGGGGGTGGTGGCGCCGGCGGGCGCCACCACCACACCGTTCACCCCGCGCCAGCGGGCGGTGCTGTACGGGATCGCACGCGATACGTGGCGCTTCTACGGGTCCGACGTCGACCCGGTGACGCACCTCCCGCTCGACAACCTCGGGCCGGGCTCGGTGCGCGGCGCGTACACGTCGGCGGCCAACGTCGGCGTGTACCTGTGGGCGGTGGTTGCCGCCCACGACCTGGGGCTGATCTCGCAGTCGCGCGCCGACGAGCTCGCGGGTTCGACGCTGGACGAGGTCGCGGGGCTCAAGCGCTACGACGGCTTCCTCTACCAGTGGTACGACACGGGCAACGGGGCCGTCCTCACGAACCCCGGTCAACGCGACTGCACGGAGACCACCCCGGCTCAGGACAACTGCTGGTTCGTCTCGGCGGTCGACAACGGGTGGTACGCGTCGGGGTTGGTCGAGGTGAGGCAGGCGCTGCCGGGGTTACGGCGTCTGGCCGACTCGCTGCTGGCGCCGATGAACTTCTCGATCTTCTATGACGCGCGCCCGCAGACCGACTGCAATGTCAATGCGTCGCTGCCGGGCGATCCGCCGACGGGACAGATGTACGGCGGCTACTACGTCGATCAAGGACCCGCCGGCTACCACAACGGCGCGCTGTACAGCGACCCGCGGATCGCGATGTACATGGGCATGGGCTTGCATCAGATGCCCGGCGACGTGTGGTGGCGAACGTGGCGGACGGATCCGCCGCAGCGGTGCGCCACCGATCCGGTGCCCGCGTTCGACCCGGGCACCGGCTACTGGGTGAAGTACACCGACCCGGTCTCGGGCAAGCAGTTCGAGGTGTGGGAGGGCCACTACACGTATCCCGGCACCGATTTGACGTTCGTGCCCACGTTCGCCGGCGGGATGTTCGAGGGGCTGATGGCGAACCTGGTCGTGCCCGAGACGGAGTGGGGTCCCCACAGTTTCGGCCTCGACGATCTCCGCTGGGCCGAGGTCCAGGAGCGATACGCGACTGACGAGCTCGGATATCCGGTGTGGGGGATATCGCCGTCCTCGACCGCCGACGACACCGGGGACTACGGCGGCTTCGGAGTCGAGGGCCAGGCCTTCGGCAGCGGGTCGCCGCTCGCCTGGTGCACGACGTGCGCCACCGAGAAAACGGTCTCCCCGCACGCCTCGGCGATCGCGCTCCCGGTCCTCCCGCAGCAGGCTTATCGGAACCTGGCCACGCTCCGGGCCGACTACTCCGGGGTCTACACCTCGGACGGCGGCTTCTACGACGCGGTCAACCCGGTGACCGGCGAGGTCGGGCATCGCCGCCTGGTGCTCGACCAGTCGATGATCATGGCCGCGCTCGACGACGCCCTCAACGACGACGCGCTCCAGCGCCGGTTCGCCGCCGACCCGCTCTCCTGGGCCGCCCACCTCTACCTCTCGACCGAGCACATGTCGCTCGGCTAACGCGGGCTTTGTCCGATCCGAGGTTACGATCGTCGGGATGCCGGCGCGCGCCGCTCCAAGCGATGTACCCGCGGGTCGGGCGCGCACACTCGCTCAGCTGTACCGGCACTACGGCGAGGTCGACGTCGCCGAAGCGTCGCCGCTGTACGAGCGCGTCGCCGTCGCCTTGAGTGAGTCCGACGAGGCGCTCCGCGCGATCGAATCGGTGCCGGCCCGCCGGCGTCACCCCCGGCTGATCCTCGCCGCGCTGCACGACCTCGTCCTGGCCGGGCGCGCCCCCGCGCTGGCCGCGGCCTATGTCGACCAGGACGGCGACGCCGCCCCCGGCGCCGCGATCGACACCCTGGTGCGCATGACAGAGTCGGTCGCGGCCATCGCCGCAAGCCGGAAGACCCGGACCATCGACACCGGGCGCTGCGCCGTGCTGTGCCCGGCCATCACCGAGGCCGCGCGCCGGGTGGGCGCAAACGCCGTCGGGCTGATCGACGTGGGTTGCTCGGCGGGGCTCAATCTCATCGTCGATCGTGTAGGGATCACGTACAGCAGCGGACAGTCGCTCGGTGACCCGTCATCTCCCGTGCAGCTGTCGTGTTCGATCGTGGGAGACCGGCCCGTCCCGGCCAGGGGGATGCCCGAGGTCGTCTCCCGGGTCGGCGTCGACCTCGTGCCGGTCGACGTGACCGACGCGGATGACGCCCGATGGCTGCGGGCGTGCCTACCGCCGGACCAGCCGGAGCGGGCCGCGAGGCTCGAAGCGGAGATTGCGCTGGCGGCCACGGCCCCCTCGCAGCTGCTGCGGGGCGACGCCGTCGAGGTGCTGCCGGACGCCTTCGACCGCGTACCTGCCGATGTCCTGCCGGTCGTGACCACGACGTGGGTGCTGTCGCATTTGTCGCTCGAGGACCGCCTGCGCTTCCTGCGCCGCCTGGAGGACGCCGCAGCCGGCCGGGCGGTGGCGTGGGTGTCAGTGGAGGGGGTCGGAGCCGCGCCGGCGATACCGACCCTCGGCGATCGGCGCGCTCCTGGCCACAGCACGATCGGCGTCGCGCTGCTGCACCGGTCGTCTCTGCGCGCCGAGGCCGTTGGCCGCTGCTGGTCGCAGGGCCAATGGCTCGCGTGGCTGGCGGACGTCTAGGATCGCGTACTCACGGTTGATAGGAGCCGGGCGCCCAGGCCCGGGTGCTGACGCCGATCGCGTTCCACGCGTTGATCGCGACGATCAGACTGACCAGCGCGGCGATCTCCTCGGGCGAGAACTGCGCGGCGACCGCGTCGTAGTCCTCGGTCGGCACGTGGTCGGTCGCGAGCAGCGTCACCGACTCGGTGAACGCCAGGGCGGCGCGTTCTTTTTCATTGAAGAACAGCGTTTCGCGCCATGCGGGCAGGGCGTATATCCGTTGCTCGGTCTCGCCGATGGCCCGCGCGTCCTTGGTGTGCATGTCGATGCAGTAGGCGCAGCCGACGGTCAGCTCGTCGCTGAGGGTTGGCTGACGGCGCGCCAGGGTTCGGGGACGCGCGTCGCCGCCCCCGTCGCACCGCTGCACGCGGATGGACCGTCGGCGGCTCTCGACGGTGAGTTCGCCCACGCCCGCTTCGACCTGCGCCCCGGCTCGCCCGACGTCTCGGCCTTTCCGACCTCGGCCTGGCTGCGCGCAGCCCGCAGCGCGCTCGCTCCGGCGCCGTTCGCCGCGCTCGACTACTCCGACCCACGTGGCCGGCCGGAGCTGCGCGCGGCCCTGGCCGACTACCTCGTGCGGGCCCGCGGCGTGCGCGCGAGCCCCGAGCGGATCGTGGTCTGCTCGGGCTTCACTCACGGCTTCGCGCTGCTGTGCCAGGTGCTGCGCCAGGACGGGGCGCGGACCGTCGCGATCGAAGCGCACGGCCTGCCGAGCGTCCCGGCGGCAGCCTCGGTCGCCGGCCTCGGGCTGAGGTGCGTGGCCGTCGATGAGGAGGGGGCCGTCGTGGAGGAGCTCGGCGACGCCGACGCCGCCGTCCTCACGCCCGCCCACCAGTTCCCGCTTGGAGTGCCCCTCGCCCCGCGGCGGCGAGCGTCGGTCATCCGGTGGGCGAAGAGCGGCGAGCGCTTGATCATCGAGGACGACTACGACGGCGAGTTTCGCTATGACCGCCATCCTGTCGGAGCACTTCAGGCGCACGCGCCCGACCATGTCGTGTACGCCGGAACGGCGAGCAAGACGCTCGCGCCGGGCCTCCGGCTGGCGTGGCTGGTCGTCCCGCCGGTGCCGGGACCGGTTGATGGCCCAGCTGCGCCGGCGCGCGCCGCAGGCGCGGGCCTCGGGCATTGCCGCGGGGCTGCACGCGCTGGTCGATCTGCCGCCTGGCCTGTCCGAACATGAGGTCATCGCCCGGGCGGCCGAACGAGGTCTCGTACTCAGCGGGCTCGCGACTTTCGACCATCGTCGGACGCGAGACCGCGAGGCCCTCGTGGTCGGCTACGCCAAGCCTCCCGAGTACGCGTTCACCGGCGCGGTGGCGCGGCTCACCGCGGCACTCGCCGACACCTCGTAGCCGCGCCAGCTCCTGAGATCAGCCCAGGACCAGCGACACCAACTCGGTCGCGTCCGCCGGATCGAAGGCCGTGCCGGTCATGAGTCGTCGGTAGAACACCGCGCCGAGCAGCGTGACCGTGGCCAGCTCAGGATCGACGCCGGTCGCGACCTCGCCTCTCTGCACTCCACGCGCGATCAGATCGATCAGAGCTTGGCGGCGCTCGGCCGAGTAGCGGTGGTGGAACTCGCGGACGCGCGGGTCGCGCTCGGCTCCGTCGATAAGGGCGGGGATGCAGCGAGAGAAGGTCGAGTCGACGACGATCTCGGCCACGTGGCGGATCAGCAGCGCCACCGCGTCCCGCGTCGGCAGGTCGCCCAGGTCCGGAACCATCTGCTCGTGGAAGGTCTCGAACGCGTCGGCGATCAGGGCCAGTTTGTCCGGCCAGTGGCGATACAGCGTCGACTTGGCGACGCCCGCGCGGGCGGCGACGGACTCCATCCGCACCCGCCCGTATCCGACCTCGGCCAGCTCCTCGACGGCGGCCTTCAGGATGGCCATGCGCGAACGCTCGATCCGGGGGTCTACGACGTTGTCCATGAGTTGTGAAACGTTGACGTATCGCTGCGAAACGTATACGTTCTACAAGATGGCTACGGTCAGCGTCCGCTACATCGTCGACGACGTCGACGCCGCGATCGACTTCTACTGCGGACAGCTCGGCTTCCAGAAGGTCATGCACCCGGCCCCGAGCTTCGCGATGCTCTCCCGTGGGGATCTGCGACTCGTGCTCACCGCCCCCGGTGGCGGCCCCGGCGGCGGGCAACCCATGCCCGACGGGACGCTGCCGAGCCCTGGTGGCTGGAACCGGTTCCAGCTCGAGATCGACGACCTGGAGGCGACCGTGGCCCGGTTGCGCGATGTCGGCGCGCGCTTTCGCAATGAGATCGTCGCCGGCGTCGGCGGCAAGCAGATCCTGGTCGAGGATCCGGCTGGCAACCCGGTCGAGCTATTCGAGCCGACGATCGCCGAGGCGCGGCTCAGCGCGGGGCCCGCTCGGCCCTGACGAACGCGTAGCTGCGCCAGCGGACCGTGCAGTACGAGGCGCTGGGGAACCCGGCGCTCCGCAGGTCACGCATGAGTCGCTCCGGCGAGCGGAAGCCGACATGACTGGCCTGGAACGCGCGCAAGGCCAGGTCGAGGACGAACACCGCCAGGTGGCGGCGGTTGGCGTCGGCGATCACCACGCGGCCGCCTGGCCCGACCACGCGTGAGATCTCCGCGATCGTGTCCAGCGGCTTTGGGAAGTGGTGGAACGCCGTCGTGCATACGACCGCGGTGAACTCACCGTCGACAAACGGCAGCCGACCGCTCACGTCGCCCTGGAAAAACTCGACGTTCGGGAGTCCGGCGGCCTGCGCGCGGGCCTCGGCCTGCGCGATCATCCCCGGCGAGACGTCGAATCCCACCGCGCGGCGGACCGTGGGCGCCGCGTCGCGAACGGCGGCACCGGTGCCGCACGCGAGGTCGAGCAGGACGTCGCCGGAGTCCAGGGCCAGTGCGGCGAGGGCCGCGCGCTGCACCTCCCGCAGCCACTTGGCAGCCGAGTCCTGCTCGTAGGTCTCCGACCAGCGATCGAAATGGGTGCGGGCCGCCTCGGTCCGGGGGTCGTCCGCCATCGGGCGAACGTATCAGCGCCTCAGTGCGCGCGGCGTGAACGCCTAGGCCATCGCGTTCAGCGCCGCGGCCAGCCGGTCCACCTCGTCCACCGTGTTGTAGTGGATGAAGCCGATCCGGACCGACTGGTCCTCGTAGCCGAGGCGGCGATACAGACCCAGCGAATACCAGGAGTCGTGGGCCCACACCCCCATGTTCTGCGAGGCGAGTCCCGCCGCCACATCCGCCGCCGGCACACCCGCGACGTTGACCAGGAAGGTCGGCACCCGGCCCTCCATGGTGGGCAGCCCGTACACGGTGACCGCGTCCGAGAGCGACCCGAGGAACTGCTCCCCCAGGGCTCGCTCGTAGGGAACGATCGACTCGAACCCGCCGATTGAGTCCAGGTAGTCGACCGCTGCGTTGAAGCCGGCCAGCAGCTCGTAGGGCTGGGTCCCGGTCTCAAACCGCCGGCCGAGGGGCGCGGTCGGCGCCGGCCGGGCCTTGTACGGCCGCCACTGCTCGATCACCTCGGCCCGGCCGTATGCGATGCCCAGGTGCGGACCGCAGAACTTATAGGGAGAGCAGATCAGGACGTCGGCGCCGATCGCTCGCACGTCGATCGGTTCGTGCGCCGCGTAGTGCACGGCGTCGATCCAGGCCAGCGCGCCCGCTTCGTGCGCCAGCCGGCATACGCGGGCGGCATCGACCACCGTCCCGACCGCGTTGGAGGCCCAGGCGAACGCCACCACGCGAGTGCGGTCCGAGAGCTTTGACTCAAGGTCGGCGTAGTCGAGCGTCGTGTCGTCAAGGAGCTCGATTGACCGGACGACCAGGTCGCGATCATGCGCGAGCTCAAGCCAGGGGGAGACGCCACCATCGTGATCGAGGGACGAGACCAGGATCTCATCTCCGGGCTCGAACGACCGGCCCGCCGTGCGTGAGAGGGCGAAGTCGAGCGAGGTCATGTTGGGACCGAAGATCACTTCGTGCGGCTCGCAGCCGAGGAATCGCGCCGCCACGGCCTCGGCCCGCTGGAGGATCTCTCCCACCCGCCGGCTGGTCTCGTACACCGCGCCCAGGTTGGCGCTGGCCTCCCGGAACGTCCGCGCTACGGCATCGCCGACCTCGTCGGGGACCTGCGAGCCCCCGGGGGCATCGAAAAACATGAACCCGGCCTGCAGCGCGGAGAAGTGCTCACGGAGCGCGGGGACGTCAAGTTTGTTCACGATTTGCGCCATAACGCAAATGCAAGACTAGTTGGCTTAGTCTCACCCCGCCATGAGGGCCTGGGCCACAAGCGCCGATCGCCGGAGGCGTGAAGAAGGTGCGGACGGCCGCGAGCCGAATCTGGCGGCGTGGGCGTGATAGATACCTCGCTGGACCAAGCGGTGATCGAATGCGAGCCGCGAAGCTCGCTCTCCCGCGCCAGCGGTGAAGCTGAAGAGGTGCTGTTCGTGATAGAGGGCTCGGGCGCGTTACACGCGGGGAGCGAGAGTCACGCGCTCGAGCCCGAGACGGGGGCGTACCTGCCTCCCGGCTCCGAATACGCACTCGAGAACGAAGGGCCTGAGCCGCTGCGTTTGGTCTCCGTGCGGGTAACTGCCCCGGCGCCGGCTGATGACCGCGAAGCGAAGCCGATTATGGTGCGCCGGCTGGCCGACCAGGAGGACCAGGCGGCGACGACCGAGCGCTTATTCCGGATCGTGGCCGACCCGAGCACGGGGCTGCGTTCGGCGACACACTTCGTCGGCTATATCCCGGCGGCGCGCGCGGCCGACCACTTCCACACCTACGACGAGGTCATCTTCGTGCTGGAGGGCACCGGCACGTTCAGCGCCGGCGACGGCATCCGGCCGATCGGGCCCGGCTCGCAGATCGAGCTTCCGGCCCGCACGGTCCATTGCCTCGAGAACACCGGCCAGGGCGTGATGCGCCTGGTCGCGGTGTTCCGGCCCGCCGGCTCGCCCGCTTACGCCTATTACCCGGACGGAAGCCCGGCCTACCCCGGGACGCCTCCGCTGCCGGTCATGAACGACAATCCGCATCACCCCTAGGAGGAGGAAGTAGCAAGTGAAGGTACGCATCGGCTTCGCCGCCCTGGCTCTGTCCGCGTTGATTGCGGGCGGCTGCGGCAGCAGCAGCAGCAGTAGTACCACCAGTGCCAGCAGCGGAAGCTCGACGACCGCCGCCGCGAGTAGCGGCAGCTCGAAGTCGTGCACTGCCTCGATCGCGATCGAAGGTCCGTTCACTGGCCCGGTGGCGCAAGTCGGCCTCGAGCAGCTCCACTTCGCGCAGCTGGCGGTGGCCGACGACAACACCGCAAACCACACCAACGTCACGTTGGCCCAGGACGACACCCAGCTCACGCCGTCGATTGCGGTGTCGAAGACGCAGTCGATCGTCGCGACCAACGCGGTTGCGGTGATCGGGCCTGCGGGCAGTCAGGAGGTCGAGGCCGTCGGTCCGATCTTCGGCAAGGCGGGCATCCCGTTCGTCTCCGGCTCGGCGACCTTGCCGGCGCTGGCCACGGACGGCAAGAACCCGACGTTCTTCCGCGTTGTCCCGGACGACGACGTTCAGGGCCCGCAGGACGCCAACTACGTGGTCAACCACCTGCACACGAAGGGCGTGCTGATCATCGACGACGACGAGGCGTACTCGCAGGGGTTGGTCAACGTGATGGTCCCGATCCTGAAGAAGGCCGGAATCGCCGTCGACCACCAGACCCTCAACGGCACGGACACCGGCGCGACGCTGGCGGCGGCGATCAAGTCGCTCGTCACCTCGCATCTGAGCGCCCAGGACGGCGTGGCGATGCTGCCCTGGCAGACCGCCACGAACGCGCAAATGTTCGGCCAGGACGCCAAGCAGGCCGGCAAGACGGTGATCCTGTTCGGGACCGACGGCACCAACTCGCCGTCGCAGTTCAACATCCCGGGCACCTACGTCTCCGCCTTCGGTCCGGATATCTCCGGCAGCACGAGCGCACTCGACCAGTCCATCGTCAAGGGCGTGGCCAAGTACGGTCCGTACGGACCGTTCGGCGTCCCGACCTACGAGGCTGCCGACGTCGTCATGAAAGCGATCGCGTCGGTCTGCAAGTCCGGCCAGACGCCGAGTCGCTCGAACGTGCTCGCGGCAATCAAGACCACGAACATCCCGGCCAACGAGAACCCCCTCGGTGTGCCGGTCGCGTTCGCGGCCAACGGCGACCTCGCGGGCAACACCGGCTACCTGTTCAAGATCAACAGCGCCGGCAAGTACGTGGAGATCCCGCCCAAGTGAGGCACCTGACTCGTCAGGCGTAGTGGCTTTGGGCGGCGCCGCCCGCGATACTGCGCGGGCGGCGCCGCAAGCCATTTAGGGATCGCGAAGGGGCACACGACGTGCAGATCTTCATCCAAACACTCGTCAACGGGCTGGTTACCGGCTGCCTGTACGCCCTGATCGCGCTCGGCTACACGATGGTCTACGGCGTGCTGAAGCTGCTCAACTTCGCGCACGGCGACGTGTACATGGTGGGGGCGTTCATCGGCTACTTTGTGATCCAGTGGTTCGGCGGACCGAACCACCTCTCGATCCCGGTGCCGCTCCTGATCGTGTTGATGCTCCTGATCGCGGGACTCGGGACCGGAGTGCTGGGAGTCGCGATCGAGCGATTCGCCTACCGGCCGCTGCGCGACGCCCCCCGAATAGCGCCGCTGATCACCGCGCTCGGCGTCTCGTTCGTGCTCGAGAACACCGTGCTGCTGCTGTTCGGCGGCTTCGTGCGGAGCTACAACACGACCGACTTCATCTCCGACACCAACGGAATCCACATCGCCGGCGCGCACATCGACAGCGTCGAGATCATGATCATCGTCCTGACAGTCGTCCTGTGTTACGGGCTGGTTCAGCTCGTCGACCGGACGACGCTCGGCAAGTCGATGCGGGCCGTCGCGTCGGATCGCGAGGCCGCCGAGATGCTCGGCATCAACGTCGACCGGACGATCGCGCTGACGTTCTTCATCGGGTCGGTGCTGGCCGGCTTTGCCGGCGTCATGTCCGGGCTCGAATTCCAATCGATCTCCGCCACGATCGGCTTCCTGGCCGGGCTCAAGGCTTTCACCGCCGCCGTCGTCGGCGGCATCGGCAGCATCACCGGGGCGGTCATCGGCGGCATCTTCATCGGCATGTGCGAGGCGTTCAGCCTCAGCTACATCTCGGAGAAGTACTCAGACCTGATCGTGTTCGGGATCTTGATCGTCACGATGCTCATCCGGCCGACCGGGATCTTCGGCCGGCGGGCGCTGCAAAAGGTCTGATGCCCGGGATCGGCGTCGACGAGTGGGTCGCCCAGTCCGGCGAGCGCCGCGACCAAGGCACCGGCATTCACCGCGTCCTGTACGAACTCGACACGCGCGTGAACTGGTGGCAGCGACTCGCGCTCGCGGCGCTCGTCGGCCTCGCGTTCGGCCTCACGACCGGCAACGTCAACCTGCTGACCGTCGGCTTCACGTGCCTGCTGTACGCGATCCTGTCGCTCGGGCTCAACATCGCGGCCGGGTGGTCGGGCCTGCTCGACCTCGGCTACATCGCGTTCGTCGGCTTCGGCGCTTACGGGTACGCGATCTTCTCGTCCACGGCGCTGGGGAGTGGCGGGTCGGGTGGGGCGCACCTGGCGGCGTTCTTCTCGATTCCGATCGTGATGATCGCCGGCGGCCTCGTCGGCGTGGTGATCGGCCTGGTCGCGCTCCGCCTCGAAGGTGACTACCTCGCGATTGTCACGTTGTTCGTGGGGCAGGCGTTTGTCGAGATCGTCAACAACGTTGACCCCGGGACGCTCGGGGGCGTCAACGGTATTTACTCACTCGATTCCCTCCACGGCCTCGGCGGCAACGTCTCGACCCCTCGCGGCTACTACCTCGTGGCGCTGATCGTCATCGTCGGCCTGGCCGCGATCCTCCACATGCTCGACACTTCGCGAACCGGGCGCGCATGGCGCGCGCTACGTGACGACCCGTTGGCCGCGTCCGCAATGACAATCCCGGTCAACAAGCTGAAGGTGATGGCGTTCAGCTTCAGCGCCGCGATCGGCGCCCTCGGCGGCGCGTTGTTCGCCGCGCAACAGGGGAGCGTGTTCCCGACGAACTTCACCGAGAGCATCCTGATTCTGATCTTCGCGTGCCTCGTGCTCGGCGGGGCCGGCAGCATCGCCGGTGCGATCGCGGGCGGGATCATCGTGTGGGCGCTCGAGCAGATGCTGTCGAGCCCGACCGACGCCGGCTACCTGTTCTACGGCCTGATCCTGCTCGCGCTGTTCCTGCGGATCAGGCCGCTGTGGAAGTTCCTCGCGGTGCTTGCCGGGATCGTCGTGTTCGGTCTCGTGGCGCACGCGATCGTCGGCGCGATCTCGAGTTCGGCCACCGCCGGCCATCCCGGCAGCTCCGGGTGGATCGGCTCAGCGGTCAAGAACTGGGTAATCGTTCCGCAGAACGCGATCGGCTACGGGAACATCCTGTTCATCCTGGTGATCGTTCTAGTCCTCGTGCTCATCAGGGTGCAGGGGACCGTGCGGCTGCTGCTCGTGATACCGACCGTGTACCTGGCGGCGTGCTGCTGGGAGTCGCGGCTGATTGTCAACCCGGCGATCACGACCCAGATCATGCTCGGCGTGATCCTGATCGTGACGATGGCCGCGCGACCCAACGGCCTGCTCGGCGCGCGGCGCGTGGAGACGGTGTGACCCGATGAGCGACAGCGCGCCCGCAACGCCACCCCTGCTCGAGCTCGACAAGCTCTCGCTCGCGTTCGGTGGGCTCCGGGCCCTCAGCGAACTCGACCTTCAGGTGGGCGAGCGCGAGATCGTCAGCGTGATCGGGCCTAACGGCGCCGGCAAGACGACGATCTTCAACGTCATCACCGGCGTGTACAAGCCGACCTCGGGCGACGTGCGCTTTGGCGGCCAGAGCATTGCCGGCAAGCGACAGTTCCAGATCACGCGACTCGGGATCGCCCGCACCTTCCAGAGCCTGCGTCTGTTCCAGAACATGACGGTCAAGGAGAACGTCAAGGCAGCGACGTACGGCCACACCAAGGCCTCGCCGCCCGAATCGATCCTGCGGCTTCCGCGCGCGCGCCGCGAGGAGCGCGAGGTCGACGCGCTGGCCGAGGAGGTGCTGTCGTTCTTCGGCGAGCGGCTCAAGGGCTACCGCTGGAACCAGCCGGCCTACGTCCTCTCCTACGCCAACCGGCGCCGCCTCGAGATCGCCCGCGCGCTCGCGACCCGGCCCCGGCTGTTGCTGCTCGACGAGCCGGCCGCGGGGATGAACCCCAACGAGACGCTCGAGGTGACCGAGGTGATCGGCCGGTTGCGCGACGAGCTCGGCTTGGCCATCCTCGTCATCGAGCACGACATGCACGTGGTCGAGGGGATCTCCGACCGGGTGGTGGCGCTGGACCACGGGGTCAAGATCACCGAGGGCGTGTTTGACTCGGTGGCCACCCACCCGGCCGTGGTCGAGGCCTACCTGGGCCGCGACCCGGAGGCTCTCGCGGAAGCCTGATGCTGCTCGAGCTGGACAACGTCACCACCTATTACGGCCAGATGCGGATCCTCGAGGGGATCGCCTTGTCGGTCGACGCCGGCGAGCTGGTGTGCCTGCTCGGGGGCAACGCCTCGGGCAAGTCGACCACGCTCAAGACGATCCTGGGAATCGTCCGGCCGCGCACAGGACGGGTGCTGCTCGAGGGTGAGGACGTGTCCCGCTGGCCGGTGGCGCAACGGATTGCGGGCGGCCTGGCCATCGTGCCCGAGAACCGCCGGCTGTTCGGGCAGATGACCGTGCGCGAGAACCTCGAGCTCGGCGCCGTGCTCCAGGACGGCAGCACGTTCGACGCCGACCTCGAGCGCGTCCACACGCTGTTCCCGCGCCTGGAGGAGCGCAAGAACCAGCTGGCGGGAACGCTGTCGGGCGGCGAGCAGCAGATGGTGGCGATGGGGCGGGCGCTGATGTCAAGACCGCGCCTGCTGCTGATGGACGAGCCGTCGATGGGGCTCTCGCCCGCGCTCGTGCAGCAGAACTTCCGGATCATCAAGGAGGTCCACGAGTCGGGGGTGGCGGTCCTGATGGTCGAGCAGAACGCGAACATGGCGCTGTCGATCGCCGACCGGGGCTACGTGCTCGCCACCGGCCACATCGTGCTCCACGGCTCGGCGTCCGAGCTCCTGCACCACGACGAGCTCAAGCGCGCTTACCTCGGCCGCTAGCTATCGCATACATATACATATAGCTATATATGTATATGTACCGATATAGGTATGACCGCACGGGGCGGCGGGCGGAGGGCGGAGTGCGGCGGGCGGAGAGCGGAGAGCGGTCCCACCGGTGGCGTGCATAACCTGCCAATTGCAGGGCGACGGCGGGGCCGGGGCAACTTGTGCATGTGGGAGATGCACAGCCTGCCACGGCTTCGGATGGCCGCGCGAATTGGCAAGCTAAGCACGCTGAGTCGTGATCGCTGGCCCGCCCTCGGCGCCGTGGAAGCTCAGATGCTCGCCGGCGTGGTGCCAACCCGACCGGCCGCGGTGCCCGCCCGCGGAACCACGATCTAGCTGGCCGGCGGGGCGGCGGGGACGCGCACGATGACGCGAGTGCCGGCCTGGCTCGACTGAACGACGAGGGCTCCGCCGAGTGCCTCGGCTCGGCTCTGCAGGGAAGCCAGTCCGATGTGGCCGGCGCGCAGCGCGTCTCCCAGATCGTCGGGGTCGAAGCCGATCCCGTCGTCTCGTACGCACAGCTCCACCGTGCCGTCGACCTCCTCCAGCGTCACGACGACCTTGCGCGCCTGCGCGTGCTTGGCGACGTTCGTCAGCAGCTCGCGCGCGGCGCGGGGCAGGAACTGGCCGTGCACCAGCCGGATGTCCTCTCCCAGGTGGGTCGCCAAGGTCCAGCCGCGACCCTCCGTGTAGGTGCTCACGACCGCGCCGACCAACTCGTCGAGGCTCGAGGACTGCAAGGTGACGGGCGAGAGGTCCGACGCCAGGGTACGCAGACTTTGGTGAGCCGCGTCGAGGCTCGGACGGGCGCGATCCAGGGCGCCGGGGTCTCCCTTGGCCGCCTCGGCGAGTTCCTGGCGCGCAGCCAGGATGTACTGCAAGGCGTCGTCGTGGATGAGCTCGGAGAGGAGCGTCCGCTCCCGCTCCTCGGCCTGCATCGCCTCCGCCGCGAGGAGCCTCCGCTTACGCGCGCATAGCACGAGCTGAGCCATGCGCCTCGACAGGTCCTTCGTCCGGGCGGCGACCTGCGCCTCGAGGTCGGTCAGCAGTTCAACGTGCTCCAACGCGATCGCGGTCGAGTCGGCGAGTGCCTGCGCGACCTCGACGGTCGCCGGCGATGGCCTCCGCGGCTGAGCCCAGTAGGTGCCGATGGCGCCGAGCGGCTGCTCGGGACGGATCGGGACCATGACCAGGCTGCGCACGAACGTCGGCCGATACGCGTCTTGCGGGATCCGGTCGTCGAGTCGCACATCGTCGATGACAACCGCGGAACCGTGCTTCATCGACCACCCGCTGATGCACTCATCGATCGCGAAGCGCCGGCCCTTCCACAGCGGGCCGATCGCGTCTTCCTCGGCGTAGTGCACCTGGTCCCCGTCCCGGAGGACGAACGTGGCCCCGTCGGCGCTCGCCAGATCGCGGGCCGCCGCGCCGACGACCCGCTGGACGTCGGGCAGCGAGCGCGCCCGCGAGAGGTCCTGGACGGCGCGCACCAAGCGAGCGAGCTGCGCGGACGACGGCGCCTGCTCCACGCCCGCCGATGGGTCCCCATCCAGCATGCCGGACCTCATCTACCCGTCCGAAGCCAAAACCGAGCGCTCAGTTACTGAAGAATGCCCTGGCGCATCGCCACCGCCACCGCCGAGGCCCGGTCCGACACGCCCAGCTTGTCGTAGAGCGTCTGGAGGTGGCTCTTGACCGTGGCGGCTCCCAGCACCAGCTGGCGGGCGATCTCGGGCGTGGTCAGTCCCTCGGAGACCATCCGGAGCACCTCGAGTTCACGGGGTGTGAGTCGTGGCTGGTCGCTGGCGACGTGCCGGCGAAGCTCGCCGATCAGCTCGGCCTGGACCTCGGGCGGCATCTGCACTTCCCCCCGCGCGGCGGCGGCCAGCGCCTCGAGGATTGCGTCGCGATCGGCAGCTTTGGTCAGGTATCCGGCGGCCCCCCGCGACATCCCGCGGAACACCGCGTGGGCGGAGAGATAGGCGGATAGCAGGACCACCTTGGTCGGCAGGCCCTCATCTACGACCGCGCCCAATACCTCGACGCCGTCGAGCTCGGGCATGGTGACGTCGAGCAGCGCAACCTGGGGGCGCAGCGTGCGGATCTCGTCAAGTGCCGCGCGGCCATCCGCCGCTTCTCCCGCCAGCTGGAAGCTCGGGTGCTCCGAGACAGCCCGCGTCAAACCCTCCCGAAAAACCGGATGGTCGTCGGCTATGTAGACCGATACGGTCAACCCAAGCAACTCCTTCGATCGTCCAACTGCGGACGATCGGAAAGCGAGATTACCGCGGATGCGGACGGACCACGCCGGTTCGCCGGCGCGTCCACCAAACGGGGGATGGGAGCGGACGCTCCCACCAAACGGGGGAGACGAAGTTCATCCCCTCAATCCTCCGCCGCACACGTCAACCCGGAGCGGTGGCGCGCCGATCACTCGGAGCGTCCCACCGGTTCCGCTTGTCTCGTCGGCGCGCCGGCCCACGAGCACTGCCTCGACGCCCCGAGATAGCTCGCGGGTCAGCCGTTCCACTCGCGCCAGTCGAACTCCGACAGTTTAGTCGAGAAATGTCAAAAAACTCAATAATCTCTGAGCAATGGGACCGATTCCATCGACTACCGGCACGTCGAGGCCGCCTGATTACACTGCCCGGGCGAACGTGAAGCCTTGGCACGACATCACCGATCCGGCTCTGGCCAAGGCCCTGGCGCATCCGTTGCGCACACGCATTCTCGCGGTGCTCGAGGATCGCACCGCCAGCCCGAGCGAACTGGCCGGCGAGCTCGACGCGTCGCTTGGCGTCGTCAGCTATCACGTCCGCCGCCTGGAGGCCCTCGGATTCCTCAAGCTGGTGCGGCGCGAGCCCCGACGAGGCGCGGTCGAGCACTACTACACCGCGACGAGCCGGCCGCGTATCACCAACGCGGCGTGGGGCAAGCTCCCGGCGATCGTCAAAGACGCGGCGATCAACGCGGCGGTTGAGCAGATCGGCGCGTACGTCGCCGCGGGTGCGGCTGAGGGAGGGTTCAACGCCGCCGACGCCCACATCACCCGCACCCCGGTCACCGTCGACAGCAAGGGCCGGCACGCCATCGCGCGCGAGCTCGACAACCTCCAAAACCGTGTCGCGAAGATCGAGGAGGCCAGCCAACGGCGGCTGGCCCGCGCCGACCACGCGGGCGAGCAGGAGGCCACCGTAGTCCTGATGCTCTTCCAAACGCCCACCGAGGTTCCCGCCCAAGGCTCCCCGAGCGACCACCGGGATGCGCGGTCGGCGCGCCGCGAGCGGCAGAGAGCCTGATCTCGTGGTGAACCCGGTCACGGCGGCGCTCAGTCGCGACGCCGCGGCTGAGCTCGACGCGCGCGATCCTCTGCGCGAGTTCCGCGGGCGGTTCGTCATCGATCCGGCGCTCGTCTACCTGGACGGCAACTCGTTGGGCTGTCTCCCGCGCGCGACCGTGGCCCGCCTGGAGCGCGCCTTGGCGCAGTGGGGGGAGCGGGCCGTCCAGGGCTGGGACGATGGCTGGCTGGAGCTGCCGGTCGAGATCGGCGACCGGTTGGGGGCGGCCGCGCTCGGTGCCGCTCCGGGCCAGACGGTGATCGGTGACTCGACCACGGTGTGCTTTTACAAGCTGGCGTGCGCCGCCCTCGACGCGAGGCCCGACCGCCGGCAGATCCTCACCGACCGCGACAACTTCCCTACGGACCGCTACGTGCTCGAGGGCTTGGCCCGCGCTCGCGGCCTCGAGCTCGTGTGGTTGGCGGGCGATCCGGGCGCCGGACCGACGCCGGACGAGATCGCCGCGCGGATCGGAGGAGACACGGCCCTGGTCACTTTCTCGCACGTCTCCTACCGCTCGGCTCACATCGCCGAGATGGCCACGATCAATCGGCTCGTGGATGAAGCCGGCGCGCTGATGTTGTGGGACCTCAGCCATAGCGCTGGCTCCGTGGCGCTCTCGCTCGATGGCGACCAGGCCGACCTGGCGGTCGGGTGCACTTATAAGTATCTAAACGGCGGTCCGGGGGCGCCCGCGTACATGTATGTGCGGCGCGATCTCCAGTCGGAGCTACGGCAGCCGATCTGGGGCTGGCTCGGCCGGCGCGACCCGTTCGAGATGGCCGCGGGATACGAGGTCGCGCCCGGAATGCAGGGCTTTCTGTCCGGGACGCCTCCTATCTTTGGTCTTGTCGCCGTCGATGAGGGCGTGCGGCTCATAGCCGAGGCCGGGATCGACGCGATCCGGGCAAAGGGGTCCGCGCTGACGGAGTTCGCCGTCGCGCTGGCGGACGCGCTGCTGGCGGACGCCGGAGTGGGGGTCGCTTCGCCGAGGGATCCAACGAGGCGGGGGGCGCACGTGGCGCTCGCGCATCCGGACGCGCGCGGGCTGTGCGCGCGGCTGATCGAGGCCGGCGTGATCGTCGACTTCCGCCGTCCGGACGTGATCCGCCTCGGACTCTCGCCGCTCACGACCCGGTTCGTGGACGTTTGGGACGCAGTGGAGGCGCTGCGCCGGTTCGCTTGAGGGTTCGGATCGAGGGCGCGGTCTCCACCGACTGGATGCCGCGCAGGTTGGCCAGGCGGGTGCTCAGGTATTCGTACATGTGATGCGAGTCGCGGAAGACCGCGCTGACGAACAGGTTGGTCCGGCCCGTGGTGGCGGCGGCATAGGCAACCTCGGGATGGCTCGCCAGGATCGTGCCCACGCGCGCGAGTTCGCTGGGTGCCGCCGAGAGCCACAGGTAGGCGTGGGCCTCCATCCCGAACGTCCGGGGGTCGAGATCGACCTCGAACACCAGCGCCCCGGCGCGACGCAACTCGTCGATGCGACGGCGAACCGTCGACTCGTGGGAGTGGATGGCCGCCGCGATCTGACTATGGGAGGCGCGGCCGTCGTCGGCCAGGTGCGCCAGCAGGGCGTGGTCGAGCTCGTCGAGCTGCACCGGGGAGGCGTGCGGGTCGACCTCGGGCGGCCGGAGCTTGGCTGCCTCGGCCGGACTCAGAGCGGAGGCCTTCTCGCCCCAGGTCTCGGCGCCGAAGGCCTCGAGCAGCAGATGCGCGGCGACCTGGACCACCTGCCGGCTCCCCGGCAGACCCTTCAGTAGGAGCGCGTCGCGCTGCTCGGGAGTCCGCGCCTGCAGCACGCAGACGATCTCGGTGCCGCCGGAGGCGAGTTGGATCCAGCGCGTGTCCGGCCGGCGAGTCAGCGCCTCGGCCACCGGGGTCGTCCCCGCCGGCGTGCATTGGAGCCGCAGCAGCCAGTCGTCCCAGCCCACGCGAAGTGCCTCGACGTCTCCGACCACGCGCAGGTCGGCCACCTCCTGCAGGCGGCGGTAGCGCCGCGCCGCGGTCTGATCCGAGCAGCCACAAGCCTCGCCCAGGGTCCGGAACGAGGCGCGCGCGTCGATCACCAGCGCGTGGATCAGCTTGCGATCGACTTCGTCAAAAACGCGGTCTCTTGTGTCGAGATTCGGCATCAACGCTCGATGTACTGGACATTATCGGACCGGACGGCCAAGGTGGAGGCGCAACTTCGCACCGGAAGGAGGTACTCAAATGGATCGAAAGTGGTGGACCCTGTTGGTCGTATGCGCCGGCATCTTCATGCTGCTGCTCGACATCACGATCGTCGTCGTCGCGCTCCCCGACATCCAGCACGAACTCCACGCGAACTTCGGGGATTTGCAGTGGACGGTGTCGGCCTACGCGCTGACGCTGGCCTCGCTGCTGCTGACGACCGGCGTGCTCGCCGACCGCTACGGCCGGCGCCTGCTGTTCACCGGCGGACTGATCATCTTCACGGCGGGCTCCCTGGCCTGCGGGCTGGCCCAGTCCTCTACCATGCTGATCATCTCGCGGGCCGCCCAGGGCGTGGGCGGCGCGACCGTCTTTTCGACTTCGCTGGCGCTGCTGGGCGCGAGCTTTCACGGCCGCGAGCGCGGCGTGGCCTTCGGCGTATGGGGCGCGGTTACGGGGGCGGCGGTGGCGCTAGGCCCGATCCTGGGCGGGGTGATCACCAGCGGGATCAGCTGGCGCGGGATCTTCCTGGTCAACGTGCCGATCGGGATCGCCGCGGTGATCGCTACGCGGGCGCGCGTCGATGAGTCGCGCTCGCCGGTGGCGACGCCGCTCGATTACCCGGGCTTCGTCCTGCTCACGGCCGGCCTAGTCAGTCTGGTTTACGGCTTCATCCGCGTGTCCGGACACGGCTGGGGCGACACCGGGGTTATCGCCTGCCTGAGCACCGGGTGCGTGCTGCTCGTGGGCTTCGTGATCGCCGAGGCGCGCTCGCCGCATCCGATGTTCGACCTTTCGCTGTTGCGCACGCCGACCTTCGTCGGCGGCTCGATCGCGGCGTTCACGATGAACGGGTCGCTGTTCGCGATGCTGCTCTACCTCGTCCTCTACCTCCAGGACGCCCTGGGCTTCTCGGCTTCGCAGACCGGCCTGCGGCTGCTCATCATCACCGCGGGCATGTTCGTCGCGGCGACTGTGTCCGGACGGCTGAGCTCACACGTGCCGGTGCGTTGGCTGATCGGCCCCGGTCTACTCTTGGTCGGCATCGGGCTCGCGCTGATGTCTGGCTTGACCGGCACGAGCACGTGGACGCACCTGATCCCCGGGTTCCTGGTCGCCGGGATCGGCGCAGGCCTCGTCAACCCGCCTCTGGCCTCGACCGCGATCGGAGTGGTGGAGCCCCAGCGCGCGGGAATGGCGTCGGGCGTCAACACCACGTTCCGCCAGGTCGGGATCGCGGTGGCCACCGCCGGGCTCGGCACCATCTTCACCTCGGCGGTGCGCCGGAGCCTGGACCATGGCCTGGCCGGCGTGCCGGCGTTGACGGGCCACACCGCCGCGGTCGCGGCCAACATTCAGCAGGGGAGTCTCGGCTCGGTGCTCGCCCTGGTTCCGCCGAGCCAGCGTGGGCGTGTCGCCCTCGCCGTGCATTCGGCGTTCGCCGCGGGGCTCAACGACCTGCTGCTGGTTACGGCCGCGGTGGCGCTGGTGGGCGGAGTGGCGTCGGTCGCGCTGATCCGCAGCCGGGACTTCGTCCACGTGCGGACGGCGACTCCGGTGCCCTCGGAACGGGTGGACGCGCCGAAGGCTCGCCCGGCACGTGCTGCCTAGTTCGAGTGTGACTCATCCCATTCGGAGAACCACACGCGATCCCGTGGGGAACTACGGATGCGGCCGCGCGAACCGCTGCTTAATGTCGCTCGCCAACTGAGAGTCATGTCAGAGGCCCCAGGAGAGTGATGCATTAGTCGAAGGCGCATCGTGCGCTGTCGCGTCCGCGCGGCGGTGGTGAGGTGTCTGGGTCAGCTTGGAGGAGTAACAGGTGCCCGAACGACGAAGTAACCATATCCTGGGTGTGACTATCGCGCTGATCGTGGCGGGCGGGGTGTTCGTCGGGTTGGTGCTCGCCGTTCAAGCGAACAGCGGACTTGGTTATGAGCCTCCCGCCACGGCTGCAACGGCCGGCGCGCACGTAGCGCTGTCTGTGTTTCCCGACAGCCATCCGTGCCACGGAAACACCTCCGGCGCTCCTGGAGGCGGGGCGCAATCCCAGTGGGTTACGTATTGCCCGAGCACCAGTATCACGGTCCCCGCCCATAGCGTGGTCACGGTGACGATCAGGCAATACGACACCGCGACCTCATTGCACAATCCGTTCTTCGACCAGGTGCGCGGGACGGTGGGCGACGTCATGTACGTGAATGGTCGGACCGTGCGGCAGGTCAACCCCGACGCGCCGGGTCACACATTCACGATCCAGACGCCACCCGACACGCGCGAGACGAATCTGTTTGTCAACGTTCCTCTGCCCGGCGTGTCCGCCAACGCACCGAATCGGGTGACGATTGCGGGTGAGCCATACCCACTCCCGAGCGTCATCGTCTTCCGGTTCAGGACGGGCACGCCAGGGACGTACGTGTGGCACTGCTACGTGCCCTGCGGAACCGGTCTCGAAGGGTTCCAGGAAGGGTTCGGCGGCCCGATGGCCACCACCGGCTACATGGCCGGGACGGTCACCGTCACGTGATGGGCACCGCGGAGCCGCATCCCGGAGCCGACGCTCCGAAAGGAACGGGCGAGGTGAGTCACGTCCGGCGGGTCATGAAGCTGTGGGTGGTGCTGTCGATCATCTGCGTTGCGCTGGTGATCGCGGTCAACCCGCTGATCGCGCCCACGTCAGCGAGTTCGGTGGCCGGCTTCGCCAACCTCACCGCGCTCGTGTTCACCGCGCTGGCGGTGCCGGTGGCCGTGTTCGTGTGGCTGTTCCTCGGCTATAGCGTTGTCGTGTTTCGCGACCGGACGCCGACGGGGGCGAGCATCGACGAGCTGGTCGACGGACCTCCACTCGAGGCCCAGCCCCGCCAGCAGGTCGCGTGGCTGGCGATCACCGGCTTGCTCGCGGTATTCCTGGTCGGCTGGGGCATGTTCGGCTTCTACAAGCAGACCACCGATCCACCGGCGAATCCGCTGGTGGTGAACGTCACCGGCCAGCAGTGGATGTGGACGTACGCCTATCCCGCGCTGGGCGTCCAGAGTGACCTGCTCGAGCTCCCGGTGCATCGCCCGGTGGAGTTCCGGGTCACCTCACTCGACGTCCTGCACGGTTTTGAGGTGGACGGCCTGGGCGTGGCGATGGACGCGAACCCCGGCATCTGGGTCGCGGCCCCGACCGTTACGCCGACGAAGCTCGGCAGCTACACGACGCGCTGCGTGGAGCTGTGCGGCCTGTACCACACCTACATGTGGTCACGGGTCGAGGTCGTCTCGCCCTCCGACTTCGCCGCCTGGGTGAGCGCGAACGGCGGCCGCCGAACGGCACAAGCGAGGGGTTGACCCGATGAGCGCGATCGCACCCGTCCACGGTGCCGCCGCCCCGTCTCGGCGCCGGCGCATGCTGGTTCCAAGCATCGTCTCCGGGCTGGCGCTCGGCGTTGTCGCGGCGGTCGTGGCGGCGCTCGTTGTGCACACCCTGGTCAGCGGCAGCGATCCCCGGCGGCCCGATGACACGGTCACCGCGGCCTACGCGGCCTGGTTCATCTTCTTCCTCATCGGGGTCGGTGCGGCCAACTACCCGGTCCGGTGGGGCCTTGGCAGACCCGATCCTACGCACGAGGACGAACTCGAGCTGGCCGGCAAGGGCCAGGGCACATGGCGCTACTTCCGCTTCTGCACCGACCACAAGGTCATCGGCATTCAGTACCTGGTGACGGTGCTGGTCCTGTTCGCGGTCGGGGGCCTGGCGTCCTGGATGATCCGGCTCGAGCAGGCCCGCTCGGGGGCGAAGGTGTTTACGCCCGCCACGTACAACTCGCTAGTGGGGATGCACGGGCTGGTGATGATCGTGACGACGATCATCATGCTGTCCGCGGCGTTCGGCAACTACTTCGTTCCGATCATGATCGGCGCCAACGACATGGCCTTCCCGCGCGTGAACGCGCTCAGCTTTTGGCTGCTGTTCAGCGTAATCCCGGTGCTCCTGTCGAGCGTGCTGTTGGGCGGGTTCCCCACCGGCTGGACCGGGTACGCCCCGCTGGCCGATCAGGCGGCGCTGGGCATGGACGCGTACTGCATGACGATCATCGTGTTCGGGTTATCGCTCGCAGTCGGCGGGATGAACATGTTCGTGACCGTGTTGAAGATGCGGGCGCCCGGCTTGACGTGGACCAGGCTGCCGGTGTTCGTGTGGAGCACGGTGCTCTCGACGCTGCTCGGCCTGCTTGTCTTCCCTGCCTTCACCGCGGCCGCGCTGTTCACGTTGCTCGATCGCGTGTTCGGGACCACGTTCTACCAGGCCGCCTACGGTGGGAGCAACTTCATATACGAGCAGCTGTTCTGGTTCATGGGGCACCCCGAGGTGTACGTGATCCTGCTGCCGGCGGTGGGCGCGATCTGCGAGGTGGTGACGGTGTTCTCGCGCAAGCCGCTGTTCGGTTACAAGATGGTGGTCGGGGCGATGATCGCCATCTTCGTGCTCAGCCTGACGGTGTGGATGCACCACCTTTACTGGTCGGGGGCGAACACTGCTCTCGACACCCCGATCATGCTCGATACCGAGCTCATCTCGATTCCCACCGGGGTGATCTTCCTGGCGCTGTTGGGAACGGTGTGGCGAGGGCGGGTCCGGCTCGAGCCACCGATGCTGTTCGCGCTCGCATTCGGCTTCAACTTCCTCATCGGCGGCGTCACCGGTCTCTACCTGGCTGACGTGCCGACCGACACGCTGTTTCACGGGGACATGTTCACGGTTGCCCATTTCCACTTCACGCTGGTGGGCGGCGTGGTCTTCGGGTTCCTGGCCGGGTTCTACTACTGGTTCCCGAAGATGACCGGGCGCCAGCTCGATCCTGGGCTTTCACGGCTGCATTTCTGGCTGTTTGAGATCGGCTTCCTCGGGGTCTTCCTCCCGTTGTTCTACGCCGGCATGCGCGGTGAGCCACGCTGGCAGGCGTTCGTCGACCCGAAGTTCCAGGTGGAGAACCTGATCGCAAGCCTGTTCGTGATTCCGATCATCGCCTCGGTCGCAGTGCTGGGTTACAACGTGCTCATTTCCTGGATCCGGGGCGCGCCCGCCCTGGCGAACGTCTGGGGCGGCCGGACTCTTGAATGGATGCTCCCGAGCCCGGTGCCGCTGATCAACTTCGAGCACCCGGTCGTCGTCGCCGCCGGCCCGTACGACTACGGCATGGGGGGACCGAAGGTCATGGGCGTGCCGGCGATCGCCGGCGCCTCGGTCGATGCCGCGTCGGTCACGGCCCCCCATCTGCCTGACCCGGGGGCACGGGCCGGCATGGCTCGCTACGGCGCGGGGCTAATGATCCTGTCCTGGACGATGCTGGCCTCGGTCATCGTCGTGGCCTATATCTATCTCGACGCGCTTGACACGCTGCACCAGTTCCGGCCGGGTTCGGAGGCTAAGCCGACCGCGCTCGGCAACGTGCTGCTGGCAGTGGGGGCGCTCGCCGCGGCGGCGGCCTGGACCTGGGGCTACCGGAAGGCGCGCTCGGGTGACCGCGGGCAGGCACGGGCTGGCGCGGTTCTCGGGTGGATTCTCACCCTTGCCGGAGTGGCCGGCAGCGTGGTCGTGTTCGCAAGCCTGAAGGCGCCGTTGCCGCTCCATGCCTATGCCAGCGCGACGAGCCTGTTCACCCTCTTTCACGCCTGGCACCTAGTGGCCGGGCTGCTAATCGCCACGATCGTGCTGGGTCGCATGTTCACGGGCCGCATCGCCGGGCACGAGTACGTGATCCAGGTGGTCGGCTGGTGGCTGTGGTACGCGGCGATCGTCGCCGTGGTGACGACCCTGCTGATTGTGGCGATCGGTTGAATCTGAGGCCGTCGATGTCAACCGGCGCGCCCGTGGGACGAACGACATGATCGACGAACTGCCCGCCGTCCTGGTCGTGGCGGCGTTCGTGCTGCATCTGCTGGGCGAGCGCCGCGCGGTGACACTGACCGGCCGCCCCCGCAGCCGGCGGGCTCGCCTCCGGGCGCTGAGCTTCTACGCCGGACTGGTGACGATCCTGATCGCGCTCGAGTCGCCGGTCGATGGGCTCGCCGCTCAGCTCTTCTGGGCTCACATGATCCAACACCTGCTGCTCCTCGGTGTCGCTGCGCCACTGATCGTGCTCGGGCACCCCTGGATGTCGATCTGGCGTCCGTTTCCGCTCGCCTTTCGCCGCCGGCTCGCGCGTACCGTTCTTCGGGCGGCCTACCTCGCGCCCCTGCGAGCGCTCGCCCGACTGCTGGCGCGGCCACCCGGGGCGTGGCTCGCGTTCAACCTGAACCTCCTGCTGTGGCACCTGCCGGGTGCGTATGACCTGACGCTGCGCAATCTTGATGTGCACGTGCTGGAGCACACCACGTTCCTCGTCTTCGGAATCTTGTTCTGGGCTCAGGTGATCGGCGCTGCTCCCGCTTCCACACGGCTTCCCTATGCGGGCCGGATCGCTTACGTGGCCGGTGCGATCGTGCCCAACGTTGCCTTGTCGATGTATCTCGCCTTTGCACAGCACCCGCTGTATGCGCCCTACGCGATGCTCGCCCACCGTCCCGGCGGCATCTCCGCACTCGCAGACCAGCAGATCGGCGCGGGGATCATGTGGACCGCGGGCGATCTGCCGTTTGCGATCGCCATCGCCGTGCTGGTCGAGCGCTGGTTCGCCGAGAACGAGGCGATGACGGCCCGCCTCGGAGATCTCGCGAGTGGTTCGCTCGCCGGCGATCCGGCCCGGCGGGTCGAGAGCTAACGCGCTCGGCTCGCGCGCCGGATCCTCGCGCTCGCCGATTTGGACCGGCGGTGGCACCGTGTTCGGCCCGACTCCGCGTCACTACACGGTCAAGGTCAACCGCAAGGCCCGGCGCGCGGCGTTGCGCAGCGTGCTTTCGCTGCACGCCCAGCGCGAGTCGCTTTCGACCCACGTTCCCCGTCCACGCCATCCTCGCTCCGGTTGAGTTCCAGTGCAGCGGCTGCGGCCGGCCGCGGTGTCCCGGTGTGCGATTCGCCACCAGCGCGAACAGCATTGAGCGCGAGCCGCCCCTGATACCCACCCGGGCGCCGGGCTAGGACTCAACGCAACGCCGGCGCGGCGAGCGTTAGCATCGCGGCGCTCGACTCGGGCAGTTGCACCACGTATGCGCCCTTCGTCGAGCTGACGGTGGCGCCCGTGAAGCGTCCTTGCAGGACCCCGGTCGTGGTCGCGGTGCCGAACGTCTCGCCTCCGAGGGTGACCCCGCTGCGCGCAGCGATGCCGGGTGCGCGTAGTCGCTCGAGCGTCGCCGATCCGCGCGCGCCGGCGATCCGCACCACCACCGTCGGCGATCGTGCGGTGTACTCGTTGATCAGCACGATGTGGATCGTCCCTCCGGGGGCGCGGGTCGCCCAGGCCCTCACGCTGCCGAGCGAACCCGACAGGCGCAGGAGGCTCGAGCCAGGCGGCGCGGCCTGGGCAAACATCTCGAGGCCGTAGTACTCGGGGGCCACGAATCCGTGCCAGCGCCCGTGCCGGCGCTTGAAGTTGAACAGCTCGTAGCGCGCGCCCGGGAAGGTGTGGAAGTTGACGCCGTTGACGCCGACCCGGGCCATCTGGAATGTGGCGTCGAGCGCCCACAGCGCGGAGGCGAAGACGTTGCTGACGCCCGGGGCGCCGCCGCAGGAGACCGAGTTGATCTCGTCGACGCGGAGCGCCACCCGTCGCGCGTGGGCGGCCGCGAGGACCGGGGCGACGCTGTCGGCGAGCCCCTGCGATGCCGCGGGCGAGAGCAGGTGGGCGATCGACGGGTACATCGCCGAGGCGGCCGGCAGATAGCAGCGCTGGAGCGGGTAGCGATGCACCGTCGCCAACCGGACCCGCGGCTCGGCGGGCAGGAACGCCCCGACGTGCGCGATCCAGTTCGAGGTGCCGCTCGCTGGTCCGGCCAGCGGAACGTCCGGTAGGGCCGCGCTGATCCTCGCGTAGTCGCCCTGGTAGGCGGCGAAGTCGTACCCCTTCGGGCGCCCCGGGACGTGGATGCCGCCCCGGGTCGTGTACCAGCTGAAGCTTGCGTACAGCTCGGGCTCGTTGCCGAGCTCCAGCGCCTCGATCGAGCCGCGTCCGATCCGCGCCACCAGCTCGCGCGCCTCGGTGGCGGCGACCGTGGCGCTGTCAGCCTCGAGGTTGATGCCAAGGATCAGCCTCGCGTTCAGCTCGTGCGCGAGCGCGGCCGTCACCTGGGCGAACCTTGGGTCCAGGCTGTACCGGATCCCTCCGGGCTTGCCGACGCCGGGAACGGGCCACCAGGTCCAATCGGTCGTGTCACCGCCGATCCGCAGCACCGGCCGCTGGCCGGGCGTGAGGTTGCGGATCAGCTGCACGAGTACCCGATTGACCGCCTTCGGATCAAAGCCGGCGTATTTCTCTACGGTCGGGTACTCGAACGAGAAGCCCAGGAACCCCGCGGGGATGGGGCGGCCGGTGAGGCTGTCGCTGACGGTGAGCGACAGCACGGCCTGGGCCGGGGATGCGTGCCGTCCGTGCCAGCGTGCGCGGGCGCTCGAACCGCGCGCGTCGATCAGGCCGGTCGCGAGCGCGAGCACGATCGCCAGCGGGACCAGCAAGAATCCCGAGCCCAAGCGGGAGCCCCAGCGCATGGGCGCGAACGCTGCCACACCCAGGACCTCACTTGGGTTAGAGCCCGCTTAGCCGGGAAGTACGGCGACTCCCATGAGCTCGACGAGCGCCCACGGCTCGAACAGCTCGGCGACCCCGAACAGCCCCATCGCTGGGTAGTGGCGGCCGAAGTGCCGGCGCCACACCCGGGCCAGGCCCGGGCGCGACTCCTTGTAGGCGGACAGGTCGGTCAGGAACACCTGGAGTGAGACGAGGTCCTCGGGCTCGCCGCCCGCCGCTCGCAGAGCGATCAGCAGGTTGCCGGCGGCGTTGTCGAACTGTTCGACGAGGGATTCGCCGGTGCCGATCTGGCCGGCCAGATGGACGGTGCGGCCATCCGCCACGACGGCGTGCGAAAAGCCGCTCGGCGCGCCGAGCTCGGGAGGGTTGACGATCCGGTGGCGGCTGGTGGCCATTGAGGAGACGACGGCCTTGGCAACGACGGCCCTGGCGACGGGGCGAAAACCCGGTCCCCGCCACGCCGCCAGGGTGACGATACTCGACATAGAAGTCCGGAGCAATGTCGGGTATGCTCGCGCCGAGGCCGGTGGCGACGGACAGCCCGTATTGGAATCCCAAGACCGAGACCCTCGATCGGGGACGAATCGAGGCGCTTCAGCTGGCCAAGCTGCGCCGCCACTGCGAGTGGGCGGCGGCCCGCAGTCCCTGGTATCGGCGGCGGTTCGCTGACGTCGGCTTTGACCCGGAGGGACTTTCGTCGCTGGACGATCTGCGCCGCAGTCCGCTACTGACCCGGGACGAGTGGATGGCCTCTCAGGACGCGGCGCCACCGTACGGTGAGATCCCGGTGATCGGCGGCGAGGGAGCGATCCGGATCCACACCACCTCGGGTACCACCGGTCGCGGACCGCTCCGCGCGCTCGACTCACGCAAGGACTGGGCGTGGATCGCCGAGATGTGGTGCTACGGCATCTGGGGCTGCGGCGTCCGGTCCGATGACACCGCCTATATCGCGTTCGGCTACGGCTCGTTCATCGGCTTCTGGGGCCTTCACTACGCAATGGAGAAGATCGGCGTCCTGAACGTGCCGGGCGGCGCCCAGAGCACCGAGGCGCGCGTGCTCCAGATCGTCGACTTCGGCGCCACCGTGGTCGCGGCCACGCCTACCTACGCGATCCGTTTGGCCCAGGAGGCGGTGCGCCTGGGCGTCGATCTGCCGGCCTCCAAGGTGTCGCGGCTGATCCTGTCCGGTGAGCCGGCCGGATCGATCCCGCAGACCAAGGCGCTGATCGAGGAGCTGTGGGGCGCCAAGGCATACGACACCGCGGGCATGACCGAGATCGGCACGATCATGGTGTTCGAGTGCTCCCACCAGCCGGGCGGAACCCACATCATCGAGGACCACGTGCTCGAGGAGGTGCTCGACCCCGTCTCGTTGGAGCCCATGGCGTACGGCGAGCGGGGCGAGCGTGTCGTGACCTCGTTCGGACGTGGGTCGACGCCGCTACTCCGTTATCGAACTGGTGACCTCGTCTGCCGCGTGCCCGCGTCCAATTGCAGTTGTGGGCGTGGCTTCGACATCTACGAAGGCGGGATCCTCGGCCGGGTCGACGATATGAAACTGATCCGCGGCACCAACGTCTATCCGCGCGCGATCGAAGCGATCGTGCGCGAGTACCCGGAGATCGAGGAGTTCCAGGCGGTCGTCTTCCACGAGGGGATCCGGGACGAGATCAAGCTCCGGGTGGAGGTGAGCCCGGATTCGTCGCCGGAGGCGTGGGAGGAGTTGCGCGAATCGCTGCACCGCCGCCTCGGCCACGCCCACGAGGGCTTAAACTTCCAGATTGAACGGGCCGCGGCAGGTGAGCTGCCGCGCTTCGAGCTGAAGGCCAAGCGGATGATCGACCTCCGCGAGTCACCGGCGGCGAGGCAGGCGGCCAGCGCACCGACGCCGGCGGGAACCGCGCCATGACCGTCGATCTCCTCGGTGACGAGCTCAGCCCGACCGAAGCGCGCCTGCTGGCGGTCTATGAGGAGCTCAAGGCACTGTGCGCGGAGGACCTGCCGCCGAACGCGGGCGCGGGTGTGCGCGCCTCGCTCGCGCTCATGCACAACGTCGTCAACGGCCTCGCCCTCGAGTACGAACACCTGAGCGACCTCGGGACGTGAGGGCTTCCTGATGCGGATCGCGGTCGTCGGCGGGGGGCCGGGCGGGCTCTACTTCTCGATCCTGATGCGCAAGATCCGCCCGGACTGCGAGGTCACGGTGTTCGAGCGGCGCGCGCCGAACGATGCCTTCGGGTTCGGCGTGGTCTTCTCGGATGAGACGCTGACGGTGTTCGAGCACGCCGACCCCGACACGTACTGGGCGATCGCGGAGCGATTCGTGCGCTGGAGCGACATCGACATTCAGCACCGCGGCGCGCTCACGAGGTCCGGCGGTCACGGGTTCTCGGCCATCGGCCGGCGCCGGTTGCTGTCGATCCTCCAGGAGCGTGCCGCGTCGCTGGGGGCCGATGTGCGGTTCTGCACCGAGGCGCCGCCGGTGTCCGAGCTCGGCTGGGCGGATCTGATCGTCGGCGCCGACGGAGCGTCGAGTGCCGTGCGCACCGCGCTCGCGCGCGACTTCGTGCCCTCGCTCGATCGCCGCCAATGCCGGTACATCTGGCTCGGCGCCGACGTCGCGTTCGACGCGTTCAAGTTCTTCATCGCCGACACCGCGCACGGCACCGTGCAGGCGCACGCCTATCCCTACGACGGCGCCATGAGCACGTTCATCGTCGAGATGCACGAACGCACGTGGAAGCGGCTCGGGCTCGGCGCGCTGTCCGTCTCGGAGTCGGTGCAGTGGTCTGAGGAGCTCTTCGCCGACGCGCTCGACGGCGCGCGCCTGATGGATAACAACTCGCGCTGGATCAACTTCGTGACGGTCCGCAACCGGCGCTGGTGTGTTGACAACGTGGTTCTGCTCGGCGATGCCGCGCACACCGCGCACTTCTCGATCGGCTCGGGCACGAAGCTCGCGATGGAAGATGCGGTGGCACTGGCCTGGGCGTTCCGTTCCTTCGGCGACGACGTGTTCGCCGCCACGACGGCGTACGAGTCTGAGCGCCGGCCGATCGTGGAGAGCACACAGCGCGCCGCGCAGGCCTCGCTGGAGTGGTTCGAATCGATCGGCCGATACGTCGAGCAGCCGCGGCTCCAGTTCGCGTTCAACCTGCTGACCCGCAGCCGCCGGATCACCTACGACAACCTGCGGCTGCGCGACCCGTCGTTCGTCGAGGCGGTGCATCCCGATCCGAGGCCGCCGATGTTCACGCCTCTACGTTTGCGCGGGTTGGAGCTGCCCAACCGCGTGGTCGTCTCGCCCATGGACATGTACTCGGCGCAGGACGGCCTGCCGGGAGATTTCCATCTGGTGCACCTGGGCGCCCGAGCTCTGGGTGGCGCCGGGCTCGTCATGACCGAAATGATCTGCGTGTCTGACATCGGGCGGATCACGCCCGGGTGCGCCGGGATGTACCGGCCCGAGCACGTCGCCGCGTGGAAGCGGATCGTCGACTTCGCTCACCAGCATGGGAGTTGCGCGATCGGGGCCCAGATCGGGCACTCCGGCCGCAAGGGGTCGACCAAGCTGATGTGGGAGGGGATGGACGAGCCGCTGCCGGCGGGGGAGAGCTGGAAGGTGATCGCGCCCTCGGCGGTTCGCTACGGCGCGCGCAACCAGGTGCCGAGGGCGATGACCCGGGCCGACATGGATGAGGTCTCCGAACAGTTCGTTTCGGCGGCGCGGGGCGCGGTGGAGGCCGATTTCGATTTGCTCGAGCTGCACATGGCCCACGGATACCTGCTCTCTTCGTTCCTATCGCCCCTCGTGAACCTGCGCAACGATGAGTACGGGGGGTCGCTGGCGGGGCGGGCGCGGTTCCCGCTCGAGGTGCTGGACGCGTGCCGGGCGATATGGCCCTCGGAGAAGCCGCTTTCGGTGCGAATTTCCGCGACGGACTGGGTGCCGGGCGGGTTCGATCCCGATCAGGCGGTGGCGTTTGCCCGGATGCTCGCCGATCACGGTTGCGACGTGGTCGATGTGTCCTCGGGTCAGGTGTCTCCGTTGGAACGTCCGGCTTTCGGGCGCAGCTACCAGACGCCGTTCGCCGACCGAATCCGCCATGAGGCGGGGATCCCGGTGATCGCGGTCGGAGCGATCTCGAGCTACGACGACGTCAACACGATCATCCTTGCCGGGCGGGCTGACCTGTGCGCCCTCGCCCGTCCCCATCTCTACGACCCGCACTGGACGCTTCACGCCGCGGCCGACCAGGAGTTCGACCTCGTGCGGTGGCCGTCGCAGTACCAGGCCGGCTCGCGCACGCCGCCGGCCGGGCGCGACCGGGTGCGCGCGGAGCTCGAGCGGACGTTCGAGGAGATCGCGCTCGCGTCCCTACAGCCGCCGGTGTGATCACCGTCGAGTCACTTCAACCGCAGGACCTCGTCGTCACCATGTTGGGCACGTACGTGCGGCCGTTCGCCCGGGCGGTCTGGTCCGGCGGGTTGGTCGCGCTGCTCGGTGAGTTCGGGTTCTCGGACGGCGCCGCCCGCGCGGCGCTGACCCGCCTGGTGCGCCGTGACCTGATCGTGCGAGAGCGCTCCGGGCGCCTGGTCCACTATCGACTGACGCCGCGCTGCGAGCGGCTCCTGATCGAGGGCGACGGGCGGATCTTCGCGCTCGGGCGGTTGCCTGCCGACGCCGGCCCGTGGACGCTGGTGTGGCACCAGATACCCGAGGACCGCCGCCTCGAGCGAACCCGCCTCGGCCGCCGCCTGCGGTTCCTCGGGTTCGGATCGGTGCAGGACAGCGTGTGGGTCGCTCCGCACGATCACTCCGCGGAGGTGGCCGAGCTGCTCGGCGAGCTAGGGGTGGCCGGATTCGCGTCGGTGTTCGTCGCAAGCGTGCGCGTCGGGCCGGGGCTGCCGGCGATGGTGGCGCGCGCCTGGGACCTGTCGGGCCTCGAGGAGCGCTACGGCGCGTTTTGTTCCGGATTCGAGCCGTACGTCAGCGCGTCGCTGGGGGATCAGGAGGCGTTCATGATCAGAACCCGGCTCATGCACGCGTTCCGCGCGTTCGCCCAGCTCGACCCCGAGCTGCCCGACGAGCTCGCTCCGTTGTCGGGCTCGCGCGAGCATGCGGCCGAGATCTTCGACGCCCTCTACAACGGGCTGGCGGCGTCCTCGCAGCGCTACTTCGACGGGGTCGCGCTCAGCGTCCCGGCGGAGGGCGTCGTCGGTTAGTCGCTCGGGGGGCCGGGGGCGGGTATTGAGTTCCGCGAACCGGTATCACGCGGCTCGCGTACTGCTCGTTAGATCAACACCAAGACCAGGGGGATCGAAATGAGCATCCAAGAATTCGACGACACCGCGCCCGCGGTTGCCTACGACGGCGAGCTATTTGACTGCCCGACGTGCGGGAGCCCCGCGGAGGTAATCGACCGCTTCGTGCTCGGCGGCGCACCGGGGCCTGTTGAACACGTCAAGATCGCGTGCGTTCAACGGCACTGGTACACGCTCCCGGTTGACCACCCGGCACTGACCCCTTCCGGCCCGGAAGTCGACCACTCGAACAGCGCCCGCGCGTAGGCGCACCCCACGTTGGGGCTGCCAGACTTGACCCGGTGCGGGCATCCGGGCGCCGAACCCCAATCGCGGTCACCGCCGGCGTGCTCGCCGTCGGTGTGGTCGTCGTGCTTCTGTTCGCGCTCGGACCGCTCGGATCTTCGTCGGCCGGGCAGGCGTGCTCGTCGTATCCGACGCCCGGCACGGTGGCGCCGGCCGGCACAACGGTGCCCGCGGCGATCAGCTCCAGGTACTCGCTGCTGCGCCAGCCCCAACGACCCGTCGATCGGCTGACCCCGAAGCAGGTCTCGGGGCTGAAGGCGTCCGGTCTGGTCATGTCCGGAACGCGGTTCCTCGGCGACGCCGCCTTCGGCGGCCGGATCTATCTCGTGCCGGCCGAGCATCTACTGACCTCGCCCATCGCGCCGGCGCGCTGCCTGACCGCTGCGCAGCACCTGATCGAGCTGGAGTCGCTGCCCGTGCTTCGAATCCAGTACCGCGAGCCCGCGATGTGCATCGACGTGATCTATGCGAACGGCAAGACCACCGAATGCGCAGCTGCGGGGAGCACCGACTACGCCCTCCTGTCGGTGACCGGCACGCCGGCGTTTGGTCTGGTGCCGGACGGAGTCAGCGCGGTCACCGTCACCTATCCGACCGCCCCACCCACGACTCTCGCGATCCAGCGAAATGCGTTCGTGGTCGACGCGCCATCGGAGGGCGCGCCGGCGTGTGGGCTGCAGTGGCTCGACCCGACGGGGAACGTGCAGAAGGTCGTCACGGGTTGCTCGTACCTGGCGCCCCAGACCCATGAGCTGTCGGAGTACCGGGCGTACGTCGCCGGCAAGCTCGCGACACTCGGCGGCCAGCTCGGCGCCTTGTCCGCGGCGGTCGGCTCGGGCAACCTGGCCGCGGCCCGGTCCGCCTGGTTATCCGCTCACCTGACGTGGCTCGAGATCGGACAGGACGACGGGGCCTACGGCGCCTTCGGGACACTGGGCGGTGAGATCGACGGCCTGGCGGCCGGCCACCGGCTGGGCACGGCCGACCCCAGCTTCACCGGCTTTCACCGGGTCGAGTTCGACCTGTGGACCCGGCGCGACCTGGGAGCCGCGGCGACGGACACGGCGACGCTTCAGAAGCTGCTCGCGCGATTGATGAAAACGCCGCTTGCGGCCTACCTGCCGGCCACTGCCACGGGAATCGGAGATTGGCTGCTGCGCCCCCACGAGGTGCTTGAAGACGCGCTCCGAGACTCGCTCACCGCCGACGATGACTACGGCAGCGCCACCGACCTCGCCTCGATCAGCGCGGACGTCGCCGCCGTACGGGTGCTGCTCAGCGAGGTCGCGCCGGGGCTCAAGCTGTTCTCACCCTATCTTCTCGGCCAGGCGACGGGGCAGCTCGATGCGCTGATCGCCGCGGTCGATGCCGCCCGCGTGCACGGCGGCTGGGTCTCGATCGAGAATCTGGCGGTCCGGCAGCGCGAGCAGGTCGACGCCGATGTCGACGCGGCGCTCGAGACGCTCGCGCCGATCCCGGACCTGCTGACCAGCACGGGCAGCAACGCGCCCGGCGACTGACGGGTGGGTTCAGCGCCCGGCGGTCTGGGCCGAGTTCAGCTCCCGGCGATGTCGGCAACCGCCTCCAGCAGGCGGTCGACGTCGTCCTGGTCGTTGTAGAGGACGATGCTGGCGCGGATCGCACCGCCGGAGTCGCGGAGCCCGAACCGCTGCATGAGCTCATACGCGTAGTTGTCCCCGTCCCAGACCGCGATTCCATTCTCGGCCAGTCGCCGAGCGACCTCCTGCGGGTGCTTGCCGGCGACCACGAACGAGATCGTCGACGTCCGCCGCCGCGCCGCCCCGAGCAGCCGGACCCCGGGGATGGCCTCGAGTCCCTCCAGTGCGCGCGCGAGCAGCGTGCTCAGGTACTCCTCGACGGCAGTGAGCGCGGTGACGACCCGCTCGCGCCGATCGCCGGGAGCATCGGTGAGACCGCCGATCCAGTCGATCGCCGCGGTGACGCCGGCCAGCAGTTCGAACGGAGGAGTACCCCGCTCGAAGCGGTCGGGCACCGCGTCGGATGCTGGGGCGAGCTTCGCGGGCTGGAGGCGCTCCAGCAGCGCGGGGTCGGCGATCACCGCGCCCGTGTGGGGTCCAAACAGCTTGTAGGTCGAGAACGCGTAGAAGTCCGCGCCGAGGGCGGCGACGTCGATCGGGCCGTGCGAGGTTGCGTGCACGCCGTCGACGTAGGCGAGTGCGCCGGCCGCATGGGCGCGGTCGCTGATCGCCCGCACATCGGGCTTGGTGCCGATCGCGTTGGACGCCGCGGTCACGGCAACGAGACGCGTGCGATCGCCGATCAGCTCGTCGAACGTTTCGGCGGCAAGCTCGCCGGTCGTGGGATCGAACTCCGCCCAGCGCACGGTGGCGCCCCTGCGCTCGGCGGTCAGAACCCATGGCCGGATATTCGCGTCGTGGTCGAGCGAGGTGACGACCACCTCGTCACCCGGCTTCCAATCACGACCGAGCGCGTCGGCGAGGTGGAAGGTGAGCGTGGTCATGTTCGGCCCCAGCACCACCCCGTCCGGCTCGCCCCCGAGCAGATCGGCGATCGCTCGACGCGCCGCCTCCATTGTCTCGGTGCTGTGCTCGCTGGCGTCAAATGCGCCGTGGACGTTGGCCATCGAGAAGCTGAGGGCGTCCGCCACTGCAGCCACGACCGACGCCGGGACGAGCGTGCCCGCCGCGCCGTCCAGCCTCACTGTGCCGGGGAGCAGCCCCGGGAACTCCGTCCGGATGTCGTCTATTGAGCGCGCCAGTCCGTGGACGGCGCGCGTGCTTGAAGTCATCGGTCCCCGTCCTTTTCAGCTGGCCCGCGGCGCGAACGCGAACACGCGGCTCGGGCTGCCGGTACCGCCGAGGAGCCGCAGCGGCGACACCACGAGTAGGGCGCCGGTGAGGGGGAGTCGATCGAGGTTGGCGAGTTGGGTGAGGCCGAGCCGGCCGGCGCCGAGCAGGAAGTTGTGGAGGGGGAACGGTGGGTCGAAGCCGCCGGCGGCGCCCGCGTCGATCCCCACCGTCTCCACGCCGAACCCAAGGATGTTTCGCTCGTGAGCGAGCCAGCGCGACGCCTCGACATCGGGACCGGGGGTCTGCGGCCCGTTGGGACCGGCGTTCAGGAACGCCACCTCATCGTTGGCGCGCGAGCCCCACCCGGTGCGGAACAGGACCCAGGCGCCGTCGGGCACCCGGCCGTGTTCGCCCTCCCAGGCCTCCAGGTCGGCCACCGTCAGCAGATAGCCGTTGTCAGTTTCGGTCTCAAACGTCTTGTCGACCACGCACGCGGGGCCGACCAGCTGGTTCGGTGTGATCGAGCCGACGTCGGCGCCGTCCTTGCCCGTGACCCAGTGGATCGGCGCGTCCAGGTGGGTGCCGACGTGCTCGCCGATCGTGAGGGTGTACCAGGCCCAGGCCGGTCCGCGATCGTCGTAGTGGCTGATCTCCTCCCGGCTCAGTCCCGGGGTGTTGACGAACGGCGGCGGGAGCTTGATCACCGGCGTCGATTCGCTGAGCGGCTGCGTCAGGTCGACGATCTCGACGCTGCCGCCGGCCAGGGCGTCGAGCAGGGCCGCGACGGTGCTGGTTTCGGTGCTGGACATTTGAGTTCTCTCCTTGGTTCAGCCCGCGCGGAAGGCCTCCTCGAGCCACTCCGCGCAGATCGTCGGGTTCACCTTCACGTCGAGGACGAGCGGTCCGTGTGGATTCGCGAGCCACTCCGCAACCACGGCCAGGTCGTCGGTGCGTCGGACAGTGGCCGCCTTCGCGCCGGCGGCGCGAGCGATCGCGGCCAGGTCAGCGTCCGGGAAGCGCACGAGCGAGACGTCGTGCCCCATCGGCCCGAAGTGGTGCACCTCGGCGCCGTACGCCGCGTCGTCGTAGATCACGACCAGCAGCGTCAGTTTGAGGCGGGCGGCAGTCTCGAGCTCGGCCAGGGCCATGAACGCGCCACCGTCGCCGATCGCCGCGACCGTAACCCGATCGGGCTGAGCGATCGCGGCGCCGATCGCGTTTCCCAATCCGAGCCCGACTGCCTGGAACCCGTTCGGGAACACCCAAGCGCGGGCATCCGGCACGTCGAGGTACATCGCGGGATAGCCGAGGAAGTGTCCCGAGTCGACGGCGACGGCGCGGTTCTTCGGGAGCATCTGGTTGATCGCGATGCTTGCCGTGCGGGGGTCGATCCACTCCTCGGTCGAGGCGTCCTCATATGGCTCGTTGCGCCATGCGCCGGCGGCGATCTGAGCCGCGAGATCGGCCGTGCGAAAGCCTTGGTCGCCGTGACCGCGCCGGATGAGCTCTGCGGTCAATGCCTGCGCGGTCGCACGGGCGTCGCCGAGGATCGCCAGGTCGGCGGGCCGGTTGCGGCCGATCGCCCGCGGCTCCACGTCGACCTGGATGACTCTGGCGCTTGAATCGATGAGCGCACCGTGCTTGGTCGTCCAGTGGTTCACGGACGCGCCGACGACCAGCACCAGGTCCGCTTGCGGCAGCACCGCGGCCGCGAACGGGCTGGCGAACCCGCCGGAGATCCCGAGCGCGTAGGGGAGGCCGGCGAACAGGCCGTTCGCCGGAGCCGAGGTGGCGAGGACCGCCCCGATCCTCTCGCCCAGGCGCTCGAGGTCCGGGCCGGCGTCGGCGAGCACGGCGCCGCGGCCGGCGATGATCGCTGGCTTGAGCGCGGTGACGAGCAGGTCGGCCGCGGCTGTTATCGCCCCGGGATCCGGGGCGGCGGGCGCGATGTCCGGAAGCGGGGGCCGGGAGGGAACGGTCTGAAGCGCGGGCTGCGCTTGGATGTCGATCGGCAGCATCAGCACGACCGGGCGGCGCTCGATCAGCGCCCGCTGGCAAGCCCGGGCGGCGTCGTCGGCTGCGGTGGCGGGACCGTGCACGCGGTCTGCGATCGCCCCCACCGACTCGACCAGGTCGTGCTGGTCGATCCGGAAGTTCGAGGTGAGGGCCGCCGCTTGTGTCTCGCCGGCCAAGACGAGCACCGGCGTGCGGCTCTTGGCCGCCTCAGCCAGCCCGGTCATGGTGTTGGTCAGCCCGGGGCCCTGGTGCACGCTGCACACGCCGAGGCCACCGGTCACCCGGGCATAGCCGTCCGCCATGCAGAGCGCGCTCATCTCGTGCCGCGCGTGGTGGAACCGAGCGCCGTTACGGCACAACGCGTTGGTCACGACGAGGTTGCCGCTCCCGAGCACGCCGAATGCGTCCCGCACGCCTTGGGCGGCGACGGTCGCGCCGACGACGTCGGCCACCGTCATCGGCACCGTGGCCGCGCGGCCGCTGTTGCTGGCCGACCCCGGTGAGACCTCCACCTCAGTCACGAGTGGCCCATGCTACTTCGCGCCGGGTCGCGCTTGCGTCCTGCGGGGCAGTCGGTAAGGATGGAGCCGCAGGGGAGAAAAGGGGGTGGGTAGGTGGAGGGTCGAATTGACAGGCGTGCGTTCCTAGCCGGCGCGGGTGCCGTTGGGCTGGGGTTCGCGTATGGAGGGCGGACGATCGTCCGCGCAGCCAACATCAATGCCGGGCCGCCGATCCGCGGACAGGTCATCAAGCGCGGTGCGCCCGGATTCACGGCCGCCGCCCACGTCTACAACGAGCGCTACGACAACGTGCTGCCGACGTGGGTGGCTCGCCCCATCGACGCGGCCGACGTGCAGACGGCGGTCAGCTGGGGTGTCGCCAATGGCGTGCCGCTGCGGGCTCGATCCGGCGGGCACAGCTACGCCGGCTACTCGACGCTCTCGGGCGGGATGGTGCTGGACCTGCGCAACATGCGGGGAGTCAGCGTCGACGTGCACAACCGCACGGCGACGGTGGGCGCCGGCGCGCAGCTGATCGATGTGTACGCCGCGCTCGCGGCCCACGGGTTGACGGTCCCCGCCGGTTCGTGCCCGTCGGTGGGAATCGCCGGGCACGCGCTCGGTGGCGGTATGGGCCTGGCCGGCCGGCGCTTCGGTCTGACGGCGGACAACGTGCTCAGCGTGCAGATCGTCACCGCGGACGGCCGGCTGCGCACGGTGAACAGCCAGACCAACCCGGATCTCTACTGGGCGCTGCGGGGCGGGGGAGGCGGGAACTTCGGCGTGGTGACGAGCTTCACCCTCCGCGCGCATCCGATCCCATCGACCGTAGCCTGGTTCATCGTCGAGTGGCCGTTCTCGAGCGGAAGCGACGCCCTCGCCGCCTGGCAGAGTTGGGCGCCGCATGCCGAGCCCCGGCTGACCTCGATCTTCCACCTGAACGGGGGCGGCAGCAATCCGGTGCGGGTGACCGGCCAGTACTTCGGTGCGGCTGGCGACCTGGGCCGGCTGCTCGCGCCCTTGACCGCGGTGGGCGGCGCGAGCGTGTCGACCGGCACCTTCGGCTACCTGGACATGCAGCTGTTCTGGGCCGGCTGCTCACCCAGCCCCGCCGCCTTGACCGGCTGCCACACCGAGGGGACGCGGCCGGGCGGGACGCTGATGCGCGAGAGCTTCCAAGCCAAGTCCGACTACGTGGCCAAGCCGCTGCCCGCAGCCGCGCGTCAGGCGCTGGTTCAGGCCGCCGAGGCCCGCGCGCAGCTGCCCGGGAGCGGCGCGATCCTGTTCGACAGCTACGGCGGCGCGATCAATCAGGTGGCACCCAGTGCCACCGCGTTCGTCCACCGTCGCGTGCTGTTTTGCGTCCAGTACCTGAGCTACGGAGGTCAGGCCGCCTGGCTGCAGTCCACCCACTCAAAGATGCGGCCGTACGTCACCGGCGGGGCGTACTTCAACTACACCGACCCTGGTCTCCAGGGCTGGCAGAGCGCCTACTGGGGTTCGAACTACCCGCGGTTGGAGCAGGTCCGGCGCGAGTTCGATCCCCACCACTACTTCAACTTCCCCCAGGCGATCGGTCGCTGACTCGGAGCTTGCGCTTCCGCGATCACGCGCGTCGGATCAACCGCTCTCGCCGACCGCCGAAGGATTGAGCAGCGTTCCGCACAGCGCCGGTGCGGTGGCATCCTGCGACACGGCGTCGTCGAGCTCTGACCGGTTCAGCACGTTGTCGTAGTGGCCGCTGTGGTCGTAGTCGATGCCGTGAACCACGATGACCCCGGTGCCGTTGCGGATCGCGGTGGCCGCCGCGGTGGAGATCGTGATCGTGCGCTGGTAGTGAATGACGCCGCTCGACGGATACCTGGAGAACGCGAGCATGCTGTCCATGGTTGTGTCACCGCTCAAGGTCAGCGCCGCGGCCATCGGGCCGTAGTACTTAAGGCCGTCGGTCGTGCTGATCGCGAGATGGCCGTTGTACAGGTGGCCGGCCGACGCCGGCGGGCAGATCCCCTCGCCGAAGGCGTGAAGGTGCATGGGGTGAGACGCGTTGTTGAGCAACCCGGTGACGTCCACGGTGAAGGTCGCCGTGTCGCCGCGGAGCGTGACGGCGGCAGTGCCGCTTCCGGTCACGTGGTTATCGGCGACGGGCCGAAGCACCGCCTCGAACAGCTGGCCCGGCCCGCTCGACGATCCACCGGACGTCAGCAGCACGACGGCGACCACGGCCGCGGCAAGGACGGCGACCGCCCCGAGCCCCGCCCACCAGTAGCGCCGGCGGCTCCCGCCGTGGGGTGGAGCCCCGGGCGGCGGGGTGCCTGCGTCCGCGGGTGGCGGCCCAGAGATCGTCGTGGGGACTCCCGGCGCCGACGCTGGAGTCGACGGCGCGGACGCTGGAGTCGACGGGGCCGATGCGGGTTCAGGTGCGACTGCACTCATCGGGCGGGCATCGCCCGCCGCCACCATCGAGGGCGGGCCGCTGTAACGCAAGCCGCTCAGGGCTGCCGTCGCATCGCGGGCGAGATCGCCGGCAGACAGGTACCGGTCGCCCGGTCGCTTCGCCATCGCCCGCTCGAGCACCGGCGTGAACTCGGGATAGGTGTCCGCAAGCGGAGCCTCGAGCTTGGGGAGCGGATCGTGAACGTGCGCGAACATCGTCGCCAGCGTCTTCTCGCGCTCGTATGGGACCTTCCCGGTGAGCATCTGGAAGAAGACGCATCCGAGGGAGTAGATGTCGCTGCGGGCGTCGGTGGGGTCGCCGGTCACCTGCTCGGGAGCCATGTAGTCGGCGGTGCCGACCACGCTTCCGACGACCGTGAGCTCCGCCAGCGTGTTGCTGCGCTTGGCCAGCCCGAAGTCGGTCAGATAGGCCCGCTCCTCGCCGTCTCTGACCGTGAGCAGGATGTTCCCGGGTTTTATGTCCCGGTGCACGAGACCGTTCGAGTGCGCGGCGTCGAGCGCGGAGGCGATCTGGGACAGGATCTCCACCGCCCGCCCCGGATCGAGCGCCCCGTCGCGGAGGATCAGCTCCCGGAGGTCCTCGCCGTGGACGTAATCCATGGCGAGGAACAGAAATCCTTCCCGCTCGCCGGCATAGTGGATCCTGACCACGTTGGGGTGGTCCAGTGACGCGGCGATGCGCATCTCGCGCTGGAACCGGCCGCGGAACTGTTCATCCTCGGCGAGCTCTGGAGCCAGCACCTTGAGCGCGTAGATGCGGTTGAGCGCGACGTTCGTGACGCGATAGACGATGCCCATCCCGCCCGCGCCGATCTGCTCCTCGATGCGATAGCCGCCGAGCTCCGTACCGCGCTCGAGGCGAGCCCCCCTTAGCGTCATGCTTGGATACTGCCCCGCGCCTCAGACGGCGTCAAGCTTCACAGTTCGATTACCGCGCCGTCGGCGGCCGCCTCGAGCTCTACCTCCGCCAGGTGATCGAGCATACGGTCGCTCATGTGGGTGAGCACGATTCGCTCACACTCGAGCTCGCCGCGGTGCGCCATCAGCGTCTCGTAGTCGAGGTGGCCGGGCACCCGGATGTCAAAGAAGTTGCACTCGCACACGAACAGGTCAGCGCCGCGGGCGAGCTCCGGCAGCGTCTCGGTCCACTCGGTATCGCCCGAGTAGGCGACGACCTTGTTGGCGTATTCAATGCGAAAGCCGTGGGGACTCGTGCCCGGCGTGTGGCTTACCGGGTACGCCGTGATCCGCGCCGGCCCGAAGTCCCGCGCGACGCGCGACTCGAACTCGACGAACCGAGTTTCGAAGGGCCGCTCGGCGCCGGCCGCGCCCGGGTAGAGCGCCTCGAACGCCCGCTGCACCCGCTCCTCGGTGCCGGGCGGGCCCATGATCGTGAGGGGGTTGGTCCGCGGGGCAAACTGGCCGTCGAGGATCAGCCACGGCAGGCCGCCGAAGTGGTCGCCGTGGAGGTGGGTGAGGGCGATCCAGCCGATACCCGAAGGATCGACGCCCAGGCGCTTGAGCGCGATCAGTGAGCTCGCGCCGCAGTCGAGCAGAAGCGGCTCTGCGCCGCCGTCGAGGAGCAGGCACGGCTGGAAGCGCCCGCCGCTGGCGAACGCGTCGCCCGACCCGACGAAAGTCAGGCGAGCGGTCAAAGCCGCTTCTCGAACCAGTGGTCGGCGAACGGCTCGTCGTTGAACGGCGCCACCTCGACGTAGCCAACCGAGCGGTAGAGCGCGATCGCTTCGAACAGCGTCGCGCTGGTCTCGATGCTCGCCACCGACGCACCGCTACGTATTGCGTCCGCTTCCAACTCGGCCAGGAGCCGCCGGGCGACGCCGAGGCCCCGCGCGTTCTCGGCGACCCACATACGCTTGATCTCCGACGGAGCCCCCGGGTGGTGCTTGACGCCGCCGCAGCCGATCGCGTCGCCGTGACGGTAGGCGACGAGGAACAGGCCGGCGGGCGGGGTCATCTCGTGCGGTTCCGCGGAGACGCCCGTCGCCGGGTCGTAGCTGTCGCCGGATCGCCGGTTGAGCTCGGCGACGTAAGCGCCGATGCAGCGCTGCGCGTCGGCGCCGCCGGGGTCGACCCGGCGGATCACGATCTCGCTCGCCGTGAAGAGCCGCTTGACCGTCCGCATCGCGGCGATCAGCTCCTCCCGATCGGCCGGCTCGAGCGGATTGAGGATCGAGGCGGCCAGCTCGTCGCTGCGCCGTGCGAGCACGCCGAGTTCGGATCGCCCGCGTCGCGTGAGCCGTGCCACTCGGACGCGCCCGTCGTCCGGACTCGGGGTGACCGTGACCAGGCCGGCGCCCTCGAGGGAGCGCAACAGCCGGCTGGCGTGGCCGGCGTCGAGGCCGAGGCGGGTCCGGAGCGATCGCACCTCGCAGCCCGCGACCCCTATCTCCCAAATGAGCCGATCCTGGCCCAGCGGGCGGTCGGTGCCGAGATACCGATCGTCGAGAGCGCCGATGCGCTGGGTCACGACGCGGTTGAAGCTGCGGACGTGCGCGACCTCGGCTTCGGCGGTCATTATCTGACTCTAGTCAGAGAAGCGGCTGCGGGTCAAGCGATATGTGGTCCCCGCACGAACTCGGCGATCGCGGCGACGGTCTCGTCGGGGAGCTCGGTCGGCGGGGAGTGCTGGCAGTCGAGCTGCACGCGCGAGATCGGACCACGGGCACGCTCTTCGATGGCGTCGAGCTGGGCCATCGTTCCGTACTGGTCGCGCTCGCCCTGGATGAGGAGTAGCGGGCAGGTGATGCGGCTCAGTTCGCTCGTGATCTCCCAGGACGGGAATGCCGGATCGAGCCACACGTCGTTCCAGCCGAAGAAGGCGGCGTCCGGGTCGCGGTGGTGGCGGGTCAGCCGGTCGCGCAGGCCGCCGCTCGTGTAGGCGACGCGGGCCTTGCGTATCTCGACCAGGCAAATGTCCTCGACGAACACGTGGGGCGCGATGGCGACGACGGCGTTCGCTGGATGATTCGCGGCGTAGATCAACGCGATCGAGGCGCCGTCGCTGTGGCCGACCAGCACCGGGTGCTCGATGTTCATTGCCGCCAGCAGGTCGGGGAGTAGCTCGAGCGCCTCCTCGTGCATGAACGTCGGCGTCCGGGTCCTGGGTGGCGGGTCGGATTGCCCGTGGCCGTGGCGCGAGAACGCGACCGTGCGCCGTCCGGTGGCCTGCGCGAGCGTCTCCGGGAACCCCCGCCACAGGCCGACCGACCCGAGTCCTTCGTGCAGCAGCACGAGCGGGGCTTGCCGGAGGTCGCCCGCGATGTCGACGATCTCGAGGCGACCGTCGCCGACAGTCAGGATGCTGTGTGTCGCTTCGGTGGTCGTGGCCGGCGCCAGGTTAGCGCCGGCCACTTTGGGCTTCAGTCGCCGCCGCCGTCACCGCCGCCGTCACCGCCGCCGTCGCCGCCGGAGTCGAAGCTGGCGCCGCTGTCCAGCGATCCGCTGTCGAGGGATCCGGAGTCAAGGGATCCGCTGTCGTCGAGGGAACCGCTATCGAGGGAGCCCGAGTCGAGGGGGCTGGTGTCGGGGGCTGGTGTCGTGTCGATCGGTGCGGGGGTGGTGTCGATCGGGGGCGCGATGTCGATCGGCGCGGGTGCCGGGGTGGTGTCGGTCGGTGCGGGTGCTGGCGCCGGGGTTGGGGTGGTGTCGGTCGGTGCCGGGGCCGGGCTGTTGTTCGCGGTCTGGTCGGCCGGGGCTTGCGTCGACGTGTTGTTGTCGTTGCTGCCTTGTTGGTTGTTCGGGGTCGGCGCCGGCGTGTTGGGTCCGTGTGGCAGGGTGATCGATTGCGGCATCGCGGGCGCGGTCGGTGCTGGGTCTGAGGTCGATACGGGGAAGCCGAACCCGTCGCCGGTGTTGTAGGCGCTGATGCCGTTGCCGGAGGAGTCCCAGGACGTCGTGCCGGCCGGGCTGGTCTGGGTCACGGTGCCGTTGGAGTTGAACGTCGTGGTGGTGCCGAACCAGCCGCCGGTGCTCGAGGTGATCGTTCCGGTGCTCGGGTCATAGCTGACGCTGCTGCCGTCGGGGTTGGTCTGCGTGACCACGCCCGAGGCGGGTTGCTGGGTTGTGTCTGCCGTCCGCGTTGGTCTGGATCAGCGTGCCGGATGGACTCTGGGTGATCTGGCTGCCGTCGTTGCCCTGCCAGGTGTATTGATCGGTGCGCTGCCCGAGCGAATCGATTAGCTGGTGGGTCAGCGTGCCGCCCTGGCTTGAGTCCAGGCCCTGCTGGTTCAGATAGTTGGGGCCGAACGTCGTGAGGTCGGCCGTGGAGGTGTGGACCGTGTACGAGCCGTCGGGGTTGAGCGTCACCGTGTCGCCCAGGCCGTCGGGATACCCGAGGTTCGAGACGTTGCGAGTGGCGCTGATCGCCGGTGGTCCCTCGGCGTCGGTGGGGGTGATCACGTCGGAGACGCCGTTGGCATCAGGCGGCGTCGTCTGGGTCAGGTCGGGTAGCGGGATCGGCACCCGGAGGGCGAGCTTGAGCTGGTCGCTGGTGTTGAACAGCTGGTTGGTCGCCGAGTACTGCCCGCCGTCGGTAAGGCCACCGTTAGGGCTGTAGTTGAACCCGACGCGGGCATTGGTCAGCGGGACACTCGTGAACGGGATGTTTTGCGCGACCCCGGGGACGTTGAAGCCGAAGTTGCCGCCGACGTTCGGGTTGCTCGGGTCGTTCAGTGGCACCGTGATCGAGCCCGATCCGCGGTAGCCGACCGGCCCGATCGAGTCGCCGCCCGTGAAGCCGAGTTGCAGCTGCGGAGCATTCGGCACGTTCACGTTCGAGCCCGCAGCGGCGGACACGGAAGGCCCGAAGCCGATCCCGAACTCCGGCACGATGTACGCCCCTTGTGGCGTGAAGACGAGCGTGGCTCCTCCGCCGATGCCGTCGTAATAGCTGGCGCCGACCGAGAATCCGCCGGTGCCGGCATTGGTGGTGGGCGTCGGGTTCGCCACCATCGGGGGTGCATCCGGGTTGATCGCCTGTGGGTTAGTCAGTGCCGTGGTGGGTGAGGTTGTGCTGGGGGTCGGCGCGCTCTGGCCGGGAACTGCCGGGGCTGGTGCGGCGGGAGGGGGCGCCGCGGCGATGGCGGCGCCTGCGGCGGCTGACATGGGTGCGGATGCCGGAGCGGGCGCCGGCGCCGCGGCGGCTCCCGTCACGGCAAGACCCGTGAAGGACGCATCTGACAGCCGGTGCGCGCGGTGTGCCCGGCCGGTGGGCGCCTTCAGGACGTCAAAGCCGACGGCCCTGAGGGCGGATCCTTCGAAGTGGTGGGCTCGTGGCGCGGCCTGCGCGGCGGGCGCGGCGATGGCCGGTACGGCGACGGCGGCCACGGCTATCGACAGCCTGGGGACCAACCCGGCGCGATGCTTCACCTGCTCCATATGGATGGTGCGACGCTTGTTGACACGACGACGCTGACGCTTGCTCATCGGTCCGCCTCCAGGACGTAGTGCGCGGGGTGCTGCCCCCCGCTGTGTTATTTGCCAACAGTCGGCCGAGACGGCCGGCGCTGCCGGTCCCCCTTCGCGTCAGAGTGTCCTGCTGAGCTCGCGCGTCGGTGAGTTATGTGAACGGGCACCACTTGGGTTTCCGCGCGCGGTACCCGAAACGACTTTTTGTAACCCGTGACGAGATGTTCACAACCGCTTGGTAGATAACTCCCGGATAGCGGGAGTTATCTACCGAGCGAGCGCCAGGCGACGGGCGAAGGGGGCGGGTCAGGCCGCCCGCGCGGGCCGCGCCGACTCGAGCTCGTCGAAATGCTCACGAGCCGCGTCACGCCAGCGAGCGCGCCGACCCGTGAACAAGTCGTATGCCCGCCCGCGCGGCCAGCCCGCCGGCAGCAGCTTGGCCGGCAGGTCGGGATCCAAAAACGGGAACTTGCGCCACGCGTGCACCAAAAGAGTCTGCATGCGGAAGGTCGTCTCGGGACCCGACGGTCGGAGCGCAGCGAAGTCCTCGATGAACGCGTCGTAGTGATCGCGAACCGCCGCGAGGTCCCATGCGGCCGCCACCACATCGTCCACCCGCCCCAACGCCCCGAGCGACGCCACGAACGAGGTCGCCTCCGCCGCGGGTTCTTCGGCGATCACCGCAGCCAGCTCTGCCTCGCGCTCCACGTGCGGGGTCAGCCACACCCCACCCCCCAGCGACCCCAGGCCCGCCCACGCCAGGCGAGTGCGCAGCTGGTGGCGCACCTCGCGCCGCGTCTCGGGCACCCGGAGGATCAGCACAAGCCAGCGCTCGTCCCAGTCCCACGGCTCGCCGAACGAGTAGATCCGCGACGCCCCGGTGGCCAGGAACTCTGCGGCACGATCACTCAAAGACACGCGCGAGCGTCGCCCGAGCCGCTCGGTCGAAAGCCACCCGTCGCGCACACTTCGCACCAGCGCCTGCCGCGCGGCGTGCTCGGAATACCCGACCGAAACCAGCGCCGCGACCAGCGTCTCCTGCCACACCGCCTCGCCCCGGGGCAGGACGAACTCACCCAGGATCGTCAGCAGCAGCGAGCGCGCGGCCGGCGCGCCTACCGATCGTCGACGGAGCTGGGGGAATTCGGCCGATGCGCTCATCGCGGGCCGGCGGTATCGGGCCGAATTCCCCTAAGGGAATCCGGCTCCGGTCCGTCTGCGGCAGGCGACGCGATAGCGCCGGATTCCCCGGAGTCGCGGATCGCCTCGAAGTACGTATTACACGCGCGGCAGCGCATCTGAGACGTGATCATCTGGCCGCCCCACGGCGAAATCATCTCGACATCCGAGGATGAGCAGAACGGGCAGCTCATCGCCGACGCTCCGAATCCCAATCGGACCAGTCCTCTGGTTCGTCCAGCGACACGCCCGCGACGAGCGGCGAGAGCCAGTCGCGCACGCGGTCGCGAATCGACAATGGGCTGAACTCGATCATCGAAGCCGACATTGCGGCCCGGTAGCCCGCGTCGTCGTCCGGCCCGGGCCAGCGGGCGGCCGCGGCCCACATCTCGTCGATCCGCTGCACGAGCAGCTCCAGATCCGGCCCGCCAACGCCAACGATCCGCCGCGCCCACGCCTCGGCATGAACCTTGTGTGCGCCCTCCTCCTGCAGGATCTTGCGCGCCCGCTGCGCCAACGGCTCGATCGAGCTGTCGCGGGCGCCCGCCACGAACGTCGTCAACACGCCGTCGATGACCAAGTTGGCGGCGATGAACGATGCCCAGTCGGGTAGCTCACTGGCGATGACACTCATCGGGTGCCCAACCTCCAGCCCCGTATCCGAACGCGAGACACCCAGCTTGTCCAGCACCGGGTACGTCGACCGGGCGTGGCCGAGCTCGTCCTGGGCCATCGCGGCGGCGGCCACGGCCGACTCGATCGTCGGGGCGCTCACCGCCCACTCGCCGTAGCGTCTGCCGAGTGCGCTCTTGTTATCGGCGAGCGACCCGATCAGCGAGATCATGGTCGCGGTCGCGGGGTCGACACCGACGGCATTCACGCCCTGATCGCCTCGCGAATCGCCACTCGGGGCACGATGATCATCTCGATCCAGGGCTGCTCGTCGTAGATCGCGCGGGCCGACACCAGCGCCAGATCCTCATCGTCCTCGGTCACCGTCCCCACGTGGTGAAGCGGCTCGGCGTACTCCTTGCGCGCGAACACCTCCCAGACCGTCTCGCCCGCGCGGCTCATACCGCGATCCCGAGCTCGCGCATCTTCGAGCGCGCGTCATCGCGCAGCCGGGCCTTGGTCCACACCGGATCCCAGACGACCTCGATGCGCACCTCATCCACGTCGGGGTCCGACAAGAGCGCGTCCCGAATGTCCTCCTCGATGAACTCCATCGCCGGGCAGCCCATCGACGTGTACGTGATCTGCAAATCCGCGGCTCGCGAAGAAGCCTCGTACGCCACCGACACGATCAGCCCCATCCCGACGACCGACACGGGAATCTCGGGGTCCTCGACATGTCGAAGTGCCTCCCACAAACGCGCCTCTACCGGAGTTCCGCGCCAGCGGAACTCCCAACGGAATCGGCGCCAGCCGATTTCGCGGTCATGCGGCCTTCCGCAGCGACGTCGTCTGATACCCGCGCTGGAGCGTACGCACGTAGTCGACGTTCATCGGCCCGCGGGCACGCCAGCGCTTCAAGACCTCATCCCACGAGATCGCCCCATCTTCCAGCAGCCACTCGCGCTTCTCCTCGTCGAACGCTGCCGGGAACGGACAGTCGATCACGTACACATTCCGCTCGATGGCGAAATGGGCTGGCACTCGAACCCCGATCTCCTCCATAAAAGGCACAACCTCGGACATCCACCACTGTCGGAGTTGATCGTTCGACTTGCCCTTGAAGCCGTAGTCCAGCTGCTCGGAATGCTTTTTCAACGAATCCGGCAGCCCGAACCACTCCAGCGTCAACATGAACATCCAGTCGATCGCGGCCTGGACCTCAGCGCGCCCCGCAGGATCGCGACACAGCTTGCGCAGCCACGTCCGCCCGTGGCGCAGGTGGAAGGTCTCCTCCTTGTCGACCTTGGCCAGGGCGCGCTTCCAGGGCCCGAACGTGCTCGACTGGTAGACGTCGGAGAGGAGCACGAACCCGGCCTGGTCATACAGCGCGTTGGCGCACACCAGCTCGACCCACGAGTTCAGGGGGACATCGAACGCGTAGGGGTACTTGAAGGACCCGGCCGGGCGCTCATACACGAGCTCGTCCATGTCGACGCCCAGATCCGCCAGCAACCGGTAGCCGATGTGCGCGTGCGCGAGCTCGTCCTGGATAATCGACATGGCCGAGCCGAAGTTGTTCAAGGCCGGCGCGTGCTGGGCGGCGCGCAGGTACGCCGGGGCGCTCACGAACTCGGTATCGGCCGATACCGTGAGGATGCGCCGCATCCCCTCGAGGTACTTGGGCGACATGTGCTGGAGCCCCTCGACCAGCTTGCCGGCGGCGAGGTGCTGACGGACCTGTTCCTCGGTCCAGGGCGCGAGATCTTCAGAGGCCATGTGTGACACTTGACTAACGCTCGGCATCGTATAGTCTCTCCACGGTGAGGTCAAGTGGCCACGATCGTTGAGCTCGACGGCGTCGTGCCGACCATCGGGGAGGATGTCTTCCTGGCCCCGACCGCCGTCCTGGTCGGCGACGTCCGCGTCGGTGACCGCGCGAACATCTGGTTCGGGACCGTGCTGCGCGGCGATGTCTCGCACATCGAGATTGGCCCCGGCTGCTCGATCCAGGACACCGCGGTCATCCACTGCGCCACCGAGCTGCCCACGGTGATCGGCGCCGACGTGGTCGTCGGACACGGGGCGATGCTCGAAGGCTGCACGATCGAGGACCGCGCGCTCATCGGCATGGGTGCGATCGTCCTCCAGCACGCCCGCGTCGGAGCCGGCGCGATGGTGGCGGCCGGCGCGGTCGTGTCCGAGCGCCAGGAAATACCACCCGGCGTTCTCGCCGCGGGAGTTCCGGCAACGATAAAGAAGGAGCTCTCGGGCTCGGCGCTGGCCTGGACGGGTCGCGCAGCCGACCACTACCAGGAGCTCCGCGAGGAGTATTTGAGAACCGCATTTCCTAGAGAGGAGCAGCAGCGTGCCCGAGATGCTGATCGGAGGTGAGTGGCGCGAAGCCGCCGCTCACGAGGAGCGACTCGAGGTGGTCAACCCCGCCACCGAGGAGATCGTCGACAGCGTGCCCGCCGGCTCGCCCGAAGACGTCGAGCTGGCGGTTGCGACGGCCAAGCGCGCGTTCCCCGAGTGGTCCAGGACGGACGTCGAGAAGCGCGCCGAGATCCTCGCCAAAGCCGCCGAACTCGTACAAGCCAACGCTAAGGAGCTCGCGGCCACGCTCACGTCCGAGCAGGGCAAGCCGATCGCCGAGGCGATGGGCGAGGTCAGTCACCTCGCTCACGGGCTGCACTTCTACGCTGAGGCTGCCACCAAGGTGCGCGGCGCCTACCAGGACCTGCCCTCGACGCTCGGCCCTGCCTACGGGATGGTGATCCGCCGGCCGATGGGCGTGTGCGCGGCGATCACGCCGTACAACTTCCCGCTCACGCTGCTGGGTACCAAGGTCGCGCCCGCGGTCGTCTCCGGCAACACGGTCGTGGCCAAGCCGGCCGCCACCACGCCGCTGGCGACGCTGCAGGTAGCCAAGCTCTTCTCCGAAGCGGGCCTCCCCGACGGCGTGCTCAACGTCGTCACGGGCCGCGGTCGCGACATCGGCGACGCACTCGTTGGCCACCCCGACGTTAGGCGTGTCGCGTTCACAGGTTCGACCGCGGTCGGGCGGCACGTAGCCGCGCTGGCCGCCCCGGATCTAAAGCGCCTGACCCTCGAGCTCGGCGGCTCAGACCCCGTGATCGTCTGCGCCGACGCTGACGTGGACGCCGCGGTCAAGGCGGTGATCATCGGGCGATACTGGAACGCCGGGCAGGCGTGCCTGGGCTGCAAGCGCGTGTTCGTGCACGACTCGGTGTACGACGACTTCGTCGCTCAGCTCGTCGAGCGTGTGAGCCGGTATGAGCCGGGCGACGGCACGGTCAAGGCCGAGAAGCCGAAGCTCCGGATGGGTCCGATCCACACAAAACAGGGACGCAACGAGTTGCTCGAGCAGATCGAGGACGGGATCTCGAACCAGGGCGAGCTGCTGATCGGAGGCGGGACCACGCAGAACGCGAAGGGCTGGTTCCTCGAGCCCGCGGTGATCGCCGAGCCCGCGAGCGAGTCAAAACTCATGCGCGAGGAGGTGTTCGGCCCGGTCCTGCCCGTGTTCCGGTTCACCGATTTCGACGACGCCATTCGCAGAGCCAACGACACGCAGTACGGGCTCGGCTCGAGCCTGTGGACGCACGACGCACGGCTGATCCACCGCGCCGCGCAGGAGATCGAGTCGGGCATGACCTGGGTCAACCAGATCCACTATGGCTACGACGAGCTGCCATTCGGCGGCGTCAAGGCCTCCGGGTACGGCAAGGAGCACGGGATCGAGGCGCTCGATTCCTACGTCGAAATCAAATCCGTCGTCGTGGGAGGGCTTAACTGATGACTGTCACCTACACCCCCGATGGGTCGGTCGGATTCATCACGCTCGACCACCCGCCGGCCAACTCCTACGACCTGGCGTTCATGACCGAGTTCTCGAGCCGGGTCGATGAGGCGCTGTCGGATTCGACTCGCACCGTCGTCGTGCAGAGCGGCAACTCGAAGTTCTTCTCCGCCGGCGCCGACATCAAGCGGTTCCTCGAGGGCAACGTCGAGGAGGCCATGGAGATGATCCGCGTCAGCCAGTCGACGTTTCGCAAGATGGCCTCCGCTCCCCAGGTGTTCATCGCCTACATCGCCGGCCACGCGCTCGGCGGCGGGCTGGAAATCGCGCTCGCGTGCGACATCCGCCTGGCCGCCGCGGGTCCGTACAAGCTCGGTCTCCCCGAGGTGACGCTCGGGCTGCTCCCGGGCAACGGTGGCACCCAGCGCCTCACCCGGCTGATCGGCCCCTCGCGCGCGCTCGAACTGTTGATCAGCGGGCGCACCTGCGGCGTCAAGGAGGCACGCGAGATGGGGCTCGTGGCCGAGGTCTACGACCCGGAAGAGGCCGGCAAGAAGGTGCGCGAGTACGCGGAGCGGCTCGCCGCCGGTGCGGTCGTGGCGCAGGCCGCGATCAAGCGCTGCGTCTACGAGGGCGGCGAGAAGACCCTCGACGAGGGCTTGGCGCTCGAGGCCGAGTTGATGGAGTCGCTGTTCCGCACCCAGGATGCCACCGAGGGTCTCACCGCGTTCGTGGAGAAACGCAAGGCGGAGTTCGTCGGCGCATGACCACCGTCGAGGCCACCTATCCGGGCTCGTTCATCGCCGGCGCCCAGCACCGCAACGCCGGTGATGAGCTCGCGGTGATCAACCCCGCCGACGGCCGACCGTTCGCCGAGGTCGTTGCGGCGACCAAAGCCGACGTCGACGCCGCGGTACAGGCGGCCGCCGAGGCGCAGCGCGCGTGGTCCGAGCTCGCCGTGTCCAGGCGCGGCGAGATCCTGGGGAACGCCGCTCACTACCTGGAGGGGCATCTCGACGAGCTGATCCCGCTGCTGACCCGCGAGCAGGGCAAGACGCTGCGCGACAGCCGCATCGAGCTGACCAAGGCGGTCGACACGCTCATGCACTACGTGGGGCTGTCGAAGGCGTTGCGCGGAGCGCATACCCCGAATCTCGATCCCGGCGTCGAGGGCTACGTGCTGCGCCGGCCGATCGGGGTGGTCGGCGCGATCGTTCCCTGGAACTTCCCGACCACGCTGCTGTGTAACAAGCTCGCGCCGGCGCTCGTGGCCGGCAACGCCGTGGTGGCCAAGCCCGCCGCCACCACGCCACTGACCACGCTTCGCTTCGCCGAGCTGCTGGCCGAGGGCGGGCTGCCCGAGGGCGTCTTCAACGTGGTCACCGGAAACGGGTCGGTCGCCGGCGAGGCGCTCGTGACCCATCCGACCGTGCGCAAGATCGCCTTCACCGGGTCCACGCCGGTGGGCGAGCGGATCATGTCGCTGTGCTCGGCAGGGGTTAAGCGAGTGACTTTGGAGCTCGGCGGCTCGGACCCGATGATCATCTGCGACGACGCCGACCTGGGGGCGGCGGCGAGCGCGGCGTCGATGGGTCGCTTCTACAACTGCGGCCAGGCGTGCCTGGCGATCAAGCGCGTGTATGTATTCGAGTCTGTCGCTGACCAGGTGATCGAGTCCGTGGTGGCCAAGGCGAAGCGCCTGAAGGTCGGACGCGGCGACGCGGAGGGGACGCAGATGGGGCCGATGCACACGGACTCGCAGCGTTCCGAGGTTGCCGGCCAGGTGTCGCAATCGGTCAGCGCCGGCGGTGAGCTTCTCGCCGGTGGCAGCGCCCCGGACGATCCCGATCTGAGCGAAGGCTTCTTCTACACACCGACCGTGGTGATCGACCCGCCGCACGACTCGGCGATGGCGACCGAAGAGGTGTTCGGACCGGCCCTTCCGATCTGGCGCGTCGCCGACCTCGACGAGGCGATCGCGCGCGCGAACGCGTCGCCGTTCGGGCTCGGCTCGTCGGTGTGGACGCGCGACCTGGGGCGAGCCCGTTCGGCGGCGACCCGGATCGAAGCCGGATACACCTGGGTCAACTCACGGACCAAGGTCTACGACGAGCTGCCGTTCGGCGGCTGGAAGTCAAGCGGTTACGGCAAGGAGCACGGCGAGGAGGCGTTCGACTACTACACGGAGACCAAGTCGGTCGTCCTCGGTCCGTCGTGAGCGAAGGCTCGCCGCCGTGGGATCGGGCGTCGCTCCCGGCGCCGGTCATCCCGGTCGAGAACACGTTCGAGGGGTTCCTCGAGCTCGAGTGGATCGAGCTCACTCCCGACTCCGCCCACGTGAAGTTCGCCGTCCGGGAGAACCTCAAGCAGCCGCTTGGCCTGCTCCACGGTGGCATCTACTCTGCGGTGGCCGAGACCGTGGCGTCGGTCGCCACCGTCAACCGCGTGTGGGAGAACGGGTATGTCGGGTCAGGTCTGAGCAACTACGCCAGCTTCCTTCGTCCCGTCACCGGCGGCACGCTGGACGTGATCGCGAAGCTGCGCGGCCACGACGACCGCGAGTGGACGTGGGGACACGAGTTCCTCGACGAGGCCGGGAGGCTGTGCGCGCTGGTCGAGGTGACGATCGCGGTCCGGCCGGCGCGCAAGGCGGCGCCGCCAGGCTAGCTGTGTCACCAGGGCCGTACTTGCCGCCGCGCTCAAACCCTATGTCAGGGACCCTCGCCAGCGTGGGCTGTTTCCGCGATGCGGCGGTATTCAGCTGGCGCACATCAGCTCAGCGTCGCCCCAGTCCCCGTTGTCGTGCCCGATGCCGTCGCCCGCGTCGCCGACGTCGAGCGTTAGCTGGTGGGCGCCGCTGACGTTGGCGGTCAGGTACTGGGCCGGCTGGCCGCCGCGCATCACGCCGGTTGAGGCGACCTGCACGCCGTCGGCGAGAACGCTGAACGTGACGGTGCCCTTGGTGCCGGCCGTATCGTCGACGCCAACGTAGCTGGAGAATGTCGTGCAGCCCGACGGGATGTCGACGACAACGCTGCTGATGGCGTTTGTGCCGAGGCCCTTGGCGAAGGTGACGCCGTCGATGCTCAGCGGCCCGCCCGAGAGGTTGGCATCGCGCATGAGCGCGCCGAACCCATTGGTCTCGGATACGAACGGCAGGTCGCTGATGTACGTCAGGCCCTTGGGCACGACGCTCACCTGGTAGGCGCCGCCCGTTGTCTGGCTGCCTGAGCCCTGCTGATAGGTGACCTCCGCCGCGACCGCGTCGGTACCTGTCGCGACGTTGTCGGGCACGGTGACCGTCCAGCTCATGGTCTCAGTCGCACCTGGGGCGAGACTGCCGACCGGGGTGGTCGTCAGCGGCGTCGCCGTCCAGCCGGCGGGCAGGTCGAGGCTCGCCGACACGTCCGTCGCCCGCGGGCCGCTGAGGTTGGCCACGGTGCCGCTGACGGTGAACGTATCGCCGCCGTGGACGGGCGTTGGGGCGTCACCGGTGAAGCCTTCCATCGCCACTTCGTTGGGGTGGGTCGGCCGGCCCCACGTGCGTGGGTTCCAGCTCGGCGCCGGGTCCATCGTCACCGGGACACCGCCGCGCACCGTGCCGAGGTTGGTGAGCGCCACCTTCTCGAGGCCGTTGCCGGACCCTCCGTTGCTGGTCACTGCGATGGCAAGCGTGTTCTGGCCGTCGGCGTTGAGCACCCCGTTGGGGATGACGAAGGTGTGCTGGGGACCGACGTCGGCGATGTATTGACCCATGTTCCAGCCGTTGACGAAGATCAGCGCCCGGTAGTCGGCCGTGGACTGCGGCGTCGACGGGTCACCGATCGTGATTCCGAGCGACGCATCGTCGACCCGCGGGATGTGCAGGTCAAACGTTGTCCGATACCAGGCGGTGCCGGACATGGCCGTGCTCGCCGGGACGGTTGTTGTCGTCCAATCGCCGTCGGGATAGCCCGGCAGGTACCAGCCGAGGCGCTCGCCGTACAGCCCTCCGACGTTCTGGATGCCGCGGGCGGTGTCGGCGATGTTCTCGCCGCCGAGGTTGCCCTGGATCCGCCAGCTGATCGGCGCGTTCACGGTCGCGCCGGCAACCGCCTGCATCTGCACGGAGATGAGCCCGCGTCCTTCCTTCTGGGCGTCGTTGACGCCGCCGTCTTCGTTGTGACCGTCGTTACGGACCATTACGGCCAGCGTATCCGTTGCGTTCGTCTGCAGCCCGGTCGGGATCGCGAAGGTGACCGTGCCCGTCGTCGGTGGTGAGGAGACGCCGCTGGTCAGGACGTTCTGGCCGAGGTAGACCCCGTCGAGCCACGCCTGCAGCATGCCGGCCCCGCCGCCGCCGTAATGGATTTGGATGGTCGTGGCCGTGCCCGCCCCCGAGTACGTTCCGCGGTACCAGATGTCCCCTTGGTGGAAGCCGTAGTCGTCGGCGGTCAGCACGGGCTGGCCAGCCGGCGGAGGCGTGGTGCTGTTGGTGTTGGTCTTCTCAGCAAGCTGCCAGCTCGAGTCGTCAAACGATGGCTGGGCCTCCGGTGACTCCGGCGCGTACTTCCACTGGGCGGTGGAGAGGTCGGGCAGGTGCACCGGCACAGGCCCCGGCAACCGGACGGTGAGCTCGCCCGTCGACGCGGCGGCATCACCCAGCCAGGCGTGTTTCGCTGAGACCGGGATCCCGTTCCAGGTGATGACCCGCACCTGCGGCGGGGCCCACACCTTCATGGTCGTGGTGGCGGTGGTGTCCCCGGTGAGGCTCAGGACGGCCCCGTGTACGATCGCGGTGCGCACCAGCTCCGGGCCCTGCTCCAAGACCGGCCCGGCAGCCGTGTTCTGGCGCCAGAAGCCGTCGGCCGTCGTGTTGTCAGCAAGCAGGAGGATGAGCGGAGTCCGCCCGCCGCCGCTGATCCGCACCTCGGCGAGGCCGTCGTGGACGTAGTCGAGACGCAGATCCCCGGTCCTCGGGTCATAGGTGCTCTGCGCGGTGCCCGATACCACGTCGACGGTCGGCCGGCTGAAGTAGCGCAGAACGGTCTCCCCGTCCTCCCCGTCGCGCCCGTAGAACAGCGCGACGTCTCCGTTGCGCAGCGCATAGTGCGTCATGAGCTCCGAGGTCGAATAGACCAGGTGCTGGCCGTCCATGTCGTAGTCCGCCACGAGCATCTTGGCGTCCTGCCCGTTGATCTGCAGCGTGCCCTGCTGAGGCACCGTGTAACTGCCGTCGCTCGTGCTGATGGGGAACGTGAAGCTGTCATCGGTCGTGGCGCTAGATGGGTTGTGCATCGCGATGTAAAAGTGCGTGCCCGTATCGGAATTGATGTCGTCGTAGACCTTGATGTTCGGCGACGACGGTGTGACTGTCGGGCCGGGGTCCACCTGGGTGATGACCGGAGCGACGCTCTGCAGGAACAGTCCGAGCTCCTTCATCGTCGACGCCTTGGGCCGCAGCTGCCGGGCCTCGCTGATCGCTGCGCCGTAGTCGTAGGAGGTGTAGACGACGGGGGCGGGGAGCCAGCCCCACGAGGTGCCGCCGAACGTCATGTAGAAGTTCTGAATCGTCAGCCGGTTGGCGATGTTCGTGTCGTAGAACACGCGCTCGTAGCCGGGACCTTCCCGTCGGGCCATGCAGTCGTAGGTCCCCGCGCTGCCCCAGTAGTCAAACCAGCCGCCGCCGAACTCCGCGGCGAACCCTGGCGTGTTCGGTGACGCGCTTGACCCACCCGTGGCGCCGCCCGGACCCCAGATCCCCCAGTCCGGCGCGGCCGAGGGCGACCCTGGTGTGGCGTTGGTCGAACACGTTCCGCCGGGATAACCGTCAAAGGCGTAGAGGTCATTAGGTCCGACGACGGTGCCGGGGACGGTTGAGCTCGCGGGTACCCAGATGCCGTTGCGGCCCTTGTCGTTGTGGAAGATCGGCACGGTGATCCCATCGCTGCGCGCCGTGTTGTACAGGTCCTGCATGTACTGAAACTCACCCGCACCGGTGTCCGCGAGTTCGTTCTCGATCTGGTACAGGATCACCGTCCCGGTCCCATTGGTGAGCTGGTGGTTCTTCAGAATCGCATCAATGTGCGTCAGCCACTGCTCGGCGGCGGCCACATAGTCAGGGGCGTCCGTCCGTGCCTGTCCCGCTTCGTTCAGGACCCATCCAGGCAGCCCGCCCGCGCTGGTCTCGGCGTTGATGTACGGCCCGGGGCGCGCGATCACGTACAGGCCCACTCGCGCCGCGTCGTCCAGCAGCAGGTTGACGTTCCGCACGCCTGAGAAGTCGTAGACCCCTGGCGCGGGCGAGTGGTAGGCCCAGTTGAAATAGACCGTGACCGCGTTGTACCCCTCGGCCTTCATTTTCTGGAGGATGTCGAGCCACAGACTTGGGCTTGGCAGCCGCCAGTACTCGAACTCCCCGGACCAGATGAACGTGCGCTTGCCGTCGATCATCAGCGAGTACTTGTCGTAGGTGATCGCGTGCCGGGCATGCGCGGGCGTAAGCCGGACATCTCGATGTCCCTCGCCGCGAGCCGCGTGCGGAACCGACAGGAGGAGCACCGCTGCGGCAAGTGCGAGGAGCAGACCCCGCCGACGGCACGATGAGCTCGACAGACCGCGCATGAATCCCCTCCTCGCCAGACGCGCGCGCGCGTCCAGCCTCTTTTCGGGCGAAGGCTCCCACGGGTGCCTCCGGCAAGTTGGCAGGCGGATGTTAGCGCTCACAAGTGGAGCGCGACGCGCGAAGACGGTCAGCATTCAGACGACTCGCCGCTCGGGATTGACTGATCGGCGGATCCCGGAGAAGCCGCCCGCAGACACGCCAGGTCCTTTCGCACATGCGGCGGGCACGCTGAGTGCCAGAGTCCTACCGCGTTTGCACGCCAGCGGCCACGGCCGCTTCCGTACCAGCGGCCGGCCGTCTGATCGACGACCGGCCGCGTACTTCCTGCTCAACTCGACGAGTTACTTCGAGTACTCCTCAATGGCACCGTTGTCGGTCACCTCGAAGACGTTCACGCCGCTCGACTGTGCCACCGCGGTGACATCACCGAGGGTCGAAGGACCAGCCGGCGAGATCTGATCAACCGTCCAGGGCGAGAACGCGGCGTTGTCCAGCCAGCTCTGACCGTACGCGTTCCACGTCACGTTCATGGCACCGGCCGACGGCGCGACCGCGGTGATCGCACCCTGCGCGCTGCCCGAGCCGGCCAGCGTGAACGTGTTCCACCCGGCGCCGTCGAAGTAGTAGCGATCTTGCACCGAGTTATTGGCGCCGATGTACCACACCTCCATAGTGTTCGACGCCCGCGACACCGCCGTGACCGCTCCTTCGTACGTGCTCGCGCTACCGGCGGGAGCCAGGGTGAAGCTGTTCCAGCCCGAGCCGTCGTAGTAGTAACGGTCCTGGATAGAGCCGTCGCGGCCGACGTACCACACCTCCATGGTGTTCGATGCGCGCGAGACCGCGGCGATCTGCCGCGGCTGGAAGGTCGGGGTCGAGCTGCTCGGCGCCACCAGTTGGAAGCTTCCAGACGGACCTTCGTCGTAGTGGTAGGCATCCTCGATCCCGCCGTTGGCGCCGGTCCAGAAGATCTCCCACGTGGTCGACGCGCGCGAGACAGCGGCCAGGCTGGCGGACTGAGCCGCGCTGCCCGGGGGCGCCACCTGCGGATACCGGTAATACGGACCGCCGGGTAGCTCGAACTCGTGCTCGATCGACTCCTGCGGTCCGACCCAGAACACGTCGACGTTCGCGCCGACGCCGTTGCCTCCGCTACGCGCGACGGCGGCGATGTCGGCGTAAGGATCCGCACTGCCCGCCGGGGCGACCTGGTTCGGGAACCAGCCGATCCCCTGATAGTGGGTGTCCTGCTGGACGGAGCCGTTCTGGGCCACCCAGAACACGTCCTGGACGGTCGGTGTCACGGCGACCGAGGTGGCGTCGCGGAAGGCCGTGCCCGGTCCTACCACCGTCGAGGCCGCCCACGGCGTGTACGGTACCGCCGCGGCCGGGGCGGCCGCCACCAGCCCGGCCGTCAGCGCCGACAGCGCGGTCATCGAGAGCAGCGCCGCCGCCCGGCGCGGCCATCGCAATAGTCTTGACTGCATTTCCATTCCCTTCACGTAAGTGGGTGTCATCCGTTGCGTGATCTCGAGGGACATCCGTGTGTGCCGCGGTCAAAAGGGTGTACGCGCCGACGCGTGTGACGGTTCGCGAGTGCAACGCGTATGAACCAGATCCGTAGAGCGCGGCGCGACGATCTCGAGGCGGTGCGCGAGATCGAGCGACAGGCCGGCCGTGTGTTCGCGACGATCGGCATGCCCGAGATCGCGGCCCACGACCCGCCGTCAGTCGCGGAACTCGAGTCCTTCGTGTCGCGCGGACGCGCGTGGGTTGCCGTCGACTCCTCCGATCGCCCGGTGGCGTACCTCCTTAGCGCGGTGCTCGACGGCTGCGCTCACATCGAACAGGTCAGCGTCGCCCCGGAGTACGCGCGACGCGGGCTGGGTGCTCGGTTGATCGACCGCCTCGAAGTCGACGCCGCGGCCAGTCACCAGCCTGCCCTGACACTGACCACGTTCCGCGATGTGCCGTGGAACGCGCCGTACTACGCGCGCCTCGGATTCGTTGTGCTCGCGGTGAGCGAACAGGGGCCCGAGCTGCGGGCGATCACCCAGCGCGAGTACAGCTCGATCCCCGGTGACACCGTCCGAGTCGCGATGCGACGTCCGGTTTGACTACGCCGGCGTGATCACTTGGGGACCCGGCTCGCGCGCGTACAGCACCGCGACGTCGGTGGCGCGGCACTCGAGGCACCGGCGCTGGTTCAGATACCCCTTGTCGGTGATCTCGCCGGCGTCGAGGCTCGGCGGCGCGGCCAGCAGGAGCAACCGTGTAATCCGCGAGGCGGACCCGAGCTCGTCGTTCGCGGCTGCCAGGGCCTTGGCCAGGTGCTCGCGCAGCTTGACGTCCTCGAGCGGGACGTCGTTCTCGGCGCTGGTCAGCTTGCGCGCCTCGGTCTGATTGACCCACGCCATAGCCGCGACGTATTCAGTGTCGTGCCCGCAGATCACGGCGTCGCTGAGGACGCGGGCGGCGCTGAGCAGGCGGGTGCGCAGCGAGCCGACCGACACCCAGGTCCCGGTCAGGAGCTTGAAATTCTCGGCAATCCGGCCGTCGAACATCAGTCCCCGACTGGGGTCGTTGCCGTCGATCAGCTTGACCGCGTCGCCCGAGCGATAGAAGCCGTCCTCGTCGAAGGTGGCGGCAGTGAGCTCAGGCTCGCGGAAGTAGCCGGGGGTGACGCTCGGCCCCTTGACCCGGAGCTCGAGTCTGTCGGCGACGGGAGCGAGCTTGATCGTGCAGCCGGGAACCGGGACGCCGATGCAGCCGGTCGGGGCCCCGAGGTAGTGCACGCTGGTGGCGGTCGGCGAGGTCTCCGTGGTGCCCCAACTCGAGGTCAGCGGGACCTGGTGATCGGCGTACTCGGAGGCCAAATTGCGCAGCCGCACGGCCAGTGCGTCGGGCAGCGCGGCCCCGGCGTAGAACATGTAGCGCAGTCGACTGAAGAAGCGCGTGGCCAGGCCGGGGTCGTGTTCGAGCGCCGGAGCGAGTAGCGCATAGCCGGCCGGGACGTTGAAGTAGAGCGTCGGGGGAACGTCCCGCAGCGCGGCCAGGGTCCGCGGGAACAGCGCCGGCGCCGGCCGGCCATCGTCGATGTGGATCGTCCCGCCGTGGAAGAGGGCCATGTTCAGGTTGTGGTTGCCGCCGAACGTGTGGCTCCACGGCAGCCAGTCGACCATCACCGGTGGTTCGTCGCGCAGGAATGGCCAGATCGCCAGATGCATGGCCTGGTTCGAGCACAGCATCCGGTGGGTGTTGATGACCCCTTTGGGGACGCCGGTCGATCCTGATGTGAATAGGAGTTTGGCGATCGTGTCCGGACCGGGCTCGCCATCGAGCGGGCTGGGGGCGCGAGCGTCGCTCAACACCTCATCGAGCCGGAGCGCGTCCGGCCGTTCGCCGCGCGCCACCAGCGCGTGGGGTACCCGCTCGGCGAGCGCGTCGAGGGCGGCACCGTACGGCCCGGCGTCGTCGGCGAACATCAGCCCGGGTTCGGTGAGGGCGGCAATCGCCTTGATCTGAGCATGGTCGGTGCTCATCAGCGAGTAGGCGGCGCTGATTGGCATGGCGGGGACGCCGGCCGCGTACGCCCCGAGGCTGACCACCAGGTGCTCGAGCGAGTTGCCCGAGAGGATCATCACCGGTTTGTCAGGCCCGAGCCCGAGGTCGAGGAACGCGCGCGCCAGGGCGTCGGCCATCCGCGCCGCCTCGCCGTAGGACAGCATCGCCCATTGGTCACCGGCAGCTCGCTGGCCGGCGAGCGGGCGGTCGGGATGCTCGGCGGCCCGCCGGCGCAGGACCGCCGTGACCGACGGCTCCCACTCGGTCAGCGCGCGACGGGAACGCAGCACGTACGAGCCGCCCTGGAGGCGCTCCATCTCGATGTCCGGTTCGGCGAAGGTCTGAAGTTGCAACAGCGGGGTCATGCGCACTCCCTCATGGGCGGTCGAGCAGCGTGGACAGCACGATCAAGGTGCGCGTGCGCACGATGTTCGGATCGCGTCGCAGCCGCTCGACCAGCCGCTCGAGGTGGTCGATGCTGTCGACGCGCACCCGGATCACCGCGTCGGCCTCGCCCGAGACGGTGAACGCGGAGACGATCTCATCCACCTGGGCCAGCGATCGGCCGACGTCCGCCGGCGACGTGCGGTCGGCGCAGTAGATCTCGATCAACGACTCGATCGCCTCGCCCAACGCCCGCCAGTTGATCCGCGCGCCGTAGCCGGTGATCACGCCGTCGTGCTCGAGGCGGTCGACGCGCCGCTTCACGGCCGTCGCCGACAGCCCCACATCGGTCCCGATGTCGGCGAAGGTGCGCTTGGCGCTTTCCTGCAGCAACGCAACAATCTTGCGGTCAACGGCGTCGAGAGGGCGAGTGAGCTGCACGTGAACGACGATCGAGTGCGTCTTGGTTGCGTCAAGCCTATCAGCAGGCAACATTGCGCACATGACCGCCACCGCCCTGCCCACTGAACTCACCAGCCGGACGCTGCTGGAGCTCGACGGCGCCTCGCTGACCCTCACCGACGCCCTCGAGGTGTCGCGCGACCACCGCGCCGTGCGGCTGTCCGACGAGGCGGCAGTGGCGGTCGAGGCCAGTCGTCGTCTCAAGCACGAGCTGATCGAGCAGGAGATCCCGATCTACGGGGTCACCACTGGATTCGGCGATAGCGCCCACCGCCAGATCTCGCCCGCCAAGGCCGCGAAGCTCCAGCAGAACATTCTGCGCTTCATGGGCGTGGGGACGGGGCCGATCGCGCCTCCCGAGGTCGCGCGAGTGACGATGCTGCTGCGGGCCAACTGCCTGTCGAAGGGCAACTCGGGCGTGCGCGTCGAGCTCATCGAGCGGGTGCTCGACCTTTTGAATCACGGCATCACGCCGTTCATCCCCGAACGCGGGTCGTGCGGGGCGAGCGGTGACCTCGCGCCGCTGTCCTACGTCGGGCGTGCGCTGGCCGGCGACGGCCAGGTCCTGTACGACGGGATCCCGCGCGCGGCGAGCGACGTGCTGACCGAGCTCGGGCTCGAGCCGATCCTGCTCGAGGCCAAGGAGGGGCTTGCCCTCACCAACGGCACCTCATTCATGAGCGCGTTCGCGTGCCTGGCCGTGGGCGCCGCTCGCGAGCTGGCCGACCTGGCCGACCTGATGACGGCGATGGCGTCGGAGGCGCTGCTCGGCAACCGTGGCCATTTCAACGCGTTTCTGTTCGACCAGGCCAAGCCCCACCCCGGGATGGTCACGAGCGCGCGCCACATCCGAGAGATCCTGGCCGACTCGCAGCTCGCGGCCGACAGCGACGAGCTGTTCGCCGGCGGCCTGGACGGGGCGGGTTTCCGCGAGCTCGACCGTCAGGTGCAGGACAAGTACTCGATCCGGTGCGAGCCACACATCGTCGGCGCCCTGCGTGACGTGCTCGACTGGGTCGAGCAGTGGGTGTCGATCGAGATCAACTCCTCCGACGATAACCCCCTGTTCAACGTGGCCGACGGCCGCGTCGAGAGCGGCGGCAACTTCTACGGCGGCCACATCGGCCAGGCGATGGACTCCTTGAAGGTGGCGCTGGCCAACCTGTGCGACGTGATCGACCGCCAGCTCGAGCTCGTCGTCGACGAGAAGTTCAACCGCGGCCTGACCGCCAACCTGATCCCGCGCCTGCACCCGACCGATCCCGAGGCCGGGCTGCACCACGGCTTCAAGGGCATGCAGCTGTGCGCGTCGGCGATGACCGCCGAAGCCATGCACCTGTGCGCGCCGACGACGATCCACTCGCGCTCGACCGAGGCTCACAACCAGGACAAGGTCTCGATGGGGACGATCGCCGCCCGGGACGCGCGCTCGATCGTCGAGCTGGCTCAGAACATTGCCGCCATCCACCTCATCGCCTGCTGCCAGGCGCTCGAGCTGCGCGGCGTGGAGAAGGCCAGTCCGCGGAGCCAGGCCGCGTTCCGCCTGGTACGCGAGCACATTCCGTTCTTAGACCGGGATCGCTACCTCGACGTGGACATCGCGACGACCGTCGCGCTGATCCAATCGGGGGCGATGTCCGAATTCGTGGGATAGGGCCCCTGGGGAACAAGGGCCCAGGAGGTGCTGCTGGGCCGGGGGGCGGCTTCCACCCGTTGCCCGCCCCCCGGCCCGGCGCGTAGCTATACGCGATAACGCGCGAGAGCTTCGCGGCGGGCCTCGGCGTGGTCGACGATCGGGTCCGGGTACTCGTAACGGGCGCCGTCGCCGTCGCTTAACTCGGGCACGTAGCGGCGCACGTATTCGCCGTCGGGGTCGAAGCGGGCCTGCTGCCGTGCCGGGTTGAACATCCGGCGGAAGGCGGGCTGCGGGTCGACCCCGACCGACGCGATCCACTGCCAGTTGCCGTTGTTGCTCGCCTCGTCGCCGTCGAGTAGCAGGCGCATGAACCAGCGCTCGCCCCAGCGCCAGTCGATCCCGAGGTCCTTGGTCAGGAACGAGCCGGCGACCAGCCGGGCCCGGTTGTGCATCCAGCCTTCGCGCTTCAGCTGGCGCATCGCCGCGTCGACGAGCGGATAGCCCGTCCGTCCCTCGCACCACGCTTCGAACCGCCTCTGCGCGCGGGTCCACCGGATCGTGCCGCGATAGCGCGCCTGGTGCTCGGAGTGCGCGTTGGCCGGAAAGTGCAGCAGGACGTGGGAGTAGAAGTCGCGCCAGCAGAGCTGGCGGCGAAACGCTCCGTCGCGGACCCGCTCCTCGAGCTCCCGGGACGACAGGCAGCCGAAATGAAGGTAGGCCGAAAGGCGTGACACGCCCTCTTCGGCGACCAGGTTCTGCTTCTCGTCGTAGTCGCGCGCGTGGCCGGTAGCGAACTTAGTTACGCGTCGCCGGGCCTCGCCTTCGCCGCCCCGCATCGGATCGGCGACCTCCTGGCGCAGGCCGAGCTCGCCGAGCGACGGAATGGCGCCGGGGTCAACGCCAGACGGAAGGGGCGGGAGTCGGCGGGGCGCGCCGCCTACCCGCCGGCGCGGGGCGTTCATCCAGGCGCGGTGAAACGGCGTGAACACCGTGTAGGGGGTGCCGCTCTGCGTGCGGATGGCGTCGAGGTCGTCGAGAACGAACACTCCCGGATGCTCGTGGACGGACGCCGTGTCGCCGATCGCCTCCGCGACGCGGCGGTCCCGGCCGCGGGCAAAGCCACTGACATCGCCGCTGTAATGGATTGCGCGCGCCGCGGCTTGAGCCGCCAGCTTAGGAATCTCGATCTCCGGGCGACCCCGGCGAACGACCAGGCGGCTGCCGCGCGTTCGCAATGAACAGTCGAGGTCGGCCAGACACTCGAGCATGAACTGGGTGCGCGGCCCCGACGCGTGCCTGCCGTGGAGCAGCCGATCGTCGAAGCAGAAGACCGGCACCAGGTGATCGGTGCGCTCGCGGGCGGCCTCGAGCGCCGGGTTGTCGTGTAGGCGCAGGTCCCGGCGCAGCCACAGGATGCTGGTCATGCCAGCAGTTGCGCCACCGCGGCGTGGCGGAAGGCCTCCACGAGCGTCCCGTCGCCGACCCGACGGAACTCGTGCCGGTGACGCCAGAGCTGATAGGGCCCCTTCACCTGCACGTCCTCGAAGGCCCGGCCGGGCTCCCACCGTTCGATGCGGGAGATCCACCGGAGTGGGATCCCGTGCACTCGCAGGCGATACTCGATCCTCGTGCCCAACTCCATCTCGACCGGCTTGGGAGTCAACAGGCCGAAGCCGAGCCACGGCGGCGTGATCCGCTCCAGGTTGTCGGCCTCGGCGAAGAAGGCGAACACGTCATCGAGCGGCCGGGAGACGAGCTGCTCGCGATAGAGCTGGTGGGCTCGAGCGTTGTCGAACATGATGTTGACTATTATCTAAACACATTGATCGCAGATGTGATCGACACCGTGCTCGACCGGAGCATCGCGCTCGGATATGGCCGGCTGGGGTTGCTCGTGCGCGAGCGGATGCCGGGCTGGCCGGCCGATCCCCCGCGGATCGACGGTGAAACGGTGTTGATCACGGGCGCCGCCTCGGGTCTTGGCTTGGCGGCGGCGGCGGGATTCGCTCGCCTCGGCGCAACGGTCCACGCGCTCGCGCGTGACGGGCGCCGGGCCGCCGACGCGGTGGCGCAGATCGACCGCGCCGTACCGGGCGCCGACGCACGGCCGCAGGCATGCGACCTGGCCAACCTGGCGGAGGTGCGGTCGTTCGGCGAGAGGTTCGCCGCCGCGGAAACGCGCCTGGACGTGCTCGTCAACAACGCCGGCACGATGCCCGCAGACCGCACGCGCTCCCCCGACGGCCACGAGCTCACGTTCGCCACGCACGTCCTGGCACCGCTGGCTCTCACCACGGTGCTCACGGGACCATTGACGCGGAGCGCGCCGTCGCGGGTGATCAACATCAGCTCGGGCGGTATGTACGCCCAGCCGTTACCCGCCGGTGACTGGGAATCGGAGCGGAGCGAGTACTCGCCGAAGAAGTTCTATGCGCGGACCAAGCGCGAGGAGGTCGCGCTCACCGGCCTGATGGCCGAGCGGCTGTGCGAGCGCGGCGTTGCCGTCCACGCCATGCACCCCGGCTGGGCCGACACCGAGGGGGTGCGGCGCTGGATGCCGACGTTCCGGAGACTCACCCGGCCGATCATCCGCACCCCAGAGCAGGGCGCCGACACGATCGTGTGGCTCGGCGCCGCCCCCGAGGCCCTCGCTCAGACCGGACTCTTCTGGCACGACCGCCGCCCCCGCCCGACCCACTACCGCCTGGCTGCTTCGCCCGGCTCCGAGGCGCATCGCCAGCAACTCTGGCGCTACTGCGAGCGAGCGCTCGCCGCAGCTGGCATCCCTGAGCTATGACGCCGTGGCGTAGGAGACCATCCGCGTACTGAGCTCGATCGCCGACCGGAGCTCGTGCTCGCGCGCCACCGGCGCATCGTAGAGCCGATCGCGCAGGTCGGCGAGCAGGCCCGGCGCCGACTGCGAGGCGAGCCGCCAGCACACCTGCGCGGCCAGACGCACCGCTGGCGCTTCCACGGTCCAGATCGCCTCGAACGCGCGGTCGCCCGGCCCATCGTGCGGCCGCTCCCAGCCGGCCAGACAGGCCGCAAAGCCGGCCGACTCGCAGACGATCACCCACTCGCGCGCCACCGGCTCCGACGCCCGGATCGGAACCTCGAGCGGCGCCTGCCGGGGCCGGCGCACGCGCCGGAAGTCGGCGAGCACGACGGCGCGCTCCGCCGTGCGCGCGAGCTCGCGCCAGCGCTCCTCCGATTGGCGATAGAACGGTTCGCGCTGAAAGCAGCCGAACACCAGTGGTCGCTCGGCCCGAGCCATCGACTCGTCCTCGATCGCCCGCGACATCGCCAGCAGACCGCGCTTGGGGACGAGCTGCGGCTCGAGACCGGGGACGCGCGCACGCAGCGCCGCGTAGACGGAAGGCGACTCCCCGTCGGCCTCGCCGGCGGCGAGCTCGATCGCCGCCCGGAGCGAGAGCCCGCTGTCCCGCGCCCGGACCACCGCCCGCACTCGGGCTAGGTCGAGCTCCGAGTAGCGGCGGTGCCCGCTCGAGCGCCGTTGCGGCTCGGGAAACCCATGCCGGAGCTCCCACATGCGCAGTGTGGCCTCGCTGACGCCGCTGCGGGCCGACATCTCTCGCATCGTCATGCCCGGTTCCGGCGCTGATGGAGGCACGGACGGCACCGTAGCGCAGCAGACGCGCGCGAACAAGTTGTAGAGATTTATCTCTACGATGGGTATTATCGTCTGCACTATGAGGATCGCCATTGTGGGCGCAGGTATCTCCGGTCTGACCGTTGCGTACCTGCTCAACGGCCGCCACGAGATCACGGTGTTTGAGGCGGCCGGCTACGCCGGCGGCCACACCAACACGATCAGGGTCGACACGCCGAACGAGACCCACCACGTCGACACCGGCTTCATCGTGTTCAACGACCGCAACTACCCGGCCTTCGAGCGGCTGCTCGTGCGGCTGGGGGTGGCCTGGCAGCCGTCAACGATGAGTTTCGGCGTCAGTGACGGCCTGGGTGACTTCGAGTACTCCGGAGCGTCGCCGAACGGCCTGTTCGCCAAGCGCCGGCACCTCCTCACCCCGTGGTTTCACCGCATGGTCTGCGACCTAGCCCGATTCAACCGGGCCGCACGCGGGCTGCTGTCGGCCGCGCCCGAGGGCGCCGGACAGGGGCCCTCGCTGGGGGACTGGCTCGAGCGCCACCGCTTCTCGCGGCCGTTCGTCGAGCGCCTGATCGTCCCCCAGTTCTCGGCCGTCTGGTCGGCCGATCCGCGGCAGATGTCGAGCTTCCCGGCGCGGTTTCTCGCCGAGTTCTTCGATCACCACGGGATGCTGGGCTTCCGGGATCGCCCGCGGTGGCGGGTCATTCGGGGCGGCTCGGCGCGTTATGTCGAGGCGCTGACCGACCCGTTTGCGGACCGAATCCGCCTGCGCACCCCCGTACGCGCGGTCACTCGCGACGAGGACGGCGTGTGGGTACGGACCGACGGCGCGGCGGCCGAACGCTTCGACGAGGTCGTGCTCGCCACGCATTCCGATCAGGCTCTCGCCGTCCTGACCGACGCCAGTCAAGCTGAGCTCGACCTCCTCAGCGCGATCCCGTACCAGACCAACGAGGCCGTGCTCCACACCGACGTGCGCATGCTCCCCCGTCGCCGCCGAGCGTGGGCGAGCTGGAACTATCACTGGCAGCCCGAGCCCGAGGCCAGTTCCCGGGCGATGGTCACCTACCACATGAACCGCCTCCAGTCGCTGCGCGCCGAGCGCGAGTTCTGCGTGACGCTGAACCGCACGCAGGCGATCGACCCGGAGCGCGTGATTCAAACGGTGGCCTACGCTCACCCCGTCTACACCGAGGCCGGGGTGCGGGCGCAGCGCCACATCGACCGGATCAGCGGCCAGCGGCGGACCCATTTCTGCGGGGCCTACTGGGGCTGGGGGTTTCACGAGGACGGCGTGCGCAGTGCGATGCGCGTCGCCGAACGGTTCGGAGCGCGGCTGTGACCACGGCGTCGTGCATCTACGAGGGCGTCATCCGGCACCGCCGGCGTGAGCCCCGCCGCTCGTTTGAACATCGGATCGCGCTCTTCTACCTGGACCTGGATGAGTTGCCGCGCCTGCTCGGCGGCCGGCTGCTGGCTCGTCGCCCAGGAGCGCTTCGTTTTCGCCGGCGCGACTATCTCGGCGATCGCGCGGTCCCGCTCGACTCCTCGGTGCGTGACGTCGTCGAGATGTCGACGGGCGTGCGACCGGACGGTCACATCCGGGTCCTCACCCAGGTCCGCTCGTTCGGGCACTGCTTCAACCCGGTCAGCTTCTACTACTGCTTCGACGCTGCCGGCCGCGCGCAGGCGGTCGTCGCCGAAGTGACAAATACCCCGTGGGGCGAGCGCCACGCCTACGTCCTGCCCGGCGACCGGGGCGAGGTCGACTTCGACAAGGCGCTGCACGTCTCGCCGTTCATGGGAATGCAGCAGCGCTACCACGCTCGTGCCGGCACGCCCGGCGAGCGCCTGGTCGTCCGCATCGAGAGCCGCGGTCCCGGCGCGAGCCCGACATTCGACGCGACGCTGGCACTCCGGCGCCGCGAGCTGACCCGCCGTTCGGCGGCCCGCCTGATTGCTCGGTATCCACTCGCCAACGTGCGCGTGCTCGGGCTCATCTACTCCCAGGCGCTGCAGCTGAAAGTCGCGGGCGCGCCGGTGTTTCGCCACCCGCGGGAATCTCCGTCGTGATCGATCGGGTCTGCCGGTGGGTACTGTCGCGCTTCCTGCACCGGATCGCGGAAGGCAGCCTGACCGTGATCGAGAACGGTGAGCCGCGCGTATACGGCTCGGGCCCGCCCGCCGCCACGATGATCGTCCGCCGCACCCGCACGTGGCGGATGGGCCTCACGGGTAGCCGTGGCCTCGCTGAGGCCTACGCCGCCGGCCATTGGGACTCCCCAGATCTCGTCGCGCTGGTCAGCCTGGCAGCCCGCAACGCGTCCGGGCTTGACCGGCTCCGGGCGGGTCTCGCGCCGGTACGAGCGCCGGTGCAACGGCTTCGCGACCTGGGCAGGCGAAGCACCCGCCGACGGCGCCGGCGCGACATCGCCGCCCACTACGACCTGTCCAACCAACTCTTCTCCCGGATGCTCGACCCGTCGATGAGCTACTCCTGCGCGGTATTCGAAGAGCCGGGGATGAGCCTCGCTGAGGCACAGGTGGCGAAGCTCGAGCTGATCTGCGAGAAGCTCGACCTCGGGCCGGATGATCATTTGCTCGAGGTCGGCACGGGGTGGGGGGCCCTGGCCGTCCACGCCGCCATCACGCGTGGTTGCCGGGTCACGACGACCACGATTTCGCGCGAGCAGCACGAATACGCGCGGGCGGCGGCAGCGCGCGCCGGGGTCGAGGACCGGGTCACCGTCCTGTTCGAGGACTATCGCGATCTGAGGGGTCGCTACGACAAGCTGGTCTCGATCGAAATGATCGAGGCGGTTGGCTGGCGTCACACCGGCGCCTTCCTCGCCAAGTGCTCCGAGCTGCTCGCGCCGGAAGGCGCAATGCTGCTCCAGGCCATCGCGATCGACGATCGCGCCTACGAGGTCGAAAAGGCCTCCCGCTCGTTCATGAACACCTACATTTTCCCGGGCGGCTGCCTGCCGTCACTCGAGGTGATTGCGCAGGGGGTAGCCCGCTGCACGGACATGCAGATGGTGCACCTGGAGGATCTCACCCCGCACTACGTGGAGACACTCAGGCGCTGGCGGCAAAACTTCACCGGTCAGGCATCCGAGCTGGCCCGGCTCGGATTCGACGAACGCTTCCGCCGGCTGTGGACGCTGTACCTGGCCTACTGCGAGGCGGGGTTCGCCGAGCGCCGCATCCTCGACGTACAGCTCCTGCTCGGCAAACGGCACCGTCGCGCCCAGCCGCCGGTCGTTCTGCGCAGCGGGGCGAGGCCGTTGCGCGCGCTTTCCTAAACCATCCCTGAGGAAAGTGTAGATTTTCGCCCAACCGATTTCCGGTCGGCGACTGACAACAAATTCTGGGGCTGGGAGGGGGATGACTATGGCCAAGCGAGGCTTCCGTCCGGAGGACGCTCTCCGGCTGCGCAGTGCGACCTCTCCGGCGCTGTCGCCGGACGGTCGCCGGGTGGCGTTCGTCGTCAGCGACACCGACCAGGAGGCGGACCGGCTGCGCTCCTCGATCTGGGTGGCGCCGGCCGACGCGTCCGCGCCAGCGCGCCCGTTCACCGAGGGACCGGCGGACCGCAGCCCGGCCTTCTCACCGGACGGGCGGTGGCTTGCGTACATCTCGATCACCGATGACAAGCCCGAACACGCACACGTCCGGCTCGCCCCGCTCGACGGCGGCGTGCCGGCGCCGCTGGGCGACCTGCCCGGACCGGTAGCGCAGCTTGCCTGGGCGCCGGACTCGAACCGGATCGTCGTCGTCTGTCGCGTGGGGCTCCCCGATCGTGAGAACGCGACCACCCCGGAGCGCAACGCGCCGCGCGTGACCCGCGGCATGGCGGCGCGCCTCGACGGGGTGGGGTGGCAGGACGGCCGGCGCCACCTGTTTCTGGTCGAGGTCGAGACGGGATTGGCCAGGCAGATCACCCGAGGGGAGTACGACCACGACGATCCCTCGTTCTCGCCCGATGGCGCGTCCGTCGTATTCGCCTCCGACCGCAGTCCGCGCCGGGACGACCGCCAATTCCGAAGCGATGCCTGGGTGATGCCCGTCGTCGGCGGCCGGCCCCGGCGGCTGACCGGCGGAAAGGGTCTCGTCGCCTTCCCGGCCTTCTCCCCGGATGGCAAGCTGGTCGTGTTCGCGGGGCAGGTCACCGAACAATTCGACGAGGACAACCATGTGTTCGTCGTGCCCGCGGACGGCAGCGGTCCGGCCGAGCGGGTGGCGCCAGAGCTCGACCGCCCGGTCGTGCTCTTCCCCGGTCTTCCCACCCCGCTCAGCTGGGCGGGCAACCGGGATCTGCTGATGCTGATCGCCGACCAGGGCGCGGTCAGGCTCCACCGCGCGCGCGTCGGTGAGCGGCGCAGTCGCGCGTTGATCGATGGCGACCTCCTCATCGACGGCGTCGCCGCGCATCCCGGGCGGCGCGCGGTCGCGTACACGTCCTCCTGGCCCGACCGGCCGAGCGAGCTGCGTGTGACCACAACCGCCGGCGCCGACCCGGTGCCGCTGACCGACCTGAACGCGGAGCTTCTCGCCGAGGTCGAGCTGGCGCCCGCGGGCCGATCGACGATCGCGCGGCCGGACGGCACCGAGGTCGAGTACTTCACGATCATGGCCGCGGATCGCGCGTGGCGAGCGGGGCCGATTCACGTCGACATCCACGGCGGCCCTCACGCGGCGTGGCCGTCCGGCCGCTGGCTCGCGTTCCATCAGTCGCTCGCCGGCGCGGGCTACGCGGTCCTTCTGCCCAATCCCCGAGGGAGCACCAGCTACGGCCAAGACTTCACGCGCGCGTGCACCGGCGACTGGGGGGGAGGCGACTACGAGGACATCCTCGCGTGCTGCAACGACCTGATCGAGCGGGGGCGGGCCGACGGCGGGCGCATGTTCGTGAGCGGCGGCTCCTACGGCGGGTTCATGACCGGCTGGATCGTGGGCCACTCCGATCGCTTCCGGGCCGCGACCGCGGTGGCGGCGGTCGTCGATCAGACCAGCATGGCTCTGACCACCGAGATTCCCGAGTTCGCGGTGTTCGCCATGGGCGGCACCCCATGGAAGCGGCGAGGAGAGTACGAGCTGCGCTCACCGCTCTCCTTCCTGCCGGCGGTAACCACGCCGGTGATGGTGATCCATTGGGAAGGGGACCTGCGGGTGCCGATCGGCCAGGGGGAGGAGCTCTATTCGGGTCTGCGGCTGCTGGGCAAGAAGGCGGAGATGGTCCGCTACCCGGGCGGCTTTCACATCCAGCGCACGCCGTCGCAGGCGGTCGACTTCACCAACCGGGTGCTGGCCTGGAACGAGGAGCACGACGCCCGGCCGCGACGGCGAGCCCGTCGGTCAGCCACGGTTTAAACTCGGCCTGACGAGGCCGTGAGCGGAGCCGAGAGACTGAACGCGAGCACGCTGCTCGACGCCAACCTGGACACAGGTCGCGCCGAGCGGCCGGCGCTGCTGACCGCCGACCGCGTCGTCACCTACGGGGAGCTGGCCGGGCTGACCGCCGCGGTCGCCGCCTACCTGACCATGCTCGGGATCGAGCGCGAGCAGCGGATCCTGATGATCCTCGACGACTCGCCCGCGTTTCCCGCGGTGTTCCTCGGGGCGATGCGCATCGGCGCGGTTCCGGTCCCGGTCAACCCGATGGACCGCGTCGACAACTACGCGTATTACCTCGACGACAGTTACGCCAAGGTGCTGGTGGTCGAGGCCTCGCTGCTGGCGGCGCTCGAGCCGGTGCTGGCCGGGCGGCCGGATCTTCACGTGGTGGCGGTGGACGGGGATGGCGGGCCGTACACGAGCTTTTCCGCGTTCGACTCGACCCATTTGGCCGAGCTGCGGCCTCCATTGGACACGCACCGCGAGGACATGGCGTTCTGGCTCTACAGCTCAGGCTCGACCGGGCGGCCCAAGGGCGTCGTGCATTCGCACGGCGACATCGCGGTGACCGTCGAGGGCTACGGCCGGGGCGTGCTGCAGATCTCCGAATCCGACGTCTGCTACTCGACGACCAAGCTGTTCCACGCCTACGGGCTCGGCAACGGCCTGTCGTTCCCGCTGTCGGTCGGGGCGTGCGCCGGCTTGGTCAAGGGCCGCTCGGTGCCGGAGCGGATCTTCGAGGCCGTGGGGCGCTATCGCCCCACGCTGTTCTTCTCGGTGCCGGCGCTGTACGCCGCGATGGTTCGCGCATCCGGGATCTCGGAGGCGGACTTTTCGGGTGTGCGGGCGTGTGTGTCGGCTGCCGAGGCACTGCCCGCGGCCGTGCTCGCGCGCTGGCAGGCCCTGATCGGCGTCCCGATCCTCGACGGGATCGGCTCGACCGAGATGCTCCACATCTACTGCTCGAACACGCTTTCCGACCTCGCTCCCGGCACTTCCGGGCGCCCGGTTCCGGGCTATGAGCTGCGCCTGGTCAACGAGCAGGGTCTGGACATCGGCACCAGCGAGCCCGGCGAGCTGATGGTCCGCGGCGACAGCTGCGCCGCCTACTACTGGCACCAGCGCGCCAAAACCCGCTTCTCGATGCGCGGCGAGTGGTTCCATACCGGCGACCGCTACGCGCTCGACGCCGACGGGCACTTCGTCTACCAGGGCCGCTCGGACGACATGATCAAGGTCGGCGGGCTTTGGGTCTCGCCGGCCGACGTCGAGGGATGCCTCGTGCAACACCCCGCGGTGTCCGAGGCGGCCGTGATCGGGGTCTTGCTCGAGGATGTGAGTCGCATCAAGGCATTCGTGATCTGCACGTCCGGGGTGCCCACTGGCCCGGACGCTGATGCGCTAGCGGACGAGCTGCGGGGGTGGTGCAAGAACCACCTGCGCCGGTACGAGTATCCGCACGTGATCGAGTTCGTCGAGGATCTGCCGCGGACGCCGACCGGCAAGGTGCAGCGCTACAAGCTGCGCGAGGCGGAGGAGGTGCAGGCCACGCTGGCCGGCGCGTCTTGACGCGATCCCTGTCCGGACGGGGTCGCACGGCCCCACGGACGCCGAGCGCAGCGAGGCCCATTACTACCCAGGCGGGATGGCGATCCCGGTGCGGTACGCGTAGTTGACCGCCTGGGCGCGGTCGCGGAGGCCGGCCTTGGTGAACAGATGGTTGATGTGCGACTTGACGGTGGTCGGGCTGACGAACAGACGCTCGGCGATTTCGGCGTTGGTCAGGCCCTCGGCGATCAGCGCGAGCACCTCGGCCTCGCGCGGGGTGAGGTCGTCGGGCAGCTTCGACTCTTCGGCGGCGCCGGGGTGGCCGGCTTGGTCGCCGCCGGCCAGTGCCGCCACCACGTGATGTTGCACGGACGGATCGAGCGCGGCCTCGCCCTTGGCCACGGTCAGGATCGCGTTGCGGATGTCCTCGCTGCTCGCGTCCTTGGTCAGGTAGCCGCGCGCGCCCGCACGCAGCGCCCCGAGCACGCTCTCGTCGTCGGCGTAGGTCGTGAGTGCGATCACGCGCACCTCCGGACGGCGCTCGTGCAAGCGACGGGTCGCCTCGATCCCGTCGAGGCGGGGCATGCGCAGGTCCATCAGCACGACGTCGGGGCCGTGCTCCTCGGCGAGCGTCAGCGCCTCCTCGCCGTCGGAGGCCGAGGCCACCAGGTCGATGCCGGGGAGCAGCCCGAGTAGCGTCCCGAGGCTTTCCCGCACCAACCGCTGGTCATCGGCGAGCAGGACGCGGACCGGCTTGGGCTCTGGGACGGGGTCACTCACCAGCTCGGCCGTTCGCCGGGAGTCTCAGCTCGACGCGAAAGCCGGTCGGGGTGGGGAGCGCGAGCAGCTCCCCGCCGAGCAGCTCGGCTCGCTCGCGCATTCCGGTCAGCCCGTAGCCGCCGGTCAGGCCGTCGGCTGCGGGCGGCGGCGGGGGTGGGTGGGATTCCAAATCAACGTGGTCCTCGACCACGAGCACCGTGCTGTCCGAGCCGTAGTCGAGCTTGACGTCGACCCGCTCGGCGGTGGCGTGGCGGCGGACGTTGGTGAGCGCCTCCTGAGCGGTGCGATACATGGCCAGGCGCGCGTCCGGCGGGAGCTCGCGCGGCTCGCCGCGGACCTCGAGCGCGACCGGCAGTCCGCTCTGCTCCTTGAAGGCATCGGCGAGCGCCCCGATCCGCTCCGGCCCGGGCAGCTCCTCGCCGCGCTGCGCCGCGATCGCACGGCGGGCCTCGTCGAGCCCGCTGGCGGCCAGGTGGTGCGCTCGGTCGACTGCCTGGATGATGTCGGGGTCGACGCCGCGGTCGCGGGCGAGCAGACGCGTGGTCTCGAGCTGGAGGGCCAGCGCGGAGAGCGAGTGGGCGAGCACGTCGTGCATCTCCCGGGCGAGCCGCCCGCGCTCGGCTGCCGTCGCGGCCTCGGCCTCCGCCGCGCGCGAGGCCTTGAGCTCATCACGCTGCTCGGCGACGTAGTGCAGCAGCCGCATCGCGAAGAACCATGGGAGGATTCCGGACAGGAACGTCCCACCGTTGGCGAACTGCCCCTTGACCGTGTATCCGGTCAGGAACGGCAGGATCGCGGCAAGGAAGACCAGCCACGCGGCGCGACGATTGAGGTTGAGGGCGGCGACGATCGCGACGTAGTACGGCCCCAGGACCCAGACACCGTGGGGTTGGAGGCCGCCCAGCGCGCCCGCCCCGACGATCACGCCGAGCAGGGCCAGGATCCGGTTTCGCTCCGGCATGTTCCGGCGCTCCGGATGCGCCGCGATCGCGCACGCGACGGTGAAGATGAACGAAGCCAGGATGGGCAACCCGCGGCCCGTCAGCCCTGGGTGGGGCTTTATCGCGAAGGTGATCGCGACGAACGCCACCAGCACGACCACGCCGAACAGCCGCCACGCGATCGCCTCGAGCGGCGCCGTGCCCTCGCCCTCGTACCCGTAGGCGAACCAGCTGCGCCGGAACCAGTTGACGAACGAGTTGACCATCGACGCGGCAAACGATAGGCCGCGTGCGCGCGTGTGTCATCGGTCGGCGGGTGGACGCACGGCCCCGCGGCCTCCACCCACGGGTGGACGCTCCGGTTCGTCCCGCGCGCCGATGACAAACCGGCGGCCGGAACGTAGCTTGACGTTCATGCTCACTAACTCACTAGAGGCGGCAATGACCCTCACTTCGGAACGGCTGGACTCGCCGGCGGCTCGTGCCGTCGACCTGGTGAAGACGTACGGCAGCGGCGAGGTCGCCGTTCGCGCGCTGGACGGCGTCAACGTCGAATTCCAACGCGGTCGGTTCACGGCCGTGATGGGCCCATCCGGGTCGGGCAAGTCAACGCTGATGCACTGCATGGCCGGACTCGACGTCCCGACTTCGGGGCAAAGCTACGTCGGCGACGACGAGGTCGGAGCGCTCGACGACGCCAGCCTCACCGAGCTCCGCCGAGACCGGATCGGGTTCGTGTTCCAGTCCTTCAACCTGGTTCCCACTCTCACCGCGGCGGAGAACATCACGATCGCCGCCGACCTCGGGGGCGAACCAGTGGACCCCGAGTGGTTCGACGTCCTCGTCCGTCAGCTGAGGCTGGCCGATCGCCTCTCGCATCGTCCCGGCGAGCTGTCCGGCGGCCAGCAGCAGCGGGTCGCCTGCGCGCGAGCGCTGATCGGCCGCCCCGAGCTGATCTTCGCCGACGAGCCAACCGGCAACCTCGACTCGAACGCCTCAGCCGACGTGCTCGAGTTCCTGCGCCGCGCGGTCAGCGAGCACGGACAGTCGATCGTGATGGTCACCCACGACCCGCGGGCCGCGGCGTACGCCGACCGCGTGGTGTTCCTGGCCGACGGGAAGCTGGTGTCCGAACTCCGCTCGCCCACGGCCGATGCCGTGCTCGAGCAGATGAAGCGACTGGGAGACTGACATGCGACGGATCACGCTCCGGGGCCTGATGGCCCGCAAGCTCCGCCTCGCGCTGACCGCGCTGGCGATCGTGCTCGGGGTCACCTTCGTGACCGGCACGCTGGTGCTCGGCGACACACTCAACCGCACCTTCGACAACCTGGTCGGCACCGCCTATCAGCACGTCAGCTTCCAGGTCCGCGGCAAGGCGGCCTTCAACAATGACACCTCGGCCGCCGCCGCGGTCGACAGCACCGCGGACCGCAAGCCGGTCCCGGAGTCTTTGCTGGCTTCGGTCCGCCGCGTGCCCGGCGTGTCGTATGCGTTCGGCTCGGTCGGCGGGTACGCGCAGTTCATGACCCGGGACGACAACGCGATCGGCGGCGGCGGCGGCTCGACGCTGGGCTTCGCGTTCGATCCCAACGCGCAGCTGTCGCCCTACCGGCTGGTGGCGGGCCGTGGGCCTACTTCTCCTGACGATGTCGTCATGGACAAGGAGACGGCGACCAAGCATGGGTTTGCCATTGGCGACAGGGTGCTGATCAACCTGCCCAACCGGGCGCAGACGTTCACGATCACCGGGCTCGTCACCTTCGGGTCCGCCGACAACCTGGCCGGCGTGACGCTGGCCGGTTTCGACCCGGCCACGGCGCAGGGTCTATTCGACCTGCGCGGGTACTACAACACGATCAGCGTGCTGGCTTCGCCGGGCGCCGACACGGTCAAGGTGCAGCGGGCGATCGCCGCTGTGTTACCTCCCGGGGTCGAAGTTGTAAGCGGTCAAACCGTGGCCAACGAGCTCTCGAGCGCGATCAACAACGAGCTCGGGTTCATCTCGACCGCGCTCCTGATCTTCGCGTTCATCGCGTTGCTGGTCGGGGCGTTCACGATCTACAACACGTTCTCGATCACGGTTGGGCAGCGGACGCGCGAGCTCGCGCTGCTGCGCGTGGTCGGGGCCAGCCGGCGACAGCTGTTCCGCTCGGTGCTGGCCGAGGCGGCGCTGACTGGCCTGACGGCGTCGCTGATCGGACTCGGGCTGGGTGTAGTCGCGGCGCTCGGCCTGAAGGCCCTGCTCAAGGCGTTCGGGATCGTGCTGCCGTCGGCGCCGCTGGTGTTCGAGGCGCGCACGGCGGTGGTCGCGATCCTGGTCGGCGTGGGGGTGACGATGATCTCGGCGATCATCCCTGCCCGCCGCGCCGTCCGCATCGCTCCGGTGGCCGCGCTCGTCGAGCAGCGCGAGGACCAGGGCTTGGGGATGCAGCGGCTCACGCTGGTGCGGGCCGTGGTCACGGCGATCGCCGGAGTCGTGCTGATCGTGGTCGGGCTGGGCAAGGCTTCGCTCGTGCTGGTCGGGTTTGGCGGACTGGCCGTCCTGATCTCCACCACGCTGTTCTCGCCGATACTGGCCCGTCCGCTGTCGAGCGCGCTCGGCCGTCCGCTGGCGCGGGCGCTCGGCGTACCGGGGCGCCTGGGACGCGAGAACTCGATGCGCAACCCGCGCCGGACCGCGCAGACCGCGGCCGCGCTGATGGTCGGTCTGTCGCTGGTCTCGACGATTGCAGTACTCGGCGCGTCGCTCAGCGCCTCGGCCAAGAACGAGGTCGACAGCGCGGTCAGCGCCGACTACATCGTCACCGGCAACGGCGGCTTCAGCAAGTCCGTCGTGCCTGCGGTGTCGCGGGTCCCCGGGGTGACGACCTCGACCGTCGTCTATCAGGGCCAGTTCGAAGTCGGGAGCTCGTTGTCGACGTTGGTCGCGGCAACGCCGGCTGGGTTGGCTAGCACGGTGAGTCTGCACCTGACCGCGGGTCGCGGAGCGGCCGCGATGGCGGCCGGTGAGCTGCTGGTTGATTCGCATACGGCGTCGTCCGACCACGTTCATGTGGGGTCGGTTGTGCCGGTCAGATTTGCTCAGACCGGCTCGACCACGATGACCGTCGGCGGGATCTACAAGTCGAACCCGCTGCTCGGCGACTACGTCACCGGAGACCGGTTCTTCCTGTCGCATTTCGACAACCCGCTCCCGATCGCGGTGCTCTTGAGCAGCGCTCCCGGAGCACATGGGGTGTTCGATGCGGTGAACAACGCACTGAATCCATACGCGAACGTCGGCGTCAAGACACGGGCGCAGTTCGAGGCCAGCCAGCAGGCGACGGTCAACCAGCTGCTCGGGCTGATCTACGTGCTGCTCGCGCTGGCGATCCTGATCGCGCTGATCGGCATCGTCAACACGCTGATGCTGTCGGTGTTCGAGCGGACCCACGAAATCGGGCTGCTCCGCGCCGTCGGCATGAAGCGCCGCCAGGTCCGGGCGATGATCCGCTCCGAGGCGGTCATCGTCGGACTGCTCGGCGGGGTCCTCGGGATCGTGCGGGGAACCGTGGTGGGGGTCGCGCTGGCCTACGCTCTCCGGAACAACGGGGTGACCACGGTCAGCGTGCCGGTGGCGGACCTGATCGGGTTCGTGATCCTGTCCGCGTTGCTCGGTCTGGGCGCGGCCACGTGGCCGGCGCGGCGGGCGGCCAACCTCGATGTTCTCGCTGCAATCGCGACCGAATGATGCACGCGGATCGCGACCGAGTGATCGACCCGATCGCCACCGAATGATCCAAACCGGGCCAGGCCCTACCTCCTGAAAGGCAAAGCCGCCCTTGCGTGGCGGCCCCGCATGGCGTATTCAGGGGGTATGGCCTATCCCCGTGTTTTGCATCCATTTGCCGTTCCTGCGCGCCAAGCCCAGGACTACCTCGAGATCGTGCGCGGGGAAGGCTCTCGCGTCTTTGATGCCGACGGTCGCAGCTACCTCGACGGCACCGCGTCGCTCTGGTACTGCGCAGCCGGTCACGGCCGGCGCGAGATCATCGACGCCATCACCGCGCAGCTGAACGAGCTCGAGTCCTACCACACGTTCGCGCGCTTCACCAACCGCCCCGAGGACCAGCTGGCCGAGCTGATAACCGAGGAGCTCGAGCCGATCCCCGACGCACGCGTGCTGTTCACCTCGGGTGGCTCTGAGGCGATCGACTCCGCCATCAAGCTGGTCCGGGCCGGCCACAAGGCGTCCGGCGAGGGCGGTCGGTCGGTGTTCCTGAGTCGCCACTACGCCTACCACGGCGTGATGCTGGGCGGCACCTCGGCGGCCGGGCTGCCGGCCAACCGCGACCCGTACGGGACGCTGCTGCCCGACTTCTTCCAGGTCGAGCGGGACAGTGTGGATGCAATGCGCGACGCCGTCGCCTACCACGGCCCGGAGCGGATCGCGGCGATCATGGCCGAGCCCGTGATCGGCGCCGGCGGCGTCTTCCCGCCACCCGAGGGTTATTTGGCCGGGCTTCGTGAGCTGTGCGATGAGTGTGGCGCGCTGCTCGTGTTCGACGAGGTGATCACCGGGTTCGGGCGACTGGGCTCCTGGTTCGCCTCCCATCACTTCGACGTAACGCCGGACGTGATGAGCTTCGCCAAGCAGGTGACGAGCGGCTATCTGCCGCTCGGCGGCGTGATCGTCGGGCCGCGCCTGCGCGGCTGGCTCGAGGCCGATGCCGGGTACCTGCTCGCACACGGCAACACCTACGCCGGCCATCCCACCTGCTGCGCCGCCGGCGTCGCGAACCTGAGGCTGATGCAGGCCGAGGACATGCCCGCGCGCGCTGGGGCTGCCGGAGCCCGGCTGCGCGCCGGGTTGGACGGGTTGGCGGGTCATGCGGGCGTGCTCGAGATCCGCGGCGAGGGATTGATGCAGGCAGTCGCGCTGGCGCCGCCCCTGGCCTACGGGCCGTTCACCGAGGCGCTGCTGGCCCGCGGGGTGATCAGCCGTGGGCTGGCCTACGCCAACAGCGTGGCGTTCTCGCCGCCGCTGGTCATCTCCGACGAGGATGTCGACGAGCTGGTTGCCGCCACCGGGGCGGTGTTGGACGAGCTGACCTGAGCCCCCGGCGGGGGCGGATCCGGGTGCGCTTGGGGAGGATTCACCTTCACGTCAGTGCTACCATTGCTGGTCCGCCGCGGGGTGGAGCAGTCTGGTAGCTCGTCGGGCTCATAACCCGAAGGTCGCGGGTTCGAATCCCGCCCCCGCTACCTCAAAATCGCTGGAAATCGAGGCCTCCGAGAGATCGGGGGTTTCGTCGTTAAGAGCGCTTCCGCCGTTTGATCGCGTTTGATGCGACGGGGAGGGGGGGAATTTCGCGCGCTGCGCGCTCTTGGAGTCATGGCGTGCCCGCAGGACGACGACCACACCGAGCGGTTCGTGATCGAGCTGCTCTCGACCGGCTCCATGCTCTGCCGAGTCATCGAGGACATCACCGACGCACTGCCGCCGGACGCTTACCCGGGCGAGGAGCGTTCGGAGGTCGCTACGGAGATGGTCTACGGATCGATCGCCACCGCACTTGCGGCGGTGGATCCCGACGAGGTTCGCGCCGCCACTCGGCTGATCGATCTCGCCGGCACGCGGGTCCTTGAGCACCTTCGGCTTGCTCGCGAATTGTCGCGGCGGATGCACCCCGGTGATCGCGGCTGCGGTCGAAGCTATGGCTGATTTGGCCCCACGGCCTGGACCTCGTCCAGAGCGACGTCTCATCAAGACCGCCGAGTTCGCGCGGTGGCAACTCGGCCTCGATCCCGAACGCCGTGCGAGTGTCCAGGCGGCGATCGAGCGAGTCGCTGAGGCGGGGCCAACGCTCGGGCGGCCTCGCGTTGACACGATCCAGGATTCGCGCGTCAACAAACTGAAGGAAGCACGCGTCGACCGGAGCGTCAGGGTCCTGTTCGCGTTCGATTCGAACCGGAACGCTGTCATGCTGCTCGGTGGCGACAAGGCCGGCAAATGGAACCGCTGGTATCCGCCGATGGTCCGGCTGGCAGCACGTCTCTTGCTCGATCACGAGCGCAGCATCGGAAAGGAGCCGAGGTGTCTGAGCCAACGGGAAGCCCGAAGGACGTCCAGACAAATCAGTCGCTGAACGCATCCCGGGTCGAGACGTACAAGCGGCTCTTGGAGTCGCAAGACCGCATCGCCCATGCCCTGTATCGCCGCGGCGTGAGTAATGAAATCGTGCAGACCGCGCTTGACACCGCCGACGAGCGGCTGACGGACTCCGAACGGCGCGAGGATCTCTACCTCTCGGCGCTGGCCCACTACGTCGGTGCGCTGGGCGGCCGGCTTGAAGTGCGGGCGATTTTCGATGACGAACAGGTCGTGCTCTGGCGCGAGCCGGCGTAGGCCTCCTGAAGCGCGTTGCCCGCAGCGCGTTCACTCGCTGACGAGTTCGACCGGCGGCGCCGCTCTCGCGAGTCTTGCGTCCGTCGTCAGCAATCCCGCTCGGATCTTCTCCGAGAGTTCTACGCAAAGCGCATCCACCAGGCGAAAACGGTCGCGTTCTCGCCACGCCCCGGCGACCAGATCCGCGAGCGGATGCCGCGTGATCGGGGCAGACTCGAGCTCGCCAAGCGCAGTCGTCACCGCGTCGGCCGAGAGCTCGCCCGCCCGGTGCAACCGTCCAAGAGCGGAAAGCACCTCTGCATCCAGGTGTGCGGGGGCGTGCAACTCGCATCCACGCATCCGCTTCCGCACCGCGGCGCCAAGCTCTGACCCGACCAGTGCCTCGACCAGGGCTGACGCGTCAATTACGAGGATCGACGGCGGCCGATCAGGAGCCGAACTCGTCACGGGCAGCGTCGAGTGCTCGGATTACGGACTCGTGCGACACGTCGTGACTGGGCAGCCCCTCCAAATGATCGAGCCAGCGGTCGGTGTCGGACGCCGACAGCGCGACGCGAAGAGCCTCCTGGGTGATCGCCGAGATGCTGACCCCGGCCGATCTGGCGCGTTCAGCCAGATCGTCTGGAAGGTAGACATTCACGCGGGCCATACACACACTATACACACACCTGGATCAGCTGCCGCCTGATATGCCGTAGATCTGGCTTACCGCGGCTCCGAGGCGGGTCGGGCGTCACCGACCACCGCGAGCACCTGTTCCCCGTGGCGCTCGAGGAACGTCGGCCCGACGCCATTGATTTGCGCGAGCTGGTCCATCGACGCCGGTCGTACCGCGGCGATTAGCTCCAGCGTACGGTTGTGCGCGACCGTGTAGGCGGGCTTTCCGTCGGTCGCTCGCAGGCGCCACTCGCGCAGCGCGTTGAGCAGCCCGGCATCCGCAGGATCAACGGTTACCGGTTCGGGCGTGCTTGCCCGCTTCGCGCGGCGGCTCGGCGTCAGCGCGCTTGGGTCGGGTAGTCCGATCGTGCCGGGATCGCACACGTCGCAGCAGCGTCCGGTTGGCGCGGCCGGATGGCTGTCGGAGAAGTGCCGGAGTAGCGTCTGCCGGCGGCATTGGCCGGAAGCCGAGGAGAACGCCTCGACGGCCCGGTAGGCGCGCCACGCTCGGTCGCGCGCCTGGCGGCAGATCGATGCGACGCGTTCGACCCCTCCGCGACTCGTCAGCAGGGTGACGGACAGCCGTCCGCCGCCTGCCGGCTCGAGCGAGCACAGCCCAGCGCGCTCGGCAATCCCGAGACAGATGCGGTCGCGCTCATCGCTCGCGGCGTCGAGGACCGCCGGGCCGGGGCCGGCCGCGGCCTGGAGGCGGCGCACGAAGGAGAGCACGTCCTCGGGCTCGACCGAGTCGCGCTTGATGAAGGTGATCAAGCGGCCCAGGTCGGCGCGGCTGGAGAGTAGGAGCGCGCGCGCGGGCCGGCCGTCGCGCCCGGCGCGGCCGACCTCCTGGTAATAGGCCTCGACACTCTTTGGGATCGCCCAGTGCACGACGGTGCGCACGTCGGCCTTGTCGACGCCCATTCCGAACGCGTTCGTGGCCACGACGACCTCGGCGTCGCCGCCCATGAACCGGTGCTGGGCGGCGGCCCGCTCATCCGGCGGCATGCCGGCGTGATAGCCGACGGCCAACTGCCCATCCGAGCGCAGTTGCTCGCTCACCTCCTCGACCTCTCGGCGGGTCCCGCAGTAAACGATCGCGGGCCGCATCGTCGGATCTCCAAGCGCCAGCGAGAGCAGCATCGCCTTGCGCATCTTCGAGCCAGTGCCGTCCAGGGGCACCACGTCGAAGGACAGGTTCGGCCGGTCGAACCCGGCACGTAGCGCGAAGGGCTCGCGCAGACCCAGCCGCTCGGCGATCTCACGGCCAACCTCCTCTGTCGCCGTCGCGGTGCACGCCATCACCGGCGGCGAGCCCAGCCGCTCGATCACGCCGCGTAGCCGCAGGTAGTCCGGGCGGAAGTCATGGCCCCACTCCGATACGCAGTGGGCCTCGTCGACGGCGAACAGATCGACGCGCCGCTGGCCGAGCGCATCCAGGAACGACGTGGAGGCGAACCGCTCCGGAGAGCACAAGACGATCCGAGCGCGACCGCTGCGGATATCGGCGAGCGCACCGGCGATGGCGCCCTTCTCCATCCCGGAGGCGATCATCGCGGCGGGATGGCCGCCGAGGCGAAGGCGGCGGTACTGATCAGCCATCAAGGCGATCAGCGGGGAGACGACGACGGTCAAATCGTCGGAGGCAACGCCCGGGAGCTGGTAACAGAGGCTCTTGCCGCCGCCGGTCGGCATCACCACGAGGCTGTCGCGGCCTGCCAGCGCTGCGGCCACAGCCTCACGCTGGCCGGGGCGGAACCGGTCGAGACCGAAGTGGGCGAGCAGGGCATCCGGATCGCGCGGCCCCACGTAGCGGCACTCGAATGCGGCTTCGACATCGATCCGGTCTAGCCCGACCAGCGCGCGTCGCGCGGCCGCGTCGTCGTCGAGCAGGGATGTCTGAGCGGGGGTAGGGGCCTGCGCGGCGGCGAGGGCCGAGGCGATCGGGGCCGCCTCAGCCCGTTCTGCGTCCGACAGCGAGCGCCAGAGCTCACGGAGCCCCTGCAGTTCCGCGAGCACGAGCCGATCGGCTCGACCGGCTTCGATCTGCGGTAGCAGCTCCATCGCCCGGCTCGTGAAGTCACCCATGGTCGGCTCAGCGTAGGGGTCGCGCAGGACGGTCTCGACGAGTGCGAGTGGCCCTTGGCGTGCGGTGACGCGGCCGGACCCGTCGAACTCGCCATGTGAGATCCGACGGCGCTGTCGAACGCGCGGCGGTCTGCTGGACGAACGGCAGCCCGTTCAGGATCGCAACAGCTCGTGGACGTAGCTCACGGGTCGAGCCACATCAGGGGAGTGCAGCGCCGACTCGCCCCAGCAGGCAGGCGAGCCGAGGGTCAGGCATGTGCTCTCGAGTTTTGGCCACACGACGGCGGCATGCGCCGGGGCTAGTGCGTCTACCTCCAGTCAAACAAGCGGCAAGCGAATCACGACGTAGCTCGTAGCACCGGTCGGGATAGGCCTGCCATCCGGTCCGCACGGGCCGGGACCAACCCGGACGCGGAAGGATCCACCGGAGCGGACCTCTTCGGGCTCATCACCCGAAGGTCGCAGGTTCGAATCTCGCCCGAGTTCTAAGAAATCGCTGGAAATCACGGCCTCCGAGAGATCGGAGGCCCTTCCGTTTAGGGCCTGCGCTCCGTTTGACTGCGTTTGACGCGCGACGGAGACATCCTCGGTTGCCGACGGCACGCAGGAGGCGATTTTCGTGGCAGGAGGGTGCTGTAGCCGGTCTTGGTCGCCAAGCGCGGCAGGCCCCCGGGGAAAGGAAGGATTCTCCGCAGCGGACGTACGCCAGAAGTGGCGCATGATGCGCCCGTTTGGGCGCAAACTACCCCAGGGGCGTTATGGCCTGAAGGTAGCGTCGCAGAAGCGGGTTCGAGAACCGCCAATCAGCCCGACCTCCGCTGTCGATGATGCCCGCGTCGCGAAGGGCTTCCAACGCGCGCCGCACCGCGCCGCGAGGGAGGCCGGGGTACACGGGCTCACCGCGAGCGAGACGCTCGGCGACGGCGAGGCCGAGCTTATGCGCTCGACGAATCCGCTCGACTATCTGCTCGTGGGCGATCCGCTCGGCTGTCATCGCGGACCGGAGGCCCTGCTCGACAACGGTCAGATCGATCAGGTGCGTCTCGAGTTCGACCGTCGTCAGGTGGCTCTTCTGGGCGATCAGCATCGTGGCTCGTGGTTGGCCCTCGCCGTACTGGATCATCCGGTCAAGGGCCGTCGTCTCGAGCTCGCAATCGTCGGCGGCGAAGCGTTCGCTCAAGCCCTTACGCCACGCCCCGGAGTCGATCGGGCGCAGGTCGTGGAAGCCGCCGAACTGGTGAAGGCCGCGATGCGCCGGCGTGAACAGGCCGCGCATCATGTGCTCCAGGCTGCCCGCGAACAGGTAGCTGACCCCGGTCGTGCGCTGGAAGATCGATCGCATCCGCTTGGTCAGTTGGTCGGGATCACCGTATGGGTGATGCGGCCCGCCGATCTCCTGGAACTCGTCGAAGAAGACGACCACCTCCTTGCGATCCGCCTCGGCGATCCGTCCCGGCAGGCTGAGCGCGTAGTCCAGGTAGTGGGCGGGATTTTGCGAGGCGAGGCCTGGGGTGAAGACGATCTCGAGCTCATCGCCGAGTTGTGCCTTGGACTTCAGCACTGCGGAGGTGTGAAGGGCGTCGGCCACCAGGCGTCCAGCGCGCCTTGTTTGGTGAACCACGCGCCGGAGGGCCGATCGGTTCGAGATCGTCGCCGCCACGAGCGTCTCGGCGAACTCCGCGGTGCTGGCGATCCGGAACAGGTCGATGCTCACGGCGTAGAAACCCCGCCTGGCCAGCCGTCCGACTGCGGCATCGCACACGCTGGTCTTGCCGGTTCGTCGAGGTCCGGCCACAACGAGGTTCGACCCCGCCGCAAGCGCCGTGGCGATCTCACTGACATCCGTTTCCCGCCCGATCATCTGGCTCGCCGGGATCGGCTGGTCGGTCGGGAAGAGATCGCTGCTGCGCTGGCGTGGCACGACGCCATAATACGCCATACACGGCGCATTATGCGCCGAATACGGCGCAATGACTAAAGCGGCGTGTTTACGCTCAGGTGCGCTGAGACGGCTCCTACGCTCCGTGGCGAACTTGACGCAGGATTGTGACGGATACGTCTTGTTCCGTTACAGGCTTCTGCCGCATTCTCTTGGCGATGCCGACCGAACAGTTCTTGCGAGGATCGATGTGTCATCCCGACACGCCCGACTGGAGGTCACTCGAGGCATTGCTCGGTTCAGACGAGCTCTGCGCGCACTTCATGTGTATGCACGACGTCCTGCTCGACGATGGGACAGTGCTCCACGCGTACAAGCATCGATGGACGCGGTGTTACTTCCATCTGGCCGACGATGGTCGCGCTTTCTACTACGTGACTGATGATCTGTACCACGAGGTCGCTCCACGCAAGGCGATCAAGGCCGTGTTCGCCGAGTGGGAGTGCTGCAAGCCGACGCCGGAAGAGAGAAAGGCACTGCGCGCGGCCTTGCAAAGAGCAGCGAAGCGCGGCACATCGGAGTGACATCGCGCTCGGTCGATAGCGACCGCAGGGGCATGGAAGGCGTCCTGCCCACCTCCATCGAGGACGGCGACAGCCAAAGCGCGCACGCCGGGACCCGCGTGTTGTCTGCGGTGGTCTGGCGTTGGTCGATGACCTCAGGCCAGCAGGCCGCGGATGTCGTCGGCGCTCAGGACGCGGGCGAACGAATCGCCGTCGTCCATGACGCCGCGGAAAAGCTCCGCCTTTCGCGCGGCGAGCGCACGTACCTTCTGCTCGATCGTGTCCCGAGCGATCAGACGGTAGACCATGACGCGGCGTGTCTGGCCGATGCGGTGCGCGCGGTCGACGGCTTGTGTCTCGGTCGCCGGGTTCCACCACGGGTCGAGCAAGAAGCAGTAGTCGGCCTCGGTCAGGTTGAGGCCGACGCCGCCGGCCTTGAGGCTGATGAGAAAGACCGGATCGCTGCCACGCCGGAAGCGCTCCAAGACGTCGTCGCGACAACGGGTACGACCGTCGAGATAGCAATAGCCGATGCCCTCATCTTCGAGGCGGGCGCGCACGTGGGAGAGAAACCCGGTGAACTGGCTGAACACGAGCGCCCGGTGCCCGCTCGAGATGACATCGTCTAGCTGCTCGACGAGCGCGCTGAGCTTCGCGCAGGGGATGCTCGAGTGGCGCTCATCGACCAGCGCCGGATGGATGCTCAGCTGGCGCAGGCTCGTGATGGACCGCAGGATCATGAAGCGGTTACGGTCAAAGTCGTCGAGTAGCCGCAGGATCCGCTGGCGCTCACGCTGGAGGTGGGTGTCGTAGATCTTGCGGTGGCGGGGGTGAAGCTCCACCTCGAGCGTCTGCTCCTGCTTAGGAGGCAGCTCGCCCGCGACGAGCTCTTTCGTACGCCGCTTGAGTAGCGGTTTGATCCGCCGACGCAGGCGCGCCATCCGCTCTTGGTCCCCGCTCCGCTCGATCGGTCGCGCGTAGTGCTCAGCGAAGCGCTGTGGGTCCGGAAACAGCCCGGGTGCGGTGATCGACAGCAGCGACCACAGCTCCATGAGGTTGTTCTCCATCGGCGTGCCGGTGATCGCGAGCTTGAACGGTGCGCTCAGCTCCCGGGCACAGCGATACGTCTTGCCGCGGTGGTTCTTGACGTACTGCGCCTCGTCGAGGAAGAGCGCCGCCCACGAAATCGATCCATAGGCTTCGGCGTCCAGCCGAAACAGCGTATAGGTCGTGATCACGACGTCGGCGGTCGCGATCTCCGCGATTTCGCGCCCCGAGCGGGCTAGCGTGTCGAGCACGACTTCGACCGTCAGCTCCGGCGCGAACCGCGCGGCCTCCGCGGCCCAGTTCGGCGCCACGCTCGTCGGGGCGACGACGAGGAACGGTCCGTCTCGATGGTCGCGCTGGCGCGCGTAGCACACGAGCGCGAGCGCCTCGAGCGTTTTGCCGAGCCCCATGTCGTCGGCGAGGATCCCGCCCAGCTCGAGGTCCCATAGCGTGGCGAGCCACGAGAATCCCTCCCGCTGGTAGGGCCGAAGCTCCGCTCGGAAGGCCGTCGGAGCTTCATGCTCTGGGAGCGCGTCGAGCTCGAGCAAAGGGGCGACAACCCTTTGCCACCGCGCGGCCTGCTCGGTCACTACGCCGAGTGCGGCGAGTTCCGCCCACAGATCTGCGTGATAGCGGCTGATCCGCGTTGAGGACGCCGACTCGTCGCCGAGTGCCCTCGCCTCCTCGATCAGCCGGCGTAGCGACTGGAGCCGGGGGTCCTCGAGCGAGAAATAGGCTCCGTCGTCGAGCAGCATCCGTGACTCGCCGCGGGCTAGGGCCGTGAATACTTCCACGAACGGCACCTCGCGACCGTCGACGACGATCTTCACCCCGAGGTCGAACCAGTCCTGCTCCCCGGGAACCTCGGTCGTCGAAACGCCAACGGTGAGCGAACTGCCGACGTCACGGTAGTCCGGCGGGTCTCCGACCAGCTCAACGCTAAGTTCAGGCCGCTCCGCGACCCGCGGCAAGACCTCCGTGACGACGCGAAGGCCGTCCAGCCCAGACAGGATTGCGGGCGAGCCGGCCACGGGGCGGCCGGTCGCGTCGAGTAGCCCGACGCTCTGGAACACGGGCTCGTCGAGCAGGAGCTCAGCCAGCTGCGCTCGCTCGGCGGCCACGTCGCGTAGGCCCAGGTCAAGGCCGCCGTTGCGGAGCGGCGCACGGTGCGTCGAGTCGCCGACCCGATACTGCCATTCCCATTCGACCGTGACGAGCGTTCCGGGTCCGTGCTCGACGCGGAGCGCGAGCGATGGTTCGGACACCGCCGGCGGGGTGAACGATCCGTCGGAGGACACGACCCGGGCGATGTGCCGGAGCGCCGGACACATCTCGGCGGCGAAGCGCTCCACTTCCGCTGCGGGGATGGTCAGCCATTGGCCGTCTAGGAGCATGCGTTCGAGCTGCGCCACCGCGGGCCTCTCGAGCCGCATGAGGCGAAGTCGCCACCGCTCCGGGTCAAGGCCATCCTCGACGTCAGACCTCTCGGCGCAGACGATGCCGTGCCGCGCATCCCCGATGAAGCACAGCGGAACGAGGTGCTCGCTCGAGCCACCCGTGATCCGGAGACCGACCGAAACGTGGAATGCCTGGGACTCCGGGCGCGTCACGTCGAGAACGAGCTCTCCCGACCGCGGGCGCGGAAGCTCGCCAAGCGACGAGTGCGCGTGGATCAAGGGCAGGCCCATCCGCACCCCCTTTTCGAGCAGCGGCCATAGCTCCGGACTCTCGAACGACGACAGCGCGATCGAGCGTTCGCTGCCGTACCCATACATGTAGCCGCTGTACGGCTCTCGCAGACGATATGCCGCATACAGCTCCCGGAGGAGCTCGAGGTGGTCCTCGCGAAAGCCGCCGTCCCTGACCGTCCAGGTATCGAGGGAGCGCCAGTCGAGCGACCCGTTCACCCAGCCGCCACGCGCGCCCGGGCGCATGACGCGCGCCATCAAGCGCCGTTCGCCGTGGTCGCGATAACGCGAGTCCATAAGGCGGAGTTCGATCGCCAGGGGGTTACCGGTGGCTGGCCGACTACGGGCGGCGACGAGCGCACGCAGCGGCAGCTCCCAGGCGGCAGGGTCCGACACCGATGCCGGCGCGTGCGGCGACGAAGGTTCTTCTGGAAGACGGGCGTTCGCTCCCGGTGATATCCGGGTGCCCGGCCCCGCGATCGCAGCGAGCACGGCCGCGACAACGTGCTTGCAGGCAAAGCCGATAGGGCAGCTGCATTCGCTATCGACGAACGCGACCCGATCGCTGTCATCGTCGAAGTAAGCGGTCGTCGAGTACACCGCGCGGCTGCCGACCACCCGGGCCGACAGCGTCCGCTCGTGCTCATTCCAGTCGAAGGACAACACTCGGTTGCCACGCGCATAGGCGGCGCCGCGGTCGAACGTCCTCGGGCTGAAATGCCCCTCGAAGTCTTGGAGCTCCAGATCGCACAGGCTCTTTGCGGTTAGCGGCATCCCGCGCAGGCTAGGCGGAGTTCCGGACACCTCATGGTGGGTCCGGGTCGCCGGCCGGCTGGCTCCCCCCGAGAGATTTCGGCCCGTGTTCTGCGAGATCACGCCCCGCCTCGACGAACCGAGCCCGCGCGCGTGCAGGCGCGTGAGACGGCGGCGCGGGTTCTCGATGCCGGCCGACTGGAGCAGCGCCGCTCGGGCGCGTTCGTCGAGCAGCTCGATCGCGTCGCGTCAAACTTGGAGCAAACGAACGAACGCGGACCGGATGTCACTACCTAGGATTGACTGGATGAGGGCGGAACACATACGCGGACCAACGAGCAAGCGCTCGAACGGGACAGGCGCATCCCGTTCATGCCGTAGAACGCGATCGCCGCGGCGAGCGCGAGTCGCTTGTTACCGTCGACGAGGGCGTGATTGCGAGCGAGGGAGTGAAGCAGCGCCGCTGCCTGCTCATGAATCGTTGGATACACGGGCTCGCCGAACGCAGATGCTTGTGGCCGTGCGAGCGCCGACTCGAGAAGTCCGAGGTCACGGATGTCCGGCTCTGAACCGAGCGTCCGGGACGCGACGTGGAGCAGCTCCTCGAGGTTGAGGAAGATCACTCGCCGAGCCGGCGCAATGCTTCGGCGAAACGGGGGAGCTCCTCGTCGAGGACCTCATCCAAGAGCTCCTGGCGGCTCGTGCGATCGATGTACTCGCGGACGGCGGCTCTGGCGACCTCTTGCATTGAACGCCCTTCGCGGTCGGCGCGCCGGCGCAGCGCGTCGGTTTCCTCGTCGCTCAGACGCAGCGTCATAGCCATGTCCGCATGGTATCACGAGTGATACCAGTTGGCCCGATGCGCTTGGGGCGAATCGTGCGTTCTGTGGCGAACTTGACGCAGGGTTGCGACGGATATGTCTTGTTCCGTCACAGACTTCTGCCGCATCCTTTGGCCATGGCGAGAGCGCCGTTGCTGCGAGATCGATGTGTCATTTCGACACGCCCGACTGGAGGTCACTCGAGGCTTTGCTCGGCTCAGACGAGCTGTGCGCGCACTTCATGTGGATGCACGACGTCGTGCTCGACGATGGAACAGTGCTTCACGCGTACAAGCATCGATGGACGCGTTGTTACTTCCACTTGGCGGATGATGGTTACGCGTTCTACTACGTGACCGGTGATCTGTACCGCGAGATCGCTCCACGCGTGGCGATCAAGGCCGTATTCCGCGAGTGGGAGTGCTGCAAGCCAACGCTAGAAGAGAGAAACGCACTCCGTGCGGCCCTGCGAAGAGCTGCGAAGCACGACACATCGGAATGACATCGCGCTAGGTCGACAGCGACGGCAGAAGGCGACGCTGGCGTCCTGTCGATCTTCATCGAGGAGCAGCGACAGCCAAAGCGCTAGGAATAAAATCCAGGAGCACTCTCCGTATGACGATGAACTCCAGGGCGTGGCCACTTCAGCGGAGCGGCTCCAGCAGGTCGTCGGCTACGAGCTCCTCCTCGATCTGGCGGCCGGCGTCGAGCATGGCTTCCGCGAGCCTTGGATCCCAGCTCGCCTCGACGGGCGACCCGTTCAACGGTGCGGCATGCGGGTGAATCGCGACGGCGCGCAGATAGGCGTCACGGTCGAACTCCCACGGCTCGACGGGCAGTCGCCGGTGTAGGAGGTTGCCGATCGTGAGCCCGCCCCAGTCGAAGTCGCCGTGGTGGCGCAGCCGAGTACCGGCGGCGGCGAGTGAGCGGAGCAGCACCATCGCGGCCGCGCGGGGCTGACCGTTCGTGCAGACGATCGGCGCGGAGCGGGCCCCGAGCACGTCGGCGGCGAGCGCGATGACCGACGGGTTCTCCACCACGAGGACGGCGTCGATCCCGTACCACCGTGGCGGGGTGCGGACGAGCTGGCGGAGTGTGAGCCACAGCGGCTCGCCGCCAGCGCCGGCGGCGGCCAGGAGCCTTCCCGTGTCGGAGGCGTCGCCGGGGAGCCCGAGCGTCAGCACGACGCTCGACAGCTCGTCGCACAGCACGCCGACGGCGGCCCATGCCTCGCGCCTTGCCTCGGCTGGGGACTCGTCGGGCCCTGGGGCCTCGAGCCCGGCGAGCGCGCGGGCGGCGCCGAGCGCCAGCGTTCCGAGCCGCGAGCCGTCGTCGAGCGCGTGAGCGCGCCCGGTGACGCGTGCTGCGAACGAGCTTAGTGACTCGCCGCCAGGATTGGGAAGCGCCGCGACGACCGACGCGAGCGTGTCGAGGAGCTCTCGTCCCGCGGTGGGTGAACCGCCCGCGAGCCGTTTCACGACTCCGGTGGTCCGGATGCGGACGAGCCACTCGGCAAGCTCGGCGCGGTCCGCACCGGCCGCCTCGATCCGCTTGAAAGCCTCGGCCCAGGCGCGTCCCTCGTCGGCGATCCGGTCGGCACGGACCGTGACCGGGCCTGTGAGCGTCACGACGGCCCCGGCGAGACCCCCGTCGTGGGCCCCGGAACGGCGCAGCAGCGCATCGAGCTCGTCGAGCGAGACGGTCAGGCCGCGGGCCGCGCGCGACGGGCGGCCGAAGAGCCGCGCCACCGCGTCGCGCTCCGCGGCAGTGGCCGAGGGCCGGGTAATCGTGCCGCACACTGGCTGCCCGAGCTCGATACGCCGCCGCGCGCGATCGACCACCCAGGCGAGCTCGGGATCCCCGAGGAGCCGGTTCAGTCGCTCGCGGTCGACGCGTCCCACAGCTGTGGCCCGTCGGGCGGTGTGGCGGCGGCGGCGACGGGCGGGGGCTCCGGTGCGGGCTCGACACGAATGCGCCCCGCGCCGTCCCACTCCCAGCGGCTCACGAGCACGGCTGCGACGCCGTCGATCCGCGAGAGCTGCGCGATCGCCAGCCCGGGAACCTCCGCGTAGCAGCCCCATTCGCGCTCGCTCGTCATCATCACGTCGAGATCGAACGCGGCGAGTAGGCCTAGGCATTTGGCGCGTGCCCGATCGTCGACGCCGGCGAATGCCTCGTCGAGCATCACGAGCCGCGGGGCGTGCGGGTTGCCCGCCGAGCTGTAGAACGACGATGCCGCGGCGAACAGTGGAAGGCTCGCCGCCAGGACGCGCTCCCCGCCGGACGATGGGCCGGAGGCGGGGTGCCATGTGCCGCCCTGCCGGCGCTCGACGCTGAAGCGGTGCCACTGGCGGTAGTCGAGCGCGCGCGTGAGATGCTCGAGCCAGGTGCCGGTCACGTCCTCGGCGCGGATCGCCTTGATCTGGTTCTGCAGGAAGCCGCCGACCGCCGCACGATCCGCTTCCGACCACGCGTCTGACGTCTGGCGGAGCAACCGATTGCGCGCGTCGGCGAGGCCGTCGGGGCCGCCGGGATCGGCCGTCCAGCGCAGCCGCAGCTGCATGCCGGTGCTCGTCGGCCGCTCGGCCAGCTCGCGATTCGTGTCGGCGACGCGCTTCTCCGCCGCCGTGATCAGCTCCTGCAGCGTGCTCGCCACCTCGCCGACGAGATGGTTCTCCAGGATCTCGCGCTCATGGGCGTCGAGCAGCCGCCGGCGCTCTTCCACCTCCGTGGCGAGCGCCGCGGTCAGCGTGGGCAGGCTCGTCGTGTGTCCGCGGAACGTGACCTCGACGACGATCCCGTCCTCGCGGAACGACGCCGCGGCGTTGTTGCCGTGACGCCGCAGCGCGTCGGCGAGCGCGCCGAGCTCGTCGGTCACCTGTCGCTGCAGACGCTGCCAGCGTGCGTCTTCGTCGGGGTCAGCCGACAGCGACTGCTCGATCTCGCGCGCCAGGCGCAGCGCATGGGTGACGTTCCACTCCGCGTCGGGGTCGAGCACCTCGGTCTCGGGCAGCGCCACGGCGATCAGCCCAGTGGTGGCGAACCGGCGGAGACTGTCGACGGCCACGAGCCTTGCGTCGGTCGCGACCTCCAGCTGTTGGCGAAGCTCCTGGCTAAGGGCCTCGGCGGCGCCCTCAGTGCGCTGGGCCTTCCCGAGCCGGTCCTCCGTAGCGCGCTGCGCCATGTCGTTGGCAGCGAGCGCGCCTGCCACCTCGCCGAGCTGGCGCTCCAGCTCGGCGATCGCCGCGCCTGCCGTCGCCTGCAGGGTGTCGCGGCGCTCGACCGCCGCCCCGAGCTGGTGCTCGGCTTCGGTGAGCCGCGCCGCGGTTTCGCCGTGCTCAGACTCCGCCGCGTGTATGTCCTCCGTCGCCCGGCCGCGCGCATCCTCGGCGCGCTCGCGCCGCGAGATTGCCGGCCACAGCGCGGCGAGCGTCTCTCGGAGGCGGCCGAGCGCCGCTTCGACCTCCGCCAGCTCATCGCCGCTGGGTGGCAGGCCGAGATCGGCGGCGTCCGCGTGCAGCGTGCGATTGGCCTCCTGCTCGGCGGCCTGCGCCTGCTGCTCGCGAGCGTGGGCGGCGTCGAGGCGCGGCGCGAGCGAGACGAGCTCAGCCTGGGCAGCGGCCAGCGCGCTGTCCGCGTCGCGGACCGCCGCGTCCGACGGCAGCTCGGCCAGCTCGCGTTCGAGCTCTGCATGGCGGCGGGTGAGGTCGGTCAGCTGCCGCTCGATAGCAGTGAGCTCGGCCCTGGCGGTGGTAATACGGTCACGCAACTCGGTGAGGCGTGCATGCCGGGCCGCCTCGCGCGCGGTGTGGCCGATGAACGCCGCAGCTTGCTTGTGCCAGGAACCGCGCAGCATCCCGTTACGGAACCGGCCGCCGGTGGTGACCCACACGGGCTCGTCGCTCTCGCCGAGCCCGATGCCGACGAGCAGTCCTTGCACATCGGCCTCGGACACGCCGGCGACGTCGCCAATCGCCGGCACGAGCGCGTCCGCGAGTCGCGGCCCCGTGCGCGCCCCGTCGGTCGCGGCGAGCAGCACGTCCTCGGTGTCGGGATCGATCAGCTCGCCGGACGGCGTGACCCAGCCGTCCAGCATCCCCGCCGTCTCGAGCGCTGCTTCGATCCCGGCACGATCGTCGGGCGAGACGTCGCGCCGGAAGTCGACGAGCTGCCATAGCGGCGCGCCGGCGCGGTCCTTTCGGGTGTCCGATCCCCGCGTGTAGGGGGCGGGAGGCGTGGGGTGGACGCCGGACTCCAGCGCCTCGATCTCGCGCTGCAGCCCATCGATCGCCGCGCGGATCTCGTCGGCACCGGCGCTGGTCTGCACCTGCGCTCGCTCGATTCGCCGGGCCGCGTCGCGGCTGGCGGCGGACAGCGCCAGCTCCAATGGGTTGGCGCCGCTCACCGTCTCGAGCCACGCCTCGAGGGCGGCGAACGCGGCAGCCGAGTCGGGGAGCGCCAGTTCGCTCGCGGCGCTGAGGTGGGCGCGGACCGCGCGCGCGTAATCGGCGCCGGAGTCACGGACTCGCGCGAGCGCGTCGTCGCGCCGGGCGGTCACCACGGCGTGCTCGCTGACAAGCTCCTCGGTGCGCGTCCGCGCCTGTGCGAGCGCCTCTCGCTCCTGTTCGAATCGCTGCAGGAGAGTCCGCACGCGGCCGATCGCCGTCTGCTGGCGTGCGGTCAGCCCCTCGGTGCGCCGGCGCAGCTCGGCGGAACTGGCCTCGGAGAACGCGTCCCGGATCACGGCGGCGATGCGCGCGCTGGTGGCATGGTCGACCGCCTCGACCTGGGCGGCGGCGAGCTCGGACGTCGCTTCCGCCTCCTCGGCCTCGGCCCTGGTGAGCCGGTTGCGAAGCTCGGCGATCCGCTGGTCCAGACGCTGGACCGCGCTGTGCGCGTCCGCGCGCCGGCGGCCCGCCTGCTCGGCCTCCTCGGCGGCCCGATGCAGCTCCCGGGCGCTGCGCGCAGCGGGGTCGTCCTGGAGCACCTGGCGCCGGGCATCGAGGCGCGTCCGCTCGGCTCGAAGTGCCTCCAGCGCTGCCCGCGCCTGCGCCAACTCGGCTTGGGCACGCGCATGATGCTCCTCGGCCTCGGCGAGCTCCCGGCTCACGCGGTCAAACACGGTCTGTGCCTGCCGCACGGGAGTCGCCCGGCGGCGGGTGGCCATCCGCGCGTACGCGCGGTACGTCGTCAGGTACCGCTCGGACGCGTCGCGCGCCTCGACCATTGCGGCGAGCTGTTCGCCGTCCTCCTCGAGCGCGCGGAACGCCTCGGCGACGTCGGCCATCATCGCTTGGTCGAGCGGAGGTAACGCACCCGTGAGCGCGTCGGAGAGGCCGCGCTCGTCCGGGCGCTTGGACAGCTGCGGAGCGCGGATCTTGACCAGCAGGTCGAGCAGCGCGCCATAGCGCATATCCCCGAGCCCGAACAGCCGCTCGTCGACGTCTCGGCGGTGGTCACGTGCCCGGCGGTGCACGCTGCCGCGTGAGCCGATCGCGTCCTCCAGCCGGTCCGCCGTCAACGCGACGCCGGTGGCGTCGACCAGCGCGAGGTCCTCGCCGACGCGCTGGTCGGTGACGAAGAACCAGTGTGCGGCGATCCCGCGGCCCTTGACCGCCTTCATGCCGCAGCCGATCGTGCAGAACGCGGGGCCGCCCTCGCCGCGACGGCCGAGCTCGAGCCACGCGTAGCCGAGCCGCTCATCGTGAGGGTGCTCGCCGCCGAGCAGCAGGTTCCACTCCATCCGCTTGCCCGGGTCGGCGTCAGGCTCGATGCGGTGTGCGGAGAGGTCGCCGTCGAACAAGAACGGAAGCGTCAGCGCGAGCACCTTCGACTTGCCGGTGCCGTTGTTGCCGCGCAGCAGCAATCGTCCGTCGCGGAACGAGAACTCCTCCTGGTCGTAGTAGAAGAGATCGACGAGCCCCAACCGCAGTGGCTGCCAGCGCTCGCGTGCCGGTGCGGGCAGGCGGCTCACGCGATCCTCTCGGTCTCAGGTGGGAGTGTCGGCGTCGCCAGCCCGAACCGTGCGAGCGCGGGCAGGGGATGGACGTCAGCGGTCCGGCGGATGAGACGCAGCGCCGAGAGCCGCTCGAGCGCGTGCTCCACGAGTCCGATCTCGGCGCCCGGATCGCGGGTGCTACGCCGCCAATACGCCTGATGCTCGTTCGCGAGCCGGCGCACGAGCGTGTGTAGCTCGCTGACCGGGCAACCGGACCGCTCGTCCTCCGCACGAGCTGCGAGGTACTCCGTGATCAGCAGTGCAACGTGACCGTCGGTGCCAACCTCGGGCATCCGCACGTCGGTCAGCTCGTCGCGAGGGTCGACCATCGCGATCCCTTCGGCGCGGATCTCGGCGACGAGGCCGGTCCGCTCGGAGATCCGCTTGGTCAGCGCGGAGCGCTGCGAGGTGAGGTACGCGAACTCGGCGTCGGACAGCTCGTCGTAGTAGACGACCGGTTCGTCGAGCAGTCGCCGGGTGAGCCGGTGGCGGATGCCGCGGGTGCGGAGATCTTCGGAATGTGGTTCGGGCTCGGCGGTGAGCTCGCGCAGGCGGGCGTCGAAGTCGTGCGGGGCGATCGTCGAGGGGCCGCGGGGCGCGCTTATCAGCACCGCTAGCGCGTGCCGTTCGACGTCGTAGAGGACGTCGCCGGCCTCGCGAACGAACGTATCCTCGTCACCCGCCACGCGGGCGAGCGCACCGAGCTCGAGCAGGACGCGCACGACTGCCACGAGGTCGCTGCGCTCCTCGCGTCCTCTCAGCTCGAAGTGGACGCCCGCGGTGGCGAGACGCTCGTCGTCGGCCGCCACGATGATCCCTTCGGCGAGTCGGCCGAGCGTGATCTGCGCGTCCGCACGTTCCAGGACCGACAGCGCGAGGCAGAGGAGCACGTAGCGGCGACGGCCGAACGGGAGCTGCGACCGCGGCTCGCGCGCCGGATGGGTGCCGCCCGCGTCCGGATCGGCGACCTTGAACAGCCGTGCGACCTGGGTGTCTACGTGCAGGCGCCAGCCGGTGTTCTGATCGAACCAGTCGCGCAGTTCGGTCGCGTGCCGCCGCACGAGCCGGAAGGCGGCTGGGTCGGCGCCATGACGCAGGAGTGGGCGGCGCAGCAGCGCGCGTGTGGCGCGCGCCAGGTCGCGGTCACGGGCTTCCTGGAGCGCCGCGTCGAGCGTGAGGCTCACGCGACAAGCCTCCGTGCAGCCGCCGTGAGGTCGACGATCTGGAGGACGTGGTCGCGCGCGCGGAAGACGCCGGCGTCGGTGCTGATCTCCACCGGCATGGCCCCGGGGACCGGGGTGAGCCGGATCTCTAACGATCCGTCGCGGGTCGTCGTGCGGATCTCGCGCTCGCCGGGGCGCTGCACGGACAGCGCCTCGCCGAGGAGCGCCAGGAACAGCGAGAACGCGTCCGGGTCGAGATGGCCGAGATCGCTCAAGCGGATCGGGTGCTCGGTGACGAGACGGGCGCGCGCCGTGGCCGTCTGCTCGGCCTCGGCGACGGCGCGCTCGGCAAGCAGCCGCCGCTCCTCGCGGCGGTCGATCACCCGGTTCGGCTTCCCCCGCCGCTCGTAGCTGCCGGTTCGCCGCAGTCGCGGGCTGATCATCAGCGGCGGCGCCTCACGCCACGACGTGGAGGGGGAGACCGGGTCCTTGACGCGTGACTGCGTGTTGTCAGCGTCGACCGTGAGATGGCGGGAGCTGTGCAGCCCGAACGTCGCCTGCCATAGCCGGTGCATCGTCGCCTCGTCGGGCGCCTGCGCGAACCACACCGCGAGCTCCCGGAAGTCGGCGGTGCGGTCCGAGCGCCCCGCGCGGCGCTCGTTCAACAGTGCCACGACCGCCAGCAGATCCGGGATCGCCTTGCGTGCGCGGGCGCGCAGCAGCTTCGCCTGACTCGGGTGCTCGGGCGAGGAGATGAACCATTGCTGAAGCCCGAGCCAGCGCTCGTGCCAAGAGGCGAGCTCCGCCGCGAACGCCTGCTCGCGGAAGTCGTCGCCCGCGTCGGGACCGGGCGCGATGTCCTCTGCCTCGCGGCGCGCTACCAGCGACAGGAGGCGATCGATGCCGCCGGGATCGAGATCGCCGAGCAGCTCGGCGATCTCGCCGCCGACCCCGGTGAGGTCCTTGATGAACCGCTCGAGGTACTCGATCAGGCGGTCCTTGTAGGCACGGAACGCCTCGGTGTCCAGCTCGTACAGGTCGATGGTCCTCTGCAGCGACCCCATGAACGCCTGCGCGTTCTCGGCCAGATCGACGCAGCGTCGCACGAGGTCGCGCAACAGCAACCCGCCCGCTGCCACATCCGGCTCGGTCTCCCGCGTTAGCTCTTGGAGCGCGCGCAGCCCGGTGGCGATGTCCTCGAGCGCGACTGCCTGCAGCGCTCCGGGCCGGCCGAGCCGTTCGTCGAATAACGCGAGCGATCGCTCCGCCGCCTCGCCGGCGTGGGTGAGCTGGTACAGGAAACGCGCGCGGTGGAAGTCCTCGACGCTCGTCACCCTGCTGGTGTCTGGATCGGCGCGCAGGTTGCCCCACTCGACGAGCTGGGCAAGCGCATCGGTGACCGCCCTCGGATCGGCCGGACCGTCCGCGGCGAGCTCCGCCATCACGTCCTCGGTGCGCAGGTGCACGACGAACCGCCGCTTGGCGGCGACGAATGCCAGCATCACCCGCCGGTACAGTCCGGCGTTCTGTGTCGCCAGGTAAGCGAACGGCTTGAACCGCCCGGCTTCCGGCTCCGGCGTTTCGAGTGCCATCGTTCAGCGCACGGTGGCAGGTGGGTCGGACGGAATGTCGACGATCTGTCGTCGCTCCAGCGCGTTCCGTCCTCGGTGGCGTCTATGTTGCGTCGCGCCATGGCACCCCGACCGCCGTCGATCCGGATCCGCACCGATGAGCTTCGCACCGTCCGCGAAGCGATGCGCGACTTCGGCTCACTCCTGACCGAGCTCGAGGACGGCGAGGTCGAGAAGCTCGTGCTCACGCAGCGCAACCGGATGCGTGCGGTCGTGGTTTCAGTCGAGCGCTGGAGCGAGGTGGAGGAGGCGCTCGCTGGAACTCGTGGCGTGTCCGGTACACAGGACGGTCGGGATGACGAGGCCGCTCTCCCTCCCGACCGGCCCGAGATCGCTGCTTAGACCCGCTCTGTCACGGCGATCGGTGGCGTCCAGCGCTTGGGCGTGCGCTATACGATCCAGGTGAACTACCGACGCTCAGCACCTGGCCAATCCGGCACGCGCTCGGTAGGCATTCGGGTGTCCCGGATCATGTCTATGCGCCATCCATGGCGCGTCATGCGCCGAGATTGGCGCAATTACTCGAACGGTCCGATTGTCTGCCGTGTCTTGATCCGTAACGGAGCTTGGGGAGGTCATCGCCGGTCCCGCATCGAGATCTTCCTACACGCACGACGTCAGCTTCCTTCTCGACGTGCTGGCCGAGCATCCGACTCCGTACCACACACCGTCGCCCAAGCCGACTGGCTGATCCTCCGTAGGTAGTCGCCGTGCGCTACGGCGTCAACGCCGCCGTCTCGCTTGATCGTCGAGCAGTGGTCGACTTCGCACGAACCGCCGTTCAGTAGGCGACAGAGGTCATCGAGCGCGCTTGACATCGTGTCGGCGGAGCGAACCTCAGCCGCCAGTTGCAGCGTGGGCAGCGAGGTCGTCGCGTCAGTCAGCGGATCGCCGGCACCCGTTTCTCGCTCATCCGACTGTTCTGCTCGATCTCCCATGCTCGCGCGTAAGAATCGCCTCTGTCGTTTCGGTGGTCGGGCGCGAGCTGGTCACTACCGGTGCGGTCAAACCAAGCTCAAACGAACCGCGCCGGACAGGCCGGCGCCATCCCGCACGGGCGACGGACGTAGCAACGACTCGCGCGGACAGCTCCGAATGAGGTCGGACGTGGCGGGACGATTACCGTCGGGCTCAGAACCCGAAGGTCTCGGGTTCGAATCCCGCCCCCACTACTACGTACGTCCTGGAAATCGAGGCCTCCGAGAGATCGGAGGTTTCGTCGTTTAGGCCTGATCGGGCGTTTGATTTCGTTTGATGGCGGGGTCGATCTGGCGAGCAGGGGGGTGAATTCGGGCGCCCCCAGGCTCTTAGAGGTATGACCGATCAGGAAGCTGCCCCCACCCCTGATGTCCTCGACGTGCTCGTCGATCAGCTCCTTGCCTGCGGCGCACCCATCAGCCAGATGATGGCTGGGATGCAGGAGTACGAAGCGTCGGGCTTGTCCTCGCCCGATGCGCCACCGATCTTCGAGGTCGCGCATTCGCTAATCCGCAGCGTCGTCGACGACTTGACCGAGCGCTATTCGGATGACGAGATCCGGGTTGCGTCCGCGATCGTCGCCCAAGCCACGGTGGCCATCTGCGAGAACATCTTCTCCCTGCCGCCGTCCGAGATCCGGAGCTCGCTTCACGGGTCGGCTTCGGCTGGGTCACGCAGGCGAGGGCGACCACGGTCGGGGCGCAGGAGGCATTGATCGTCTCTGCCGCCGCCACGCGATGCCTCGGCCGGACCCGCCACCGAACGCCCATCAAGTTCCGGCGCGTACAGGGCAGCGAGGAAGGACGCATGCCGTGTATTACCGCGACTCGCAGGGACATGAGCCGGTCAATCAGTGGCTCGAGGCGCTCCTGGTGGCCAAGCCAGCAGCCGTCGCGAAGATCGACGACTTCGTGCAGGAGTACCTCAACAGCCGGCGCGTCGACGCTCCCCCTCCCGAGTTTCCGATCACCTCGCAGATCGACGATGGCCTGCGCGAGCTGCGGGTTCGATTCGCGAACACCAGATACCGCCTGCTGTACCAGCGCTCCGGCAACCTCCTCGTCCTCCTCCATGGCCTCGAGAAGCACACGGGGGCCGTCCCCGCTGCCGACGTGCAAATCGCCCAGCGACGCTTCGCAAACTTCAAGACCAGGATGGACGCTGCGCAGCGCGAGCGCCCTCGCGCGGCCGGGCATGATGCCCCATCCAGGCGCGGACTCGAGCTCTGAGCACCGAAGCACCTTGACCGCAACTTACCTAGATTGATAAGTTCTTTCGCCATGAATCGCCACGACCACAGCCCCGTCGGACAGCCCGCTGAGCGGGCCGAAGCCAGCCGCGCTCGCCGCAGCCGCGCCTACCGCAACGCCCGCGACGAATACGCGCTGATCCGCGAGCTCCGTAAGACCGATCCGATCGCCGCCCACCTCCGGGAGCGACGCTTCGAGCTCGGACTCACCCAGGAGCAGGTCGCTACCGCCGCCGGTACCTCCCATACCGCCATCTCCCGCCTCGAGAACGGGACCCACATGCCGCAGCTGACCACTCTGCGCCGGATCGCCGCGGTGCTCGACGAGGAGTTGCTGCTCTGCTTTCAGCGCATCGAGGACGGTCAAGTCGAGCGCGAATTCGCCGCTGTCAGGGCCTAGCGGCAATCGCCGGAAAGCAAGCTTCACCGAAAGTGATGCGGTGATGCGATATCATCAAATGGTGCGTACGACGCTCGACATCGACGACGACGTCGTCGCGGCAGCGCGCGAGCTTGCCGCGGGCGAGCGAAGGTCGCTTGGCTCGGTGATCTCCGAGCTCGCACGGCGCGGCCTCACACCAGCGCGCGTAGAAGCGGATGGGGTCCTACCTGTTATCAGGGTGCCACCGGGTACGCCTCCGATCACCCCCGAGATCGTTCGCCGCGCACTCGACGAGGGCTGAGCCTCCCGTGGGCCTCCTGGACGTCAATGCGCTCGTCGCGCTGGCCTGGGACTCGCATATTCATCACGCCGCGGCTCGAGCCTGGTTTGCGGCATGCGGTACCGACGGCTGGGCCACCTGCCCGCTGACCGAGAGCGGCTTCGTCCGCGTTTCGTCCAATCCGATCGTCCTGCCCAGCGCGATTGGCACCGACGACGCGCGCCGTGTGCTGGCGTTGCTCCGCGCCGTGGGCAGTCACCGCTTCCTGGTCGACGACGTATCGATGACGGATGACGACGTACCCCGCCTGGTGGGTCATCGGCAGGTGAGCGATGCGCACCTCCTAACCCTCGCTCGCCGGCAAGGAGTGCGCCTCGTGACCTTCGACGGCGGCGCCCGTGCGATGGGCGGCGACGATGTGGAGCTCCTGACAGCGCTCTGAGGACCGGCTGCGCCTCTCAACACGCGCAGGCCGAGCTTCGGTCGTGAGCAACCCACGACGAGCATCGCTCCGGTGCCTCGCCTGTCTATGCACGACCGGCGATGGCGACTCGATCAAACGCGAGCCAACGCGTCAGGCCGGACTGCTCGCCCCGGTCCGGAGAGTCGGTCATCTCATCTCCACCAAGTCAAGACGCCTGCGAACAGATGCGCAGTGACCAGGGTGGAGCTCGCCTGGCTCATAACCCGAAGGTCGCGGGTTCGAATCCCGCCCCCGCTACCCATACGCCATGCTCGCCGCTTCGGAGACCGGCCGGCTGAGTGATGTCAGCGTCTGCAGGCTCTCGCGCGCATGAGCGATCCAAAAAGTTGTCTCCACACGAGCGAGGGCATGGAGGGAGACGCTCTCCGCGGACTCCAAGAAATCAGGTGGCTATCGGTGACGCTGATCTGATCAGGGCAACGAGCGAACCGGTGCGGCGGGAGCGCGTTACGGGCGATTCCCAGGAGGCCAAGAAGGCTCCCGATGTATCAGGAAGCCGCGTCGAAGCTCTTTATCTCAATTGAGGCGGGGTCACCTCGCATGGAGGCGATCTCGGGTGGCCCCGCGAACGTCTAAGGGAGGGGCTATGACCGAACCGAAGCGGACCGACGACGAAGAGCTCGCAGCCGCACTCAAACGCATCCACGGCGTGGACGTCCCCGTGGCCGACCTGCTCGCCCACGAGATGCGCCCGGCGCATGTCGAGCGTGTCAGTTCAGACCGCGGGCGTCTTGACCTTCCGGACTCGGCAGAACGACACGTCTTTCCGCGCCCGCCAACCCCGGTGGTCCGCTACGTGCTCGACGTCGACGGGTTTGTCCAAGCGCTCGAGTCGGCGCTGAACAATGAGGTCGCCGGCTATTCGATGCGCCTGAACGACTACGGCGAGACGATCCGCACGCTCGACTATTACTGGGCCAAGGAACCGAACGACGGGGGGGAGGGATGGACGCCCGACGTTCGCATGCACGTTGCCAGCCTGAGCAAGCAGATGACCGCGATCGCGATGACGAGAACGCTCGACGGGGCCGGGATTCCTTACGACACGAAGATCATCGACTACCTACCCGCGTACTGGTCGAAGGGAGCGAACGTTGACGAAATCACGTTCGCCAATCTGATGACTCACACCTCGGGCCTGGACTACGGCGTCAGCTCATCCGCGTCTGACTTTGAGTTCATCAAGGCTCAGATCGCCGCCGGCACGACTCACCTGGGGCAGTACTGGTACCAGAACATGAACTTCGGGCTGTGCCGCATTCTGCTCGCGACGGTCAATGGGAACATTCCGGTCGACTTCTCGCTGCCGCCGCTGTTCGGGCTGAACTCGTTCAACGACATCGTCTGGGACTTCATCACCCTGTCCGCCTATCAGCTCTACGTCGCGGCCGAGGTGTTCGCACCCTCTGGTGTTCACGGCCCGACCCTGACCCACGAGCCGGCGGACGCGCTCGCCTACTCGTTCCCGGTCTCCGTCCCGGGCTGGAATTCTGGGAATCTGACCACGATGGCGGGCGGTGCGGGCTGGCACATGACGGTCGACGAGGTGCTCGCAGTGATGGGAACGTTCAGGCGCAGCGGCACGATCATGAGCACGGCGCAGGCGCAGTCGATGCTCGATGCCGGCTTCGGCGTGGACTGGACGGCCTCGACGCCAATGGGCACCTACTACGCCAAGAACGGGATGTGGGACGACTCCGCCGGTCAGATGGAGCAGGCCGTCCTGTTCTATCTGCCGGGCGAGATGGAACTGGTTCTGCTCGTCAACTCCCCCGTCGGTCCACGCGGGGAATTTCTGTATTCGCTCGTCGCCACCGCCTTCACGAGCAACATCGTCGCCGTCAGCCCCATCAACGCCTAGCGCGTCGCCGGCGCGGGGAGGGCGGCTTGCTATTCGCCGCCTGGCCGTTGCGTGCCGGAGCTCGTGACCTAGCCGCCCCGCTGACGCTTGCAACTGAGGATCCGCGCGCGGTCGAGCCCCAGCGGGCGGCGCGCAAGAACAATTGGCTCGGCCGAGCGCGGACCTCGACTCGTCGAAAGGGTGCCTCGGCTCCTGCCATTTACGGCGTCGATCACGATCGCCGCCCGATCGGTGCGGGAGATGTCGCGAACCTCCTGGCTCCTCCCGGCCCGTGATCGCAACGTCGACCGCACCGCGTCGTCGCGGCCGCGCCGAGACCAGCTGAGTCGCCAGCGGCATCAACTTCGCGTTGAGCGTGAAATCGCTTCGGCGGGCAGCACCGACGCCGACGAGGCGTCACTCGACTGATTGCGCTAACCGGCGGTTACGGTCTCCTGCAGGTACCCGGAGGCGCGCGAGCCCGTGCTGGCTGCGACGGTGATCACGTCGCTGCCAGGCGCGGTCGGCACGGTCGCCGAGAACTGGCCGCTCGGGGCCGAGGTGGCCACGATGGCGGTGCTGTCAGTTGCGGATCGTGTCTGGGCGCTCGAGATAATGACTTGGGCTCCGGGGACGGTCGTTCCGGTGACGCTTGTGGAGGCGCTCACGGTTGCACCGCTGGTCGGAGAGCTGATCGTCACAGGCAGGCTGGTCGGGGGCCCACTGGTGATGTAGCGGGCCTTCGTGATCGCAGGTTGGTCTGTGAGCGTTCCGGTCTGCAGATCGCGGATCAGCCGCACGTACTGGCCCTCGGCCCAGATCAGCGGCGTGGCCGAGCCCGCGGCCTTGCCGTCGAGGAATCCAATCGATGCGGTGGCCGGGTTCGAGCCGTAGGGCGCGGCCGGGATATCCGGATCCTCCCAGACCTGCTCGGCCATCAGGCCGATGCCCCAAGACATGCGCTGCATCGTGGCCGCCAGGTTCTCGGCCCCGGGGCGGTCGCCGGTCTGCATCTCCTGTTCGGCGCGCTCGCCGTCTAGGATCGGCCACAGGTGGCCGGTCCCGACGCCGTTGTATGAGGGCGCGCCGCTGGGCGAGCAGGTGGTCGGGCCGGGCTGGTAGCAGTCTCCGTAGCCGTCGGTTGAGCCGCTGGCCTGGACGCCGTAGCGATGCCAACCGGGGCCCGACGGTGTCTGACTCTCGAGGATCGAGTCGACGACCTTGAGCGAAGCGGTGACGTCGGGGTCATCTGCGGGCAGCTCACCGAGTCTGGTCAGCTCGAGGAATCCGGCGTCGACAACGCGTCGCTGGTCGACGTTGTTCAGGCTGCCGTTGTTGAGGTTGTAGGTCTTGGCGGCGTTGGGGTCACCAGTTGGCGAGCCGGGCGAGCCCGTGCCCTTCGTCGTCGTAGATCACCAGCTCGTGCCGCACACCTCGGCGGGCAACGCTAGCCACGAGCTGTTCCGCCTCGCCGAGCGGGACACGCGGATCGTTTCGACCGTGGATCACGAATAGCGGCGCGCGGATCGCGTCCACCCGGGTCAGCGGCGAAGCTTCGCGCAGGAACTCGCGGTCGTCCGCTAGCGATCCGTATTCGCGCTCCCGGTGCGCGCGGCGGTACTCGGAGGTGTTCTCGAGGAAAGTGACCAGGTTGGAGATGCCCACGATGTCAACGCCGGCGGCCCAGAGGTCGGGTTGAAACGCAAGTCCAGCGAGTGTCATGTAGCCGCCGTAGGAGCCGCCCCAGAGCACCGCGCGCCCCGGGTCGAACCCGAGAGATTCAAGTTTCCCGTGAATCGACCGCAGGTCGCGCACAGAGTCAAGCCGGCTCGTCGTGTCATCGAGCGACGCGTACCGCTTCCCGTACCCAGTCGAGCCGCGCACGTTGGGCACCACCACCGCATAGCCGACCGCCACCAACGCCTGGATCACAGGGTCGAACAGCCGCATCGCCTGCGCCTCGGGTCCGCCGTGCACGTCGACCACGACCGGGGGTCGTGACTCGGACGAGCTCGGGCGGAATATGAACAGCGGGATTCGCTCGCCGTTGAAGCTCTCGACCGCACCCAGCTCGGGCTCAACGAGAGCTTCGGGCGCCAATTCGGCGGGGCTGCGCGTGAGCCGCAGCGTCGCGCGGTCGCGCAGATCGTGGACGTAGACGTCGCCGGCCAGGCGTGGCGTGCTCAGCGTGTAATAGAGCCGCACCCCATGGGCGCTCGCGATTGGCGGGCTCGAGAAACCAGGCCTGGGTAACGCCCGGCTCGGGCAGTGGGATGTCATCGCCGCGCGCAGCGGTCCGTGGGTCGTAGCGCCACATCGTGCTCGCGCCGTCGCGGTTCTCGATCACGACGATCGCACTCCCCGCCGACACAACCTCGGCATCGAACTTCTCGCCGGTCCCGGGCACAGTGGTGGTCTCGCCCGAGCCCAGATCGTGGCCGACGACTGCAGCGAAATCCCGGCCGACGTTCGAGGACGCATAAACCACCGAATCGCTCGCCCACACCGGCGCCCCGACCAGCGCGGCTTCGCCCGGATGCGCCAGCGGGACACGCGCCTCGCCGGAGGCGACGTCGAGGAGCACGAGATCCATGTCCAGCGGCCGGGGACCAGGCCGAAGCACCGAGACGAACCGGCCGTTGCGGGAAAAGCCCGAGGCGCGCATGTACCAGGCGCCACCGGCATGCAGCAGGCGGTGCTCGTTGCGCTCGAGGTCGCAAAGCCACAGGTCGAAGTCCACGCCGCTGGCGCGGTCCGAGACGTAAGCGAGCGTGCGGCCATCCGGGGAAATTCCCGCGAACTCGTGCCCGTAACGGGGCTCGCTCGTGAGCGCCCGCAGGCGGTCGAACCCCGTCACGGTCGAGGCCGCGGCGTCATCCAGGTCGATCAGATAGAGCTGGTGCCGCTCGTTTCCGCCCTCGTCGATCGCCAGCACCGCCCGGCGGGTGCCGGGGACATAGTGGGCGCTCGCGACCGGCTCGGGCAGCGACGTCAACTCGGCCAAATCGCCTGACACAAGTTCGGACAGCTGCATCGTTCCGCTGACGTCGCTGCGCACCAGGACACGCTCCGGCGCTCCCTCACCAAGGTCAACGTCGGCGAGGAGAGTTCTCCGCGTCCGCAGCAACGTCCGAACAGGATCGAGCACCGGTTCGCTGGTCACAACGTCATTCTGACTTACGCTGTTGTGACGGTGAGTCTGATCGTCTCCGCCACCGCGGCGGGATCGTCGAAGAACGGGACGTGCCCGGCGCCGAGCGTCACATGCCGCGCCCAACCCAACCGCTCACGCGCCCGTGGCGCTTGGCGCGAATAAATCAGCAGGCGATCGTACTTTCCCCAGGCGATGGTTACGGGCGTGCCACGCAGCTCATCGCCGCCGCTGAAGTTGTAATCGTCGAAGGCGGCTAGTGCCTCAGCAAATGCCGGCGCCGCCCACGCGTCATCGAGCGTGGACACGGCCTCGTCCGGGGGCATCCGGGTGGGCCAGCCGAAGATCTGCTTGAAAAGGACCGCGCGTCCCAAGCGGGTCGCGGCCAAAGCGCGAACGGCCGGTCGCAGCGGGCGCGGCACCGATCCGAGAATGTCCAGTGAGAGCTGGGCAAAGCGGCGCTCACCAGGCGTCCAGAACCCTGCCGGGGAGAACGCAGTGACCGAGCTCACAGCTTGTCGCCGCGCGAGTTCGAGCGCGATCGCGCCACCCATCGAGTTGCCGGCGACGTGCGGGTGCTCGACCCCGAGCTCCGAGAAGAAGTCGGCGAAGGCGTCGGCGTAAGCCCCGACCGTCGGTTCGACGCCGACGGGCAGCGGCGCGGAGCGACCGAAGCCGGGCGAATCGCATGCGATCACATCGAAGCTCGACGCGAGGTGCGGGATCACCGGTCGCCAGGCCTGCCAGTGATGGGCGATGCCGTGGATCAGCACGACAGTGGATCCGGCGCCCACACGGTGGTAATTGATCGTCACGCCGACACGCGGCCGCGGATGAGGTCGGCGGCCTTCTCGGCGATCATGATCGTCGGGGCGTTGGTGTTGCCGCCCGGAATGATCGGCATGATCGAGGCGTCGGCCACCCGCAGGCCCTCGGTGCCGTGGACGCGCAGTTGGGAGTCGACGACCGCGGCCTCGTCGGTGTCGCTCATGCGGCAGGTGCCCACCGGATGGTAGATCAGCATCAGGCGGCGGCGCAGGTCGGCGGCGAGGTCCTCGTCGTCAACCGCCTGAGGGCCGGGCTTGAGCTCCTTGATGATGAGCTTCTTGAGCGGGCTTTGGCTGGCGATTTCGCGCGCCAGGCGCATGCCGGCGATCAGCGAGGCGACGTCGTCGACCGGGGCGAGGGAATTGGTGATGATTCTCGGCTTCTCGGCCGGGTCCGCGGAACCGAGCCAGATCTGACCGCGCGCCTGCGGGGAGACGAGCACGGGGCCGATCGCGATGCAGTGACCGTCGTACTCCTCCGCGCCATGGTCGTCAAAGTAGGCCGCGCCCATATGGAACTGGATGTCGGCCGCGGGCAGCCCCGCGCGCGTGCGGACGAACGCGACAACCTCGGCCACGGTCGAGGTCAGCGGTCCGCTGCGGCGCAGGAGCCATTCGGCCAGCGGCTTGGGCTTGTCGGCTCCGTAGAGCGTTCGCTGATCGTTGACCTCCCACAGGATCGTCACGAACGGGTGGTCCTGGAGGTTGCGACCGACACCCGGAAGGTCGTGGCGGACCGACACGCCAACCTGCCTCAGCTCGTCCGCCGGCCCGATTCCGGACAGCAGCAGCAACTGGGCGGAGCCGATGGTCCCGGCGCACAGGACGACCTCGCGGTCGGCGCGCACGAGCTCGCCGCCGCCGCGGAGACGGCCAAGGCGCACGCCGATGGCGCGGTCGCCTTCGAATTCCACTCCGAGAACCGTGGCCTTGGTGCGCACCTCGAGATTGGGCCGGCGCAACACCGGCCGCAGAAACGCGTCGGCGCTGCTCCAACGGCGGCCGTGTCGCTGGGTCACCTGGAACATCGATGCGCCGTCCTGCTCGGGGCCGTTGTAGTCGGCGACGCGCGGGATGCCCGCCGCGGTGCACGCCTCGAGGAGCGCCCGGTCGATCGGGCGCGGTGAGCGCTGCTCGCTGACTCGCAGCGGCCCACCGGCACCGTGGAACTCCGACGCACCACGGACGTTGTCTTCCGACCTCTTGAAGTACGGGAGCACGTCGGCGTAGCTCCACCCCGGCGCGCCCTGCGCCGCCCAGCCGTCGTAATCGAGCGGTCGCCCGCGGACGTACAGCATTGCGTTCATCGAGCTCGAGCCGCCCAGCGACTTGCCGCGTGCGATGTAGAGCCGTCGGTCATCGGCGTGCGGCTCGGGCTCGGTCATGAAGTCCCAGTCGAGCTTGGTGTGGAACTGGTTGGGGAAGGCGGCTGGGATCTTGATGTTCGGCGAGCGGTCCTTACCCCCGGCCTCGATCAAAAGGACACGGGTGCTCGGATCCTCGGACAGGCGACTCGCCACCACACACCCGGCGGAGCCGGCCCCGACGATCACGTAGTCGTACGTCTCAGGCATTGACCCGTGGCGGCTGTTCGATGGGGCGGTATTCGGCGGGGTCGAGCTCGCGCGTGCGCTGCATGTAGTCCCGCATGTACCCAGGCCAGTTGGCCACGATCCGGCCACGGTCGTCTCGGTACCAGGAGTCACACCGTGTCCAGGCCGTCCCCGCGAAGGCTGATTGGACCTTGTGGTCGCTTGCTGCCTCGACCTCCGGCCGCACGTCAATCGGGCTCCCGCCGCGCGACTGAATCAGCTGAAGCGCCTGTCGTATGTACGACGCCTGCGCCTCGTGGTAGAAGATGATCGAGCCGCCGGACGTGTTCGTGTTGGGCCCGTACATGATGAACATCGACGGGAACCCCGGCACCGTCATGCCGAGGTGGGCGTGCGCGCCCCCAGCCCACGCCTGGCGCAGATCGAGGCCTCCGACGCCGGTGACCTGCATCGGGAACATGAACTCGGTGGCTTTAAAGCCCGTACCCCAAATCACACAGTCCACCTCGCGCAGGCGCTCATCCGCGGTGACGATTCCGGCGCTCGTCATGCGGCGAATCGGGTCAGTCACCAGTTCGACATTGGAGTGTGCCAGCGCCGGCAGGAAGTAGGAGCTGAACAGGACTCGCTTGCAGCCGAAGGTGTAATCCGGCCACACTTTGCGACGCAGCGCTCGGTCGCGCAACTGCCAGCGCATGAACAGCGCCGAGCGCAGATGGAGCAGCCGACCGACTGTGCGGGGATGGCGTATCGCCAACGTCAGCGACTCGCAGTACTGGAACATGAACCTGCGCCGGAATGCCTGCACCCCAGGCACGTATCTGACCAGCGCCTTGAACGTGGCCGGGTACGGTCGGTTCTTGCGCGGGAGAAACCAGTTGCCCGTTCGCTGGAACACCATCAGCTTCTGAACCTGGTCGGCGATCTCAGGGACGAACTGCACCGCGCTGGCGCCGGTGCCGACCACCGCGACCCGCTTGCCGGTCAGGTCATAGCCGTGATCCCACTCGGCCGAGTGGAAGCAATGTCCCGCAAACGTCCCGGCACCCTCGATGTCTGGGACCGACGGTTTGTGGAGCTGGCCGGTGGCGATCACGATCGCGTCCGACTCGTGGACGTCGCCCCGCTCGGTCGTGACGTGCCATCGACAGGCCGTGTCGTCCCAGCGGCACGCCGTGACCGCACTGCCGGTCACGATCAGTCGATCCACTCCGAGGTCGCGGGCGACCTCGTGCACGTAATCGAGAATCTCACGCCGGGGCGAGCACAGCCTCGACCAGTCGCGTCGCTGCGCATAGGAGAACGAATACAGGTGACTCGGGACGTCGCACGCAGCGCCGGGATAGCTGTTGTGGAACCACGTGCCCCCGAAATCCGACGCCTTCTCGAGGATCGTCACGTCGGTGATTCCGTTCCTCGCCAGTTCGACCGCGGCCGCGATCCCGCCGAATCCTGCCCCGATGATGACCACCTTCATGAGTTGGGGAGACGATAACTGGAGGCGGCCCGCGCTGGGCAATCATCTGGTTCGGGTGATGTCCGCTCGCCCGGGCCTGCGAGTCTGGCGCCGAAGCTTGATCTGGTCGACATCCACCGTGAAATCGAGGTTCCCGTGAGCAAGCCGTTCAAGGGCATCATCAACGTTGACATCCGTGACTCGGAGCCTGACTGGACGCCGTTTGAGCCGCCGAAGGCTCCCGACGGTGCGCCGAGCGTGCTGTACATCGTGCTGGACGACGTCGGCTTCTCGGCGATCGGGTGCTACGGCGGTCCCGTCGAGACGCCCAACATAGACAGAATCGCAGCGCAGGGCTTGCGGTACACGCAGTGGCACACGACGGCGCTGTGCTCGCCGACGCGGTCCTGCCTGCTCACGGGACGCAACCACACGCGCAACAGCATGGCTTGCATCACCGAGGCCGCGATCGGGTTTCCGAACGCGAGCGGGATGATCCCGCCGGAGAACGGGATGCTGCCCGAGATCCTCGGCGAGCTCGGCTGGAACACATACATGACCGGGAAGTGGCATCTCTGTCCGACCGATGAGATGCATCTGGCCTCGACCCGGCGCAACTGGCCCGGGGGACGGGGGTTCGAGCGCTTCTACGGGTTCCTCGGCGCCGAAACCGACCAGTGGCATCCCGACCTGATCTACGACAACCATCCGGTCGACCCGCCGGCTCAGCCGGAGGATGGCTACCACCTGACCGAGGATCTCACTGATAGGGCGCTCGAATTCATCAAGGACGCGAAAGCGGTCGCTCCGGACAAGCCGTTCTGTCTGTACTACGCCCCGGGCGCCTGCCACGCGCCGCACCAAGCGCCGCGAGAGTGGATCGACAAGTACAAGGGACGATTCGACGCGGGTTACGAGGCGATGCGCGAGCAGACAATCGCGCGCCAGAAGCAGCTCGGGATCGTTCCGGCGGACACACAGCTTCCCCCGATCAATCCGATTGGGACCCCGCAGACGCGTACCGGCCCGGATGGTCAGCCGTTCCCCGCGGTCGACACCACGCGACCTTGGGACTCGCTGTCCGCGGACGAGAAGCGGCTGTTCTCGCGCATGGCCGAGGTGTACGCGGGGTTCCTCGCCCACGCCGATCACCAGATCGGTCGACTCGTCGCCTACCTCGAGGAGACCGAGCAACTCGAGAACACGCTGATCGTGCTCGTGTCCGACAACGGTGCCAGCGGCGAGGGCGGCCCCAACGGCTCGGTCAACGAGAACAAGTTCTTCAACGGGGTCCCCGACGACGTCGAAGCCAACCTTGCGCTGCTCGACGATCTCGGAAGCCCCAAGACCTACAACCACTACCCAAACGGCTGGGCGATGGCGTTCAACACGCCGTTCAAGATGTGGAAGCGCTACGAGTTCAACGGAGGAACCAGCGACCCGTGCATCATCTCGTGGCCCAAGGCGATCACCGCGAAGGGCGAGATCCGCCACCAGTACCACCACGCGATCGACATCGTGCCGACGGTCCTCGACTGTCTCGGCGTGCAAACGCCCGAGACGATCAAGGGCCACGTGCAGAGCAACTTCGACGGGACCAGCATGCGTTACAGCTTCAACGACGGGGACGCGCCGGGTGCTCGCAAGACGCAGTTCTATTCGATGCTCGGCTCCCGGGCGATCTGGCACGACGGCTGGAAGGCGGTCAGCACTCATCCGACGATCAGCGGGTGGAGCCACTTCAACGACGATACCTGGGAGCTCTACCACGTCGACGAGGATCAAGCGGAGCTGCACGACCTCGCCACCCAGCAGCCGGACAAGCTGCGGGAGCTCATCAACCTGTGGTTCGCCGAGGCCGGCGCCAACGGTGCGTTCCCGCTCGATGACCGCTCCGCGGTCGAGATCCTCAACACACCGCGGCCCCAGCTCACGAGCCCGCGCGACCGCTACCAGTACTTCCCCGGCGTCGCCGGCGTGCCGGAGGCGCAGTCGGTCAACATCCGCAACCGCAACTACATCGTCGGCGCGGTCCTCGACATTCCGGCTCCGGGCGCGAGCGGGGTGCTGTTCGCCCAGGGCTCACACTTCGGCGGCCACGCTCTGTACATCAAGGACGACCGGCTGCACTACGTCTACAACTTCGTCGGCATGCTCGAACAACAAGTCGTCGCGACCGATGACATCCCCACCGGTGAGAACCTGATCTTGTCTGCATCGTTCGAGAAGGACGGGGAGGACCCACCCGGCGTCTCCACCGGGATCGTCTCCCTGTTCCACGGCGAGCGGAAGGTCGGCGAGGGACGGATCAAAACACAGCCGTCGGCGTTTGGGCTGTCTGGGACCGACCTGACAGTCGGGCGGGCGATCAGCAACATCACCGACGATTACCCCGGCGAACGGCCGTGGTCGTTCACCGGAGGCACGATCAGGGCGGTCGCCGTCGACGTCAGCGGCGACCCCTACGTCGACCTTGAACGCGCCGCCGCCGCGATGATCGCCCGCGAGTAGGCCGGCGACCGAGGTCACCTCGAACGGGCACATCTCACGGTCGCCGAGACCACTCAAGCAGCCCGGCGACGTGTCTAGCGTCGGGTCTAGGATGTCTTCTCCGCCGCGGCGCTTGGTGCTCACAAGGCCGGAGTCGCGAACGGGGTTGCGATGAGTCAAAAGAACGAGACACAGAAGCGCACCGAGCGCACCACCGCGACGAGCAAGTCGCCCGACGTACTGTCGGCCGAGGAGCGCGCCGCGATGAAGGAGCTCGTACAGGAGCGCAAGGCGCAAGCGCGGGGCGAAGACGGGGAGAGCGCGGTGCTCGGCAAAATCGCCGAGATGCCGCAACCCGATCGCGCCATGGCCGAGCGGCTCCACGCGATCGTCAAGGCGAGCGCGCCGTCCCTGTCGCCGAAGACCTGGTACGGGATGCCGGCGTATGCCAAGGATGGCAAGGTCGTCTGCTTCTTCCAGAGCGCGGCGAAATTCAAGGCGAGGTATGCGACGTTCGGGTTCAGCGACAAGGCCGACCTCGACGACGGCAACATGTGGCCGACCTACTTCGCGCTCAAACAACTGACCGCTGCCGAGGAGAAGAAGATCGCCCGGCTCGTGAAGAAGGCCGCCAGCTGAGCGTGGTTCCCCGCCTTGTCGCCTGCGGCGTCTGTTAGGAGCTATACCGTTTGGGCACGACGGGCACCGGCGGTAGCGAGCGTGGTGGCCAGCATCATGAGGACTGTGGCCACGAAGAGCGCTGGCACGAAAGGTGAGGCGTGGGGGATCGCTGGTGCTCCCGTAAGCGCGCCCGGCATCACGATGGCGACGGCGAACCACCAGGCCACGGTCGCGACGGTCATGACAGCCATCAGGGGGGCGATCGCTCTCGTCAGGTGAGCGTGCAGCAGTAACGTTCTCGGGCCGAGGCTGAGGTGGTCGGCGGTGCCCGTGGCAGCCTTGGTCCACGCGAGCAGGGTGCCGGCGGCGAGGGTGGCCCAGGTCAGGAAAGCCGCGCCGTAGAGTCCGTCATGCCCGTTGCGGGCGTGGGGCGAGAGCCCGTGCGCCCAGGCTGCGAGACCTGCGGTGCCGGCCACGAGGGCCGCAGTGAGCGACGCGGCCGCGAGGATCCAGCGGCGGATCTGTGGCCACCCTCCCGACCGCAGAAACGCTACGAGGCTCGGGAGGGTGAGTGCGATCCCCGCGAACACGAGCGCCGCAGTAGCGGCTGCCAGCACGGTCAGTGCGACAAATGCGGCCGAGGCGACCGGGTGACTGCCCGGCGGTAATGCAGACCGCCAGTGCTCACTCGTTTTGGCGACGACCAGTCCGGCGAGGATGAAGATCGCCCACGCCCACAGCACGAGCCGTCCGCCGCTACGTGGATCCCCGATACGCGGGACGCGCAGTCGCTCACGGGTTCCCGCCGCGGCCACGTCTGCGCGCAAGCGCCAAGGAAGGCGCTTGCCGTCGCTCATGTCGACGATCAGCTCGGCGAGCTCCTCGCCATACCGCGCGCGCCAGCTGGCTGGATACCACCGGAGCAGGCGCTCGACGCTCCGATCGACGCTCATAGCGCAGCTCCCGCGGCGTGCCGCCCTGGAACGGGACGGTGGGCTAGCCCGGCGGTGCCCTCCTCGACGATTGTGCGCATCTGACGCAGCGAGCTTTCCAGCGCTTCCACGCCGGAGGCGGTCAGGCGGTACGGGCGCCGGCGGCCGGCGGCGCCGACGGGCTCGATTAGGCCGCGCTCCTCGAGGCGACTGATCGCTCCATACAGCGTGCCGGGCCCGAGCCGCACGCCCGCGAAGCGCTCGATGTCCTGTTGAAGTGCATAGCCGTGCCGCTCGCCGGAGGACAGGCTGGTGAGAATGAGGGTCGTTGGGTCGGTCACGCCTTTGACCGTACTACACCTCGCGTACTACGTCAAACGTATATTTCGTCTTGCGATACTACGTGATACGTCGTATTCTGACGGCACGGGCGATACGAGCGGCGTGCCGGAGTCGTTGATACGTGCAGCACCTCGAGTCGCGGAGTTACGTGACGTAGTTGGCACAGAGTTGGCACGACTATGTCTTGTTCCGTTGCAGGGATCTGGAGCAAGCTTCGGTCATGGCAACCCTGGCTCAGAAGATCGAGGCCGAGACGAAGATGCGGAACCTGCTCGAGGAAGCCGGGCTTCCCCAACCGGATCACGTCGAGTACGGCTTCACTTGCATCCGGCTGTTCTTCACGGAGACCAAGACCGTCGTTGTGATCGACATCGATAAGCCCGAGGACGCCGACGCGGAACTGGAGACCGACCTGGCTGACGGACCTCGAACCGACGTGGCTGATTCAGAAAGGAGTCGCCGAGGCCGGCGCTTTGGTTAGAGTGCGGCCGTGTCCGCGGAGCTGATGGCAAAGGACGTGACCGAGCAGGCCGCGCTGGTGCGCAGCGGCGAGGTCTCGGCGCTCGAGCTGGTCGATGCCGCGATCGCGCGTCTGGAGAGTGCGCCGGAGCTGAACATCCTCGTCGACGAGCAGTTCGAGGAGGCTCGCGCGGCCGCCGCTGGTCCGCTGCCGGACGGCCCCCTGGCGGGCGTCCCGTTCCTGCTCAAGGACCTCGCTGAGCCGCAGGCCGGAAGGCCCGAGCGGATGGGCTCGCGCGCGCTGCGGGATCACGTGGCGAGCGAGACCGCGTGGACGGTGGAGCGCTACCTCACCGCCGGCCTGATCATCTGCGGGCGCACGAACACGCCCGAGTTCGGCAACCACTGCGCCACCGAGCCTGCACTGTCGGGACCGACGCTGAATCCGTGGAACCACGCCGTGTCACCCGGCGGGTCGAGCGGGGGATCCGCCGCGGCCGTGTCCGCTCGGCTGATCGGTGCCGCCTCGGGCGGGGACGGCACTGGGTCGATCCGGATGCCGTCGTCGTGCTGCGGGCTGGTGGGACTCAAGCCACGTCGCGGGCGCAGCACGCTCGGCCCGATGTCCGGCCAGATGCTCGACGGCCTGGTCAACAAGCACGCGCTCACTCGGACCGTGCGCGACACGGCGCTGCTGCTCGACGTCGTGGCGGGCCCCGGGCCGGGCGACCCGTACACGGCGCCACCGCCGCAGCGGCCGTTCGTGAACGAGGTCGGTGCCGATCCCGGAAGGCTGCACATCATGCACGCGGAGGGCCCGCCGTTCCCAGGCGAGGTCGATCCGAGGGTCCAGGAGGTCGCCGACCGGGCGGCGCGCGCGCTCGAGGAACTCGGTCACGATGTGCAGCCGGGGGCCCCTGAGTTCGATCCGGAGGTGGTACGTCGCTCGATCTCGATATTCCACGCCGTCGATAACGCCGCGACGTTCGGATGGCTGACCGAGGAACTCGGGCGTGCACCGGTGGAGGACGAACTCGAGCCGGTCACGTGGGACATGCTGCGGGAAGGGCTCGCATTGAGCGCCGTCGACCACGCCACTGCGATCGACAACCTCCACGCCCAGACGCGCCGGGCGGCCGGCGCCTTCGAGCACGGCGACGTCCTGCTGGCCCCGACGCTAAACGTGCTCCCGCCACCCCCGGGATCGCTGTCGGTATCGCGCGGCACGGTCGACGCGTTCTTCGACGTCGAGTTCTCCATGACCGGCTGGACCACGGTGGCGAACGCCACCGGGTGGGCGGCGATCACGCTGCCGATCGGTGAGGTCGACGGGCTGCCGGTCGGGGTGCAGTTGCTCGCCCCCGACGAGGCGGTGCTGCTCCGGGTGGCGGCGCAGCTCGAGCAGGCGCTGCCGTGGGCGGATCGCCGTCCGGCCGCCTACGCCTGATCGCCCGCGGTCTCGAGAGCCGGCAGCTCAGCGGACCTCCACCGCCGACGCCACGACGCTGGCGGTCTGCGGCGCCGCCCTCGCGCGCACCACGATTCGCACGCGATCTCCCCGGAACAGGTCGTGCGAGTGCTCGAACGCGACCCCGTCCGAGTCCCAGGTGGTGCGCGTGATGGCAACCAGCGGAGCGCCCTCGGGCACGCCCAGCAGCCTCGCCTCGGACGGTCCGGCGCTGATGAGCTCGATCCGCTCCTCCGCCTCGCCGGCCTCGACGCCGTACTCGGTGGTGAACAGCTCGTACAGGGATCCGCTCAACGAGCGGTCGAGGAGATCCGGGAAACGGTCGGCGGGAAAGGTCGCGCGCTCGAGCGAGATCGGTTCACCGTCGGCCAGGCGCACGCGAACGACCTCGTGCGCCAACTCGTCGGGCCCCAGTCCGAGCGCCGCCGCCAGCTCGCCGTCGGATCCGATAATCCCGGTCGAGATCACCCGAGCGTCGGACTGGAATCCCGAGCGGCGCAGGTACGCGGGCAGGCTCGCCAGACTCGTGAGGTCCCGTTCGACCTTGCGCTCGGCGACGAAGATCCCGCCGGTGCGCCCGCGCGCACGCCGGATCGCGCCACTGCGAGCCATGTCGTCGAGCGCGGCTCGCACGGTGCTGCGCGAGACACCGAACCGCTCGGCTATCTCGCGCTCGGCGCCGAGCCGCTGCCCGGGCGAGAGCTTGCCCGAGGAGATCTCGCCCAGCAGCCGATCCCGGAGTTCAGCCGCCGCCGGGCCGAGCGAGAGCGGAAGCTGCGAGCCTCGGAAGCTCGCGGCCATCCGCTACTGGGCCTCGAGCGCCAGGAGCGACTCGGGCAGGGTCTGGCCCCCGTCGACGATGATCGTCTGGCCGGTGATGTAGGCGGCCTCGTCGGTGGCGAGGAAGAGCGCCGCGTTGCCAATATCCGCGACGGTTCCGAGCTTGCGCATCGGGATCGAGGACTCCATTTTCTCGCGGTACTCCGGCCCGAGCTCGGTCAATCCCTCGCTCACGATGTTGCCGGGCAGCACGGCGTTCATGGTGATGCCGCTGGAGGCCAGCTCGATCGCCGCGGTGCGCATGAAACCGAGCTGCGCCGCCTTCGTCGCGCCGTAGTGCGACCAGCCGGGAAAGCCGGTGACCGGCCCGGTGATCGATGAGGTGAGGATCACCCGCCCATGCCCGCTCTCCGTCAGCGCGGGCACGGCCGCCTTCACCGTCAGCATCGTGCCCTTGATGTTGGTGGCGAAGATCGAGTCGATGTCCTGCTCGGTCATGTCCTTGAGCTTGGCGTCCGGGAACACCCCGGCGTTGGCGCACAGCACGTCGAGACCGCCGAAGCGATCGACCGCCTCGGCCACCATGCGCTCGGTGTCCGCCGCCACCCCGACGTCGGCACACACATACGCCACCTCTCCGCCGTCGGCGGCCAGCTCGGCGGCGGCCTGCGCTCCGACCGCGGGATCGCGACCGACGACGGTGACCCGGGCACCGGCCGCGAGGAATACCGCGGCGATCCCCCTGCCGATGCCTTTGGTCCCGCCGGTGATAAGAACGCTCCGGCCGGTTATCGGGGTGAACACAGTGCAGCCTCTCCTAGCGGGTCGCGTGGGTTGATAGGTACGCCTCGGCCAGCTCGCACGTGATGTTCGTGTACGGGACGCCGAGCTCGGCAGCCTCCGGCGCGAACGTGTGGTGCGACCCGATCCAGGCGACGATCAGCAGCCGCCGCATCATCACGAACGTCTCCAGCTCGGCCTCGGCGGCCGGCTCGAGCTCCGCCACCGAGCGATACCCCTCGACCCAGGCCTCGCGCCACTCCGGCACGCGCGGGTCCTCCTCGATGAACGTGATCGTGGTGGCGAAGTCGTACGCGTACCACGAGAACCCGCAGTCGTCGAAGTCGATAACGACGACTCGGTCGCCGTCGACCAGCAGGTTCGCGAGCCGGAAGTCCGCGTGCACGAGTCCGAAACGGTTCTCGTCCTGGCCATAGCGCTCGAGCCGGGCCGCGACCGTCGCATCGAGTCGTTCGAGCAGCGCAAGCTCTTCGGGGCCGATGCCGAGCCCGTCCCGCCACGGGCCCCAGTGGCCGAGCGGCCCGATCGAGTAGTCGTAGTCCCAGCGCGGCCGCGTGAAGTCGGCGGGCCGACGCCAGGCGCGAACGTGGCCGTGCATCCGCGCTGAGATCGAGCCGAGCGTCTTGAACTGCCCGATCGCGGCCTGGCCCTCGTCGAGGTCAGGCGGTGTGCCGGGCAACCAGTCGAACACAACCACGTTGCGCGCGTCGATACCGGGCACCCCGACCGAGACGACACGGCGCCCGTCCGGGGCCCGCACGGCGGGCGGAGTCTCAACCACCTCGTCGTCGCGCAGGGCATCTAGCCAGGTGAGCTCGGACTCGATCTGGGCGACGTTCCGGTAGCCCGGGCGATGCACTCGAAGTGCGAAGCTGCGGCCGCTCGAGGGCTCCTCGACGCGGTAAGTGTGATTCTCCGAGACGTTGCACAGTGTGACCGTGCTATCCGGGTCGAGCCCGAACGGCTCAAGCGCGGCCCTCGCCAGCTCTTCGATGCGCTGCTGCTCCTCGATCATCTCCGCCTTCAATGGTCGCGTCCGGTAACGGCCTCCAAAACCCGGACGATCTCTTCGCGAGCCTTGACGATATCCGAGGTGCTTCCGGCGAGGTAGAGGCGCCCGGCCGCCCCGATCATCGAGACGCTGACGAGCGTCAGCGCCGATGCGACCTGCTCGGCGGCGTTTGCCGCCACCGCGGCGAACAGCGCGGGTGCCATTTCGACCACCAGCAGCGTCTGGCCCGGAAGCACCATCGACGCCTCGCGGTTGCGGTTGATGATCACCGCGTGCTGGTCGGTGATGTTCGCGATCACGTCCATGTACAGCAGCCTTGGACGCAGCGTGTCCTGCGCGGTCGCGCCGATCCCGGCGAGGATCGCGGCGCCGGCGCGCTCCACGTGCTCCGGATCGGGAGCATGAACCTCCAGCACCCCGAACTGGCGCTCCACGAAATGGATCCCCGGCTCGACCTCGGGCACCGCCTTCAGCGCCAGGTCGATGATGCGCTCGATCGCGAGTGCCGGTGCGACCTCGACGATCAGCGCATGTTCGCCCTCGATGGGCGGATAGCCGCGCGCCCGGGTCGGGGTGCCGAGGTACGCAGCGAACTGCGCCCCCAGATCGGGGATCGGCAGATAGACCCGGAGCTCGACCGGAGTCTCGGGCGAAGCGGACATCGAGATCGATTAGCCGCCGACGCCGAAGTGCTGATCCACCTCGGCGTGCGGCCGCGGGATCACGTGCGCCGCGATCAGCTCGCCGACGGTCGACGCGGTCTCAGAGCCGGCCTCGGTTGCCGCCTTGACGGCGCCCACGTCACCGCGCACCACGACTGCGACCAGACCGTCTCCGACTTCCTGCCGGGACACAATCGTCACGTTGGCCGCCTTGACCATCGCGTCCGCGCCGGCCAGTGCGGCCACATAGCCCTTCGTCTCGATCATGCCGAGCGCTTCATTCATCTCGCTTTCTCCTTAGTCCTCGGTGTGGTTTGCCGGCTCGCCGCGGTCCGGTTCGGACGAGAGGTCGAGCGAGCCGATGATCAATGCGTCGATCGGTGGGTGGTCGGACCCGAGCCAGCTCGATGCGACCGAGCCGGTGGCGATCAGGACTCGTTCTCCGATCCCACTGCCAAGGACGTCGAAGGCCACGAGCGGCGAGCCGCCATCGGGCGCGACCTCGAGGAAGGCGCCGCGCGGGATCCCATCCACCCGCCGCGTCGACCACACCGATCCGATCACCGTCCCCTTCAGCATCCCGGCGTCACCGCCCCGTTCGTCATTTGCGCTCCCGCTCGATCTCGACGCCAAGCGCCTGCGCCCGCTCGCGCGCCAGTGGCGTCAGGACCGTTCCGGGCGCCAGCACCAGTCGCGTCCCCGCGTCGGCCACCTCACGGATCACGCGCTCGGTCACCACCCCCTTTGCGATTCGCGTCACCGGGTCCGCGCGCACCGGCGTGCCCGCGGACGCCGAGCCGGCGCGAGATCGCAGGCTGAAGCGCAGCTTGCCGGTGTGGATCGCGAGCCGGTCGCGGGGATTGGCGATGCGGCTGACCAGCTGACGTACGAACAGCATCAAATCGTCGTCGCTGTCGATCGCGACTACCTCGACGCGCGCGTCGGCTCCGGGATTCGCGATGGCGTTCCGGGCCGGCGCGGTTGTGTTCTGGGCAGTCGGGTTGGGGGCGGGCGAGTGCTGAGCGCGGGCCGGCGGAGTCGACGAAGGTGGGGTGGAGGCGGGAGCGGGTCGAGCAGCGGCTCGCGGCGGCGGGATGGAAGCGGGCTGAGCTTTCGCTCGGACCGGTGCGGGGGCGGCGCCCCTGGGGCCGGGCTGACCGATGATCTCGCCGGGCGCCGCGGGGCGGTTCCAGGTGGAGGGGCGAAGCACCGCTGGGGTTGGCGGGGCGGGGACCTGCGGGACCGGGCCGGCCGGCTGATCGATGATCGGCGTGCGCCCGCGGTGCACACCGTTCGCGTGCCCATTGGAGACACCGTTCGCGTGCCCGTTGGAGACACCGTTCGTGTGTCCACTCGAGACACCGTTGCCGTTCGCGGCCTGACCAAGGATCCCCGGCACGAGTTCGCCGAGGACCTCGCGGGCCATCCGGCGCATCTCCTGGTCGCGATCGGCGTCGCTCACAGCCGGCCTCCGAGGGCCGCGGTCGCAGCGTCCGCCGCCGCGCGCACGTCCGCTTCCGGCCCGGTCAGGTACACCCGACCCGTCGCGCCGATCATCCGGTAGTCCACGACCTTGATCGCCGAGGCCTTCTCCGCCTCGTTCGTCGCGAGGATCGCGTACGAGGCCGGCTGCATCTCGAGCACGAACAGCGACTCGCCGGCCAGCGCCATCGACCCGAGCTTGTTGCGGTTGATCAGAAACGCGTGCTGGTGGTCCAGGCGCGAGACCAGTTTCGCGGCGAGGATCGTGGGCGGCGTCGCATCGGACGGCACCGCACCCAGCGAGTCGAGTACCGCCTGGCTGGCCGACTCGACCTCCGAGGTAGAGCGCGAGTGGAACTCCAGATAACCGAACTGTCGCTCGACGACCAGGATTCCCGCCTGCGCCTTGGTGTACTTGAGTACGACGTCGGTCAGCGGCTCGATATCGAGCCCGGGGGCGATCTCGATCACGCCGGCCGCCATCCCGGTTCGTGGCAGCCGTCCGCGGATCCAGGTGCCGAGATAGCACATCGTCTGCGGCTGCAGCTGATCGATGAAGATCGCGGACCGAAGCTCGGCCATCGCTAACCTCGCACGACCTCGCGTAGCTCAGCGATGATCAGCTGACGCAGCTCCTCGCGCGAGATGCCTCCAGGGCTCTCCGAAGGCATCGAAGCCGACGCGGCGAGGGGTGCCGCGACGGGTGCGGTGACCGGGGGTGCGGTGGGAAGCGCTGACCAGGGCTGGAGGCCGGTGAAGTCGTCGAACCGCTCGCTGGGATCGGAGGCGTACGCGACCTGCGTCCACTGCACGAGGTGATCGGGGTGCAGACTCTCGGTCAGAGAGGAGCGGCCGAAGAAGCCCGTGCCCACGGTCATCGTCAGCGGCAGGTGGGTCTCGAGGCCGGCCGAGCCGATGCTCCCCGGCGCGTTGACGGTCACGCGCAGGACCTTGAGCGCCGATCCGTAGGCGAGCACCGTAGCCGGCGTGTGTGAGTGGATCACCGCGGAGTGGCCGGCGCCGCCGATGCGCAGCATTGCGCGGGCGGCGTCGATGCCGCGCTGTGCGTGCGGCACCCGGACCATCCCCAGCAGCGGGAACAGCTTCTCGCGCGCGAGCGGCTCCTCGGGGGCGATCATCTCAAAGGGGGCGACGAGCACCCGCGTCTGGGAAGGGACGCTGATCTCGGCCAGCTGCGCGAGGGCGACCGCATCCTTGCCGGCCAGCGACACGTTGATCCGCCCCTCGGGGTAGCAGGTCGCACGGATGCGGGACGTCTGCTCCTCGTCGAGGATCGCGGCTCCGGCGCTGCGCAGCTCCGAGCAAAGCCGGTCGGCGATCCGCTCCTCGGCGATCACCGTTGACTCGTTCGTGCACAGGATCGAGTTGTCGAACGCCTTGGACTCGACGAGGCACCTGGCGGCGCGGCCGATGTCGGCGCTCGCGTCGACGAACGCAGGCACGTTCCCGGGTCCGACCCCGAGCGCTGGGTTGCCGGAGTGATACGCGGCTCTCACCACGGCGGTGCCGCCGGTCGCGACGATCACGTCGGTGCCGGGATCGGCCATCAGCGCCTCGATCAGCGGGATCGTGGGCTCCTCGACGATCTGGATACAGCCATCGGGCGCGCCGGCGCCGACCGCGGCCTGCGACATCACCCGAACCGCGTCGACTGACACCTTCTTGGCCATCGGATGGGGGGAGACCACGATCGCGTTCCGCGTCATCAGCGCGAGCAGGACCTTGAAGTAGACGGTCGCGATCGGGTTGGTCGATGGCGTCAGCGCAAAGATGACGCCGGCGGGCTTGGGCACCTGCACGATCCGGCGTTCAGGGTCGATCCGAACGCTCGCGTAGTCACGCGCTGCGTATCGCTCCACGAGACCGCGGGAGCACGCCTCGTTCTTGATCCGCTTGTGCTCGACCACGCCCATGCCCGTCTCCTCGACCGTCTGCCGGGCAAATCTTTCGGCGTTTTGGAACCCGGCCTCGGCGACCGCATTGACAATATTTCGGATTTGGTCCGGTCGATAGTCAGCGAACGCAGTCGCCGACCAGCGCGCGCGCTGGAGCATCATCCGCGCGCGCGGAGCGCCCGGTGTCTCCGTGCGATACGCGTCGACGACGCCGCCCTCACGGGTGCTCATGCGCTCACCGCCACGGCTCTACGCGGCGCTCCGCCGCGGACTTCCGCATACGAAAGCTCGAGTGCGACGCCGGTCCGGTCGAGGACCTCATCGACCAGGTCGGGGCCGAGCAGGATCCCCGGCTTGACCTGAAGGACGCGCGGATCGAGCGTCGAGAAGATCGCCCACACGCCGTGCTCGTAGAGATGGCGCATCACGATCTTCGCCCCTTCAGGGTGATCGAACTCAAGGCCGATCACGACGCCGTCCTGGCGGATCCCCACCAGCCAGTCCGGATACAGCTCCTGGAGCGCCCGAAGCCCGAGGCGGAAGCGGTCCGCGATGTAGTGCACCATCGAGCGCACCTCGGGACGGCTGGTGATCTCGAGCACCTTGAGCGCCACGATGCACCCGAGCTCGGCCCCTCCGCCGGTGGAGATGTGGCCGAATCCGTCCTCACTCAGCCACTGCGAGCACTCCTCGGACACGACCGTGCAGGCGATCGGGTACATCCCGCCGGTGATGCCCTTGCCGATCACCATGATGTCCGGCTCGATCCCGGCTTTGGCGACGGCCCACATCTCCCCGGTGCGCATCAGCCCGGTCTGTACCTCGTCAGCGATATACAGCGCGCCGTATTGCTCGCACAGGCGCTTGACCGCCTGCAGATAGCCGGGCTCGGGGAGCGGGAACCCGTAGGTCGCCGGAATCGACTCGATGATCACCGCGGCGACGTCGTTGCCACGGAGCGCGTCCTCCATCGCGGTGAGGTCGTTGAATGGGACCTGCGCGAACTCGTCGGGATAGTCGGACAGGAACAACGTTGAGAAGCGTTCATCGCCGGTCGCCAGCGCCAGCCCCGTGTGGCCGTGGTAGCCCTTGCGGATCGAGACGATCTTGCGTCGCTGGCGTGTGTGGCGCGCGGTCTTGATCGCGATGTCGGTGGCCTCGCCGCCGCCTGAGCCGTACACCACCCGGCTCATATTGGGCGGGCACGTCGCGACCAGCGCCTCGGCGAGGGCGGTTCGCGCCAGCGACGGGAAGTGGTGGTTGCCGATGTCGAAGCGGCCCATCGCCTGTTCGAGCGTCGCGATCAGCTCGGGATTGCGGTGGCCAAGGTTGAACGTGCCGCCGTTGAGATGCAGGTCGATCAGACGGCGCCCGGCCATGTCCCAGAACAGATAGCCCTCGCGCCGATCGATCACCAGATCGATGCCGGCCTCCTGCCAGAAGCGCGTCTTGTCCGGGTTCCAGTACTCCTCGGAGCGCCGGAGGAAGTCCGCCTTGGAGTCGTAGGAGAAGAACCCGTAGTCGTACATGCCTGAACTCTCGACGAGCGGCCCGAGCATACCATTTCATCGACATTTGACAAGACCATTTCTGCAAAAGATTTCATGATCGGCGTGTGATAGCTGTGCTGGTCCCCTGATGCGACCACCGTGCGCGCTACCGTGTGCGCGGGATGAGTGAGTCCGAGAGGTGAGTCGGCCCGGCGAACGGATGCGCGCGCGCGAAGCCGGGATCGTCATCGGCGATGGAACGCCAGGGCCGCACAACGCGATCACCGACGTGGCCGGTGTGCGGGTGGGTCACACGACGCTGATCGACGGTGATGGCCCGCTTGAAGTCGGCAGGGGCCCGATTCGCACCGGCGTGACGGTGATCGCGCCTCCGGGACCGCTCTGGAGGGAGCCGCTGTTCGCCGGTGCCCACCGCCTCAACGGCAACGGTGAGCTGACCGGCCTCGAGTGGGTTCGCGAGTCCGGGATGCTGACCACCCCGGTCGCCCTGACCAATACGCACAGCGTCGGCGTCGTGCGCGACGCACTGATCGCGCACGAGTTGCAGGAGCGGGGTCCGCAGCCCGGCTACTGGTGGAGCCTCCCGGTCGTGGGAGAGACCTGGGACGGGATGCTCAACGACATCAACGGCTTTCACGTCAAGCCGGTCCATGTGCATGAGGCGATCGCGCAAGCGGGGACGGGACGGGTGTCCGAGGGCTCCGTCGGCAGTGGCACGGGGATGATCTGCCACGGCTTCAAGGGAGGGATCGGCACGGCATCGCGGGTGCGGCCAGCCTCGGAGGGCGGCTACACGGTCGGCGTGCTCGTCCAGGCCAACCACGGTCGTCGCGAGCGCTTTGCCGTCAACGGCGCGCCCGTAGGCAGAGAGCTAGGCCCGGGCGAGATTCCGCTGCCCGGCGAGATTCCGCCGCCCGGTGGCGCCCGCGTCGCCGAGGGATCGGGCTCGATCATCGTGATCGTCGCCACGGATGCTCCGCTGCTGCCGATGCAGTGCACCCGGCTCGCACAGCGCGCGGGTCTCGGGGTCGGGCGTACGGGCGGCGTCGGAGAACACAGCAGCGGCGATCTGTTCTTCTGCTTCGCGACCGGCAACCGAGCCATCACGGCCGGCGAGCCCGGCCCGGAAGCGCCGATCACGGTGCCACTCGAGATGCTGTCCGACACCTACATCACGGGTTTGTTCGACGCCGTGGTTGAGTGCACAGAGGAGGCGATCGTGAACGCCATCCTGGCCGCTGGCACGATGGTCGGCCGCGATGGCGTGACGGCGTACGGGCTGCCGGACGAACAGCTGATCGCCGCCCTGCGACGGTACCGGCGCGCGGGCTGATGTCCGCGCGGCCGATCGGGTCGGCAAACAGCTCGGATCGTCAGTTCGCGCGCGCGGCGGTCGCCCGCTCAAAATCGAGCAGCCACCGCTTGGCGTCGACGCCGGCGCTGTAACCGGTGAGTGCGCCGTTGGCGCCGACGACGCGGTGACACGGGACAACGATGCAGACCGGGTTGCGACCGTTGGCGCCGCCGACGGCCCGCTGCGAGCGAGGCCGTCCGACCCGGCGCGCCAGTTCGGTGTAAGAGATCGTGGTGCCGTATCCGATCCCGACGAGTTCCTTCCACACCTGTTGCTGAAATGGTGTGCCGGGCGGTGCCAGCGGCAGCGAGAACGTGACGCGGTCGCCGGCGAAGTATTCCTCCAGCTGACGGCGGCAGGCTTCGAACCGCCCGGGGCTGAGCTCGCAACCAGGTTCGGGTCGGTCACGTTCAGCCGGCAGGTACACCCCGGTGAGCCCAGCGGATGACGCCGTCAGCAGCAGCTCCCCGACGGGGCTGGGCATGGTGGCGTAGAAGGTGGTAGACACGGCGTCCACGGCTCGATCCTCCCAGAGACGACGACCGAAAGACAACACCTGATGTCGACCCAGGTATGCGAACTGCTCGGGATTGAGCAACCGATCGTCCAGGCGCCGATGGGGTCGGCCGCGAACGCGCGACTCGCGGCGGCCGTATCGAACGCCGGCGCGCTTGGCACGGTGGCGCTGACCTGGGTCGCGGACGTCGGCAGCGCGGTCACAGACACCGCCGCCCTCACCGACCGCCCGTTCGGCGGGAACTTCGTGCTCGAATGGGACATGCACCGCCGGGTCGATCGGGCGCTTGCCGCCGGGCTGCGGATCGTGTCGCTCACCTGGGGCGATCCCGCTCCCTACGTCGAGCGGGTGCATGACGCCGGCGCGCTCCTCATGCATACGGTCGGCAGTGCGGAAGAGGCGCGGCGCGCCGCCGATGGCGGGGCCGATGTGATCGTCGCGCAGGGATGGGAGTCCGGTGGTCACGTCCTCGGTACGGTGGCGACGCTGCCGCTGGTTCCCGCCGTGGTCGACGCGGTTGCGCCGGTTCCGGTAATTGCCGCCGGGGGCATCGGCGACGCGCGCGGTGTCGCGGCGGTGCTCGCCCTCGGCGCGCAGGCGGCGTGGGTCGGCACCAGGTTTCTGCTCGCCGAAGAGTCGCCGGTGCACGCCGAGTACCGGCGGCGCCTGATCGGCGCGGCCGAGACCGATGCGGAGTGGTACGCGAACCTCTACGACGTGGGGTGGCCGAACGCCCCGCACCGGGCTCTGCGGAACTCGACCTCGGACGCGTGGGAGACGGCGGGCCGGCCGGCGTCCGGCGCTCGCCCGGGGGAGGGCGAGGCGGTGGCACATCTGGCCTCCGGTGAGCCGCTGGTTCGGTACTCGTCCGAGATGGCCCTCGAGGGCGCGACCGGGGACGTCGGCTCGTTGTCGCTATGGGCGGGGCAGAGCGTAGCGCTGGTCAAGCGCGTCCAGCCGGCGGCGGAGATCGTCGCCGAGTTGACCTCGCGCGTGTGAAGCCGCCTCAAGCGGTTGCGCCGGCTACCCCCGCAGGCTTGCGGCATGCATAACGCGTCAAGGCAGGCAGTTCGCGCCGGCCGTGACGAGTCGTGCATCCACCAGATGCTTAATGCGTCACGGAGATTGGATTCCGGCCGGCGTGACGAGTTATGCATGGGTGCGAGCGGGCCGATGCCAGGTACTCGCGTGTTGCCGGCGGCGTGCTCTCGAGGCGGCGAGGGCGCTGCCGCTCGGCGTGCGCGGTCTCCGACCGGCTGAACATCCAGCCCAGCGTCTGGATCCGGCGCGCCATCAGGAACGTGGGTAGCTCGGCGAGCAGCTCGTCGGGCAGTTCGCGAACGTGGCGGTAGCCCGCGACGAGCGCGTCGCGACGCTCGTCAAAGCCGTCGGTGCGGTCGTGCGGATACAGCGCACTGGCGAGCTCGAACAGGTACCAGCTGTCGCCGCTGTCGTCGAAGTCGATGATCGTCACCGTCCCGTCGTCGGCCACGAGCACATTCTCGAACCCGAGGTCGGCGTGGATCAGCCCGAAGCGATCGCGTGCAAACCCGATGGCCTCGAGCCGCGCCAGCACCTCGGTGCGACAAGCCTCGAGCGCCGCGCGATCCTCCTCCGAGAAGAGACGCAAAGGGTCGGGCGGCCCCCACCGGGGCTCGTCTCCCACCAGCGCGTCGGCATCCCAGGCGGGACGCGTGAACCACGCGGGGCGCGTCCACTGTTGCCCGTGTTCGTGGATCCGGGCCATCAGCTCGCCCAGGCGCGGCCACGGCTCGAGCTCGCCCACGGCGCTCAGCGGGACGCCGTCGATCCAGTCGAACAGCACCGCGGTCCGCACCAAATCACCGTCCAAGGAAACGGTCTGAACCAGATCACCATCAACCCCGGGCACCGGCGGAGCTGTCCGAACACCCGCGACCCGCAGGCCGTCCATCCATGCGAGCTCTGATCGAACCGCCTCGGCGGTCTGGTAGCCGGGGCGGTTGATCCGGAGCGCGAACTGTCGGCCGTCATCGGCGGTGACACGGTAGGTGGTGTTCTCGCCGTGGCGCACGAACGTGGCGCTCGCACCGCCCCCGAGGCCGAAGCGCGCCAGGGCAGCATCGACCAGCTCGCCGGGCAGCGGACCCTCGCCGGCGCTCATCGCGACGGCGATTTGCTGCGCACGTGCCGGCTCGGTACAGGCCTATCAGTGTCACGCGCGCGCGCGAGGGCGGTCTCGAGCCGCTCGAGCACACTCGTGACGAGCGCGTCCTCGAGCAGCAGCCCCGGCTTGAACTGCAGGACCGATTGGTCGAACCCGGACGCGATCGCCCACACCCCGAGCTCGTAGAGCTCCTGCTGGAGGTAGATCGCGCCGTTGGGGTGGTCGACACGGAGCCCGATCACGAGCCCGCTCTGTCTGACCTCGACCAGGTAGGGCTGACGCTCGCGAAGCTCGGCCAACCCACGCCCGACCGAGCCGATCAGATGGCGGACGCGCTCGGTCACGTCGGGGCGCGTCGTGATCTCGAGCACGCGTTCCGCGACGCGGCAGCCGATCTCGGCGCCGCCGAAGGTGGACACGTGCCCCCAGCCGTTCTCGAGCAGCCAGCCCGCGGCACGGGGAGTCATCACGGTCGCGGCGATCGGGTACATGCCGCCGGACAGGCCCTTCCCAGACACGAGGATGTCCGGCTCGACGCCGAAGGTCTCCACCCCCCACAGGTGCCCGGTGCGGCCGAGCCCGGTCTGGACCTCGTCGGCGATGTAGAGCGCATCGTGCTCCTCGCAGAGCGCCTTGACGGCCGGTAGGTACCAGTCGGGCGGCACGGGGAAGCCGTAGGTAGCCGGCACCGTCTCGAGCAGGACCGCGGCCACGTCGCCGCGCGCGAGCTCGGCCTCGATCGCATCGGGGTCGGCGAACGGCACCTTCGCGAAGTCCTCGGGCAGGTCGGACAGGAAGTAGGCCGCCCCGCCGTCCTCGCCCGCGGCACCCGACAGTCCGGTGCGGCCGTGATAACCGGCGGCCAAGGTCACGATCCGCCGGCGCCCGGTCGCCCGGCGCGCGGTCTTGATCGCGATGTCGATCGCCTCGCTGCCCCCGGAGGCGAACACGGTGTAGGTGAGCTCGCCGGGAGTGAGCTCCGCCAGCCGCTCGGCGAGCTCGGCGCGCGCCAGGCTGGCGAAGTGGTGGTTGCCGACGTCAAGCGTCGCGGCGGCGGTGACCATCGCCTCCACGACATCGGGGTGGCGGTGTCCTAGGTTGAACGTGCCGCCGTTCAGGTGCAGGTCGATCAGCTCGCGGCCGTCGAGATCCCACAGCCGATAGCCCTCCCGGCGGCCGATCACAAGCTGCGTTCCGAACGCATCCCACACATCGACCCGGTGCGGGGCGACGTGCCGGCGCGTCAGCTCGAGTACGCGCTCCTTCTCGGTCGTCATTCGTACCAGCCGTCCGGCGCGAGCTCGATCCGCTCGCGGTAGTCGAGATCGTGGGTGGCGATCAGCATCGCGTCGTGCTCGCGCTCGAGTGCTTCGATTCGCTCCCAGCTTGCCACCATCGCGTCGGGGCTCCAGAGGATCCCGGGCAGCGCCCGCCCGCGCATCTTCGCCAGCAGGTACGTCGCGTCGGCGAGCAGGAACACGGTCTGGCCGCTGTCGAGCTTCACCATCAGTGACTGGTGCCCGCGGCTGTGCCCGGGGGTGCTCACGGCGAGTAGGCGACCGTCGCCGAAGACGTCGTGATCCCCGTCAAGCTCGCGCCACCGAAGGCCGTGCTCGAAATCGTCGGGCACGTAGATGAGGCGCTGGTACACGGGCGGGTTGCGCGCGAAGTTCAGTTCCTCGCGCTGCACAAGCACCGGCGCGTGGGTCAGCCACTGAAGGCCGCCGGCGTGGTCGAAGTGCAGGTGCGACACGATCACCAGGTCGATGTCGCCCGGCGCGAGGCCGATCCTCCCCAGGCACGCCTCGATGTGATCCTCGGGCCTGATCCGCGTGTCGAATGCGGCCGCCGCCGGACCGAGCCGGGCCTCCGGATCGACGCCCATCTGGGGATGGATCCCGGTGTCGAACAGAACGGTCCCCTCCGGGTGGGTGATTACGTACATGAAGTACGGGTTGTAAACCTTCGTGCCCACGCGCTCATCGAACGGATCGAACGCGGCCCAGTCCATCACGTCGCCGCCGCAATGCAGCGCGTACAGCCTCACGGTCCCGCCGCCGGTCCGTCGAGACGTCGGCGGACCGCGTCGGCCGCGGCGACGAGCGCCGCGCGCTCTTGCTCGGAGAGCTTCAGCTCGACGATCTCGAGCACGCCGCTGCGTCCGAGCACCGCGGGCACGCCCAGGAACAGGTCCTCGATCCCGTACTCGCCCTGGAGATAAACGGACGCGGGGACGGTGCCGGCCTGCGCGCCGCGGATCGCCTCGAGCAGCTCCATCGTCGCGTGGGCGGGCGCGATCGTGGCCGACCCGGTGCGGCGCAGCCTGACGACCGCGCCACCTCCTTGAACGGTTTCCCGCACACACGCCGCGATCCGCTCGCGCGGGAGCACGTCGACGAGCGGTCGCCCGCGGACGGTCGCGGTGGAGACGATCGGGACCATCTCGTCACCGTGGCTGCCGAGCGTGATCGCGTGCACGTCGCGTGGGTGGACGCCGGCCGCCGCGGCGATCGCGTTGCGGAAGCGGCTCGAGTCGAGTGTCGCCGCCATCCCGATCACGCGCTCGGGAGGCTGCCCGCTCGCGCGCCACAGCTCGTAGGTCATCTCGTCAAGCGGATTGGTCACGACGATCGTCACCGCCTCGGGCGCGTACTGGGCGATCGCCTCGGCGGCGGATCTGATCACCGGGTCGTTGACCTTCAAGAGCGCGGCGCGGTCCATGCCGGGCGTGCGCGGCCGGCCCGCGGTGATCACGATCGCGTCGCACGCGCGGACGAGATCGAGCGTCGTGCCGCCGCTCGCCCGAGTGGGGGAGCCGGTCACGCCCGATGCGTGCTCGATGTCGAGGGCGATCGACTCCGCGACACCGGGCACGATGTCGATCAGGCGGATCTCGTCGGCGATCCCGGCCAGCGCCGCCAGATGGGCGGTGGCGGCACCGACGCCGCCGGCGCCGATGAAACCCAGCCGGGCGAACCTCGTCGGGGTGAGGCCGCGGGGTCGCTCGGGCGCGACCCAGCGGGCGCCTCGGCGGTACAGGACGCGGCGGATCGCGCGGCCGGGATCGGACCCCATCGGCGCCGGCCGCTCGAGCGGCCCCCGGACGATCTGCAGGCCGAGCCGCTCGACCGCATCGAGTGCCTGCGGCGTGACGATGTCCTCGTTGGCGACGACGAGCTTGCGCTGGCCGCGGCGGAATGCGTCGCGGACGTGCTCTTCGCCGACGACGTTCATTCGCGACCCTCGAGCGCGTGCAGCGCAGCGGTCGCGCCCTCGATGGCCAGGCGCACGTCGGCCTCAGAGCCAGAGATGAACATCCTCCCGAAGCGGCCCACGGTCCGCACCTCCACGATCTTGATCGTCGCCATCTTCTCGGCCTCGTTCGCCGCCGCGGTGATGTAGGCCGCCGGTCCGCACTCGAGGATCCCGAGCGTCTCGCCCGGCACCAGCAGCGAGCCGCTACGCCACTTGTTGAGCAGTTGCGCCTGGTAGGGCTCCACCGAGGTGATGATCTGGCTCGACTCGACGACTGGCCGCCGGCGATGCGTCAGGTCGATGTCGAAGTGCCCGAGGATCGCGTCGCGCGCGGCGGTCACCTCGGCCTGCGCCGGCGAGCGCAGGATGAAGAACCCGAACTCGCGCTCGACGATCTGCGAGGTGGCCTGGACGTCGGCTCCCTTGAGCGCGACGTCGACGACGCGGAACACCTCGTTGCCCGGGCCGATCTCGCCGACGAGCAGCGCGTCTCCGGCGAGCGGGACCGAGCCCTGCACGGTGGCGCCGGTGTAGGCCGCGAACTGGGGCTGGAGGCGGTCGATCTGTAGCAGCGCGCGCAGGTCCATCAGCGGCCCTCCCCTTCGAGTAGGTCAGTGAGCGAACGCCATGGCCGCGACTCGTAGGCGATCCGCTTGATGTTGATCAGGTGCAGCGCGGTCACGTTGTCGGAGACGATCGACCCCGACCAGGTGCCGGTGCCGAGCATGAAGCTCGGATCGATGTCGCACGAGTACCCCATCCCGCCGTGCAGCGCCGGCGTGTTGACGAGCACCCGCCCGGCCGGGAGCCGCGAGAACCGCGCCACCGCGCTCGGGTCGCCGGCATGGACGACGGCGGTGTGACCCTCGCCGCCGAAGCGCAGGACCTGGAGCGCTCGCTCGAACCCCTGCTCGGCGCCTTCGACCTCGTAGAAGGCGAGCACCGGGTCGAGCTTCTCGGCCGACAGCGGCGTCTGGCGCCCGACCGTCTCGAGCTCGGCCAGCAGCACGCGCGTGCGCGGCGGCACGTCGAACCGCGACAGCTGCGCGAGCCGGTTCGCGGACTGCCCGACGTTCTCGACCCGGTAGTTCAGGTTGCGGTCGAACAGGACACCGCCGAGCGCGTCGGCCTCGCGCGCGGTGCAGAAGTGGCCACCCTGCTCGCGGATCGCGCGGCGCAGGAGCTGGGCGATCGGGCGGTCGACGATCACGGCCTGCTCGGCGGCGCACGCGGTTCCATAGTCGAATGACTTGCTCGAGACGATCATGTCGGCCACCTCGTCGAGGTCGTCCGCCTTGGAGCGGTCGACGTACACGGGGACGTTGCCCGGCCCGACGGCGAGCGTCGGCTTGCCCGAGGAGTACGCCGCGCGCACCATCGCCGAGCCCCCGGTGGCCATCACGACGGCGATCCGGCGGTGGCTCATCAGCTCGCGCGTGCCGTCGAGCGTCGTGCCCGAGATGCACTGGATCAACCCGGCCGGAGCGCCGGCGTCCTCGGCGGCCTCGGACATGATGCGGGCGGTCTCGGCTCCGCAGAGTCGCCCGCGGGGATGCGGCGCATGCACGATTGCGTTGCCCGCCTTCACCGCCGACAGCGTCTTGAAGATGACGGTCGAGGTCGGGTTGGTCACCGGGATCAGCGCCGCGACGACGCCCATCGGCTCCCCGATCGCGACCACCTTGGTCGTCTCGTCGCGCCACAGCACCCCGAGCGTGCGGACGTTGCGCAGCCAGTCGGACACGGCGATCGTGTTGAACAGGTTCTTGAGCGTCTTGTCGGCGGCGTTCCCGTAACCCGTCTCCTGCGCGGCGAGCTCGCCGAGCCGCGCCGCCTCCGGCGCGATCGCGCGCGCCATCGCCTCGACCACGCGATCGACGTCCGCCGGCTCGAAGGTGCGAAACTTCTGCCAGGCCTCGTAGGCGCGGTCGGCCGCTCGGCGCGCCTGCGCGATCGAGTCGAGATCCGGGAAGGTGAGGCTCATGCCAGCGCCTGTTCGAGCAGCGCGGCGTCGCCGCCGTCGAGCGCGCGGCGGATGTCGTCGGGGCGCAGCCGGTCGAGGCCGAGGCCGGGAAGCGTGCGCCCGTGCCGCGCGTAGTCGAGCTTGCCGAGCACCGACCCCAGGTCCACTATCGCGGCGGCGGTTCGCGTTGCGACCCCGGCCAGCGCCCCGGCGCTGACGAGCGGCACGAGCGAGCAGCAAAGAGCATCGTGAACGCGCTGGTCGCCGGACTTGAGCGCGGGTGGAAGCTCCTCGTCGGGCGGCGCCGGCGGCAGCTCGCGCACGCCGTAGGCGAACGCCACCCGGCGGCGCTCATCGTCGATCTCGCGCACGACCGATTCGGGGTCGCGCACCAGCGCCCGAGGCGCATCGATCACGCCCGAGAGGTCGGCGAAAGTGGTCTCGAGCACGCCCTTGGCTGGGGTGAGCATCGGCAGGATCGTGCGCAGCCGCGCGATCGCCCGCTCGGTGCCGCGGTTGGGAAGCGCCGCCGCCGGCACCTCCGCGCTCACCGCCGTGATCGTGAGCGCGCCCGGCTGCGCGGACTCGACTCGATAGGGCGAGGCGGCAAGCTCCACGATCGTCGGCAGCGCGGGGGCGGCGAACCGGCGAAGCGAGCGGGCGACGTCGATCGCGCCGAACCAGCGGCCCGGGATGAGGACAACGAGCTGCTCGGGCCGCAGACGACCGGCCAGGAGGCCAGCGTAGGTGGCATGGGCGATCGCGGGGGTCGCGATCAGGATCGCGTCGGCCTCGGCGACCGCGTCGTCGATCCCGGCGCGCAGACCGATCGCCGGCACGTTCGATGCGCCCTCCGCGAACCGGTAGGTCCCGATCAGGTGCTCGCCGCGGATCGTCACCGCCCGCGGCCCCGCCAGCGCCGCGCGCTCGGGTTCGAACGCCGTGTACAGCGTCACCTCGCACTCGGCCGCGAGGAATTCGCAGGCCAGAGCCTGGCCGACGGGTCCGGCGCCGAGCACCGCGACCCGGCGCAGCGGCGGGTGCTCCTCCAGACCGGCCGCCGGCTTGACTTCCGAGAGGCCGGCGACAAGCGCTTCGAATTCTCCGGCTGAGCTCATCCTCGCTGCCGGCCCGACCACCGGTCCTTAGGGCCCACCGGAAAGCCTTACTTCTTGGCGGGCCCGGGGATTACGGACGCGAGGTCGGCGTGGGGGCGAGCGATGACGTGGATCGACAGGACCTCGCCGACCTTGTTGGCAGCCACGCCGCCGGCGTCGGTCGCGGCCTTCACGGCGCCGACGTCGCCGCGCACGATCACCGCTACCAGTCCTCCGCCGGGGCGCTCGGTCGCGATCAGCTCGACGTTCGCGGCCTTCACCATCGCGTCGGCGGCCTCCAGCGCTGGGACCAGGCCTCGTGTCTCGATCATCCCCAGCGCTACCTGCGGGGTATCCGCCATCACTTGCTCCTTGTCGTGTTGGGCTTGCGTGCGGCCGGCGGCCGCGGGGCCAGGTCGACCGCGTCGACGATCGCGACGATCGTCAGATCGGTGGCGGCCGCACGCGACTCCGGCGGTTGCCGGGCGGCGGACCCGCGTACGATCAGCACGCGATCCCCGGGTCCGGCCCCGACCGTGTCGACCGCGACCTCGGCCGACTTGGCGTCCGAGCCAGCCGGATCGAGCGGTTGTACGACCAGCAGCTTGTGCGAGAGCAGGCTCTCGGCCTTTGCGGTGGCGGTTACCGAGCCGAGGACTTGCGCCAGCTCCATCAGCGCCGCTCCGGGTGCAGCTCTCTCTCCGCCACCATAGATTTCGTGTACCGTATACGGTGGCTGGAGTGATTGCAAGGGCGACGGCTGAGGAGCGACGATGGTGGCCGGAGTGGTTGCAAGGGCGACGAGCTGAGGAGAGCTGATGGCGGTGTCGAGCGATGCGGTCGTGATCGGCGCGGGCATCGCCGGCGCTTCGACGGCGCTGGCGCTCCGGCGAAGGGGCCTCGACGTGACGCTGGTCGATTCGCACGAGCCCGGCCATGCGCGCGCCGCCTCCGCGGGTGATCACCGCATCCTGCGGGCCAGTCACGGCAGCGACGAGTTTTACACCCGCTGGAGCCGGGAGGCGCGACTGCGCTGGCTCGAGCTCGGCGCGGAGGTCGGCCAGCAGCTGTTCGTCCAGAGCGGCGCGGTGATGCTCGCCAGCACCGGGCATACGACGTGGGAGGACGCCTCCCGCGAGACGCTCGCCCGCTTGGGCGTCCCGAGCTTCACGGTCGACGTCGAGGAGCTGCGGATCCGGCTGCCGCTGATCGACCCTCGCGGCCTCGCTTATGGCTTGTGGGAGCCGGAGTCGGGCTTCGTGTTCGCCCGCCGAGGCGTCCAGGCGACGGTCGCGCTTTTCCAGGAGCTCGGTGGGGTGCTGCGGCGCGGCGTCGCCAGCACCGACGAACACGAGCAGCCGCTGGTTGACGGGCGGCCGATCGGAGCCGGGGTGGTCGTGCTGGCCTGCGGTGCCTGGATGGGCGGCCTGTTCCCGCGCACGCTCGGGCGACTGCTCGACATCGTCCGCCAGGACGTGATCATGGTCGCTCCGCCTGCGGGCTCCACCGGTTATGACGCCGAGAACTTCCCCGCCTGGATCGATCACGGGTACCCGGCCTACGGCATCCCGGCCGCCGGCGGTTACGGGTTCAAGGCCGTGATCAACTGGCGCGGGCTGAACGTCGACCTCGACCGCGACGATCGCCTCATCGGGCAGACGTCGATAGCCCGCACGCGCCGGTACCTGGCCCATCGGTTCCCTGAGCTAGCCGAGGCGCCGATCGTCGGCCAGGAGATCGGCCAGATTTCCAACACGACCGACACCCAGTTCCTGATCGACCGCCACCCACGGCATGAGCGGGTTGTGCTCTGCGCCGGCGATTCAGGACATCTGTTCAAGCACGGCCCGGTGGTCGGCGATTACGTGGCCGCGCTCGCGGTCGGCGAGATCGGGACCGAGCCGCGCTTCAGCCTCGGCCACCGGTCGGTGGTCGCGGTGACCTCGGCCGACCGCCCGCAGTAGGGCGCCGGGGGCGGGTGGGGTCCTAATCAGAACTCGAACGGCCGGTCGATGCCGGCCAGCGACACGCCGGTGAACGCCGAGGCCTCGAGCGTGAGCGCGCGCAGATCCTCGGGCTCGAGGTTGTGCACCGAGGACTTTCCGCACGCCTTGGCGAGCAACGTCGCCTCCATCGTCATCGCGGTCAGCAGGCGCAAGATCCGCTCAGCGCCCGCCTCCACGTCCATCCGCTTCTCGAGCTCGGGGTCCTGGGTCGTGATGCCGACCGGGCAGCGACCGGTGTGGCAGTGATGGCAGGCGCCGGGCTCGGTCCCGAGGGCGGCGTAGTCCTCGACGTAGTCGGGGCGAGTTGCAGCCGAGGCCGATCAGCGCCGACGTCGCGATCATCGTGCAGTCGGCGCCGAGCGCGAGCGCCTTCGCGACATCGACGCCGGAACGGATGCCGCCCGAGGCGACCAGCTTGACCTTGTCGGCCATGCCCGAGTCCTCGAGCGCCCGGCGCGCGGCGGGGATCGCCGAGATGAGCGGCACGCCCGTGTGGTCGAGCAAGAGTCTCGGGCGAGGCGCCGGTCGATCCCTCCATCCCGTCGAGCGACGATCACGTCCGCGCCCGTCTTGGCGGCCACCGCGACGTCGAAGTAGGGGCGGGTCGCTCCGAGCTTGACGAAGATCGGGACGCGGTAGTCCGTGGCCTCGCGGATCTCTTCGATCTTGATCTGGAGATCGTCGGCGCCGAGGAAGTCCGGATGGCGCACGGTCGCGCGCTGGTCGACGCCGACGGGGAGGCTTCGCATCGCGGGCCACCCGCTCGGACACCTTCATCCCCAGCAGGAGCCCACCGGTGCCCGGCTTGGCGCCCTGCCCGACCACGACCTCGATCCCGTCGGCGCGGCGCAGGTGGTCGAGGTCGAGCATGTAGCGCGACGGCGTCATCTGGTAGATCAGCGTTCTCGACGCCGCCCGCTCGTCCTCGAGCATTCCGCCCTCGCCCGTGCACGTCATCGTGCCGGCTCGCGAGGCGCCCATGCCGAGCGCCGCCTTGGCGTTCGCGGACAGCGCGCCGAAGCTCATCGACGCGATGTAGATCGGGATGTCGAGCTCGATCGGCTGCCTCGACGAGCCCCAGCCCTTCACCGAGGACGGTCTTCGTATCGCAGCTCTCGCGGTAGCCCTCGAGCGGCAGCCGCGTCATCGTCGCCGGCTGGAAGACGAGGTCGTCGAACGTCGGCAGCTGGCGCTGGAAGGTTGAGAACCCGCGAATCTGGTAGCGCCCGAGCTGTGCCTTGGCCTGGATGTCGGCGATCGTCCCCGGGGTCCAGCGCGTCGAGCCGCCCTGGGCGTAGGAGCGGGGGCTCCCGGCCGGGCGGGCCGGGTCCGCTCCGTCGGAGAACGCGGTCGGGTCCGCGCCGGTCCCCGGCTCCATGCCGTCGCCGTTCACGGCGTTCAGATCATCAGCCATTGCTGCGCATCCCTCGACTTGAAGTGCCAGAGCGCCTGCCCCGAGACGATCCGCTTCCACGCGACGCCGCCGTCATCGATCCCGAGGCTGGCCAGCAGCTCCTGCACCTCGGCGACGTCCTGCACCGGCGGCTCTTCGACGCGTGCGTCCACGCCGAGCTCGCGGATCGTGCCGGCAACCCAGATTTCGCCCTCCCACAGAGAGTCGCCCGCCGCGGTCTCGGCGTCGCCGAGGCAGATCACGCGCCCGGCGTGGGCCATGAACCCACAAGCGTGCCCGACCGACCCCTCGACGACGATCATGCCGCCCTTCATCGCCACGCCGCACCGGGGCCCCGCGTTGCCGCGCACGTGGATCGTCCCGCCGCGCAGCGACGCCCCGACGCTCATCGCGGCGTTACCGTCGACCGTGATCCGCCCGCTGGCCATCGCCTCGCCGAGGCCCCAGCCCGTATTGCGGGTGACCGTGATCTCCGCGCCGTTGTTGAGCCCGCCGCAGTAGTAGCCGACCGACCCATCAAACGTCACGCTTCCGCCCGGCGGCAGCGCAACCCCGAGGTTGTGACGCGAGAGCGGCTCGGTGACGCGGACGTGGTGGCCGGCGGCGACGGCCGCCCGGATCTCGCGGTTGATCTGCCGCAGCGGCCGATCGCCGGCGCGGATCTCCTCATCGATCGCGGTCGCAGGCTGGTTGCCGGCTGCGATCACGCCGCAGCCCCGGCCGGTACGGGCGAGGCGACGGGCCACACCCGGACGATCGACGGGCCATCGCAGACCTCGACGTCGATCTCGTCCTGGTAGAGCGTGCGCAGCGACTGCTCCTCGGTGGCGACCGCGACCCCGTCCGGCGCCACCACCGCGACCACCGGCTTGATCGCCCACCGGTCCTTCGCCAGCGCGATCCCGTCGCTGGTGGCGAGCAGATAGGTGAACACGCCGTCGAGCTCACTCAGACTGCGCTCCAGTGACGCCTGGAGCGAGTCGCCCGCCGCCATCCGATCGGAGTTCCAGACCGCGATCAGCTCGCTGTCGTTCTCGGTCGTGAAGCGATACCCGCGGCGCTGGAGCTTGCGCCGCCAGGTGTAGTAGTTGGTCAGCTGGCCGTTGTGGACGATGGCCACGTCCGGGAACGGGCGGGCCCAGAACGGATGTCCGGCGACCGGCGAGACGTTGGACTCGGTGGCCAGGCGGACGTGGCCGAGGCCGTGAGTCCCGATGAACTCGCGCACGTCGTGCTTGTCGGCGACCTCATCCGCATCGCCGACGTCCTTGACGATCTCGAGCGCCCGTCCCGCCGACTGGAGCTCGACGCGGGGCAGCGCGTCGCACGCGTCGACCCACGCCGAGAATGGCTCGGGATCGGAGACGACGAACCGGGCCGTCACGTGTTTTTGGCCGCTGTCATCCCAGGTCGGTTCCTCGACCAAATCGGCGCCGTGCTCGCGCGTGACCGCGCGGATGGCCTCAAGATCCTCGTCGAGGTGGGCGCGATCGTCGAGCAGCGCGCGGACCACGTAGCCGCTGCTCCGGGGTGGTCCATACAGCGCAAAGCCGGTGCTGTCCCAGCCGCGGTGGCGTTGCGCGGCCATCATCGCCACAAGGTCCTCGCCGACGTGGCCTGGTTCGTTGAGCGTCCGGCCTGCGATGCCGCACATAGTCTCTCCCTTACTTATCGCATACCGTACACGAAACACGACGATCGTACAACCGGCGCGGAGCCTGCATAACACGTCACGGCGGGCGAGTTTTGCCGGCCGTGACGTGCTGTGCATGTGGGGCATGCATAACGCGTCATGGCAATGGGAATCCGCCCGGCGTGACGCGTTATGCACGATGTTCCGGCGCCGTGGCCGGCGTCGGGTGATCAGTGGGCCGGCGTCAGGTGATGAGTTCGCCGCCGTCGACGGCGAGTGCCTGTCCGGTCATCAGCGATGCCGCGTCCGACATTAGGAACACGACCTGCTCGGCGACGCTCTCCGGGGTCGCCATGCGCCCGAGCGGGATCGTCTCCGAGATCTGCTCGATGAATGCCTCACGCCCGCCGTAGTTGGACCAGATTGGCTCGTTGAACGGCGTGTCGACGAATCCGGGACACAGGGCGTTGACCCGGATCCCGTCCGATGCCGCATCGCGCGCAAGGTTACGGGCGAGCGCGACGGCCGCGACCTTGGTGGTGGCGTAGGCCACCATCGCCCGCTCGGTCTGGAGGCCTGAGTTGGAGGCGGTGATCAGAAAGCTGCCGCCGCCGACGCGGGCGAGGTGAGGGAAGACGACCTGCGCGCAGACGAAGTGCGAGCGGACGTTGACCGCCCAGGAGCGGTCGAAATCGGCGACCGTGGTGTCGCCGACCGCGCCGCTGACCTGGACGCCGACGTTCGACCACGCCGCTTCGAGTCCGCCGAGCGACTGCACGGCCTGCTCGAGCGACTCCGCGAGCGCCGCCGGGTCACCGGCGTCGACCGTGATCGCGATCGAGTCGGTCTCGGCCGCGATCCGCGCCAGCGGGTCGGCGGCCATGTCCAGCAGCGCGAGCCGCCATCCGGCGCTGCTCAGCCGGCGGGCGCCGGCGGCGCCGATGCCGGTGGCGGCGCCCACGATCAGCATTCGTTTCTGTGCAGGTGGAGTTGAGCTCATGCGACGTGTCCTACCACAGAATGGTGGCGCCGGATCGTAGAGCAGCGACTCACCGGTGCATACGCTGAGGCGCTTGACTTTGGTCCGAAGCCGTGGCACACAGCACCGATGCCCCCGTCGCTCCTGGTCATCCAGAACGACCCCGACAAGTCACTGGGCCGGCTGGCACACGGATTCGAGAGCGCGGGTGCGAAGCTGGATGTGCAATCCCCCGCCACCGAGCTACCCGACGCGAGCGAATACGACGGGCTGATCGTCCTGCCCGGGCTTGCCAATCCGGTCGACGACACCACCGAGATCCGGAGAGCGCGAAACGCGATCGACGAAGCGCTCGCAGTCGGGCTGCCGATCCTTGGCCTGTGCCTCGGCGGGCAGCTGCTCGCTCAGGCGCTCGGCGGAACCGTCCACCGCTGCCAGCCGGAGCTCGGCTTCGGCGAAGTCGAGGCCCTGCCGGCGGCGTCCGAGGACCCGTTGCTCGCCGCCGCGCCAAAACGGTTCCCGATCTTCCATGCGCACACTTTCGCGTTCACTCCGCCTGAGGGCGCGGAGGTCCTGCTCGCCAACGACGCCGGCGTGCAGGCCTGCCGACACGGTGAGGCGTGGGCGTTCCAGTGCCATCCGGAGATCGCCGACGACTGGGTGCAAGCGCTCGCCGCGGGACTGCGCGGTCGCAACGGCCGGCTGCTCGCGGCCACCACCGGCTTCTTTCAGTCAAACGGAGTCACCGCCGAGAAGCTCGAGCACGACGCGGTCGCGGCGGAGCCGGCGATGCGGGCGCTCGCGGACGCGATCAGCCGCGGATTCGTCGGCCGGCTTTCCTAGCGTTCCGGCCGGTCAGGTTGCGCTCGAGCCCCCACGCGATGTGCTCGGTCATCGCGCGCCGGGCGCGAGCCGGATCGGCGGAGGCCAGCTCCTCGATCAGCGCCTCGTGCTCGGTCACGAACTCGTCGTGCGGCGAGTGGACATAGAAGTCGTGGTAGGCGAGCGCGCCGATCGCGCGTCCCCAGATCGCGTCGAAGAAGCTGAGCAGGTAGGCGTTGCCTGCGGTCTCGACGACCGCGCGATGAAAAGATCGGTTGGCCTCAAACGACTCCCGGCTGGAGCGGAGCTTCCTCACAGTCGCCTGGGCGAGCGCTTCACGCACCTGCTCGACCGCGTCCCCGCCTAGCTCGGCGACGATTGCCGCGGCGTAGCTCTCGACCGCGTCCCGAGCGCCGTACAGATCACGCAGTCCGTCTTCGGTGAGGCTGCACACGACGTAGCCGCGGCGCCCCGACGGCTCGACCACGCCCTCCTCCTTGAGCCGGAGCAGCGCATCGCGGACGGGGGTGCGGCTGACGTCGAGCTCCTCGGCCAGGCGGTCCTGGATCAGCCGGTCGCCCGGCTTGACGGTCCCCTGGACGAGTGCGTCGACGAGTCGCTGGTAGACCTCGCCCGCGAGCCTGGAGTGCGACCGGTCGATGCGCTCGATGGCGGCCATGGCCGGAGTCTAGAGTCCCTCGTCCCCGGAATCCGAAGGCGAAGGCGCCCTCGGGCCAGTGATCGCGTCCACCTCGATCTCCACCATCAACCCCGGCGTCGCGAGCTGCGCGCCGACGGCGGTTAGTACCGGCGCGGCGTGGCCGAGCGCCTCCCGGTGGGCCCGGGCGAGCGCGCCGGCGTCGGCCATGTCGACCAGGTAGGCGCGGGTGCGGACCACGTCGTCGAGGCTCGAGCCGACCGCTCGCAGCGCGGCATCGATCCGCTGCAGCACGAACCGGGTCTGGGCTTCGGTGTCACCTGGTCGGTGAACCCGACCCGAGGGCTCGACCGCGGTAGTCCCGGCGACGTAGACGAACGGCCCGACCCGCTTGGCCCGGACGTAGCCGCCGATCTCCTCGAACCGGCCGCCGTCCCGGTGCTCAGCGCTCTCCCAACCCTGCGACGCTTCGATCACGATTCCTCAGCCGTATCCGGAGTTCCGAATTCCGTATACGATAACCGGTAGGGGCAAGCTCGCGCCACCGCCTTTACCGCGCGGGACGCTAGGCGGGGCGGCTCGGCCCGTGCGGGGTGGTAAGCGCGCCGCCCGCTCAGTACACGATCACGCTGCGCGCGGTCTCTCCGGCCCGCATCCGCGCGAACGCGTCGTTGACGTCGTCGAGGCCGCACGTCGTGATGAGCGGCTCCAGCCGCAGGCGCCCCTCGCGGTACAGCTCGACGAGCATCGGGATGTCGCGCAACGGCACGCACGACCCGTACCACGAACCGCGCACGGCCCGCTCCTCGAGCGTCATGGTCAGCGCGTCGAGTCCCACCCGGGCATCCGGCGGCGCCATCCCGATCAGCAGCGCCTCACCGCCGCGCGCGGTCAGCTCCAGCGTGGTCGCGATCGTCTCCGGCCGCCCCAGCGCCTCGAACGCGTGGTCGACGCCCGCGGGCACCAGCTCTCGAACCGCCGCCGGAACGTCGGAGGACTGACTCGCGTCCACCACGTCGGTCGCGCCGAGCTCGCGCGCCAGCTCGAGCTTGGCGGGGATGACATCGATAGCGATGATCCTGTCGGCGCCCGCGATCCGAGCCCCCTGCACGACGTTCAGCCCGACGCCGCCGCAGCCGACGACCGCGACCGTCTCGCCCGGCCGCACCCGGGCGGTATTCAAAACGGCGCCGACCCCGGTCATCACCGCGCACCCCATCAGCGCGAGCTCGCTGAGCGGCAGATCGGGATCGACCTTGATCGCCGTCCGGGCTGGGACCACCGAGCGCTCGGCGAACGACGAGGTGTTGTAGTGATGGACCGGCGCGCCGTCCAGGTGAAACCGGCACGTCCCGTCTTCCATCGTCGCGTCGTACCAGGCGGTGTTCTCGCAGATGTTGGGCCGCCCGTGGACGCATTCGCGGCAGTGCCCGCAGTAGGGGAGCCAGGTGAGTAGGACGTGATCTCCGGGCTCGAGGCCGCTGACACCCGGACCAAGGTCCTCGACGACGCCTGCACCCTCGTGGCCGAGGACCACCGGAAGCGAGGTCGGGTGGATTCCGTCGACGACGTGGAGGTCCGAGTGGCAGACCCCGCTCGCCGCCATCCGAACCCGCACCTCGCCCTCGCGAGGCGGATCGAGCGAAAGCTCCTGCACCACGAGCGGCTCGCCGAACTCGTGCAGAACCGCGGCCCGAATCGTGTCAGCCACCACGCACCACCCCCGATTTGTGAGAACTACCCGGCGCGAACGCGCACCGGGATCGATTTGAAGCCGTTGACGAAGTTCGAGCTGAGCCGAACCGGGGTCCCGGCGCGCTCGAACCGGACGTTCCGGGCGAGCATCTCCTCGAGCAGGATCCGGATCTCGAGCTTGGCGAGGAACGAGCCGAGGCAGAAGTGTGGCCCGCCGCGCCCGAACGTCGTGTGCGGGTTCGGGTCACGCCCGACGTCGAACCGCTGCGGGTCCTCGAACACGTCCTCGTCGTAGTTCGCCGACAGGTACCACAGCGCGACGCGGTCGCCGGCCTGGATCGGCACCCCGCGGATCTCGGTGTCCACGGTGGCGGTGCGCCTGAAGTAGATCAATGCCGATCCGTAGCGGAGGATCTCGTCGACGGCGGTGTCGAGCAGCGACGGATCGCGTCGGAGCCGCTCGAACTCGTCGGGGTTATCCATCAGCGCGAGGATGCCGTGTGAGATAGCGGTGCGGGTGGTCTCGTTGCCGGCGAAGATGAACAGCTGGAAGAAGTTCGTGTACTCGGCATCGGACAGGTGCTCGCCATCGGCCCCGCCGTGGACGAGCCGGGAGACGAGGTCGTCGCGGGGATGCGCCCGGCGCTCGGCTCCGATCCTGCGCCCGTACTCGAACACGGCCTGCGCGGCCGGCGTTCCGAACGGGAGCAGGCGCGGATCGACCTCGCTCGGGTACTTGACCGGATCGGGTCGGTAGTCCTCGTCGGTGGCAGCGGCCATCTCGCTGGTGAGCTCGACCACCATCGGGACGTCCTCGGGAGGCAGCCCGAGAATCGAGATCAGGATGGTGACCGGCAGCGGCTCGGAGATCTCGCTCACCCAGTCGAACTCGCGTTGGGCGATCGCCGCATCCAACAACTCACACACCGTCGCCCGCGTGAAGTCTGCGTACTCCTTCACCTTCGGACGGGTGAAGGCGTGGCTGACCAGCCGGCGCAGCCGCGTGTGCTCGGGCGGATCGGTCTCGATCATCGACCGGCGGGCCTCAAGCGCGTCGGGCTCGCGGTCCTCGAGCGCGATGTGCCCGAGCTGCGAGGAGAACAGCTTCGGCTGCTTGCTGACCGAGACTACGTCGGCGTGCTTGGAGAGCAGCCAGAACCCGCCGCGCGTGCCCGGCCACGGATGCCAGTGGACCGGGTCGTGCGCTCTGATCGCGGCCAGTTCCGCGTGCGGTATGCCCTGCGCATAGACCCTCGGGCTCGCGACATCGAGGTGCGCGAGATCCTCGCGGACCGCCGACACCCGGCTCCTCAGGCGTCCGCCGGGCCGGCGCTGAAGTTGGCCGTGTCGAGCACGGTCGCGATGTCATCGCCGAGCGCCGCGCAGAACGCCGCGTGCACGGCGTCGGCGGGCACCTGACGATCATGATGCTGAAGGTCGGGGGCCGCGCACGCGTCGTCGATCAGCACCGGCTCGAGTCCCAGGTCCGCAGCGGCGCGCACCGTCGAGTCCACGCACATCGAGGTCATCATTCCGCAGAACGCGACGCGCCTCGCGCCGGAGCTCTCGAGGCGCTCAGAGAGATCGGTCTCGCGAAACGAGTTCGGGTAGTTCTTGACGATGACGGCCTCGCCCTCGGTGGGTGCGACCGTCGCGTGCGTCTCGGCGCCGCGGCTCCCAGGGACGAAGTACACATCGCTTGACGGTTCCTCGTGGCGGATGTGGACCACCGGAATGCCGGACCCACGCGCCGCCTCGATCGCCGCTGCCGCTCGCCCCGCAGCGCCCTCCGCGTCCGGGAGCGGCAGCGCGCCGCCCGGGAAATACTCGTTCTGGATGTCTATGACTACTAGGGCGTCGGCCATGCGCCCAGTCTAACCACGGGTCAAGCCGGCGTCGTGGCGTTGGTCGAAGCGTCGGGCTGCGGGGAACCCGCCGTGGCGCCGTACTTGCGCTGGTAGGCACGCCAGGTGAGCGCCCAGCGCTCCGGATCGTCGTGGGGCTCCAGGTCGAGCTTGTGCACCGTGCTGCGGTGCGGAGCGGACAACACCGTCTCGGGCGTCTCGTACGCCTCGCGCGCAACCGTGGCGATGATCTCCGCGTAGTCGTCCAGGTCCGCGCGGGAGTAGGACTCCGACGGCTCGAGCGTCATCGGCTCGGGCACGACCCACGGCTCGTGGCTCGCGAAGTACGTGGCGACGCCGAAGTCGGTCGTGCGCCGGCCGACGTCGAGCGTGCCGACGCCGGTGTCCTCCTGAAGCTTGGCCAGGGTGTAGCGGATCTGCTCCAGACGGCGGGCGGAATTCGCCTCCGCGAACGAGACCGCCACGCCGGGCACGTCGGCCAGCCGCGACGCCAGATAGTTGTTGTTCAGCACCGCGGTCCGCGCCACCTCTCGCAGGCCTTCGGCGCCGAGGCTGAGCACCCATGCGAACGAGCGAACGACCGTCGCGGGAACGCCGTGGAAGGAGCGGATCTTGCCGATCGACTGCGGACGGTCGTACTCGAGCCGGTAGCGCGAGCCGTCGTACTCCACGGTCGGCGCCGGCAGGAACGGCGCCAGCTCGGCGCGAACTCCGCAGGCTCCGACCGGCATGCCCATCGAGCAGTGCGGCGAGGAGAACGTCTTGTGCAGGTTGAACTGGCACAGGTCGAAGCCGGCGTCGCCGGCGCGAGTGATTCCGAGAATCCCGTTCGCGTTGGCCTGGTCGTAGTGGCACAGGCCGCCGGCGTCGTGGACGATCTGCACGATCTCGTCGATATGCGGGTTGAACAGACCCGTGTCCTCCGGGTTGGTGATCATCAGTCCGGCGGTGCGCTGGGAGACCGCTCGACGGATCGCTTCAGGCTCCGGGTATCCGTCCTCGCCGGCGTAGACCGTGATCACCTTGTAGCCGGCCGTTGCCGGGCCCGCGCCATCGCACGGGTGCGAGAAGATCGTCGTGATGATCTCGTCGCGCTCGGCCTCGCCGCGGCGGGCGTGGTAGGCGCGGATCATCCTCGCGTTCGCGTACACGCCCTGCGACCCGCCGGCCGGCTGGAAGGTGAATCGGTGTAGGCCCGAGATCTCGCACAGCATCCGCTCGAACCGGTACATGACCTCGAGCATGCCCTGCACCGTGTCCTCATCCTGGAGCGGGTGAAGATCGGTGACCTTGTGAGAGCGGACCAGCTCCTCGTTCACCTTCGGGCTGTACTTCATCGTGCAGGTCCCGAGGCCGAGGTGGATGTTGACGTCGTTGCCGAGGGTCTCCTGGGAGAGGCGCATGTAGTGGCGCAGCAAGCGCTGCTGGCTGACCTCGGGCAGCTCGAGCCGGCGGGAGCGGCGCAGCGCGGGCGGGATCCCGGCGAGCGGATCTCCTCCGTTGCCGAGTAGCTCCGGCTCCAGCTCCGGCGGGATGATGCCCCGCTCGCCCGGGCTGGAGAGCTCGTGGACGATCGGCTCGTTCCAACTCGCCTGATGAAATGGGCGCAGGGTCATCGCAGCACCTCCGCGAGGTTGTCGGCAAATCGGTCGATGTCGGCTTTCGTGTGCACCTCGGTCACGCACACGAGCGCGCACTGCCCGAGTTGGGGATATTCCGAGGACAGGTCGACCCCCATGAAGATGCCGCGCCCGCGCAGCGCGGCGCTCAGCTCGGCAACCGTTCGCCGGGTGTCGGAGAAGTCGACGACGAACTCCTTGAAGAACGGGGCGCTGAGCGCCGGAGCCCGCACTCCCGGCAGCGCGTCCAGCCGCTCGGCCGCGTAACGGGAGCGGGCCATGATCGTCCGCCCGGTCTCGGCGAGCCCGTCGGGGCCGAGCAGCGCCAGGTAGGCGCCGGCCGCGATCGCCCACAGATTCTGGGTGGTCCCGGTGTACTCCTTGGAATCGCCGCGTTGGATGTAGGAGGTCCGATCCCACACGACCTCGCCGAAGCCGTACTCGCCCGCCACCGCGGTCGGCCCGAGGCCGATCAGGAACATCGGGTATTCCGTGACGAACTCCTCGCTGTCGTTGGACGCCACGAAACCCGCCAGGCCGCCGCCGTAGTGCATGTGGATTCCAAGCGGTTGGATGTCCCCGCAGACGATGTCGGCGCCATAGCGGGGCGGCGCCTCGAGCACGCCGAGCGAGATCGGGTCGACGCCGACCACGGTGAGCGCACCGGCCGCCCGCGCGAGGGCCGCGATGTCCTGCGCCTGCGTTTCGATCGCACCAAGAAAGTTCGGCATCTCGATGTAGACGCACGCCGTGTCCCGGCTCAGGGCGTCCCGGATGCTCTCGAGCTCGAGCGCCCCGGTGGCCGCGTCGAACGGGATCGTCACGATCTCCACCCACGGCTGGCAGTAGCCCTCGATGAGCGATCGACGCTCGGCTCCGATCGAGGCGGGGATCAGGGCGATGCCTCGGCCGGTGATCCGCGCCGCCATCGAGATCGCGGTCGCGGCGGCGCTGCCCCAGTCATAGGTCGGCTGACTCACCGCGTCGCAGTCGAGCAGCTCGCCCAGCATGCTCGCGTACTCGAACAGCGCCTGCATCTTGCCGTGGTCGCCGTACGTGTCGCCGTAGTAGGCGGTCAGGAACTCGCCCCGGTTGATGATCTCGTCGCACACGGCCGGGACATAGTGCGGCCAGCAGCCGCCGCCGAGGAAGCTCAGCCGCTCCGCGCAGCTCTCGTTGCGGTCGAGCACGCCGGCCACGTGGCGGCGCAGCTCGTACTCGGAGCGCATCGGCTCGGGCAGGTTGAGTAGCCCCGGATACCGCAGCCGGGTCGGAATCGAGCCAAAGAGCTCATCGACGCTGTCCACGCCGACCGCGTCGAGCATCGCTCGCCTGATCTCCGGCGCCGAATTCGGGATGTAGGGGTGGGCGGATGGGCTCTCGCTCACGGGGTGACTCCTCCAGGTCGGGTCATCCGGCGACCGGATAGACGATCTCTCGGTTGTAGCCGACGACGACACGGGTGTAGCCGGCCAGGCTCGCGTCGAGCTCCGGGTCACCGGTGTCGACGCGAAGTGGGGCTCCGCCGAGACGCGCGATCTTCGCCTCGGTGGAGACAACGACGATGCGCTCGCGATCCACCTGTTCGATGACGCGAGCCGAGAACTGCTGGTTGCCGCGGCCGAACAGGAAGCCCTGACCGCCTACCGGCGTCACGACGATGCCGCCATCCCAGTCCTCGGCCGTCTGCAGTTCCAGCAGGGACCGCTCGTCGGCGTCGGCGATCTCGCAGCGGCCGTCGCGAACGACGTCCACGCCGAGCAAAGTCTTCTCTAGTCCGAGCCGCGCCAGGATGACGCCAGTGGTCGTCCCCGGACCGATCAGCCAGGTGCTGTCACCGAGCACTTGGTCGATCAGGTGGTGGGCGATCGCGTCCTGGGCGGCCGCCTCGCTGCCCAGCGAGCGCGCCTTCGCGCTCTGAAGGTGGCGGCGCGCGTCCGGGACGTTCAGAAACCCGTGCAGCCGGGCGGAGACCGAGCCGGCGCGGAGCAGCGCCTCGTCGACGTCCATCACCTCAGCGGGCCGCACGCCGCGCACTCCGTTCTGGGCGAGGCTCGCCGCCAGCTCGCCGGCGCTTCGCGGGTTGACGGCAAAAACAGCGGAGTGCATCTTCACTCCCGCGGGGATGCCGAGCACGGGAATTCGGTCGCCAATCGCCTGCAGAACATCGACCGCGGTGCCATCTCCGCCGGCGAACATGAGCAGGTCGACCCCGCGCTCCGCCATCGCCGCCGCGGCCGAGCGTGTGTCCTGCGCGGTGGTTACCGCGCCGGTCGATCCAAGCACCGTGGGCGCCAGCTGCGCGCTGCGGGCTTCCTCCTCGCCCATCGCGCCTGCATACGCCAATACCTCAACGTCGCCGCCGAGCGCGGTAAGGCGCCGGAGCGCCTCGATCGCCCGAGCCGGCGCGACCGCGGCCTCGCCACGTTCGCGCGCCGCAGCGACGAGAGCAACGTCATCGCTTCCTTTGAACGCCAGCCGCCCGCCCATGCCGGCGATCGGATTAACGACGAGGCCGAGTCGCATCCGTGTCAGTACGCCTCGTCGATTAAGTGCCCCATTACTCGGACGGGACCATAACCCGGTGGTAGTCTGACAAGCAAATGCAGCGTGTACGCGCGATGATCGCGTGGGTCAACCGGTATGTGCTCCTCGCCGGACGGAACTGCTGCGCTGGTCGGTCCTGGTGTGCCCTGGATCGCAGTCTCGCCCGCCGGCAAACCCCGAGCGACAAGCAAACCCGGACCGACCGCTAATCAGTTGACGACCGTCGACGACAGCGCGTCCGCTCGCGCGCAGTTCCTCGCTAACCGGCCGATCAGCGAGGACAAGCTGGTACCGGAAGACCCGGCGCTTGGCCTGGTCGCGTTCTCGAGCCCGTTCGACCCGGAGCCGTCGCTGCGAATCGAGGACGGCCGGATCGTCGAGCTCGACGGTGTCCCCGAGGCCGAGTTCGACCTGCTCGACGAGTTCATCGCGCGGCGCGCTATCGACCTCGAGGTTGCCGAGGAAGCGATGGCGCTGCCAATCATCGACTTCGCGCGGATGGTTGTCGACCCAGGTGTTCCGCGAGCCGAGGTGACGCGGCTCACGGCCGGGATGACCCCCGCCAAGATCGCCGCCACGCTCGCGCTGCTGAGGCCCGTCGAGATCCTTCAGGCCATCCAGAAGATGCGGGTTCGCAGAACGCCCTCGATCCAGGCGCACGTAACCAACCGCGTGGATCATCCGCTTTTGATGGCGGCCGATTCCGCCGCTGCGGTCGCGCTCGGGTTCCGGGAGCTCGAGACGACGGTCCCGGTCCTGCGCCACGCTCCGTCCAACGCACTGGCCCTACTGATAGGTAGTCAGGTCGGGCAGCCGGGTGCACTCACCCAGTGTTCGGTCGAGGAGCGGCTCGAGCTCGAGCTCGGCATGCGCGGGCTCACCACCTACGCCGAGACCGTCTCGGTCTACGGCACCGAGCAGGTGTTCGTCGACGGCGACGACACGCCCTGGTCGAAGGCGTTTCTTGCCTCCTGCTACGCGTCGCGAGGGCTGAAGATGCGCTTCACGTCCGGCTCGGGTGCCGAGGTGCTCATGGGCGCGAGCGAGGGCAAGTCGATGCTGTACCTGGAGGCGCGGTGCATCGCGGTCACGAGGGGCGCCGGCTCCCAGGGCGTTCAGAACGGAGGGATCGACGGCGTGAACGTGACCGCCTCGGTGCCCGACGGCATGCGCGAGGTGATCGCCGAGAACCTGTGCGTGATGCTCCACGACCTGGAGTCCTGTTCGGGCAACGACACACTGATGTCCGCGTCCGACATCCGGCGCACGGCGCACACCTTCCCGCTGCTCCTCGCCGGGGCCGACTTCCTGTTCTCGGGGTTCGGCTCGATTCCCGCCTACGACAACGCGTTCGGCCCGTCGAACATGAACGCGGAGGATCTCGACGACTACCTGGTCGTCCAGCGTGACTGGGGCTTTGAGGGGGGTCTGCGCTGGCGCGAGGACCACGAGCTGCTTGCCGTCCGCCGCCGCGCCGCCGAAGCGTGCCGCGCGGTGTACGCGGAGCTCGGCCTGGCGCTGTTCAGCGACGATGACGTGGAAGCCTGCGTGCGCGCGCACGGGAGCGCCGATGTCCCGGAGCTCGCGAGCGACCTTCCCGGAGTCGCCTCCGAACGGATCATGGACAACGGGCTGACGGCACTCGATGCGGTGCGCGCCCTCGAGGCGACCGGGTACGAGCTCGAGGCCGAGCGCGTGCTCGAGATGATCCGCCAGCGACTGCTCGGCGACCTGCTCCAGACGTCGGCGATCCTCGATGAGGAGCTGAACGTCCTGTCCTCGCTCACCGACCCGAACGACTACGCCGGCCCGGGCACGGGCTACCGGATATCGCCGGAACGCGCCGGCCAAATCGCGCGGGTGCGGCAGGTCTGGTCCGTAGCCGATCTCGCGGTTGAGCAGGCACAGGCGGAGGGTTCCATCCATCTGCACGAGAAGGGCCCCGCGCTCGTGGGCACCCGTGCGGACGAGGTGGTGATCGGCGTCTCGGCCGCGATGGCCCGGGAGCTCTGGGTTGCGCTGAACGGAATGACGGTCGCCGAAGTCCTGCGCGAGCTCACGGGCGGGATCGAGGATGAAGGCCTCAGCTGGCGGGTGGTCCGCGTGCTTCGGTCGATCGACCTCGGCGTGATGGGTTCGACTGCCGCCCGCCTGTCCGGCTCGGGCGTCGGCATCGGGCTCCAGGCCAAGGGGACGGTGCTCATCCACCGCGCCGACCTACCTCCGTTGGCGAACCTCGAGCTGTTCTCGATCGCGCCTCGGATCACGCCGGAGCTCTACCGCCAGCTCGGGCGCAACGCGGCGCTATACGCCAAGGGCTTTGATCCGGAACCGCTGCTGCTACCTGAGTCGAGCGAGCCCCTTGGCCCGAAGCACCACGCGCGCGTCGTCCAGCTCGTGGCGATTGAGCGGCGCCTGTCCGAGGACGCCGATCCCGTCGAGCTGGTGGCGGAATGGCCGAGCTGAGCTATCCGCTGGCCGCCTCCTCGCGCGAGCACGTGCGCAGCGCGTCCGAGAAGCCGGTCGCCGAGATCACCCTCGAGGCGGCCGTATCCGGCGGCGTTCGGCCGGGCGACGTCGCGATCTCCGCCGAGACCTTGCGCCTTCAGGCCGGCTTTGCCGAGCGTGGCGGCAACCCGCAGCTTGGCGAGAACCTCCGCCGCGCAGCCGAGCTGGTCACGTTTGGCGACGACGAACTGCTCCACTTCTACGAGATGCTGCGGCCCGGACGGTCGTCCGCCGCCGAGCTCGGGGCGCTTGCCTCGATGCTCGAGGAGCGCGGCGCGGAGCGGTGCGCGAGCCTGGTGCGCGAGGCGCGCGACGCGTATGTCCGGCGCGGCCTGATCACTTAGGATTTACGAACTACCACCAGAGGAGATGGGTAGATGACACGGGATCAGACGCGCGCGCAGCGCCAGCTCGAGGCGCTTGCCCAGGATGAACGCGGCCGCCAGCTACTCCAGCTTGCGCTCCGCGGAATTCAGACTTCCGGCCGGGGCCTGACGATCGGCTGCTGGGTCAAGCCCAGCGGTGGCGTCTCGGGCTGCGTGTTCCAGCACGCGTACTGGCAGGGTGTCGCCGAGGGCGTGTTCGACACCACCGACGCCGCTTCCCGAGAGATCAAGCAGCTCGTCGACGAACGCGATTTCCACGCCGTGATGGAGGCGATCCGTGCCCTTGACCACCTCGGCAAGCACCGCTTCGTGCGCCGCCACGGGCTCCGGCGGGAGCTCGACGAAGCCGCCTGGCGTGACACGGTCGAGCAGCTGCTCGTTGACGCGCTCGCGGAGACCCCCCGGACCTCTATGGGCCACGAGCTCGCCTCCAGCTCGGTATAGACATGTCGACCACCGCCGCCAATGGAGTCGACCTCTTCTTCGAGCAGGAGGGGGACGGGGACGACGTCCTGTTCATCTCCGGCCTTGCCGATGAGGGAGCGTGCTGGGTTGACCAGGTCGCCGGCCTCAAGCAGCGCTACCGCCTGACGACGTTCGACAACCGCGGCGTCGGTCGGTCCTCGACGCCGGACGGGCCGTTCCAGATCGCCGACTTCGCCGCCGACACGATCGGGCTGATGGATCAGCTCGGCCTCGAGCGGCCCCACGTGGTCGGATCGTCGATGGGCGGCGCGATCGCACAGGAGCTCGCGCTCGCGCATCCGGACCGTATCCGCAGCCTGGTCCTCAACGGGACCTGGTGTCGTGGAGACCGGTTTCTCCATGAGATCTTTCGGAACTGGATGTGGTCGGCCCAGAAGGCCGACTCGATCCGCGACTTCCTCGTGACCGTCAACCTGTGGTGCTTCTCACCGCGGATCTGGAACGACGGGACCATGGACGGCTGGATCGATGCCGCCGAGGCGAGTCCCTACGCCCAGTCCGTCGATGCCTTCTGCCGCTCGTCCGAGGCGCTGATCGCAGCACGACACGGCAGATCGGATCGCGGCGATTCGCGCTCCGACGCTCGTGACTGTGGGCGAGCTCGACCTGTGCCTCCCGGCGCGCTACGCCGAGGCGATCGCCGAGCGCATCCCGGGTGCGCGGGTGGTCGTGGTGCCCGCCGTCGGGCACCAGCCTTTCCAGGAGGTGCCCGACGACTACAACCGGCTCTTGAGCGAGTTCTGGCGGTCCGTCGACTAACGGACTACGAGCACGTCGACCGTCGCGTGGTGCACGACGTTCGTGCTGACTGACCCGAGCACCACCCGGCGCGCCGCGTTGTGCCCCCGGGTGCCGACGATGATCAGGTCAGCACCTGAATCCTCGGCTTCCGCGACGATCACATCGGCGGGGTTTCCGTGCCCGGTGATGTACTGGCCAGTGACGCCCTTCTCCTCGAGGTACTTGCGCGCCTCGGCGAGCGCTTGAGTGCGCGCCTCGACGTCCGCCGGGTCCTCCTTCGACTCTCCGGGATCGCGCAGGAACGTTTGCGGGCTCGTGGCACTGACCACCGCGACGGTCGCGCCATTGGCGATCTCGGCGGCCCGTGCCAGCGCCTTGCGCGCGTTATCTGATCCGTCGAATCCGACGACGATTCGTTTCATGCCGCAACCCTTACGGGACGAGGGCGCGCTGTCAAGGGCTGTGAGGAATCAGTAGCTCAGACGCGTGTGTCGAGCACCATCGCGGCGCCCGCGGCGCCGTCGACTCGCAGCGTGGCCCCGCTCAGATGCGCTGACTCTTCGGAGGCGAGCCACCCCACCACCGCGGCGATGTCCGTATCCGAGCGGGGGCAGACGGCATTGGACCTGATCCCATGCGCCGCCCCCTCGGCGGCAAACAGCTCGGCGAGCGCGATCACGCCCGCGCTCATGACCGAAAACGCGGCCATTTCATGCGCGGCACGAATGCCGGCGTCGGACGCGATATGGATCATCGAGCCTGCGCCCCGCGTGCGCATCGCTCCAAAGCACTCGCGCCCGGTCTTGAACACAGCGCTCAGGTTCACCGCCAACATCTCGCGGAAGACAGCCTCGGGGGTTCCCTCGATCGAGCCGTCGACTCGCATCTCCAGACATGTCACGAGCACGTCCAGACCGCTGCGCCCGAGTTCGGCAGCATCCTCGACGGAGCGATCGGCGGTCGTGAGAACGACCGTCATCCCGTCCTCTCGCAAACGTTGGGCGCACGCTTGCCCGACTTCTGAGCCCGCGCCCATGACGAGTGCGTTCATCCGCGACTCGCCGCCTCTCGCGCGGCCGAGCTCGCCCGCAGCGAGGCTCGCATGCCGCCGTCTACGAGGAGGATCGAGCCGTTGCAGAACGCGCCGTCCGCGGATGTGAAGAACGTGACTGCGCCGGCGACGTCCTCGCCGGTTCCGACCCGAGCCAGGGGCGGGAGGATCCAACTCGCGGGATCGGACGACTCGTCTCGGCCGCCGACATAGCTGGCCATGCCCGGCGCGGTATCGCCGGGGCACACCGCGTTGACGCGAATTCGATGCGGCCCGGCCTCGACCGCCAGCGTCTGGACGAGCATGTTCACCGCGCGCTTGGCTACCGAATAGGCGGCGATCGAGGTCTCGCCCCAGACGCCGGCGTCCGAGGAGATCATCGTGATCGACCCGCCCCCGGCCGCACGCAGATGGGGAAGGCAGGCCACGGCGTACAGGTAGTAGCCGACGAGGTTGGTGCCGAGCACGGCGTCCCATGCGTCGTCGGTGGTTTCCGACAGCGGCGAATCGTGGAGGACGCCGGCGTTCGCCACGAGCGCGTCGAGCCCGCCCAACGTCTCTACCGCGTGCTCGACCGAGGCGCGCACCGCCTCGCCATCGCGCACGTCGGCGGCGACGAAATCCGCTCCCAGGCGCGCCGCCACGCGGTCTCCGCGGCGCTCGTCCCGCCCGGTCAGCACCACCGCCGCTCCCTCGGAGCGCAGTCGCTCGGCGATCGATTCGCCGATGCCCGAGGTGCCGCCCGTCACGAGAGCTCGAGTGCCCGCGAGTCGCTCCATCGACCCGATCCTCGCACAAGCGCCCCGGGGCCAACAAATGGATAAAGAATTCTTGGTCAAATTTGCGCATCAGCTTTCCAGGGCGGTAGTCTGTGCACCCGCTGCGACGTGGCCTCGCTTGAGGCGCGGGCGGGGGTGAGGTGAAAACCGAATCGAGGAGTAGGCATGACTGATACTGTCGGCGCGCCGGAAACAACAGATGGGGGCTTGGGCTCCCGCCTGACCGGATCGACCGAGCTCGCACGGAATGCGCTGGGGCTGCCGCAGCTTCTGTTCTGCATCGTCACCGGTTCGGCGCCGCTCGCCGCGATGATGTTCAACGACCCGCTCTCCGGGTCCGGGATCGGCATCGCGGTACCCGCGGCCTTCTGGTTGGCCGGGTTCTCCTTCATTCTGTTCTCGGTCGGCTACGTCGAGATGGCCCGGCGTAAGACGACCGCCGGCGGCTTCTATTCGTATACGTCCTATGGCTTTGGCCGAATCATCGGTCTGGGCACGGCGATATGCATCGTCGGCGCGTACCTGCTGTTTGCCGTGGGCGTGAACGGCGTGACGACGTACTTCGCCAACACCAGCATCCAATCGCTCTTCGGCTTCACCATGGATTGGCGGATCTACGCGGCGATCCTCATCCTGCTTCTTTTCATCGTCACCTACTTCCACGTGGAGATCGTCGCCCGCATCCTCGGTCTCGCTCTTCTGGGCGAGCTGTTGCTCCTGTTCATCTTCTCCTTCACCGTTCTGTTCAAAGGCGGCGGCCCAGACGGGATCGTCTGGGGCGCGCTGAACCCGGCCGGCCTCTTTGGCCATGGCGCGGGCGTGGCCGGTGCCGCCCGAGTGTTTGGCGCCTCCGCGGCCGGGGTCGGGTTCTTCGGGGCCTACTGGTCCTGGGTCGGGTTCGAGATGGCGCCGAACTACGCCGAGGAGACGCGCAACCCGAAGAAGATGATGGCCTACGCCACGTACGGCTCGGTCATCGGGCTCGCCATCGTGTACACCTTCTGGTCCTGGATGCTCGTCACCTCGTACGGCGGAACCAAGGACCAGTGGCCGTGGGCCGTCGCCGTCCAGTACGGCATCCACGCTAAGGCGCCAGCGAGCGTCGGGCTGCCCGCGGGCAACTACGCGAGCGTCTATTACCCGGTCGCACAGCAGTTCGTCGGCGTGTGGTTGAAGGATCTGTTCCAGATCTTCATCATCACCGGCTCGTTCGCCTGCTCGCTGGCGTTCTGGAACACGTCCAACCGCTACCTGTTCTCGATGGGACGAGAGGGGATCCTGCCGCGGACGTTTGGACGGACGCATTCCACGCACAAGAGCCCGTTCGTCGCGACGACGTTCACTCTTTGCTTCGTGATCGTGTTCACGCTGCTGTTCGCGCTCGGGATCATGGGCGGGGCGCAGCGCGCGGCGCTCGAGGTCGGGGTATCCAACCCGATCGTGGCGCTTTCGCAGGTCGGAACCTGGTGGCCCTTCCAAGGGAACCTGCTCTTGTTCACGATCATGACGCTCTGCAGCGTCGCGATCATCGTCTACTTCCTCAGACCCGAGAACCGAGACGGCTTCCACTGGTTCAAGACATTCCTGGCTCCCCTGCTGGGCGCGCTGTCGATCGCGTTCGCCATTTACCTGATGGTGAAGAACCGGCCGGCGCTGCTCGGCACGCCGAACACGGGCTTCACGTTTGCGACGCCGTTCATCGTGATCATCGTGTTCCTGATCGGTTGTGGCGTCGGCTTGGCCTACAGGAGATGGTCGACCGCGCGCTACGAGGCGGTGGGCAAGTTCGTCCACGAAGAGGCCTGAGCGGCGACCGCTGACGGTCGCGGATGGGGCGGCGCCCAGCGCGTCGCCCCGTAGCATTGGGTCCGAGTGTCTCTGGTTACCGAAGTTCCCGAGTCGCTGAGGTTCCACGGAATCGAACCGGCGCGGGGTGCCCGTCGGTTTGCGATCACACTCGATCAGGCCGAGCTCGAGGCCGGCGGACGGATCGCGGGCCGGATCGAGCGGCGCGACGATCGTCGCGATCCCCGGCCGGTGATCGTGGATCTCCGCTGTGAGGCCTGCTGGGTCGATATTGCCCCTCAGTTCGTCGGGCGCAAGCGGGTCTGGAGCTGGTCGGCTCCCGGCGACATGCGCAACCGGTTCATCCCCGTCTGGCTCGAGGAGGAGACCTATCGAGAGAGCCTCGAGGTGGGACCGCTCGATCAGGCCAACTGGAGGCACTTCGCGTTCGCCATCCCGGAGGACCTCCCGCGGGCGCTGGAGGGAACGTTCGTCGCGTTCCGCTGGCGGGTCGAGGCACGGCGGTCTCGCCGTGTCGGTAGCGAGGTCGCGTCGCTGCCGCTGCTCGTCCTCGAGCCGCAGGACGAGCCCGTCGTCCGAGTTGAGACGAGCCCGATCGGCACGTGGCGTCTCCTCGAGTGGCGATCGAACGATGACGTCGGTGCATCCGCCGGACCCTGCTCGGTGACCTACGAAGCTCGTCGGCCCGAAGACCTGCCGCTGCCCGGGGAAACGAGAGAGGCCGAGCTCCGGCGGCTCGCGGCGAAATGATTGGGAACCCGGGCACCAGCCGGCCGAATTCTGCCGACCGCTAACCCCACGCCCACCTGCGCTACGGCATGATGACTCCCTTGCGTGCGTTCCTCGCTGTCTGCGTCCTGGCCGTCGCCGGCGCTCTTGGCTTTAGCTCGTCGGCCGTCGCGGCGACGTGCCCGACCGCGAGCTATCTGGATTACAACCATCTCGCCTACGCCGAGGTGGCCATCCCGCCCGGGGTGCAGCTCCCGCCGGGCCAAGCGGTTGGGACCGGCGCTCTTGATCATGCGACCACCTCCAACGGGTGCAAGCGAGCGCGGCAGAACGTCCAGGTGCTGAGCGCGGGTTCAGTCGACCCGCACGTGGCGGTGGTGGTCAGTGGGCGGCCGGGGACGGCGTTCGTGATCGGGCAGCGGTGTGCCGGCTTCACAGGCTCGGCGTATTGGGACTGCCTGACCAAGCCGCTCGTCTGGGACGGAGTTCAGTACACCGCGACCAGCTACCCGAGCACGCCGCCGCCGGTCGGGACGCTCTCGCTTGGAGCGGCCCTGGGGACCGCCAGCTACCACGGAAGCCGGGTCACGCTCCGGCGCATCCAGGGCGTGGACCCCACGCTCGCGGTCGGCATCTCGGGCCAGCCGAGCGCGGCGTGGGTGAGTCCGCGAACGTGTCCGTACAGCGGGTTCTCGAACACGCCTCAGTACGACAACCTGCTGCGCTGCCTGGGCAGCCCGGTCTGGTTCACGTTCGACCCCCCGGGCAATCCGGCCGGCGCCAAGGTGCTCGCGATTGCCGACCGGCCGGTGACGGGCCCCGTCGCGGGTGCGACGATCAGCCTGGCCCGCCTTCCGCTCCAGGCTGACTACGTTCCCGCCAAGGCCGAGCTCGTGGCGATCGGGCACGTCGGCAGCCAGGTCAACTTGAAGGTGCCCGACGTCGATGCGGGGCTGTACGAGGCGGTTGTCTCGTGCGCTCAGTGCTCGACTACCGGCGCGGGCAGCAACGGTCTGTATCCGGCGGGGTCGATCCTCGTCGCCGCATCGTCGAAGAGCTCGACCACCGCCCTGATCGTCAACTACGTGATCCTGGCCCTCGTGCTATTTGCCGTGGCCCTCGGCATCAGGTCTCGCCGCCGGCGTCGCGCGCAGGGCCTCGGCCGGCGTAACTCTGAGTGGGGCAGGCTGCTGGGCGGGATGCTGCTCGGTCAGAACGCGGCCGCCACACGCCGGGGCACAGGCTGGGACGAGGACGTCCCGCCCCGAGGTGGCCGTGGCGGCGCTGCGGGTGGCCCCAACGCTGACGCCAATGGGCTGGGTGGGCGGGGTGGGCGGGATCCAAATTCAAAACCGCCGGCATCCCCTTCGACTTCGAGGCCGGCCAAGCGCAAGACTCGGGGCCGGCGAGGCGGGAATGGGCGCGGTCCTGGCAACAAGCCGGGTGCCGGCTAGAACATTGGAGGCTGGTTGATGGCGCTCACGACGAAGCACACTCGACCCTCGGTCCGTCCTGAGGCGCTCGAGTCGGCGTTTGCGTTCCCCGCGCTCGAGGCGATCTTCACCCGGCGGGCCCGACGGTTCGCGCTCGGAGCGACGATGACCGGACCGCTCGCCTTCCGCTCAGATAAGCAACCGGTGCCGCTGGCAGCGAAGAGGAGGCGATCCTGGTCGCCGCCGCCACCGGCATCACGGGGGTCGTGCGCGAGGAATGGCCGTTTGCCAGCGACACCGGCGAGGCCACCGGAGCCGACAAGCTGGCCTCGTTCACCGGTCGCAGCTTCCCGAGCCCGCTCGCGATCCACGGCACCGAGCTGTTCTGGACCAACGACGAGGGTGTGTTCGTGCTCCCGCAACGCGACCACGTGCCCGAGCGCTACGTCCAGCTCCAGACCCAGGAGGAGCGGGGCGAGCTGTATCGCAGCGCAATCAAGCTCCAGGACGGGCGGCTCGAGATCCCGCGCCGCCGGCCCAACCTGTTCAAGTTCAACGAATGGCTGGTCAACACCGAGGGCGCGACGGTGTTCATCCCGGTCTCGGACGTGACGCGGCAGTGCATCTCGGCGATGCTCCTGTACTTCGACCGGCCGCACGGCTACTACATCGTCGACAACTACCTGGGCAACGATCCACTAGGTGCCTTCGTCGAATCCGGCCTGCTTGACCCCGTGCACCGCGTGGACCTGGCCGACTTCGAGCGGTGGCAGATGGTCGACATGAACGGCGTCGAGCAGGGCCTGATGGTCCAGAACCTGATGATCGCCACCCAGACGCTCGGCATCGGCGGCCATCCGTTCTCCGGGGGGAAGGGCCGCGTCACCCTCGGCGGCCAGCGCCATTGGGAGGCGATCGGCGGCGAGGGCCCGTGTGGCTCGCTCGGGTTCGGCTTCCACCGAGTGCCCGACGACGCCCCCGTGGGCGCCGGCGAGGAGATCCCAGTCGGGCTAGACGGGATCTTCGAGGGCGCGTGCCCGCCTTACCACGCGGATATGGACGCCGCGGTCGACTTCGTCCTCGAGCAGCGGTGGGGCGCCGAGGGCATCTTCTCGGCTCCGGAGCGCCGGCCGATCCCGTGGCGCTCCCCCGAGATCGCGCACGCCGTTCCGCGTCCGTCAGATGAAGCGATCGACGCGACCAAGACGCTCTGCCGCTACATCTGGAACACCTACGGGCGGTTCCCGGCGACGCTCGATCCGTTCCTGATGACGGTCTGGTACCAGGCCGCCCATCTGGATATCGAGTTCTACGACCGCTACTACCCGCCTGAGGCGCTGCCCGCTCACGTGCGCACGCACATGCACGACTGGCACGGCATGTAGCCCGGAGTCTGCCGGCTACATGACCTCGCGGTAGCGCTCGCGCTCCCAGTCGGTGACGTGCCGCGCGAACAGCTCGAGCTCGTGCCGGAGCATGACCGCGTAGGAGTCGACGAACATCTCGCCGAACACCCGGCGGACGAACTGGCTCTGCTCGAGCGTGTCGACCGCGTCGGCCAGCTGCGTCGGTAGGCGCGTGAGCGACGAATCCACGTGGGGGTCGCCGGTCACCATCGGCGGCACCGTAAGCTCGTGCTCGAGCCCGTCTGTGCCGGCGGCGAGACAGCCGGCGACGACCAGGTACGGGTTGGCATCCCCGGATGCCCATCGGCATTCGAGCCGGGTCGCCGACCCGCGACCGACGGCCGAGCGCACGCCAACCAGGCGGTTGTCGAGGCCCCAGCTCACCTGCGTCGGCGCGAACGAGTAGTCCTCGACGCGCTTGTAGGCGTTGATCGTCGGGCAGTTGACGGCCTGCAGATCGACCTGGTGCGCGAGCAGGCCCGACAGGTAGCGGCGCATCACCTTCGAGTGCAGCGGGGGATCGTCGTCCTCGACGTTGAACGCGTTGCGGCCGTCGGCGTCGAGCAGGCTCTGGTGGACATGCATGCCGTTGCCGGCCTCGGTGATGTACGGCTTGGGCATGAACGTCGCGCGCAGGCCGTGCTTGGTCGCGATCTGCTTCACGACGTACTTGAGGATGATCGTCGCATCGGCGACGTCGATCGGCGATCCGTGCCCGAGGTTGACCTCCACCTGGGCGGGACCGTATTCCACATTCCACGCCTCTACGTGGATCCCCGAGTCCTCGAGCGCCCGCTTCATCTCGCTGACCACCGGCTCGACGTCGGCGCCCTTCTGCATCGAATAGCAGTGGGTCCCGGTGTACAGCGGCTCCCAGTCAGGGGTGCACAGGTGGAACTCGAGCTCGGTCGCCGCGACCGGCTCGTAGCCAAAGCCCCGGACCCGCTCGACCGCTCGGCGCAGGATCCCGCGGCCGTCGAGGGGGATCGGCTCCTCGCTCTCGGGATCGACGGTGTCGCAGAAGCAGAAGGCGGTCCCGTCCTTCCATCCGGCCAACCGGAGGGTCGAGACATCGGGGACCACGTGCATGTCCGGGTATCCGGTCACGTCGTTCGCCCACCTCGTCGGGAAGATCACCCCGTGCATGTCCCAGGTGAAGGCGACGTTCGCGATCGCAAAGCCGGCGCCGTCGGCCGTGGAACAGAAATGGGCAGCCGATAGTCGCTTACCCCGGGGGATGCCCCACGTGTCGGCAAACATGCACTCGACCGTGTGCACCTGGTCTCGACGGAGTAACTCCCGTACCGCTTCGATGCTGCGCTCGTTGCCTGCCACCTGCATAACCATCTCTTCCTCTCCGTTCCAAGGCGGGCGGCTATCCTAACGGCCCCGCGGGCGCGGGAGCACGCCGCCGACAGCTGGAGGTAACGCAATGCGCGCAGTCGTTGTACGTGCTTTCAACGCGCCGCTCGAGTTCGAAGAACGGGACATTCCGGTGGCCACAAATGGGCAGAGTGTTCTGCGCGTGCTGGCCTGCGGCGTCTGCCACTCGGACCTGCACGTCGTCGAGCACCTGTACGGGTCCGAGCTGCCGCTCGTGCTCGGCCACGAGATCGTCGCCGCCGACGAGCAGCTCGGCAACGTGCTCGTCTACGCGCCGTGGGGCTGCGGTGAGTGCCGCTTCTGCCGCGCCAGTGAGGAGAACGTCTGCCCCGACGCGCGCGAGGCGGGTCTCTATCAGGACGGCGGCTACGCCGAGTACGTGCGCGTACCGGCCCGCCGCTACCTGTATCCGATCGGCGATCTCGATCCGATCCAGGCGGCGCCGCTCGGGTGCGGCGGCCTGACCCCGTTCCGGGCCGTCAAGCACGCGCGCTCGTGGCTTGATCCTGGCTCGCGCGCGCTCGTGCTCGGCGCCGGCGGGCTCGGCCAGTTCGCCATCCAGTTCCTGCGTCGGATGACCGATGCGGTGGTCGATGTCGGCGACCCCTCGGCGCACAAACGCGAGCGGGCACTCGAGCTCGGTGCCGACGCGGCCGCCGCGCCCGAAGATCTGGAAGGCCCGTACCGCGCGGTATTCGACTTCGTGGGATCGGACAACTCGCTGACGCATGCCGCCCGGCTCGTCGACCGGCAGGGCGTCGCGATCGTCGTCGGACTGTACGGGGGAAGGATTCCGTTCGGACTGGGCGCGGTTCCGCACGAGGCGCACTTCAAATCCAGCATCTGGGGCTCGCGAGACGAGCTCGGGGAGCTGATCGAGCTCGCCCAGCGAGAGCGGCTCGAGTACACGATCGAGACCCTGCCGCTCGAGCAGGCTCAGCGAGCGCACGAGCTGATCCGCTCCGGCGAGGCCCGGGGCCGTATCGTTCTCACGCCATGACAGCGTCTTCGGGGAATGACGAGCGCTGGACCGCTGCGGCGATTGCGCAGGACGTGCGCGATGGCCGCCGCAGCGCCGCCGAGGTGGTCGACGAGGCGCTCGACCGGATCGCCGGCGCCAACGGCGCCCTTAACGCTTTCTGTGAGGTCCGACCGCGGGCGGCGCGCACGGCCGCCGCGGCGCTCGACGCGCGGATCGCGGCCGGCGAAAATCCAGGACCGCTTGCGGGGGTGCCCGTCGCGGTCAAGGACGTGATCTGGGAGCCGGGGGTCGAGGCGACCGACGGATCGCGCTCGTTGCTCGGCTTCGTGCCGGAGGAGAGCGCGACGATCGTCCGGCGGCTGACCGACGCGGGGGCCATCGTGGTCGGCCGAACCAACGTTCCCGAGTTCTGCTACCGCGGCATCTGCGCGAACGACCTGTACGGGGTGACCTCCAACCCGTGGGATCTCGGCCGCACGCCGGGTGGCTCGAGCGGCGGGTCGGCCGCCGCCGTGGCCGCCGGTCTGGTGCCGCTCGCGATCGGGACCGACGGTGGCGGATCGATCAGGATCCCTTCCTCGTTCTGCGGCGTCGCCGGCTTTAAAGCCACCTACGGCGTGGTCCCGCGCGAGCCGCAGTTTCCGGGGTGGCTGACCCTGACCCACCTGGGCCCGATCGCGTACACGGTGGAGGACTGCGCGCTGATGCTGTCGGTGATCGCCGGGCCTGACCTGCGCGACCCGATGTCGTTGCCGCCGCTCCCCCGTGATCCCGAGACTCTCGATCGCGGAGACCTCCGCGGGTTGCGGGTCGCCTACTCGGAGGATCTCGGCTACGTGCCGGTCGACGAAGGGGTGCGCCGGGCGTTTTCTGACGCGATCGAGCGCTTCGCCTGGCTCGGCGCCGAGCTCGTGGCCGCCGCGCCGGCGCCGTTCTCACCGAACCCCGTCGACATCTGGAACACGCTGACGACTGCCGACAACCTCGCCTCTGAGGGACCGCTGCTCGAGACCGGCGGCGTCGGATCTGATGCGCGCGGTCTGATCGAGCCGGGCGGCGACGTGTCTGGACTCGAATACGTGCGGGCTCGCAACGCCCAATGGGAGTACGCGTGCGCGTGGGGCCGCTTCATGACCGACTACGACCTGTTGCTGACGCCGACGATGGAGTGCGTCGCGTTCGAGCACGGACGCACCGGCCCGGCGACGGTCGGCGGGCAGCCGATCGGCGAGTTCTACGACGACTTCTGCCACTTCTGTTACCCGTTCAACCTGACTGGCCAGCCGGCGCTCAGCGTTCCGATGGGCACCGCCGAACACGGCCTGCCCGTCGGGCTCCAGATCGTTGGTCGCCGCTTCGACGACGATCTCGTGCTCGCCGCCGGCGCGGCGTGGGAGCGACTCGGAGCGTGGCCGCGCGCGCCACGCGAGCAGCGCGCGCCGCTCGACTCGGAGGCGCAGGCGATCGCGGCTGGTGTGCGGATTGCGGCCGAAGGGGAGGTAGCGGAGATACGCCGCGTGCTGAGCCCGCGGGATGGAGAGCGCGTCGTCGAATACGAGCCGGACCCACGAGCATGACCGCATTCCCGACCGTGCGGGTCGGGGCGATCCGGGCCACGCCCGAGGCCGCCGGGGCCCGGGTCGGTGGTTTGATCTGATGGAAGAACCGGATGCCGCTCGCGCGCTACCGGGTCTATCGCCGCGGTGTGAGCCATATATGGCGCTGAATGCCGGGATTCACCGTAATCCGCCACCGCGAGCCCCGACTGTCACATAATGTATGCAGAACGGTATGGAGCGTCCTCGCATTCTGATCACGACCTGGCGCCGGCCGTTCCCCACTTATCTGGGCGAGCGGACCGTCCTCGACACCTTCGATCCGGCGTATGCCGCCCGCGTGAGCGATGCCGGGGGGCTGCCGCTGATCGTGTCTCGTCCACCCGGACCCTCCGCTTCGACGGTGCTCGACGACGTGCTGGCCATCGCCGACGGGCTGCTGCTCACCGGCGGCGGCGACGTCGATCCGGCGATCTATGGGGCCTCGGTCGAGAACGCCGATGACCCGGACGCGGCCGCCGACGACTGGGAACTCGCCCTGATCGCGGCCGCGCGAGAGCGAGCGCTCCCGACGCTCGCGGTCTGCCGGGGCGCGCAGCTTCTGGCCCTCGCCTACGGTGGACGGCTCGCGCAGCGCGTCGAAGAAACTGCCGAGCACCCCGATCGCGGCCTCCTCACCCCCGAGGAAATCCTGTCCGGTCGGCACACCGTCTCATTGGTTTCCGGCTCGCGCGTGCAACGGGCGCTTGGCCGCGACGAGGTCGCGGTCAACACCATCCACCATCACGCGATCGCCGACGCCGGCGAGCTCGAAGTCACCGGCGTCACCGCGGACGGCGTGATCGAGGCGATCGAGCCGCGCTCGGACTGGACCTGCGTCGGTGTCCAGTGGCACCCCGAGAAGATGCACGAGCCCGAACAGCTTGGCCTGTTCACGCAGCTCGTGCAGGCAGCGGTCGAGCGCGCCGGGGTGGCGGCGTGAGCCTGCGGGGCTACACGGCGCCACTGTCACCCGACGGCCGCGCCGGGATCGTCCCGCCGCCCCCGTGGCACTACTCGGGTGACTTCCTAATCGCCGAGTACCGCACCGACCCAGACGCGGTGGCTGCGCTGCTACCACCCGAGCTCGAGCCGGCCGAGGACCCGGGAGCGGTGGCCGCGATCATCGCCGACTGGCAGTCGTGCTCGGCCGACCTGCACGAGCTCGCGGACCCGATGCAGTCCCAGTACCACGAGTTCTTCCTGGTCGTCGGCGCCCGCTTCAACGGCCAGCCGGTCAGCCGCTGCGTGTACATCTGGGTCGACAAGGACTTCGCCATGTACCGCGGGTGGATCCAGGGCTTCCCGAAGAAGCTCGGCTCGATCCACGTCACGCGCATGTTCCCGGTCGGAAAGGCGACGCCGCGGCTCGAGGCCGGAGCGCGCTTCGGCGCCACCTGCACGGCGAACGACCGGCAGATCGCGCGCATGGTGGTCACGCTCGAACACGTGTCGGAGACGGGCCCGATCGTGAACGATCCGCCGATGTACAACACCCGCCACTTCCCGGCCGCGGCCGGACACCGGCCCGACGTGTTTGAGCTGGTCCGGGCCGGCGGATATGACCGCGACGTGACCGAGGTCTGGGAGGGAAGCGCCGAGCTGCGCTTCTACGACGACACGCTCGAGGATCTGCAGGCGATCGCCCCGCGCGAGATGCTCCGCGGCTATCGCTTCTCGTTCGGCTACACGGTCGACGGCGTCGAGGTCGTGGCGCAGCAGCAGCAGCAGCAGGAGAGCTACGCATGAAGCACGTCCGGATCGAGCATGACGGCCGCGTGCTGGAGGGCACGCTCGACGGTGATCTGATCCGCGCCGGGGAGCTCGAGGTGCCGACCGGCGAGGTCCAGCGTTGGCTCGCCCCGATACCGGTCACGCCGAGCAAGATCCTCGCCACCCACCTCACCTATCGCTCGCGCGCGGAGGAATACAAGATGGCGCGTATGCCCAGCGAGCCGTCCTATTTCATGAAGCCGCCGTCGTCGTTGTCCGGCCACCTGGCCCCGGTCTATCGGCCGAAAGGTTGTCGCTTCCTGAACTACGAAGGCGAGGTCGCGGTCGTGATCGGCCGCCGCTGCCACCGGGTGACGATCGATCAGGCGCTCGATTACGTGGGCGGCTACACCGTGGCCAACGACTGGGGCGTCCACGACTTCCGCCATGCCGACCGCGGCTCGATGCTCCGGGTCAAGGGGCAGGACGGGTTCTGCCCGCTCGGCCCGGTGATGGTCGACCCCGGCGACGTCGACCCCGAGGACCTGACGCTGAGGACATTCGTCAACGGCGAGGAGGTCCAGAACGGGAACACCGGCTCAGACCTCACGTTCTCGTTCGCCTACCAGATCGCCGATCTGGCCCGGCTGATCACGCTCGAGCCCGGGGACGTTCTGCTCACGGGGACGCCGGCGAACTCACGGCCGGTCGAGCCCGGCGACGTGGTTGCGGTCGAGGTCGAGGGGATCGGCCGACTTCAGAACACCGTCGTCCAGGACGAAGAGTCGCTCCCGCAGGTGGGCGAGCAGCCGGCCGTGACTGCGCAGACGCTCCACGTCGCGCTGGCCATGCCCGAGGACGAGGCCGAGCGAAGCGTCGACGCCGTTCGATGAGCGTCCCCGAACCCGCCGCCGCACCCGACCGCCTGAATATCGCGAGCGTCGTCGATCAGGTGTACTCGGCGATCCGCGAGCGGATCTCGAGCGGATCGCTGCCGCGCGGCGCCCGAGTTCACCAGGAGGACCTGGCCGAGGAGCTCGGCGTCTCGCGCACGCCGGTCCGCGAGGCGCTCCGCCGGCTTGCCGCCGAGGGGCTCGTCGAGATGCGGACCAACCGGGGCGCGCGCGTCGCCGACGTCGACCAGGTGGGGATGCGGGTGTCCTATGAGGCGCGGACGGTGATCGAGCCCGGGGCCGCCCGGCTGGCCGCGGCACGCCGGGTGCCGGAGCCGCTCGCGCGGATGCGCGCCGCGGTGGTCGCCCAGCGGCGCTCGTTGCGCAACGTCCGGCGGAGCTTCGAGGCCAACCGTGAGTTTCACCTCGCGCTGGCGGCGGCCTCGGGCAACGACGTCCTGGTCCAGTTCGCCGAGCGGCTGTGGGTGGCCCGGATCGGTGAGACGATCTACGAGCGGCAGGTCCAGACCCAGGAGCGGATGCTGCTCGACGTCCGCGAGCACGAGCAGATCATCGAGGCGATTGAGGCCGGCGACGGCCGGCGTGCGGAGGCGCTGGCCCGGCGGCACCTCACCGACGCGATGAAGCGCTCGACCGACATTCTCGGCGAGTAAGGACTACAGCTCGTTGCGGACCGGATTCGACAGCGTCCCCACGCCGCCGACGTAGATCTCGACGGTGTCGCCGTCGCGCAGATAGCGCTTGGGATCACGCGAGTCGCCGACCCCGCCCGGGGTCCCGGTGGCGATGACATCGCCGGGGTAGAGCGTCACTCCCCTCGAGATGTACTCGATCAGCTCGACGACCGAGAAGATCAAATCGCTCGTGTTTGCGTCCTGCATGACCTCGCCCGACACCGTCGTGCGCAGGTCGATGTTCTCGAGCTCGATCCCGTCCATCGAGGCGATGCACGGCCCGAGCGGCGAGAACGTGTCAAAACTCTTGCCGAGCGTGAACTGGCGCAGTGGGGTTTCGAGCTGGGCGCGCCGCCCCGACACGTCGTTGATCGCGGCAATGCCGCCGATCGCGGCCCGCGCCTCGTCGCGGTCGGCCCGGTAGACGCCCAGTCCGATCACCACGGCGACCTCGCCCTCGTAGTCGGGGCGCGTCTCCTCGCGCGGGATAACGATCGCCGCGGCCGGCCCGATCAGGGACGATGCGAACTTCGCGAAGACCACCGGCACGCCCGGGATGTCTAGCTGCGACTCGACCGCGTGCGTGCGGTAGTTGAGCCCGATCCCGATCAGCTTCCCGGGCACCACCGGATGCAGCAGCTTTACCTCGCCGGCGCTGTAAGTCGGGCCGTCGGCTCCTCGCAACGAATCCCACGCCAGCTCCGTGGGAACGAAACCCTCCGGGCCGGCCTCGCCGCCATCCGTGATTGTCCCGTCCTCGCCCAGCACTCCGATCCGGGTCTCGCCCGTCGGATTCACGAACCGCACCGCTTTCAACTTTCGGTCTCCTGTTCCTCGCGAAGGACTTTCATGGCGTTCACCGCACGCGGAATGCCAGCGTACGGAGTCGTCTGAAGAATCGCCTCCTCGATCTCGCTCCAGGGCACGTCGATCGCACGCAAGGCCCGGATGTGGGCGCGCACCTGGGGGTCGCTCGAGCCGATGGTGGCCAGCACCGCGACGATGATCAGCTCGCGCTCGCGGGCGGGGAGGCCAGGCCGGGTGTGGACGTCGCCGAACGCCCAGTCGACGATCCAGTCGCCGAGCGGCCCCATGCGAGCGAGGAACTGCTCGCCGCCCGGCTCGTCGTTCAGCTCGTCCAGGCGCTTGAGCGCGCGGGCCCGGCGATCATCTTCTTGACCGGCCTCCAAACCGCGGATACTGTATCCAAAATTGCTGCGCCGAATCCATCACGTCTGTCTTCGCACCAGTGATCTGGCCGCCGCCACGCAGCGCTGGTCGATTCAGTTCGGCCTGACCGTCCGCGAGCAGAGCGCCGAGCGCGCCCGGCTGGCCTGTACCTACGAGCCCTACTCGCTCGAGCTCGTGCCGTCGGATACGCCGGGCGCGGACCATACCGGCTACGAGCTTGCGCGCGGCGTGACGCTCGAGGACGCGGCCCGCCGGCTCGACGGACTGGGCGTGGCCTACTCGCTGGTGTCCGGGGCGCTCTACCTGCGCGACCCCGACGGCCACGGTGTGGAGCTCCTCCCGTACGACCGTGACCCTGACCCGCGGCCCGCGATCGCCCGCTCGAGCGCCACGCTGGGTGGCTTCCATCCGCGCAAGCTCGGCCACGTCAACTCGCTGACCGGTCAGCTGTCGACGATGGTCGAGTTCTACTGCGACGTGCTGGGGCTCCGCGTCACCGATCGCCTCGGCGACGAGGGGACGTGGCTTCACCTCGGCGCCGACCACCACACGGTCGCGCTGGTCGGGAAGGGCTACTACCACCTTCATCATCTCGCGTTCGAGCTGACCGACTGGGGCGAGCTGCGCGTCGCCCTCGACCACCTGGCCCAGCATGGTCGCTGGCTCGCCTGGGGGCCGGTCCGTCACGCGCTCGGGCAGAACCTGGCCGCGTACGTGCGAATCCCCGAAGAGGAGTGCATGGTCGAGCTCTACAGCGATATGGAGCAGCTGAGCGCCGACCACGAACCGCGCGATTGGCCCGACAACGCTCACTCCTCGAACACTTGGGGCATCCTTCCGCCGCGCTCGTACTTCCGCTTCGACCCCGCCGCGGTCGAGTGGGAACGGCAGGGGCTGGAGGCGCTCGGGCACGCCTTGCCGCCGATCGAGGATCCGGCCCTGACCGGGGGCGACTGACCGATGGGCCTGTCGGTGAGCACCGAAGCGACCGGCGCACGCACCGGGGAGCAGTTCCTCGAGGGTCTCCGTCAGGGCGGCCGCGAGATCTGGCTGAACGGCGAGCAGATCAGCCATCCGCTCGAGCACCCCGAACTGCGTGGGGCGGCGCTGTCGCTCGCGCGCGTGTTCGATCTCCAACACGAGTACGCGTCGGAAATGCTCGCGCCGCCACCGTCGGGCGTCGCGGACCGGTTGGTGAATGTCACGCACCTGATCCCGCGCGAGCACGAGGACCTGGTTCGCCGCCGGCGCGCGTTCGAGCTCGTCGCGGCGCTGTCGGGCGGGATGATGGGGCGGACGCCCGACTACCTGAACGTGACCTTCGCGTGCTTCGCCGGGCGCTCGGAGGTGTGGGCGCGGCGGGGCAACGAGGCCCTGGCGGCGAACCTGGTCGCCTACCAGGAGTACATGCGCGATGCGGATCTGTCGACCACGCACGCGCTGATGAACCCGCAGGTCGACCGCACCAAGCCCGAGGCCGAGCAGGCGATGGGCCAGGTCGCGCTCCACAAGGTCGCGGAGACGGCCGATTCGATCGTCCTGCGCGGCGCGCGGATGCTGGCCACGCTCGCGCCGTTCGCCGACGAGTTGCTCGTCTATCCCGGGTCTGACATCCGCCCTCAGGACGGCCGGTACGCGCTGTCATTCGCGATCCCGATCGCCACTCCGGGACTCAAGTTCATATGCCGCGACAGCTACTCCAAGCAACGCGACGCGTATGACTACCCGCTGTCCTCGCGGTTCGACGAGATGGACGCGGTGGTGATCTTCGACGACGTCGAGATCCCGCGCGATCGGGTGTTCCTCGACGGAGACACGACGGGCTACAGCGAGGTGATCACCGACACCGGCTGGCGCAGCCACATCATGCACCAGGCGTTCACGCGCGCCTGGGTGAAGCTCTCGTTCGGTTTGGGTCTGGGGCATCTGATCGCGACCACCACCGGTGTTGCCCGGTTCGACCACATCCAGGAGAAGCTCGGGCAGATCTGGTCGATGAGCGAGCTCGCGCGCTCGGCGATCGTCGCCGCCGAGGCCGGAGCGTCGCTGGATCCGGGTGGGGTGATGACCCCGGACGAGCGGCCGTTCGTGGCCCTGCGCGGCGAGATGCCGAAGTGGCTGCCGCGCGTCAACGAGTTGCTGCAGCTGATCGGGGGCGGCGGCTTCATGGCGACGCCGTCGCGGGCCGACCTCCAGGGGCCGCTCCACGACGAGATCGAGCAGTACTTCCAGGCCGCCGGCGCCGGAGCCGAGCGGCGGATCCGGCTGTTCCGGCTGGCGTGGGATTTCCTCGGGTCAGAGCTCGGCGGCCGTGGGGAGCTGTACGAGCGCTTCTACCTGAGCGACTCCTGGCGGATGACCGCGCTCGCGTACAACATCGCGGACAAGTCGTTCCCCGAGTCGCTGGTCGAGCAGTTCCTCCACGACTGATGGGTTCGTGTGTCCTCGTCACCGGGGGCGGTAGCGGGATCGGAGCCGCGGTCGCGCGCCGGATGGCGGCCGACGGGTTTTCGGTGTGCGTGGCGGGCCGACGTCTCGAGCCGCTCGAGGAGGTTGCGGGCACTCTCGGTGGTTTAGCCGTGCAGGCAGACGTGAGCGAGCCTTCCGGCGCCCGACGGGCGGTCGATGCCTGCCTGGAGCGCTTCGGCCGTCTTGACGCGCTCGTGATCAGCTCCGGCGCGGGGGCGGGCGGCACCGTTCTCGACCAGACGCTCGAGCGGTGGGACCGGGTGATTGCCACGAACCTGACCGGGGCGTTCCTGGTCTGCCGGGCGGCGTTGCCGGAGCTTATTTCCGCCCGGGGTGCGCTCGTGACGGTGTCATCGCTGGCGGGGTTGCGGGCCGACCCGGCGTCGGTCGCGTACTGCTCGTCCAAGGCCGGGCTGATCATGCTCACCCAGTGCATCGCGCTCGACTACGGTCCGGCCGGCGTCCGCGCCAACTGCGTCTGTCCCGGATGGGTGCGTACCGCGATGGCAGACGCGGCGATGGATGAGCTCGGCGAGCTGCGGGGGGTGGATCGCGAGGGCGCGTATTCGCTCGCGGCCTCACATGTGCCCGCGCGGCGCGCCGGGAGCCCCGAGGAGGTCGCGGGGCTCGTGGCGTGGCTGGCCTCGCCGGCCGCCTCGTACGTGAACGGCGCGGTGATCACGGCCGACGGTGGCGCCGCGGTCGTCGACGCCGGTACGCTCGCATTCTCGCCCACCCCAGGCTAGGTCCACGAGAGGAGAAACAGATGGCCCAAGATCTCGGCGATCGTGCCAGGCACGCGCGGTCCGATCAGGGCGAGCAGCGCCAAGCCGCGGCGCGGACGCGGCTGGTCGGCAGCCTGTCCGAGCTGGCCGACGTCGGCGTTCGCGCGGTGCGTCTCCAGTACGCCGACCTGCACGGCATCTGCCGGGGCAAGCTGATCCCGATCTCGGCCTTCCCGCACGTCGCCGAGGAGGGGATGGGGTTCGTCGAGGCGATCATGACCATCGACCTGCGCCACAACGTGGTCGCGGGCTTCGAGGGCGGGTTTCCCGACCTGCTCGCGCGTCCTGACCTGAACACGCTCGTCCCCCTGCCCTGGGAGGAGGACGTCGTTGCCTGTCTGGTCGACCTGGAGGATCCGGTCACCCACGAGCCGCACCCGCTCGACTGCCGCGGGGCGCTGAAGCGGGTGCTCGCCCAGTTCTCCGAGCTCGGGGTCTCACCGGTGGTCGGGCCCGAGCTCGAGTTCTACCTGCTCGAGCCGGACGCCTCGGACCCGCGGGGCTGGCGCCCCTACGCCGGGCAGGACAGCGCGGTCTACACGGTCGGCGACATGGCCGACCCGAAGGGCACGCTCGCGCGGATGCTCGACGCCGCGGTCGAGCTCGAGGTCGGAGCGATCGCGGCCGCGCACGAGTACGGTCGCAGCCAGTTCGAGATCAACCTCCGCCACGGGGCCGCCCTCGACTCCGCCGACCGCGCCTTCCGCTTCCGGGCGATGGTCAAGGAGATGGCGGCGCGGGACGGCTTGCTCGCGACGTTCATGGGCAAGCCCGTGAACGACGACGAGGGGTCAGGCTTTCATCTGCACGTGTCGCTCGTGGATTCCGACGGCGCGAACGCGGGCGAGGACGACGCCGGCCAGCACGGCCTGACCAACGTCATGCGTCACTTCATCGCCGGCGTGATGGAGCACGCCCGCGCGATGATGGTGTTCTACAACCCGACCGTGAACGCCTACCGGCGGATCAGCGCCGAGGCGCTCGTCCCCACGCGGGTCTGCTGGGGCCACGACCACCGCATGGCGCTCGTCCGCGTCCCCAAGGAGCGCGGGTCCGCGACCCGGCTCGAACTCAGGCTAGGCGACGGCACGGCCAATCCCTACCTCGCGTACGCTGCGGCGCTCGGCGCCGGGCTCGACGGGGTCAGGCGCGAGCTCGAGCTTTCAGAGCCGGTCGAGGGGATGATCTACGACCTGCCCGACGAGGCGCTCGGAGCGTCGCTGCCAACGACGTTCGCCGAGGCGCTCGAGGCGCTCAAGGAGGACCAGGTGTTGATCGACGTGGTCGGCTCGCGGCTGGTGGAGACGTTCGAGGCGATCAAGATGGCCGAGCTCGAGCGGTTCCGGGCGTGGGTCACCGACTGGGAGTTCGCCGAGTACTCGAAGCTGTTGTAATCGCGCGGTTTAGCGCGGTTCGCCTCGACTACACGCGTGGGGCGATGGCGGCCCGCGCCGCCCGCATCCACCCAAACACTCATCCAATCATTCTGGATACATTACGCATAACAGTGGTATTGTCCGAGGCACGATGGCCCCGGAACTGACGGCGATCGACCTCCTCGACTACGACCTCTTCGCGGACCACGAGCCGTGGGAGGTGTTCGAGGTACTCCAGCGCGAGGCGCCGGTCTACTACCACCCCGAGCCCGAGGGTCGCGGCTTCTGGGCGCTCACCAGGTACGACGATGTCCTCGCCGTCCTGCGTGACACGAAGACTTACTCCTCGGAGACCGGCGGCGCGGCGACGATCGAGGACCTGCCCGAGGACGTGCTGGCCGCGCGCCGCAACTTCCTGGAGTTTGACCCGCCCAAGCACGGCCGCTACCGCCGGCTGATCTCGAGGCAGTTCACGCCGCCCTCGGTCGCGCGCTACGAGGAGTGGCTGCGCGAGCTGGTCCGCTACCGGCTCGACAGCGTGCTGCCGCAGGGCGAGTTCGACCTGGTGCACGAGCTCGCGGCGCCGATCCCGGTCCGCGTGCTCGCGCACATCCTCGGCCTGCCCGAGGAGATCCTGCCCCATCTGATCGACCTCGGCGATCGCCTGCTCGTGGACACCGACCCGGAGTATGTGGGCGAGCACGCCTTCGCCGGCGAGCTCGACGAATACCGCTACAAGCCGTTCGGCTCGCCCTGGGCCGACGAGCTGTGCGCGATCGGGCGCGAGTTCTACGCCGACCGCCGTGCCTGTCCCCGCGACGACGTCCTCAGCCTGATCGCCAACGGCGAGATCGACGGGGAGCCGCTGTCCGACCAGGACCTCGACAACACGTTCGCGCTCCTGATCGTGGCCGGGAACGAGACGACGCGGCAGGCGATCAGCCTGGCCACGCTCGCGTTCGCCGAGCACCCCGATCAGTGGGAGCGCCTGCGCGCGGATCGCTCGCTCGTCCCATCGGCGACCGAGGAGCTGCTGCGCTTCTCCTCGCCGGTGTGGTTCTTCCGCCGCACCGCCACCCGCGACGTGACCGTGCGCGACGTCGAGATCGCGGCCGGCGACAAGGTGATCGTGTGGTTCGCCGCCGGCAACCGAGACCCCGACCACTATCCCGAGCCGCATCGCCTCGACATCACCCGTAACCCGACCGACCATTTGACGTTCGGACGCGGCGGCCCCCACCAGTGCCTTGGGGCTCATCTCGCGCGGCTCGAGCTCCGCGTGTATCTGGAGGAGTTCGTGGAGCGGGTCGAGCTCGTTGAGCTCGCCGGCAAGCCGGTCCGCCAGCGCACGAACTTCACCAACGGTCTCAAGCGGCTGCCCGTCCGCGTGACACTGGCTTGACCGTGCCGCCGCGGTTCGTCCTCGTCCTGTCCGAGAACTGGACGATGACCTCGCCGCGGGACCTGCGCGCGCTGGTGCGAATGGCGGAGGAGGCCGAGGACGCGGGGATCGACGGCGTGATGCTCAGCGAGCACATCGTGCTCGGACCCTCGGCCGGGGCGGGCGGCCGTCCCGACAATCCACGCGACTACGCTGCGCCCGGGAACCAGGACCCGGATACGCCCTGGCCCGACTCGACCGTCTTGCTGAGCGCGATCGCCGCGGTCACGACCCGGCTGCGGCTGATCGCCGCCGCCATCATCGCGCCGCTGCGCCACCCGCTGCTGCTCGCCCACCAGCTCGCGACGCTCGATCTGCTGTCCGAAGGGCGGCTCGTCGTCCAGCCCACGGTCAGCTGGCACCGTGAGGAGTACGCGGCGCTGGGCGTCCCGTTCGAGCGCCGCGGCGAGCTCCTCGACGAGCACCTGGCCGCGTGGCGCGAGCTGTGGCGACCGGGTCCGGCGTCATTCTCCGGAGACCACTACGTGTTCTCCGACGTCTACCTGGAGCCAAAGCCGTTTCGCGCCGATGGGCCGCGGCTGTGGTTCGGCGGGATGTCGGTCGGGCCGTGGATCGTGCGCCGGCTCGTCGAGTACGGGCACGGCTTCCATCCGTTCGGGCAGCCTGGTCCGGACGAGCTCCGCGGGTTGGCCGATGCGATGGCGGCGGCGGGGCGGTCGTTTTCTGAGCTCGAGGTGGTGGGCGGGTTCCGGGGTCGCTTTCCGGTTGACGGCGGCGTGGCGGATCTGATGGAGGCGGCGGAGGCGATCCCGGCGCAGCTCGAGGCCGGCTACACGACGATCTGCTTCAAGCCCTCGCAGTACACCGACGACCCGGCGCAGGTCGGGCGGCTCTGCCGGCAGCTGGTCGGTTCATTCGGCTGAGAACAGCGCCGTCCGCTCGACCACGGTTTTGACGTCGGCGTAGAAGTCGAACGAGTGGTGGCCGCCCTCGCGGCCGATGCCCGAGTCGCCCGCGCCGCCGAACGGCGTCTCCAGGTCGCGCACGTAGAAGCAGTTGACCCATACGGTGCCGGCGGTGACGGCAGCGCTGATCTTGTCGGACCGGGCTTCGGATCCTGTGTAGACGGTGGCGGCGAGGCCGTACTCGGTGGCGTTGGCTTTGGCGATCGCCTCCTCGTCGTCCTCGAAGGTCTGAAGCGTCAGGACCGGCCCGAAGACCTCGTGGTGGAGGATCTCCGCGCCCGGGGGGACGTCCGTGAACAGGGTTGGCGGGTAGTAGAGGCCGCCGAGCGGCTCGCCCCCGAACGCGAGCGTCGCGCCCGCCTCCAGGGCGCGCGCGACGTACCCCGTGACGCGCTCGAGCGCGACCGGATGGATCAGCGGGCCGTATGTGGTGTCGGGCTCGCGCGGGTCCCCGACCTTGATCTCGTTGGTCCTGGCTTCGAAGTGCTCGAGGAACTCGTCGAGGATCGTGGTCTGAACGAGGAGTCTTGTCCCTGCCAGGCACACCTGGCCCGAGTTGTCGTACTGGTAGGCCGCGGTCGCCGCCGCCGCGTCGAGGTCGGCGTCGTCGAACACGATGAACGGCGACTTGCCGCCGAGCTCGAAGGACACCGGCGTCAGGTTGGCGGCGGCATCGCGGTAGACCGTGTGCGCGGTCGCGGGGGAGCCGGTGAACGCGACCCGGTCGACGTCCCTGTGTCCGGTGAGCGGAGCGCCCGCGCCGGCGCCGGTGCCGTGGACGACGTTGAGCACGCCGGGCGGGAGCCCGGCCTGATCGGCGAGGTCGCCGAGCAGCGAGCACGTGAGCGGCGCCCACTCGGGCGGCTTCAGCACGACCGTGTCGCCGGCCGCGAGCGCCGGCCCGACCCGCCAGGTCGCGAGCATGAACGGCGCGTTCCACGGAGTCGAGACCGCGGCCACGCCGGCCGGGTCGTAGCGGACCCGGTTGCGCTCGCCACCGTGGAGCGTGCGGGCGCCGGGCGAGAGGCGGTCGCGCGCGAAGTCGGCGAAGAAGCGGATGTTGTTGGCCGCGCGCGGGAGGACCCGCAGGTGCATCGCCTCATACAGGGAGCCGTTGTCGACGCACTCGACCTTGGCCAGGTCGGGGACGGCGGCGTCGATCGCGTCGGCCAGTCTCGTGAGATGGGTGTGTCTCCCGTCGGGTCCAAGGCTCGCCCACTCCGGGAAGGCCCGGCGTGCGGCCGCCACGGCAGCGTCGACCTCGGCCTGCCCTCCGTTGGCCACCTCGGCGAGCTTCCAGTTCCCCCAGTCGATCGGGCTGCGGACCTCGAACGTCGTCTCGCTGGCGACGCGACGCCCGTCGATGTAGTGGTCGAGGGGGACGCGGACGCCCTCGATCTCGGCTGCGTTTGTGCTCATGGGGTCGCCAGGTCGGTGAGAACCGTCAGGATGGCGCGGACGTCGTCCTCGGTGGTCCGGTGATTGACGAAGCACGCGCGCAGCGCGGTGGCGCCGTCGACCTCGGCCGGGGCCAGAAGGATCCGTCCGTCGGCGGCGACGGCGCGCGCGAGGTCCCGGTTGTGGTCGTCGGGGTCGACGCCGGGCGGTGGGACGTGCCGGAAGCAGACGGCCGATAGCTGGGGCTCGACGAGCAGTTCGAACCCGTCGTCGCCCTGGACCAGGTCGGCGAGCAGCGCCGCCTGCTGGAGGTTGCGCTCGATCGCGGCGCGGATGGCGTCGGCGCCGTGCACGGTGAAGGCAAGCCACAGCTTGAGACCGCGCAGCGGGCGCGAGTACTCGAGCGAGCGGTCGACCGCGTGGAGCTGCTCGCCGTGGGGCATGTACACCTCCTGATGCGAGAAGGCATGCTCGAGCGCCTCGACCCCGTGCATCAAAAGCACGCTGCACGCCTTGGGGACGTACAGCCACTTGTGGGCGTCGACGGTCGCGGAGAAGGCTTTCGGCAGGCCCTTGAAGAGGTCGCCGGCCCTTTGCGTGGAGGCCGCCGGGAGGCCGTACGCGCCGTCGACGTGCAGCCAGATCTCATCGCCGCAGACGTCGGCGAGGCCGTCGATGTGGTCCACCGCGCCGGTCAGCGTCGTGCCGGCGGTGGCGACGACGGCGATCGGGGTGACGCCGTTTTTCTTGTCCTTTGCGATCGCCTCCGCGCAGGCGGTCACGTCCATCCGTCGGTGCGCGTCGATCGGGATCGCACGGACGTTGCGGCCGCCGATCCCGAGCACCTCGGCGGCACGGCGCACCGAGTAGTGCGCCTCGGCCGAGCAGTAGAGGGCCATCTTGCGGTCGCCGGCCCCCTCGTGGCGGACGCCGGGCAGCGCGCGCTCGCGCGCCGCGGTGAGCGCGGTCAGGTTGGCGATCGTGCCGCCGGCCGCGAGGAGCCCGCTCGCGTGCTCGTCGAAGCCGACGAACTGTCCGACCCAGCGGATCGTCTGCTCCTCGAGCAGGTCCGCCGCGCCGGCGCTGTTAGCGACGTTTACGTCGTGGGAGGCCATCAGCGCGTCGGCAAGCACGCCGATCTCAAGCCCCGAGGAGCCGATGTAGGCGAACCACCGCGGGCGCGCTTGCGCGAGCGAGCGGTCGAGCACGTCGGCGGCGGCGTCGAGCGACTGATTCGGGTCAGACGGGGTGGCGGGAAGGGCGCGGCTCAGCAGTTCGCGGGTGTGCTTGTCGGGCAGCGGCTGCCCGGGCCGGGGGTGGTCGAAGCTCCGCCAGGCCTCGGCGATCAGCTCGCGCGCGTGCTCGAGGACCTGCTCCCGGTCGGGGAGCGGGAGGGCGGGGCCCTCGGTCGTTGAAGCGTCGATGGTCGATACCACGGTATTTCCAGCGTATCGCCGGGCGGTCGGGCAGGCGGGGAGCCGCGGGCTGGTCCGACAGGCGGACGGACGAGCGCCGCGAAGTAGAGTGCTCTGCGAGTTGATCTCGAAGCCCGCACTGATCTTCCAGCACGGCCGGCTCGGGCCGCCCGCGTATCTCGCGGAGTGGCTGGAGGAGCGGGGCCTGCCCTATGTGGTCCACCACGCCGGCGAGGACCCGCCCGACGAACTGTCTGACTTTGGGTTTGTGGTCTCGCTCGGGTCCGAGCACTCGGCTGCGTCTGTCGACCTTGACTGGGTGCCGGCCGAGATCGAGGCGTTGCGAGCTGCGGTCAGCGCCGACGTGCCCGTGCTCGGGCTGTGTTTCGGCGGCCAGGCGTTGTCGTTGGCGCTCGGAGGCGGGGTCGACGCCCTCGAGCGACCCGAGATCGGCTGGTTTCCCGTCACCACGATCGATGCCGACTCGATCCCCGGCGGTCCGTGGCTCATGTGGCACGTCGAGCAGCTCCGCGTCCCGCCGGGCGGACGTGTGCTGGCGCGGTCCGCGGCCGGGCCTGCGGCCGTCAGCGTCGGCCCTCACCTCCTGCTGCAGTTCCATCCCGAGGTCGACGCCGCTGCGATCGCCGGGTGGGCGGAACACGACGAGCACCTCGCGGAGATTGGGTTGACTCCCCGCGAGATCGTGGCGCAGACTGCGGCGCTCGCCCCGGCGGCGCGCGAGTCCGCGTTCCGCGTGTTCGATCGCTGGCTGGCCGGCGCAGTCAACGGCCACGGCACGGACTCCTCCGGCGCTTGACCGGGGGCGGCCTGCCCCGCAGTCACTCTGACACGAACGGCAAGTACTCCAGCGCTCCGCTCAGCTCGAACAGCCGCTGGGCCTGGGGCGAGCCGCTCGTCGAGACGGACGCGGCGAGGACTCTTCTGCGCATGGCTGATCAGGACGTGTAGCCCAGTGGAGTCGATGAAGCTGACCGCGTGCAGGTCCACCACGATCGAGAGCGCGTCCGTGCTCAGTGCCCACGCCAGGGCCTCGTCGAGAAGATTGGAAGTGGAGATGTCGAGCTCGCCTTCCACGATGAGCACCAGTGAGCCGTCGCGCCTGACGGTGTCGATCCTGAGTGGGATATCCAAGCTTTGGTTCCGAGAGCTAGTCAACATGGACTCCGCCGCAACCTTCGTTGGGGCACAAGTGAACTTGGGCGAAGATTAGGCTTGGCGGGCGGCTCGATCCGCGGACGGTGTCCTCATGCAGACGTAGCCGATCGGACAGGGACGCTACCCTCGCGGTCGTGGGGAGTCCGAGTCTTGATGGAATCGGCGAGTGGGCTCGCTGACCAACCTCATCAGCATCGTCGACGCCGACCCGGACTTGGGCAACCTCCTCGACGAGCCGGAGCGTGAGCGGGCTCGGCGAGAAGCGCTCACGCGCGTCCGCCACCTGTCGGTCGGCGAGTGGGACGCTGCCGGCTCAGTCGAGCCGGACATGCACCATCGCGGCTTTCTGATCATCGAGGGACTGCTCTCACGCGAGGTGGACGTGCTCGGCCGCCAGGCTGTCGAGCTGCTCGGCGAGGGCGATGTCCTACGACCGTGGCGCTGGGACCCCGACGGGTCCCACGTTCATGCTGAGGTGGGCTGGATGGTGCTCGAGCCGACCCAGTTGGCGGTGCTCGATCACGGCCTCGTCTCCCGCATGGCTCCCTGGCCGCAACTCGGCGTCGAGCTCTTTGCCCGCGGCACTCGCCGGGCGCACTCGCTGGCGGTGGCCCTGGCGATCTCCCACCATCCGCGGGTCGAGGACCGCCTGCAGTTGACGCTCTGGCACCTGGCCGAACGCTGGGGACGCGTCACGCCGGAGGGAATTGTCGTGCCGTTACCGCTATCGCACCAGCGTCTGGCCGATCTCGTCGGGGCGCATCGCCCGTCGGTTACCACGGCGATGGGTGCGCTCGTGCGCTCCGGCGCGATCAGCCGCCGCGATGACGGCGTCTGGATGCTGCATGGCGCGCCGCCGTCTGAGCTGCGCCACCACCGCCTGGTCGCCGCGATGACGTGATCGTCGACGTTGCCGCCCGGCGGCCGGCCCATCGACGGGCCGGCCCCGGGTGCTGACAGTCACCGCAGTCCGCCGGCCAGGGCCAGTACGGCCAAGATCGCGACCAGGAACAGAAGCGGGTGAACCGCCAATCCGCCAACCACAGCGACGATCAGAAGAATGGCGGCAAGAGCGAGAAGCATGCTCACCTCCGTGTCGGTTTTGATGATCTAACCCGGCACCAGGAGGCGGGGACGGGCGCCCGTTCTCGTTCGGACGTCCGTATGCGGACGTCGCTCGCTCGCCGGCGAAGGCCTAACGACCGTGGACGAGCTTACGCCGGCGGAGTCGCCTTGGAGACTTAGCGGCGCTCGGCACTCGCCTCGAGCAAGGATGCGATGGCCGGGATGTCGTCGACGCTGCCGGCGGCTACGTCGATGACCAGCTCGTAGGCTTGGTCGTTGGTCAGTGTGAGACGCATCTCGTTCACGCCGTAGAAAGCGAGCGTTGCCGCGAGCGCGAGGCGCTCGTTGCCGTCTATGAGGGCGTGGTTACGGGCAAGCGAGTGGAGCAGGGCGGCTGCCTTCTGGTGGATCGTCGAGTAGGCATCCTCTCCGAATGCCGACGCCTGCGGCCGCGCCAGCGCCGACTCCAGCAGCCCCACGTCCCGGACCTGCGGCTCCGTCCCGAGCGTCCGCGTCGCGACGTAGAGCAGCTCGTCGAGCTCTAGGAAGATCACTCGCCGAGCCGGCGCAGCGCCTCGGCGAAGCGGGGTAGCTCCTCGTCGAGGACCTCATCCAAGAGCTCGCGCCGGCTGGTGCGATCGATGTACTCCCGCACAGCGGCGCGAGCGACCTCCTGCATCGACCGTCCCTCGCGTTGGGCGCGCCGGCGCAGGGCATCGGTCTCATCGTCGCTCAACCGCAGCGTCATCGCCATAACGCTGATGGTATCACCTGTGATACCGCCTCATTTCCCCACGCCCGGTCCCGAGCTGCTCGACGGCGGCACGCGCGAGGTCTTGCTCTTCGATCGAGTCGGCGCCGCGATCGACGGCGGCGACGAGCGCGGCGTGCGCGATCCCGAGCGTGGTTCGCAGATTGCGCGCGGTGCGAGTGCGGTTGAGCTCCGCGAGCATTTCGACGGCGGCGGTGGAGAGGGCGGTGTCGCTGCGTACGTCCGCAGCGAGCTGGGTGCGGCGGTCGAGGATCCGCCCGAGCTGGCCGCTGACGACGGGCGGTATGGAGAGGAGGCGCTCGAGCGCTCCGTGCTCGCGCCGCGCGCTCTGGAAGGACTCCATCTCGAGGTACTCATCGTGGACGGCGACGATCAGTCCCGCGTTGAGCTCGGTGAGCGCGCGCAGCACCGGGCCGAAGAAGGTGCCGACCAGCTCGTCGCGCGTCCTGCCACCGGCGTGGCGCCGGGTGAAGCTGTCGGAGTCGTCGACGACGATGACCGGCGTGCGGCCGCCCGCCGAGATCGCCTCGAGCGCGCGGTTGACGTTCTCCAGCACTTCGCCGGCGGGGCGCTGCAGATCGACGCCGGCGAGCGTCGAGATGACCTCGCCGGCGAGGTCTGCGCTGGCGACCCAGAACTTCGCGGCGAGCTTGGCGGCAAGCCGCCGCTCGGTGCCGGGGAGCGGGCGCCGGGCGGCTGCGGCGGTGAGGATCGCGTCCCGGTCGCGCGGGGTCAACGTGCCGGCCCGCTGGGCGTCGCGCACGACGCTTTGGATGAGGTGCGCGGCGAATCGCCGCACGTCGAGCACGACCTGGTCGTCGTCGAACGCGACCGAGACCCAGATCGGCGCGATCGTCCCGGTCGGGTCATCGAGCGTGTACCGCAGCAGGCTCGTCTTGCCGCAGCCGATCGGTCCTTTCACGCCCAGACGCTCGGTGCTCCGCGCCGCACGCAGGACGCTGCTTTCCGTGCCGGTGCGCCCGCGGTCGTCGAACGGGACGTGGAAGGCGGGCATATCGACGTGGAGCGGGCTCCCGTCGAAGGCGTGGGTGCCGAGCAGCTGGGTGAGGATCTCGTTGCTCATGGCGGGGATCGCAAAGCGAACCGGCGCGGCGGGCGCCCCCGCCGCCCCGGCTCGTGCTGCTCGATGGTCTCAAGCAGCCCGGCGGTTTCCAGCTCGTGCATGAGCTGGCTGGCCCGCTGGCGGCTCGCGCCGATCTGGCGCAGCAGCGTCTCGTCGGATGCAGCGGCTGATCCATGCTCCACGATGTACTCCACGAGCGCACCGGCGAGCGGACCCGCGACTGCCGAGGCCCGCTGCGCTCGCTCGTCAACCGACGAGTTGACCGGCGCGATCCCCGCCTGGATGTCGGTGGCAGCTCGCAGCAGCCGTCGTGGATTGCCCGTCGCCACTGCGATCGCGCGGTCGATCTCCGCGTCCGTGAGCTCGGGTGCGTGGGCGCTGAGCAGCATCGCCGCGTCGGCATCGGCCAGCGGTCCGAGGTTGACGGTGTGCTCGAAGAACGCATCGGCGGGCGGCTCCTGGTAGAGGGCCTCCGCCGCACTGTCGCCGCTGACGACCCAGGCGGTGCTCTCGAGCGTCCAGAGCTCATTTCGCAGACTCCCGAACACCCCGTGGGCGACCTTCGGAGCGATTCCGTCGACCATCAGGCACGCCGGACGCTCCAACTCCGCCAGCCGCTCGCTGAGGAGGTCGACGAGCTCCATCAAGATCGCCGGCTGGGCGACTTGCCCGAACGGCCCGTCCGGCAACGACAGCGCCCGCAGGTCCTCGATCCAGCGAGCGCGGGACCCCGTCGGCTCGGCGAGCCTGCCGACCCGAGCGACCAGAACGCCGAGAAGCTGCGACGGATTGCTCGCCAACTCGCCGCTCACCATCACGGTGTCGCGAGGCTCGCTCTGATGGGCGAGCCGCCAGGCGACGTGGTTGAGCAACGAGGTGCGTCCGCTGCCGCGTTCGCCAAGCAAGAGCACCGGCTGCGAGGCGGCGACGGCTTGAATGATCGCGTGTGTCTCGCGGGTGCGATCAACAAACCGGCGCTGGTCGGCTTGAGACTGCGCGAGCGGGTGGGCACTCATGGGCGCAATATTAGCAAAAGGCTTGTGCTAATTGCTAGCACAAAAGGCTTCGCTGGGTCAGCGCTTTGTCTCGGGAGATCGGCTGGCAGCTAGCCGAATACCGTGTCGGCGAGCCCGTCGGACCTGCTCTTTGCTTGCCGCGACGGCCGCGACAGGGGGAACGACAAGGCGCGACAGCACCTACTCCGCGCCCGGCGGCGGCTCGCTCGTCGAGGTGACGCGAGCCGCTTGGAGCCGTTCGCGCTCCCTGCCTGGACGGTCGCGACGGCGCGTCATGGCGTTCGGTTCGAGTGTCACCCCGGGGACGCTGCTCGTCATCGTCCGGGCGCAGACCGCTTCGCTTGCCAGCGCCTCCGGCTCTTAACTCGGAGCCCCCGTGACGCTCGCGGACGTCACCCACCATCGACGCCTCGCCCCTACTGTGACCGTGGCAGCGGAGACCGGCATCCGATCCAGGCGGCCTGGATGTTCGGGACGGCGGTCGGCGTCGAGCGCGATTGGCACCAGGTCGGCGAACCCGGTCGGCGCCACTCTGTCGGGTGGCAAGGCGACGTCGGTCGACGGCGTCATCTGCGAACGTCGGTGACGGTCGGGTCGGCACGGAGCGGCGCCGGCCAGGTGTGCAGCGACCGTGACACTCGGCCGGCGAGTCGGGTCGAAATCGCCGGCCTGTGCGGCACCCGTATCGTCGGCATTGGGGACGGCTCGAGGGCGAGGGCCTCACGGCGCGGAGCTGCTTTGAAACGGACGCCCGGCATGTGACGGTCCGACGCGAGGACTCTGCCGCCCGCGGCGATCGGTCCAAATGCTCCCGATTTCGCCCTATCTGTCTTACCGAGATCGGGTGCGACGAGTGCAGTCATCAACCGTCGCATTCGAGAGTGTCGCGACATGTCGCGATACCAGGTTTCAAGCATGTTTTCAATGCATCGCACGACAGAAAACTTCGCAAATTGCGAGTTAAAATCCGACGCGAGCCTTGCTGACAGGCCGATTACTTACTAGGTTCGATGCCGTCGTTTGGGGCAGTCGATTGTTGATTCTCCTTGAGACCGGGGTGGTATCAGGAGCAACTTGTCATGCGTGCGAATCATTCACCGCTTCCGTTTTTCGGCCTGATAGCGACGGCCAGGACGTGGGTCTCTGGCGTCTACGCGAATGCGGAACGGGCCGGGATGATCGCCTCCACGCCTGAGGCAAAAGGAGCTTCGGCTCATCCCCTGCGGGTCGCCAGAAGCTCCTCCCCGGACACCGGCGCACGGAACATCGCGGACGGAACGCGGATAGCCGTCGAGTCCAATCGGACTGCCCGGGCAACGGGCATCACCACCCCCAGCGGATTGTTGAGTCCCGCCAGTGGCCGACCGGCGAGGACCCCGGGCAACGAGCTCGACGCCGGCGGGAACTCGGCGGGCGCACCGACCGGTCCCACCATCGCACCGACGCCGACTACCACGCCGGCCCCGACAGGTCCCGCGCGCGCCGATTGCGCTTCAGGGACCCGTGCCGCGACGACGCCAGGCACGACCAGGCCGGGCACGACGAGTTCGGGCACGGTGGGGTCGGGCACGGTGGGGTCGGGCACGGTGGGGTCGGGCACGGTGGGGTCGGGCACGATGAGAGCGGGCACGACGGAGCCTCGCGCGACGCCGAGGACCATAACGTCGGCCGTCGCGACGCCGCGTCCGGCGACCGGGGCCGCCGCGACCCAATCGTCCGTAACCGGCCTGCCTCGGACACCGACCGTCGCGACACCGCCGAGCGGGACAAACCCCGTCGCGACAATCCGCGTCGCGACAGAGCCCGTCGCGACGCAGTCGCTCAGGGCTCAGTCAGCTGCTCTGTCCCCGTGCAACCGAGGCCCGAAGGCGAGCACCGCAGCATGGCGGACGCTCGCGATCGGCGTGCTCGCTCTGGGCTTTCCGGCGACCGCGCTTGGAGCGGGGGCTGGCTCTCCGCCGGCGAAGGCGTCCGCGTCCGCCCAGTCCAGCGGGGCACGGCCGGGCGCTGCCCGAGGCCGCCTCGAACACTCAGTGCTGGCGTTAGGGAGTGGCTACAGCAGCGTTGGCGGTTCCCCGCTGGTGCGGTTGCTGCAGCGCGATCTCGGGGCCGGGGGCTATCCGCCCGGGCCGATTGACGGACTCTACGGGCCGCGTACGCGAGAAGCGGTGGTTGCGTTTCAAGCGGCGCGCGGCCTGCAGGTGGACGGCGTCGTGGGTCCGCGGACGTGGGCCGCGCTTGGTGAGCCAGTCCTCATCCTGGGACCGGGGGCCGGCGACCAACCCGGCGGCGCGACTGCGGTGCGCTCGCTCCAGCGTCGCCTGGCGGCTGCCGGCGATTCGCCGGGTCCAATCGACGGTCGTTATGGCGTGCTCACCGAAGGAGCGGTCAGGCGGTTCCAACGCGCGCACGGGTTGCCGGTCACCGGGATCCTCGGCCCGCGCACGCTCGCGCTTCTGGCCAAGCCCGAGGCATCCGTCCGCCGGTCGCATCCGGTGCGGCAAAGGTCTGCGACATCGGCTAAACGGTCGAACCGCAATCCCCGGCCCACCGGCTCTACCGCGGCGGGCGTGGCTCGAAAGCGCCCCTCAAGTGCCGCCCGGGAGGTGCCCCGAGGGTCAGCCCATCGGCCTGGCTCGGGAAGCGCGCCGTGGATGATCATCGTCGGCGCTCTCGCGATAGCGCTGGGCTTGGCACTCGTTGCTCGCCCGCTCATCCTTGCGCTGCGGCATTGGCGCTTGCGCCGAGGTGGCCGGTCGGTCCTCGCGGAGACGGCGGCCAGCGATGGACAATCGGCGACGCCCGAGCAGAAGCGCCCCGCAGCGCTAAATGGCGAGCACGAAGCCCTCGCCGTCACCAACGCTAACCAGATTCACACCAACGGGCATCACGCCAAAGCCAGTGCGGCTGGCATCGGCAATGGCGCAAACAGCCGGCCTCCGGGAGCAGCGGACGAACTCCCCGAGCCGGCCGAGATCGCTAGCGCTTTCAACCTCGGTCAGCAGGTGGCTGGCCAACGGGGCGTGGTTGAAGCACAAGCGGCCAATGGTCACGCCGATGCGCGTGACCATGGCACTGCCGCCTCGGACCTCGGCCGATTGCTCGAAGAGCAAGGGGCGCTGGCCGAGGCCGAGGCGGCATACCGTCGCGCCGACGAGCGTGGCCATGGCAGTGCCGCCTCGGACCTCGGTCGATTGCTCGAAGAGCAAGGGGCGCTGGCCGAGGCCGAGGCGGCATACCGCCGGGCCGATGAGCGTGGCGACGCCGATGGTGCGTTCCGGCTCGGGGTGCTGCTCGCGGAGCGAGGGGCACTAGATCAGGCGGCGGACGCGTACGATCGCGCGTCCGGCCGCGGCCACAACACCGCCGCTGTAGACCTCGGCGTGTTGCTTTCCGATCACGGGGAGCTGGCCGCCGCTGAGGCAGCGCTCAGGCGCGCGGACGATCGCGGCGACGCGATCGCGGCGTTCAATCTCGGTGTTCTCCTCGAGGAGCGGGGCGCATTCGCCGAGGCCGAGGCGGCGTACCGCCGGGCCGATGAGCGTGGTGATGCCGGTGGTGCGTTCCGGCTCGGGGTGCTGCTCGCGGAGCGAGGGGCACTAGATCAGGCGGCGGACGCGTACGATCGCGCGTCGGGCCGCGGCCACAACACCGCCGCTATCGAGCTCGGCATACTGCTCGCGGAGCATGGGGAGCTGGCCGCGGCTGAGGCGGCGTTCAGGCGCGCGGACGAGCGCGGCGACGGGGCCGCGGCGTTCAATCTCGGTGTTCTGCTCGAGGAGCGGGGCGCGTTGGCCGAGGCCAAGGCGGCGTACCGTCGCGCGGAGGCCCGTGACGAGGGTGAAGGCGCGAATATGGCTCGGGCCGCACTCCTCGATTTGGGCCAACAGGGAGGAGACGCAAGGGCCCGTCGCGCCCCCCACGCGCAGAATGCCTAGACCGAGGATCTGGGAGATCAGCCGGTTGTGGATCAATCAGCCCCGGAGCCCGGATCGGGCGGATCGTCCCCGACGATGTAGTGCCGAAGCACTGCTCGGCGAGTTTTTCTGCGACCCCACCAGCCGCTCGTGACGAGCCCGAGCACCAGCTCGTCGCGCTTGCGCTCGCGCTCGGCACGAGCCATGATGCTGTCGAGCTGACTCTGGAGGACCGCCGCCCGAGTTCGCGCGGCCACGAACTCGTCGAGCAACGGCGCCAAGACGGGGACCAGCGCCTCGCGAAGCGCTGACGCCGGGTCCTGCGAGTCTCGGCTGAACCACTCGGTTGTCGGTGCCGCTTGCTCAATCTCGGTCGCCCGCGTGAGATGGCTAACGTCCCTGCGGCGTTCCTCCAGCGCGGCTACTAACGACCGCTTCGAGACCGTCGCCGGAGCGTTCGACGGTCCACGGTCGAGCTGTTCGCGTTTGACCATCCGTTCGACCGTCTTGCGTGAGACGCCTAGCGCCTTGGCCGCGACGTCAAAGTGGACGTCATCGTCGGTTTCGGGCCTTGAAGGGGTGACCGACATGGTGAGGGCCGTATCCGACGACGCATCCTCGCCCGCGACCGGTTCGACGTCCTCGACTACCTCCGCGTCCGGCGGTGGTGCTTCCGACGGCGGTGCCTCCGGCTCGAGCCAGGAAAGATCCACCAGCCGCTCCAGCGGCGTAGATTCAGACGAGTCGGACACGGTTCGGCGTGGCCGCACCGGGAGCGGGCCGTACGGGAGGTCGGCGGACGACGGAGTGTGTCCGGGGGCACGAGGTGGCGTCGAAGGTTGCATGGCGAGCCTCTCAGGGATTCAAGTGCATCTTTGGTCGGATTGCTGGTCGCGACGCGGCGCGTCAGGGTCGCGACGGGTCGCGTCAGGGTCGCGACGGGTCGCGTCACGGTCGCGACAGCGTCGCGACGTTGTCGAGCGCAGTCTCGGCGATGTCCCCGGCCCATCGCTCATCCGTCATCACCCTCTTTGCCGGCGACTCCCGCGGTCTCCAGCTCGTGGCGGTGGCGAAGTAGAAAATCCAAGTTTTCGGCGGCTCTGGCATGTCCTCGTCCTGCGCTCCGTCGCCAGGCGGCCTCCGCGCCGGCAAGATCGCCGGTCTCGTAAAGGAGTACGCCGAGGTTAAACGCGGCGTCGGGGTCGCCTCTCCGTTCGGCGCGCCCGTATGCGGCCAGGGCGCCAGCGGTGTCGCCCTGTTGATGGAGCGTCGCGCCCAGGTTGAACGCGCCACTGCCGGTGCCGCTCTCGTCGGCGCGGCGGTAGGAGAGCTCCTCGAACTCCAACAGTCCCGGCGCCTCGGACCGGAGCGCTCTGCCGTCCTGAGACTCGCGGCGAGGACGAGACAGGAAGAGGAGGTTCGCGGCTGCTCGTACATGCCCTCGGCTGGCAGCCCGTCGCCAAGCAGCGTTGGCGCCGTCGAGATCGCCGGTCTCGTACAGGAGCACTCCGAGGTTGAACGCGGCGTCGGGGTCGCCTCTCTGCTCGGCGCGCTCGTACGCCGCGATCGCGCCCTCGACGTCACCGCGCTGATGCAGCACAACGCCGAGGTTGAACGCGCCGCCGGCATCGCCGTCCGCGTCGAGCCGGCGGAATTCCCGCTCCTCCGCCTCGGATGCGGCCACGGGCGGAACGGACGAGCGATCCCACGTCGGTTTCCCACGAGGCGTTGCGTTAACCGTGGCCAGACTCGCAGCCGCGGCGGCGCCGTTCGAGTACTTCGGTGGCGCTGGAAAGCCGAACCCACGTCCGACGGCCGCTGTTCGCCGTCGCGTCCGGTAGACGGCGGTGGCAGCGGCGAGCAGCAGCAACGCCAGCACGGCGAAGCCGATCAGGAGCGCGGCCGAGACGCCACCGGCCGCGGTGTGGCCGAGCGGGCTCCCGGGGGTCCGTGCCCGTCCACGTGCCGGGGCTGCATGGGCGGGCGCCGCGGATCGGGACGGTGCCGACGAGGCGGTCGTCCCGCCCAAACCGGTCTGTCCGCTGCAGCACAACCGCTGAGGACCCAGGGGGTACTGGTTGGTCAGCTGCTGGGGGGCCGTGGCGCTCGACGTCGTCGACGCCGCGACAGCTGGCGCGACGATTGCGCCGGTCACTGCCGCCAGCGCAAGGCAACTGCTGATGATCACAGCCACGATGTCCCGTTTGCGGCTCATTCGATCGTCACCGTAGTTCCGACCGGCATGAGCTTCCCGAGCTTGAGGATCGCGGAATTGGTGAGCCGAACGCAGCCGTGCGAGACCCGCCCTGGGATCAGCGAAGGTTGGTTGGTGCCGTGGATCCCCACGACGCCGCCGCCGGGCCAATCCGTCAGCGTCGGGGAGCGCGCGTTGGTGCCGAATGCAAGCGGCCCATAAATGGGGCTCGAGAAGCCGGTCAGGCGGTCGCGCACGTAGAACTGTCCGGCGGGGGTGGGTGTGCCGAGAGCCCCGACGCCGACTCGCGCGCGAAAGATGACGCGGCCCGCCCGGTACAGCGTTGCCGTGAATCGGGCTCGGTCGATGACGAGTCGGGTATCGACGAGCGACCAGCCCCCGAGCGAGTTCCGCGGCACCCAGCCCTCGGTGTCGTTGGGAAGGACCGACAGACCGACGTGAACCCAGATCGCGCCGTCCACATCGGCCTCACCGTCGGCAACGACGATATTTGTGGTGCCGTCCGGGGTGAGCGCCGGGAGCTCCCCGACCGGCGCGGCTTTCGCACTCGGCTCGTTCCGAGCGATGGTCGCTCGCAGCACGGGCGCCCACCGGGTAACCGCGCCGGGATCGCTCAGTGAGACCAGGTGGTGAATATCGAAAGCCGACGGCAGCACCGCCAACGGTGCGCCGGCATAGGCCGCCAGAGGCGACGTAAGTCGAGCGCGCGCGAGAACCCGGGACGGCAGGACGCGGGAAGACAACAACGCCGCCGCCGCGAAGCTGACGGCGAATACGGCAACGAGTGCGACTCGCCTGGCGGATCCCACGCTACCGCGTGCCATGGCTTACCCCGTGAACCGTGGCTTGGCGTCCATACTCGTTTGGGGGTTGGCCAACGTAACGAAGTGGGTCGAGTTGACGATCTGGACCACCTTGGCATCGCTCAGCGGATCATCGAACGCGTGCGCCGCCGGCAGGAATCCGGCGAGCCGCCGGATCCACGCCGCATGCCGCGCCTCAACCGAGTGGATCGCGAGTGCCCCGGCCAGATAGCTCTTCGACCTGATCAGCGGCGCCTGCTCCTTGTACGCGGCCGTCGCCAAGTCCTCGAACGCAACCGCGGTGCTGCGGAACGCGTCCGGGTTCCCGGTAACGCCGTGGAAATCGAACGCCGGTTCCTTGATCGCCGCGGGGCCGAGCAGCTGCTTGAACACCTTGACGTGTGTACGTTCATGTATGCCGACGACGTGTGCCTGGTGGGCCAGAGCGCCGTGTAGCGCGCCAATCTGCTCGGCCTCGGTGTAGAACGACGCCTGCAGGTATTCGAGCGACAACGCGAAGTTAAGGATCGTGATGTCGCTCGGATACGGTCCGGCGGACGCCGAGGCTGGCCACGCCGCGACCGCCCCGAGCGCGGCCGCCCCTGCGGCCACCGCCCGGCCGAGGAACCCCGAGCGGGTGTGCTGTGGTAGACGCTCGAACGCTTCGCGTACGGCGCCGTCGCGGTCGAAGTCGTCGACTTTCAGGGATACGGGATCGCTGTCGGTCATCACGCCACGATGAACGGTCCGAAGGTTCGCTTGGCCTGGGCGACTGTGATCGGGACATCGACCGCGGCGGGCGCCGGGTCCTTCCCGTCGAGTGCACGTGCCCAGGCCGCGTGCCGGGCCTCCACGGACACGATTCGGGCCGCGGCCGCGAGCGTCGTCGGGGTGAGGCTGACCGCTTGCCCGTTGTACACGCCGAGCCCGGTCTCCTCGAGCGATATCGCTGTGGCGACGAACTTCGCGGGGTCGGTGGCCGAGTCACCGAATCGGAAACGGGGGCTGGCCCCCGCGCTCGGCCCGAGGGCGGCGCTCAGGTATTTGACATGCGCTTGCTCCTGCGCGGCGACGACCTGAGCGAACTGGCGAGCCTCTCCGGTGAGTTGTCCGCCGGCGAGCGCGGCGGCATAGAACGCGGCCTGAAGTCGCTCGATCAGCAGCCCGTAGGTGAGGATCTCGCGGTCGGTCGCAGCCGAGCCGCCCGAATCCGCAGACGCGGCGAGCTCGGCACCGCCGACTGCGGCACCCGCCAGCGCACCGACCACCGCAACCGAGCCTTTGAGCAGACGGCCCCGGGATACGCGCGCCACGAGAGCGCCGCGTTCGCGGCCGGCTGACTCACTCCGAGGTAGGGCATCCTGGACCAATCTCGGCCTCCTCTCACTAAGTGCCCCACGTAACTACCCAAACCCGCATCATCGCAAGCAAAATCGACGATTGCCTGGCGACTATAACGAATTCTTCGCCCTTAGCCCCAAGGCTGGTAATTCAAGGCACAACCTTTCTATTCGATGGCGAGACGGCCATCTCGACATGGGATGTCGCCGGACCGTCGTCGCAGCCGTCGGGTCGAGGTGGCGCGCTCTTGGCGAATTCGATGGTGGATCGTTCGTACAGCGCGGTCTGACTCAGTGAACCTTGGCGATCCACCCCCTCATTTTTGGTAGTAGCAACGCCAAAGTTCGTCGAGTGGCGCGTTCGCCTCGTTCACCAGCGCCTAGATCGGCCGGCAGCCGGCCGCTACTCCCAGAGCGCCAGCACGTTGCGCCGGCTGCTAGGCGCCGTTTCAGACGGCGGTCAGGCGCTGACGGGCTTCGGCGTACAGGTCATTGGGCAGCGGTCCCCGCTGCGCGATCTCGATGTTGGAACGCAGGTGGTCGGGGTTACTCGTGCCGACGATCGTGCTCGACAGCGCCGGGTGACTGAGCGTGAAGCGCAGGATGAACTCGTGGCGGCTCATCCCGTCCAGGAGGGGATCCAGGTCGGCGGCCTCCCAGCGATCCCGGGCGGCCTCCTCGCGGAGGCCGATCGGCTGCACGCTCCAGTCCTTGTCCTCGGCCGCCGTGCCCCGCGCCGCCCCGCCGCGCACCAGCACGCCCGCCCCGGTGTCGGCCGCCCGGGAGATGAGGTCCTCGTGGTCGCGCTGAAGCGCCGAGTACGGAATCTGGAACACGTCGAACACGCCCATCTCGATGTGGTCGGGCAGGTTGGGCAGGATCCCGGACATGCCCATGAAGCGGAGCTTGCCCTCGTCGCGCAGCCGGACCAGTGCATCGAGCGTGCCGCCGTCCGACATCTCCTGCACCGTCGGCGACATGTGCACCTGGACCAGATCGAGCCGGTCGGTCTGCAGCCGCCGCAGGCTCTGCTCGACGTCGGCGCGGACGTTGGCGGCGCTGTAGTCGTGGGCGTAAGGCGGCGTGGCGTCGGGCGGCAGCGACAGCGGGCAGCCGCACTTGGAGGCCAGGAAGTACTCGTCGCGCCGGACGCTGACCGAGCGGCCGATCAACTCCTCGCTGCGCCCGTAATCGACCGAGGTGTCGATCAGGTTGATGCCCGCGTCGAGCAGCTCGTTGAGCAGGCGGCCGGCCTGAGCGTCATCGATCGCCGGCCCGCGCGGCGGGCCCCGCAGCTCCATCGCACCGAAGCCGAGCACGGTCACCTCCGCCCCGGTGCGTCCGAGGGTTCGCGTCGGAATCGCCATCGCTCGGGACCCTATACCCCGCCCGACATCGACCCCGGTTAGGACCCGGCGACGAGCAGTGCGAACACGGCGCCGAGCGTGGGGTGGGCCTGGACGCCGGTTACCTCAACGCCGGTCGCGGTGTTGTACCGATCGCCGTACGGGACGCGTGACGGCGTGCTGTTTATGTACGACACGTCGCGGCTGAGCAGCGCGTCGCGGATGGGGTAGCCGCCCAGCCAGGCCGGGATGAAGACCAGCCAGGCGACCTTGCTGAGGTCGCCGGCATCGGTCTGCAGCGGCATCCCGTACGTGGTGAGCTGAGTGAGGTAGAAGCTTGCCTGCATCGCCGCGACGTCCTCCGGTACAAGCTGGACGCCGATCACCCGCTCGTAGTAGGCGTTGTACAGGGTCGACCAGGTGCCGTCGGCTCCCTGCTCGAGGTTGAGGTACTCCCCCGAGGGGTCGGTGGACAGGGTCACCCACGGCTCCACGTTGTCCTGGGCGGCCGCCGTCCAGGCCGTGGCGTTTGCGTGGTCGCCCAGGATCTCGGCGATCTGCCCGGCGGCGGCGAGGCCGATGATGGCCTTGATCCCCAGATTGACCGAGCCCGTGGGGGTCTGGTAGACGGGCGCCCAGTCGTCGGTGGTGAGCTGGGTGGACGGCGTCGGCACCTGCGTACGCAGGTACTCGGCCCACTGCGTCCACAGCAGCGACCACTGGGCCAGGAACGGCTGGGCTGCAGCCGTGCCGACGGCCCGCGCGTAGGCGGCGGCCATGATCAGCATGCCGGCCGACTCCTCGATCGGCATCGTCTCCCCTTGGCCGGGGACGAGGCCGCCCGCCACCGGGTAGATGCCGAGGTCGTGGACGCAGTAGCGGGTCTTGGAGTCGTCCCACGACGGGATACCCGCCCACGCCGACGGATCCTGCCAGGCCGGCGATGCGCACCAGTCGAGGATCGGTTCCATGATCAGCGGGATCCGCGCCGGGTCGAGCCACAGCCAGGCCAGGAACGCCTGGTCGAAGATGTCGACGGTGTTTATATCGCCGTCCGAGGAGATCTCCTTGCCGAGCAGCCACGGCTGGCCCTGGGGGCCGATCGCCAGCTCGGTGGCGCCGTAGCACTGGCGCAGCGCTAGCGCGCAGATGGCGGAGTAGCCGGCTCCTCCGGCCTCGGTGGCGGCTTGCTCGACCTGGGCGTCCAGCGCCGCCGCACGCTGCCGTGCCGCGGTGGCGTCGGCCAGAAACGCGACGGTCATCTCCTGCCAGTCCGCCCAGTACTGGGTCCAGAGAGGCGCCAGCGGGGTCGCCTCCGGGCCGTAGCTCACCAGCGGGGTCCGCACGTGGCCGATGGCGAGGCTCACCGAGGCGGCACGGGTCTTCCCCAGGTCTCGGGCGAAGGCGAACACCCGTTGCTGGCCGTTGCCCGTCAGAAGGGAGGGGTCTGCGCGGTCGTGAAGGGCGCCCTTGACGGCGAACCGGCTCCGGACCGCGGCCGCGGCCCCGGACTGATAGGTCAGCCCCCGGTGGCCCGGCGTCGCCCACACCATGGTGCCCCACTGGGCCATCTCGTCCCTCTGGGTCAGGGGCTGCTGGTTCCGGAGCTGGACGGCCCACTGGCGAACGCCGCCCCCGGTCCCCATCTGCCATTCGATCGTCTCGCTCGCGTCCGAGGTGACCCACTGACGGGTGATGTCGGCGTATACCTGCACCTCATGCCGGGCGCCGTCAACCGAGCTGACCGTGAGCGTGAGGAGGCTCAGCGGCACCGACTGGAGCTGCAGATCGCCCGGCTCGATCGGCGAGAGCCACTCGACGATCAGCTCGACCCCGCGGGCCCGGAAGGTGAAGACCGAGCGGGTGGCGGTCACCTCGACCGATTTCTGCGGCATCGCCCGCACCGCCGTGCCGTCGTGCGTCGTCTCTCCCGCCCACGCGTACATGTGGCCATCGATCCGGATCAGCCCGGCAACACCGCGTCCGGATCCGTTCCAGAACTGAGGCACGGCCCCGGTCAGAACGGTCGACGGTAGCCAGGTCGACAGGTACGGGGAGCGGACGGCCAGAGGAATCGAGGGGGGCCGGACCGGCGCTCCTCCCAGCGCGACCCGCGGTCTTGCAGCCGCCGTCTCGCCCATCGGATCACGATCGACAGCGGCGCCGCGGGCGCTGGCCACCGTGCCGAGCATGGACAGTCCGGGCGCCGCCACAGCCGCCGTCCCGGCCAGCCTGAGCAGGGCGCGGCGGTCGATCAGGGGAAGATCAGGGCGGTCTGGGGAGGGGGGCGGCATCGGCTGGCGAGTCTCCGTGCAAGAACGTCTTCGAGCCGCCGCCGGTTGCGCGGCTGCCCATCGCCCATAACACCAGCCGCAACGGTCAGATGCGGAACTAGGAGCGTGCCGTCAGATTCCGTACCTCGCGACGGGCTCACGTACTCGACGCCGCGGGACCGACCTCGATCGTCGGATACGGGTAGCAGCGGGCGGTCGCGCCGCCGTCGACCGGGATCGCGGCGCCGTTGACGTAGGACGCCCGGTCGGAGAGCAGGAAGACGACCATCTCGGCGATCTCGCGTGGCTGCCCGATCCGCCCGAGGGTGGCGAGCTCACCCTCGTTGCGCAGCGCCTCGTCCAGGTCGCCGCCGACGTCGCGCACGAGCTGATCGCGGGTCATCGGGGTGTCCACCGCCCCGGGCAGGACGGCGTTGCAGCGGAGGCCGAACGCGCCGTAGTCGACGGCGATTCCCTTGGAGATCATCGCCACCGCCGCCTTGGCGGCCTGGTAGGCGTAGTAGCGCGGAAACGCGTAGGCGCCCTGGATCGAGGAGATGTTCACGATCGATCCGCTGCGGCGCGGCAGCATCTCGCGCACCGCGACCGAGCAACCGAACATCGGCCCGAGCTGGAGGACGTCGAGCGCCCGCCGCAGCGATTGCTCGTCGATCTCGTGCGCGGAGGCGGCCACGTCGATGCCCGCGTTGTTGACCCAGCCGGTCAACCCGCCCGCGTCGCGCGCGGCCTCGACGGCGCGCTCGTGCGTGCTCCACAGCGCGATGTCGCCGGTCACCGGGATGCAGCCAGAACCGAGCGCGCCCGCCGTCTCGGTCAGCGCCGCCTCGTCGATGTCGACGGCCACGACCGACCGTCCCTCCTGGCTCAGCTGCTCGCAGATCGCGCGGCCGATGCCCTTCGCCGCGCCGGTGACCACAACAACATCGCTCATTCAGGACCTCCGGGTCCGGGATTGGGTGTGCAGGAAACAGGTTGAGAGCGCGAGAGCGCCGCCGACCAGCCCAGATACGCCTCCGGATCCCGCAGGCGCTCGAGCATGGGGCCGTCGATCAGGTGCCCGGCGCGAGGGTCCTCGGCGAGGACGGCGAGCAGCGGCCGGCCCGCAGCCGCGGCGCTGCGGCTGGCGGACATGACGACGGCGTGGGCCTCCTCATGGCCGAGCTCGGCGGCCAGCGCCATCATCGCCGCTTCGGCCAGGATGGCTCCGTCGGTCAGCTCGAGGTTCGCCCGCATCCGTGCCGGGTCGACGCGAAGCGCCGCCACGAGCTCGACCAGCTTCTCGGCCACGCCGCCGGCGAGGATGAACGCCTGGGGCACGGCGAGCCACTCGACCGCCCACAGGCCCATGTCCCGCTCGCCGGCGTGCGCGGTCGCATTGGCCAGCGGGTCGATCGCGCCGCGCAGCAGCCGCGCCGAGGCGACGAGGTACTCGGACAGCATCGGGTTCCGCTTCTGCGGCATCGTGCTCGACCCCACGTGCCCGTCGTCGGTTCCCTCCGCCAGCTCGCCCAGCTCGGTGGCCTGGAGGCGGATCACCTCCGCGGCGATCCGCTCCGCGGCGGCACCGAGCTCGGCCAGCGCGTGAGCCACATCCCGGACGCGATCGCGGGCGGCGAACCAGGGGACGTCCGGGCGCCGGAGCTCCAGCCGCGCGCAGAACGCGACCAGTACGGCCTCGGCTTCGCCGCCGAGGCTGGCCAGCGTCCCGCCGCCACCGCCGAGCTGTGCCACCGAGATCGTCTCCAGCGCGGCGAGCAGGCGAGCGTGAGCGCGAGTCAGCTCGTCCGCCCATTCGGCCGCCTTCAGGCCGAAGGTCATCGGCACCGCGTGCTGACCGTGCGTCCGCGCCGGCATCGGTGACTCCGCGAACTCGTGCGCGAGCCGCAGGCACTGCTCGCGGGCGGCGGCGACTCGGTCGATCACCCACGGGAGGGCGTCGCGGATCTGCAACACCATTCCGGTGTCCATGATGTCCTGAGTGGTCGCGCCCCAGTGGACGTGTGCACCGTGCTCGCCGCAGCGCTCCGCGAGCGCACGGACGACTGGCACGAGCGGGTGTTGCGAGCGCTCGATCCCGTGCCGAAGCTCGGCCATGTCGTAGAGACCGACGTCGGCCTCGAGCGCGATCCGCTCGGCGGCGACACCGGGGATCACCCCGACCTCGGCCTCCGCCGCCGCCAGCGTCGCCTCCGCGGTCAGCCAGGCCTGGACCATCGAGCGGGTGTCGAACGCCTCCCGCATGCGAGCGCTGCCGAACAGGTCCCGGAACAGTTCGCAGTCGAGCGTCGTCGGCATTCTCACCACTCCCCGCCGTTGAGGACGATCACCTCGCCGGTGATGTAGCCGGCGTGCGCGGAGCTGAGGAAGGCGATCGCCGCGGCGACATCGTCGACCTCACCCAGGCGACCCACGGGCGCGACCAGATCGTCCTCATACCCGGCGATCATCCGAGTGCGGATATTGCGCGGCGCGACGACGTTCGCGGTGATCCCGCGCGAGCAATGCTCGCTGGAGATCGACTTGGTGAACGCGATCACCGCGCCCTTGGAGGCGGCGTAGTGCGCGCAAGCCATGTCACCGCCGTCGACCCCGGCCATCGAGGAGACGGTGACGACGCGGCCGTAGCCGCGCTCGCACATCGCGGGCAGGACCTCGCGCACGCAGGTGTAGGTGCCGGTGAGGTTGACCTCGAGGGTCCGGCGCCACTCCGGCAGATCGAGCTGGTCGAACGGCGTCGGCGTGAAGATCCCGGCTGAGGTCACGACGATCGAGCTCGGCCCGAGCTGCGACTCCGCCAAAAGAACCGCGGACGCGACCGAGGTGGGATCGGTCACGTCGATCGCTACTCCGAGCGCGCCCGGAATGACGGGCTCGTCGAGATCGAACGCCGCGACGCTCGCCCCCAGCGCGACGAACGTCTCGACGACGCGCCGTCCGATCCCGCGCGCCGCGCCGGTAACGAGCGCCACCCGCCCGTCGAACCCCTGCAACGAGAGCTTCGTGCTGTCGTGGTCGAGCATGCCGTGCCGGCCCGGACCGCCGGTCAGCCGGCCGGAATCGAGGTGAGTCCCCCGTCGATCGTCATGACCGAGCCGCTGATGTAGGCGGCGTGGTCCGAGCACAGGTAGGCGACGAGCCGGCCAACGTCGGCTGGGTCGCCGAGCTTCCCAGCGGGGACGAGGTCCAGGTAGAACGACTCGTCGATCGCCCCGCGCGCGACGTCGTCGTCCCACATCGGCGTGCGCTCCACTCCGGGCGCCAGCGCGTTGACCCGCACGCCCTCGCGCGTCCACTCGCCCGCGGCCACCTTGGTCATCATGATCACCGCCGCCTTAGCGGCGCAATAGGCGAGCCGGCCTGGGTTCGGTGAGAACCCCCGAATCGACGAGATGTTCACGATGCTGCCCGAGTGCTGCTCGAGCATGAGGCGACCGGCGGCCCGCATGCAATAGAACACGCCCGTCTGCATGACCGCGATCGTCTCGTCCCAATGCTCATCGGTCACGTCCTGGATGAACGGCCCGACGTGGCTGACGCCCGCGTTGTTCACCGCGATGTCGACTCGGCCGAGCCCAGCGGCGACGCGCGCGAACGCGGCGTCGACGGCCGCCCGGTCGGCCACGTCGGTCTGAATCGCGAGCGTCCGCACGCCGTGCTGCTCGGCCAGCTCGGACGCCGCGGTCCGGCCGCTGTCCGGATTGATCTCGAGCACGGCGACGTCGGCACCGGCCGCCGCGAGCTGATCCGCGATCGCCCGCCCCATACCCATTCCCGCGCCGGTCACCACGGCGACCCGGTCATGCAGTTCGATCGAGGGGGTCATCTCAGGCTAGGAGAGCGGTGGACAACCGGCGTAATCCACGCAATCGATTGCGTGGACCCTATCACGCGTGCATCCGCGTGGCGGCGTTCGAGAACTCGACCAGCGCGTCCCGGTCGAGCTCGATCCCTAGCCCGGGTCGCTCGGGGAGCGGTAGCGTGCCGTCGGGACCGAGCTTGAGCTCGTCGTGGACCAACTCCCGGCGAAGCCTCGACTCGGCCACGTCGGGCGGCACGAATTCGAAGAACGGCAGCTGCGGCGTGACCGCCGCCAGGTGCGCCGTGGCCGCCACGGTGATCCCCGTCTTCCAGCCATGCGGCACCACGAGCAGATCGTGCTCGGCGGCGAGCTCGGCGACCCGCCTGGCCTCGGTCAGGCCGCCGACCCGGCCGACGTCGGGCTGCAGGACATGGAGCGCGCCACGGTCGGTGTAGGCGCGGAACTCGAAGCGTGTCGCGAGCCACTCACCGGCGGCGACCGGCACCGGCGAGTGCCTGGACAGCTCGGCGTACCCCTCCAGGTCGTCGCTCCAGAGCGGAGTCTCGATGAAGAACACGTCGTGCTCAGCCCACGTCTCGACGACCGCGAGCGCGTCGCGCCAGTCGTCCCACCCGTAGCCGACGTCGACCATGATCGAGAACTCCGGACCGGTGGCGCGGCGCACGGCCGCGATCACGTCGACCAGCTTCTCGTCGGGCACCGACAGCCCGGTGTGCCGGTAGGGCCCGCGCGTGAGCAGCTCGAGCTTCGCCGCCCGGAACCCTCGTTTGGACGCCTCGATCGCCTGGCCGCCGAGCGCGTCGGCGAATTCCTCCCAGTCTGAGCCGGCGTTCGGGAGCAGCGAGGCATACGGGACGAGCCGGCTCTCCGGCCGCTGTTCGCCGAGCAGGCGCCACGTGGGAACCCCGGCGGCCTTGCCCGCGATGTCCCACAGCGCCATGTCGATCGCGCCGAGCGCGTGAACGAGCGCGCCCCGGCGCCCGGTCATCGCGGTGCCGACGTACAGCTCGTCCCACAGCGCCGCCGGATCGGTTGGATCGCGCCCGATCAACATCGTCTTCAATCCTCGGTCCATGGTGTGCGTGCCCGGCGCCTCGATGCAGGCCCGCGCCACCCAGGCGTTCAGGTCCGTCTCGCCAATCCCGACGACGCCCTCGTCGGTCTCGATCTCGACGACGATCGTGTCCTGGTTGGAGCTGGTCGCCTCGACGTCGTAACCGGGGTCGAGCAGGACGTGGCAGTTGACGGCGGTGATCTTCATGACGGTCCCTCGCGGTGGTCGTGGTACAGGCGAGCCAGCTCGTCCGCCAGCAGCGGCGGCTCGCGTCGCTCGCGAAGTCCTCGCGCCAGGAGGTCCCCGGCGTCGTTCTGAAACGCCGGCCACCACGGGTCCCGCGGCCGGAGCAGGCTCGCTTGGAGAGTCGGCAGCACGGCCGCGAACAGCGGGTCGCCCCCGGGGGCGGTCCAGGCCGAGCGGGTCGCGGGCTGGCCCCCTGACGCGCGGACGAGCTCGAGCTGCACCGCCGGGGAGCCCAGCCAGGCGGCCAGTCGTGCTGCGCCCACCCGGTCCGCGGTGCCCGACAGCACCGCGGCGCCGACCCCGCCCAAGATCGAGCCGGGCGGTCCGTCGGGTCGATACCTCGGCGCCGATCGCCAGCTCACCTCGTACCCGACGTACGCGTACACCAGCGGAATGCAGATCAGCTCGCTCGCGGCCAGCTGCGCCAGCGCCTCTGGCGGCTCCCAGCCGTACGCGTCGGACGGCCCGGCCGCAGCCAGCGCGGCCAGCGTGTCCGTCGCCCAGACCACGGTCTGCGGCCCGGCCAGCCGCTCGCCCGCGGCGAACGCCTCGCGCGTCGCGATCAGCGACAGCAGGGCCGAGATCGCGTGCGCGGGCGTGAGCGGCAGGGCCACCTCGCCCGGTCGCGACCGCGCCAGCACCAGCACGTCGTCCCATGTCACCGGCTCGGGGAGCATGTCGCCAAAACCAACGCTCACGGCCATCGCCTGGCATGAGGCATCGACCGCGACGGCCCACTGTCGCCCGTCGTACTCGTATGAGGCGTGAGACGGCCCGGCGCTATCGGCGGCCAGCGCCGCGAGCTCGGCCGCTCCGAGCAGATCGTCGAGCGCGAGGATCGCCCCGTCGGCCGCCGCCTGGCCGACGTGCGGGTGGTCGATCAGCACCAGATCCGCGCCGGCGGCGCTGGGGACGTCGTCGCCGAACGAGCGCAGCGAGCGCGTCCGGATCGCAAGCGGCTCGCCGGTCAGCCGCTGCCACGCCTGGCTGCTCGCAGCCAGCGGCACGGTGGCGCGGGGGTGATCCCAGGCGAGGACTCCGAGGCTCACCGCGACAGCGCTTCAGAGACTGCCCGCGTCACGCGCTCGGCAGGGTCTCGACCACGTACAGGTTGGCCGTCGTCCCGCCGTCGACGGTCAGCTCGGTGCCGGTGATGTGTCGCGCGTCGTCGGAGGCCATGAATGCCACCGCGGCGGCGATCTCGTCGGGCTCGGCCATGCGTCGCTGCGGCACCCGGGCGAAGCGCGTGGTCATGTACTCGAACATCTCGTCCCCGACGTAACCGCGCGTGAGCGCCGTCGCCACATAGCCGGGATTGACGATCGTCGAGCGGATCCCGTGCTGGGCGAGCTCCATCGCCATCGTGCGGTTCAGGCCGCGCAATCCCGCCTTGGCCGCGTTGTAGGCCACCTCGGTCCCGTCGGCGCCGAGCGCGTCGATCGACGCGATGTGCACGATCGCACCCCCGCCGCTGCGCGCCATGACTCTGGCCACCCGCTGCCCGCACAGGAACGGACCGGTCAGGTTCACGTCGATCACGCGGCGCCACTCGGCCTCCGGGAAGTCGAGGAACGGGCAGTCGTGATCGATCCCCGCGTTGTTGACGAGCACGTGGATCTGGCCGTTCCACCGCTGCTCGGCGGCGGCAACCATGCGGTCGACGTCGGTCGCGCTGCTCACATCGCACGCTTGGTGCCACGCGCTCCCGCCGGCGTCACAAATCGACTGCGCGACGGCGGCGACGTCCTCCTCGGTGCGCGAGAGCGCGAGCACGTCGGCCCCCTCGGCGGCGAACCGGCGCGCCGTCGCCTCGCCGATTCCGCGCCCCGCGCCGGTCACGATCACATTGCGGTTCTCGAACCTCATGCGTCGACCTCTTCGGGCTCGTCGTACCAGCGCTTGCGATCTCCGATCCGGTCGCGCAGTCGCCAGCCCCGCGACTTGGGCTCGGCCTCGATCCGCGCCCAGAGCGTGTCCAGTCGCTGCTCGACCGCCGCCCGCTCCTCCTGGGCGATGTCGTAACCGTCCAGGCCTTCGCGTACGCGATCGAAGTTCATCTTGCACGTACGCCACAGGCCCCAGTCCTCGGCGCAGAGCTTCGCGATTCGGCCGGCGTTGATCGTCTCGCCGTCGTCGTCGCCGACGTCGTGATGGTGAAGGATCGCGATGATGTCGCGGAGGTCCTTCTCGTTCATGCTGACGATCTGGAGCTTGGTCAGGAGCAGCTCGGCCAACGGCAGGGTCATCGGGTCGCGGGTGATCCGGTCGGTGATCGGGATCTCGTGGCACATGCGGAACGCGCCCACGAACACGTCGACCTGGCGCTGGTTGGCGAGGTCGTGGAACAACAGCCGCTCGTGTCCGTTCATCGCGTTGAACTGCTCCTGCGGTGCGTAGCCCATCTCCTCAAAGAAACGGACGACGGGCTTACCGCGGCCCTTGAGCGTGACGAAGTCGATGTCCTTGTATTCGCGCGAGAGCCCGGGATGGAACGCCTCGTCGACGCGGATCCGAACCGCGAGCCCGCCCACCAGCCGGATCGGCACCTCGCGCTCCAGCGCGGCGTCGGCGAGTCGGCGGGCCTCGTCGAGTATCTGGGGGAGGGGCGGCTGGACAGCCATCACGCCGCCTGCGCTGTGCTCGTCTCGTCCGCCACGGCGCTGAACTCGCGCACGGCCTCCCGGTTGAGCTCGATCCCCAGACCCGGTCCGGTCGGAACCGCCAGCGCGCCGTCCTCGAAGCTGAGCGTGTCGTGGACGAGCTCCTTGCGCAGGCGCGACTCGCACAGTTCGGCCGGCAGGAACTCGAAGAACGGCATGTGCGGGGTCACCGTCGCCAGCTGTGCCGCCACCGCGACCGAGATCCCGGTCTTCCAGGCGTGGGGCACGACGAGCAGGTCGCGGTCGGCCGCCATCTGCGCGACGCGTCTGGCCTCGGTCAGCCCTCCGACGCGCCCGATGTCCGGCTGGACCACGTCGACGCAGCCGCGCTCGAGCAGGTGGGCGAACTCGTGTCGCGTGCTCAGCCACTCGCCCTGCGCGATCCGTACCGGCGAGCGCCGCCGGAGCTCGGCGTAGCCGTCGAGGTCGTCCGGCCACAGCGGCGTCTCGAGGAAGAACACCTCGTAGGGTGCGATCGCCTCCGCCGTGCGCAGCGCCCGCTCCACGGAGTCAAAGGCGTACTGAACGTCGACCATCAGCGTCATGTCGGGCCCGGCGGCGGTGCGAACCTCGCGCACAACCTCCTCGATCCACTCATCCGGGCCCTCCAGGCCCTTATGGGCGTACGGCCCCGAGAACGTGGCCTCGAGCTTGGCGGCGGTGAACCCGATCTGCCGCGCCGTGGTCGCCCAGGTGACCATCGACTCCACGTAGGCCTCGAACGAGGACACCTCGGGCTGGAGCGACGCGTATGGCGTCAGCTGCTCGCGCGCCGGCGGACCCAGCAGATGCCACGTCGGGACGCCGGCCGCCTTGCCGGCGATGTCCCACAACGCGATGTCGAGCGCGCCGAGGGCGTGGACCACCGCCCCGCGCCGGCCACTCATCGCGCTGCCCACATACAGCTCGTCCCACAGCGCCACCGGGTCGGCCGGGTCGCGCCCGATCAGCATCGCCTTCAGCCCGCGGTCCATGGTGTGCGTGCCCGGCGCCTCGATGCAGGCCCGAGCCATCCACGCGTTCAGGTCGGTCTCGCCGATCCCGACGATTCCCTCGTCGGTCGTTACCTCGACCACGATTGTGTCCTGGGCCGAGCTGGTGGCGCCGATATCGAAGCCTGGATCGAGCAGGACGTGGGTGCGTGACGTCGACGATGCGCATTGGTCCCGATCAGACGCGCGAGTACGCGCCGTCGATCGAGATGTTCGCGCCGGTGAGGAATTGGGCCTCGTCCGCGCACAGGAACACGCACGCGTCGGCGACTTCCTCGACCGTCCCGAACCGGCCGATCGGGTGCCGTCCGAGCAGCTGGCGCTCGAAGGCTCGCCCGTCGTTCATCGCCTCCATGACCGACTCGTGTAACTCGGTGCGGATGGCGCCCGGCATCAGTGTGTTCGAGCGGATTCCCCGAGCCCCATACTCGACCGCGATGTGATCGGAAAGCATGTTCAGCCCGGCCTTCGACATGTCGTAGGCGCAGTCGCCCGCCCATACGGTGATCGCGCAGACGCTCGACATGTGCACGATCGCGCCCCGGAACGGCGGGTCGTTGCGCAGCATGTGCGGGATCGCGGCGCGCGCCATCAGGAACGGGCCGCGCAGGTTCGTGGCCAGGATCTGGTCGAACTCCTCGACGTCCCAGTCGGCTACGTCGTGCCACTCGGTCGCGTCGATGCCGGCGTTGGACACGAGCGCGTCGATCCCGCCGAGCGACTCGACGCAGGCTGCGACTACCGCGTCTGCGCCCTCCGGCGTCGAGACGTCCCCGAGGACGGCGAAGGCCTCGCCTCCCGCGGCTCGGATCTTCTCGGCGGTCTCCTCCGTCCGTTCTCGGTCACGGCCGGCGCAGACGACCCGCGCGCCCTCGGCGGCGAACCGGCACGCCACCGCTCGGCCAATGCCGCTCGACGCTCCAGTCACGAGCGCGCGCTTAGCTGGGAGACGACTACCGCTGGACAAACGTTTGCCGCATCCTAAGCGGCGATTTCGCCGGGGTCAAGGGAATCGGGCGTGGGAAGCACGACGACCCGGCCGGCCTCGCCGGAGGCGGTCATCGCGACCGCGTCGTTGATCTCATCGAGCGAGAACCGGTGGGTGACCAGCGGGTCCAGCTCGAGCACGCCGGCGACGGCCAGCCGGGCCAGCTGCGGGATGTGCAGGGCCGGCACGCCGGCGCCGAGATTCGAGCCGAGGACGGTGTGCTCGAACTGCGTCGCGCGATACACGTCGAACCCCGCCTTGCGCCCCATCGGCGGCTGTCCGATCAGCACGGTAGTGCCGCCGTCGCGGACGCTGGCGAAGGCCTGCTCTGCCACCTCGGGCCGGCCCAGGGCCTCGAAAGCGTAGTCGACGCCGTCGCCGCCGGTGATTGCGCGGACCTGTTCAGCCGGGTCGCCCTCGCCGGGATCGACCACGTGCGTAGCGCCGAGCTGGACGGCGAGCGCGCGCTTGAACGGGATCGGGTCGACGGCGACGATCGGCAGCGCCGACACGAGGTGTGCGCCGAGCACGGCGGCCAGCCCGACGCCGCCGCAGCCGAACACGGCAACCGCCTCTCCGGGCCTGACCCCGGCACGGCGGGTGACGCTGAGCACGCCGGTGGTCACCCCGCATCCGAGCAGGCAGCCCACGACCGGATCGAGCGCGTCCTCGACGGTCAGGGCACCGTCGTCAGGCACGACGGCATGGGTGGCGAAGCTCGAGACGTAGGCCAGGTGGTGCACGGTCTCGCCGTCGAGCGACAGCCGGCTCGTGCCGTCGCGCAGGAAGCCGCTGTCGAGCCCGGCGGCGGCGTCGAGGCACAGGTTCGAGCGCCCGGCCAGGCACAAGCGGCAGCGGCCGCACGCCGGTGAGAACGTGAGCACGACGGCCTCGCCGATGCGATCCGGGGCGACACCCTCGCCGACCGCCTCGATTCGCCCCGCGCCCTCGTGTCCGAGCACGATCGGCAGCGGCGTCGGCCACTTGCCGTCGATGTAGGAGAGATCGCTGCGGCAGATTCCGGTGGCGAGGATCCGGACCCGGACCTCGCCCGGGCCGGGTGGCGCCAGCTCGAGGTCGCACACCTCCAGGGGCTTCTCCGGTGCGCGCATAACCGCACCCCGGATTCGCACTACGCGAGCGCTCCGGCGTCGGCCTCTGCCAGCAGCTCGGACGGTGGCGAGACGGTTCCCGCCGGTGGCGCCGTCGAGGCGCGCACGACCAGCTCAGGCGCGGTCGTCACCTCCAGGTCGCGGGGCGGCTCGCCATCGATCTGTGCGGCGAGCGCCCCGATCGCCATCGCGCCGAGCTCGCCGAGGGGCATCCGGATCGCGGTCAGCGGCACCTCGAGGAAATCGGCCAGCGGGTCGTCGTCGTAGGTGACGATCGACAGGTCATCCGGGACGCGCACGCCGTTGCGCCGCGTGCACGCGAGCGCGCCGATCGCCTGGTTGAGGTTCGATACGTACACCCCCGTCGGTCGTGAGCGCGACTGGAGCAGGCGGCTCATGGCCTCGAACGCGCCGCGCTCGTCGAAGGGAGACTCGACCAGCGCCGGCAGCGGGAGTCCGGCCGACACCACCGCGTCGGCGAAGCCGGCGGCTCGCCGGCTGGCGGTGTCCAGCCCGAGCGGTCCGGCGATCTGCGCGAGCGCGACGTGCCCGAGCCCGATCAGGTGCTCGGCGGCGAGCCGACCCGCGTCGGTCTCACGCATATAGACGTTGCGGCCGCTGCCCGGCACGCGGCGATTGACGAAGACGTACGGCACCCGGCTGCCGGCCACGAGTTGGAGAATCGGGTTGCCGGGCGCCGCGCTGGCCACCATGATCCCGTCGATCCGGCCCTCCTCGACGAGCCGATCCCAGGCCTGCTCGGTCACAGTGCTGTCGTCCTCGGCGAGCACGATCACGTACCCGCGGCGGTTGGCCTCGGCGACCGCGCCCCGGACGATGTCTGAGTAGACGGGGTTGCGCAGCGAGGGGACGAGCATCCCGAACGTCGCCGTGGCCGCGGTCTTCAGACCGCGGGCGAGCGCGTTCGGCCGGTACCGAAGCTCGCGCGCCGCCGCCATGATGCGCTCGCGCGTCTCCGGGCGCACCGCGGCGCGGTCGCTGTCGTGCAGGACGCGCGACACGGTTGACGGGTGCACCCCGGCGGCGCGGGCGACGTCGACCAAGCGGATCGAATTGCGCGTTGACAAGGTGATTAGACCCTTCCGCTCGACTGTTCTACTCGTTTAGCCTAACGTTTGCGTAATGACGCAGACTACCTCGCCAGTCCAGCATCGCTTCCTGGTCACCGGCGCCTACGGGTGCATCGGCGCATGGGTGCTCCGCGAGCTTCTCCGCGCCGGAGCGCAGGTCGTCGCCGCCGACCTGGCCGACGGCTCGCCCCGACTGGCTCTGGTCCTCGAGGACGAGCACGATGAGCACCTGATCCGCGAGGTGGTCGACGTCACCGACCTCCCGGCGCTGGAGCACCTGCTCGACCGCCACGAGATCACCCGGATCATCCATCTCGCCGCGCTCCAGGTCCCGTTCTGCCGAGCCGACCCCCCGCTCGGCGCCGCCGTCAACGTCGTCGGCACGGTCAATGTGTTCGAGGCCGCGCGCCGCCGGCGCGACCGCATCGGACACGTCGTCTACGCGTCTTCGATCGCCGCCTACGACTCGCCCAACGGCGTCCCCGGAGCCTCGATGACCGACGTCCCGGGGACGCTGTATGGCATCTACAAGCGCGCCACCGAGCACACCGCGCTGCGCTATTGGATCGACGAATCCCTTGCCAGCATTGGGCTTCGGCCCCATACCGTGTACGGCCCGGCGCGCGATCAGGGCCTGACCTCGGCCCCCACGATGGCGATGCTGGCGGCCGCCGCCGAGCGCCAGTACGCGATCCCCTATGGAGGCCGGGCCCAGTTCCAGTACGCGCCCGACGTGGCCAAGGCGTTCGTCCAAGCGGCGCTGGCCGAGCCCAGCTCAGCGACCGTTCACAACCTCCGCGGGTCGGCCTGCTCGGTGGCCGAGGTGGTCGACGCGATCGTCGCCGCGTGCCCCGGCGCGGAGGGCTCGATCAGCTGGACCGAGACGGAGCTGGCGTTCCCGCCAACCGTCGCCAGCGACGGGCTGGACGACGCGATCGGACCGATGAACGAAACCGCTCTCGCCATCGGCGTGGCCGACACCATCGCCCGGTTCCGGATCGCTCTGGACGATCAGCAGCTCGATCCGTCGATTCTCGACGATCGAGCGCCCTCTGCGCCTTGACAGGCGCGCGAGCGGTCCCATAGGATCTGCGCAATCGTTTGCCCGAGACAGGATCAGCTTGGGACTGTTTGGCAAGAAGAAGCGCTCCGCCCCCGAGGATCAGACCCTCTCGCTCTACTACGCCTCCGACGTCCACGGCTCGGACCAGTGCTGGCGTAAGTTCCTTGGCGCCGGACGGTTCTATGGCGTCGACGCGCTGATCATGGGCGGAGATCTCACCGGCAAGGCGATCGTCCCGATCGAGCGCAACGGCTCGGGCTCGTTCAGCGCGACCTTCCTCGGAGAGGTGCGGAGCGGCAAGAACGAGCGTCAGCTCGACGAACTGCTCGAGGCGATCCGCTACAACGGCATGTACCCGTGGATGGCCAGCGCCGACGAGATCGCGGCGCACAGCGATAACCTAGACGCGCAGGACGAGCTGTTCGACGCCGTGATCGTCGCTGAGCTCAAGCGCTGGATCGCGCTGGCCGACGAGCGGATGTCGGAGTACGGCATCGGGGTGTACGTGATGCCCGGCAACGATGACCCGTGGAGCTGCGACCCGGTACTAGAGGAGGCCTCGCACGTCGTGGCCTGCGACGACCGCGTGGTGCAGGTCGGACCACACGAGATGATCTCGTGCGCCTACGCCAATCCCACCCCCTGGGACAGCCCGCGCGAGCTCGACGAGGACGCTCTGTATGAGCGGATCAAGCGGCTGGCCGATCAAGTCGAGGCCCCCGAGCGCGCGATCTTCAATCTGCATGTCCCTCCGTACGCGTCGGGACTCGACACCGCGCGGGAGATCAATCCCGATCTGACCGTGGTGTACAAGAGCGGGGCGCCGCACGAGATTCCGGTCGGCTCAACGGCGGTGCGCCAGATCCTCGAGGAGTACCAGCCGGCGCTAGCGCTCCACGGTCACATTCATGAATCGAGGGGCGAGGCGCAGATCGGACGCACGCTCGCCATCAACTCTGGGTCCGAATACAACAGCGGCCGCATCCACGGGGTCACCGTCACGCTCGGCGGCGATCGCGTGCTCTCACACCAATTCGTCATCGGTTGACACAACACCCTTAGGGAGGCCTCGTGGCAGAGACCCAATCCGCACCGACTGTTCCCGTCAGCGAACCAAGCTCGAAATTGTTCGTCCGCAACGCCACCGGCCTGGTGCGCGGGGTTCCCTCGAAGTCCTCGATCATCATCAACTTCATCCCGGGTCACCCCACCCAGACACTGGCGGCTGTGTTTTTCTTCGCGTTGACACTGGCGCCCGGGGGGAACGTGTACCTCGGAATCCTGCTCGTCCTGCCGATGACCCTCGCGTTCTCGTACGCGTTCGGCCTGCTCACCAGCATGATCCCCCGCTCCGGCGGTGACTATGTTCTGGTGAGCCGGGTCATACACCCGGTCGGGGGGCTCATGTCCTCGTTCTGCCTGACCATGGCCGGGCTGTTGTCGAACGCGTTCTTCGGACTGGCCTTCGTCACCGTCGGCCTGGGTCCGGGGCTGACCGGGATCGGGTTGATCGGGCACAACACCCGGTTGATCAAGTGGGGCACGACGCTGTCGTCCAGCCACAAATGGCAGTTCATCTTTGGCGGGCTGATGATGGTCGCCGCCGGACTGATCATGACCGGCGGCTGGCGACGTGTGCTGCGCATCCAGAACACGCTGTTCTGGATGGTGACGGGCAGTCTGTTGCTGTGCGTGGTCGTGGCGATCTTCACCACGCACTCGACGTTCGTGCACAACTTCAACAACTTCGCCCGTCCCTACACCCACTCCGGCAATACCTACGCGGGGGTGATCGCCGCGGCGACCAAGGCCGGGGTCGTTACCCATGCCCCGTTCTCGTTCTCAGCCACGATTCCGATCATCGGCATCCTGGCGACAACCGCCATCTACAGCTATTGGACGACGTTCGTGGGTGGAGAGCTACGCCAGGGGTCGAGTCGCCGCACCGCCAACAACATGGCGATCGGTGGCACTTTGTGCCTGATTCTGGTCGCCGTGTTCGGCTTCATCTTCTTCCGTACATTCGGCCACAGCTTCGAGGTCGCGGCGAACAGCGGACACATCCCGTCGGCGATCGCGATCGCCAACACGCCGTACTTCTTCCTGATCTCGGCCTCGACCGGCAGCACGATCTTCGCCGTGATCGTTTTCCTCGGCTACATCGTGTTCTGGCCGCTGATCATGTACATCTCGATGCTCCAGCAGACGCGCATGCTGTTCGCGTATGCGTTCGACGGCATCCTGCCCAAGCAGGTGACCAACGTGACCAAGGCCGGCTCGCCCTACGTCGCGGTGATCATCGCGGTGATCGGCTCGATCATCGTCCTTTACTGGGGCATCCACGCGTCGAGCTTCTTCCAGGTTCTCGCCTACGCCACCCTGATCCAGCTCGTCGGCATGATCCTCGTTGGGATCACCGCGGCGGTCGTACCTTGGCGGCGCCCGGCGCTCTACCGAGCGTCGGCCGCACAGTTCAAGATCCTCGGCATCCCGGCGGTCGTAGTCGCCGGCGTGGCGGCAATCATCTCCGGCGTCCTCATCTGGATCATCTACCTGCATTACTCGGCGCTGGGCATATCCGACAAGGGCAAGTTCTTCACGTTCGTGCTCGTAACGCTCGGTCTGGCCATCGTCTACTACATCGCGGCCAAGCTGATCCGACGGGCGCAGGGGGTCAACATCGATCTCGCCTACGCCGAAGTGCCACCCGAGTGAGCGGGTGGCACTCGGTCCGACGTGGACCCACACCGGGATAAGCCGATCGTCTGTGCCGCGCCGATCGCCGACGTCGAGGTCATCGCGTTCGAATCCGCGATGAACCCCGACGACTGTGACGGCGCGGCCGACACGATCGTCGTCCGCCTGACCGACATCGACGGACGCACGGGCATCGGCGAGGCAGACGCCCCGGCGGATGTCGTCCGCGCATTCATCGAGATGGCGGACCTGCACGTCTGGAGCCGCGGGCTACGGGGGCTGCTACTAGGTCAGGACCCGTTCCCGATCCCGGCGCTGTGGGACCGCCTTTACGAGGGCTCGATCTACCCGGGCCGCCGCGGGGCCGGCATCCACGCGATCTCGGCGGTCGACATCGCGCTGTATGACCTGGTCGGCAAGCAGCTCGACCGGCCGGTATACGAGCTCTTGGGCGGAGCGCGCCGGGACACCCTCACCCCGTACGCGACGCTGTTCCCCGGGCTCCCGCAGGGCCGGTCGATGCGGGCCCTCGAGACCGAGGTGGATGCCCTGCTGGACCGGGCGATGGAGCTCGGCTTCCGCGCGATGAAGGTCGAGACGCTGTTCGATGACCTGCTCACCGACGATGAGCTCGCCGACCTGCTGGTCCGGATCCGGCGGCGCCTGGGAGGGGAACCGGAGCTGCTGGTCGACTTCGGCTACCGCTGGCGAGATTGGCGTGCCGCCCAGCGCACGCTCGACCGCGCCGCCGAGGCCGACCTGTACCTCGCCGAGGCCACGCTGGCCCACGACGACCTCGAGGGGCATGCCCGGCTCGCCGCCCGCGTGTCCACGCGCATCGGCGGCGCCGAGTTCGCGGCCACGCGCTTCGAGTGCCGGGAATGGCTAGAGCGCGCACGCGTCGACGTTCTTCAGCCGGACCCGAGCCGGGTCGGTGGACTGACCGAGTATCGCCGCGTCGCCGAGCTCGCCGCTCAGCACGCCGCGACCGTGATCCCGCATGGCTGGAAGACCGGCATCACGGTCGCCGCCAACATGCACCTGCACGCGGCGACGACCAACATGCCGATGTTCGAGCTCGTCTCGCCGCAACTGTGGAGCTCGCCACTCCGGCGCGAGCTGACGGTGCCCGAGCCGGAACTTCGGGACGGCACGCTCGCGCTTCCGTCCGGCCCCGGGCTCGGGATCGAGCTGGACGCCGCCGCCGTCGAGCGTTACCGGACGGACGTTCCGGTATGACCGGCAACTCGACGCTCGCTGAGCGTGAGTCGCGGTTGCTGGCGCGCGCCGCCGACACGCTTCTCGATTACCCGTTCGCCTGCTGGCATTACGGCGATTCGGTCGGCTTCGAAGGCCTGCTCGCCGCGACCGACACCCTCGATGATGAGATCTACTCCGCTTTCGTCCATGGGTTCATGCGCGCGTGGGGCGCCCGGGCGGCGCCCCATCGCGAACTCGACAACACCGTCGCGGGTCACGCGCTGTGCCTCGTCTACGCGCGGACCGGGGATCGGTTGCTGATCGACGCCGCGCAGCGACTTGCCGAGTTCCTGACGTCGCGGCGCCGGCTCGCCGGCGTGTACGCCTCGTTCGAGCGCGCGCCGCTGATCGAACCCTACGACGGGTCTGCGCTGCCGGCGGACGAACGCTCACTGCTGGCCGATCCGGGACCAGGGGCGTTCGTGGACTGCCTGCACTTCGACCCGCCGTTCCTGGTGCACCTGGGCACCCTGCTCGACGACTCGGGTGTAGTGGAAACGGGCGTCCAGCAGGCGATCGCGGCCGTCGACTTACTCCAGGATCGTGAGAGCGGGATCTTCCACCACTTCTACCTCGAGCGCACCGAGCGCCGGTATGGCTACGGCTGGAGCCGCGGTCAGGGATGGGCGCTGCTCGGCTTGCTCGACGTGCTCGAACTGCTGCCCGCGGGGCACGACGCGGTCGGACCGCTGTCCGCCTCCCTGAGCGCGCTGGCCCGCGCGCTGACCCTGACCCAGGATCGCTCGGGACACTGGCCGGCGTTGATCGACGAACCCGACGCCTTCCTCGAGACGTCCGCCGCCCTGTTCGTCGCCGCTGGATTTGCCCGCGGGGTAAGGCTCGGCCTGCTCGAGCCCGGGCTGATCGCCGTGGCCGAGCGCGCCTACGCAGCGGGACTGCAGGCGGTCGACGAGGACGGGGTCGTGTGCGGGGTCTCGCAGGCTGTGTGGGCATGCACGGCGCGGGGGCATTACCGCGCGACGCCGGTGGGCGATGCGGTGCCGTGGGGGCAGGGGCCGCTTCTGCTCGCGGCGGCCGCGCTCGAGCGGAGAGGCATGGGGTGAGCATCGAAGCGACTGCCGCGCGGTTTCGTGCCATGTACACCGGAGCCCTGACCGACGTCCTGGACGGGCTCGGGCTGATGAACCAGACGCTCTCGCCGGAGCTACTCCCGCTCCGCGCTGGCATGACGCTATGCGGCCCCGCGTTCACGATCGAGGGCCGACCACGCGCCGGCATCGACTATCAGGAGTCGATCGTCCGGATCCTGGACACGCTCGGCGCAGTACCCGGCGGTCACGTAGCCGTCTACCAGACGAACGACCGCTCGGCGGCGCACCTGGGTGAGCTGTCCGTGGTCTCGCTCCTGGCCCGCGGTTGCGCGGGCGCGGTGATCGACGGCGGGTGCCGCGACATCGCCGCGATCCTGGAGGAGGGGTTGCCGGTCTTCTCGCGCTACGTCACCCCCCAGGATTGCGTGCCGCGGTGGGAGCTGCTCGGACACTCGCGCCCGATCACGGTGGGGGGCGTGCTGGTCGCGCCCGGGGACTGGATCGTCGGCGACGCCGACGGGATCGTTGCCGTCCCTCAGGGTGTGAGCGAAGAGGTCCTCACCCGTGCCGAGGCGGTCGTTTCGACCGAGAACCAGGTGCGCGACGCCGTGCGCCAGGGGGTGCCCCCGCTCGAGGCGTTCGAGCGGTTCGGCAAGTTCTGACGGGCGGGTGGCTGGGCCGGGAATGGCGCGGTATTCTTCCGCTGCCTTGAACAATCGATTGTCTGGTTGGTTGGTGGCGACGAGACCCCAGGTGGCGCTCTCGTGACCGGCGCGCTGGCTGGCGTGCGGGTGGTGGACTGCGGGATGCTGTTCGCGGGTCCGCTCGCGGCCACGATGCTGGCCGACTTTGGCGCCGACGTGATCAAGGTCGAGCATCCCAGGGGTGATCCGCTGCGCAACCTCGCGTGGCAGAAGGACGGGGTCTCGCTGTGGTGGGCGTATCTGAACCGAAACAAGCGCTACATCTCGCTGAACCTCTCCAAGCCGCAGGGCGCGTCACTGCTCTCGGAACTCGTCCGCGACGCCGACGTGCTCGTCGAGAGCTTCCGCCCCGGGCGGATGGAGACCTGGGGGATCGGCTACGAGCAACTGCGATCGGTCAACCCCGGCTTGATCATGGTGCGGACGACGGGGTTCGGCCAAACCGGCCCGTACAAGGATCGAGCCGGGTTTGGCACGGTTGCGGAGGCGATGAGCGGCTACGCCTACACGCATGGGTTTCCCGACGGCCCGCCCAGCCTGCCGTCGTTCGCGCTCGGCGACGGCGTGAGCGGGCTCTACGGGGCGATCGCGGCGCTGGCCGCGCTGCGCCACCGGGAGACCGGCGGAAGCGGCCAGTTCATCGACCTGAGCCTGGTCGAGCCGCTGTTCACGTTCCTCGGTCCCCAGGCGCTCGCCTACGACCAGCTCGGCCTGGTCCCGGAACGATCGGGCAACGCCACGAGCTGGACCTCGCCCCGCAACGCGTTCCTGACGCGTGATCGAAAGTGGGTGGCGCTGTCGGCGAGCTCGCAGTCGGTCGCCGAGCGGCTGGTCCGCCTCGTCGGACGCCCCGACCTGATCGCGCAGGAGTGGTTCGCCGACCACGAGGGCCGCGCGGCGCACGCTGCCGAGCTCGACGAGATCATTGGCGACTGGATCGCCCAACACACTCTGGCGGAGGTAATGGCCAGCTTCGAGCAGGCGCAAGCGGCGGTCGGTCCCGTGTATTCGATCGCCGACATATTCGAAGATCCCCACTTCCTGGCGCGCGAGGCGATCACCTCGGTCGAGCACCCTCAGCTCGGGACGGTCCGCACGGCGAACGTCCGGCCGCTCCTGAGTGCGACACCGGGCCGGGTGCGGAACCTCGGGGGCGAGGTCGGCGAGGACAACCACGCGGTCTACGTCGACGAACTGGGCCACGGTGACGCTGAGCTCGATGGCTGGAGGAAGGACGGCGTGATTTGAGCGAGCCCGCCCGGCGCGCGACCACTCTGAAGGACGTCGCCAGGCTCGCGAGCGTGGACCCCTCGACCGCCTCGCGGGTGCTGCGGGACGATCCCAACCAGGGGGTGCGGGAAGAGACTCGCGGCCGGATACTCGATGCGGCCCGGGTGCTGAACTACCGCCCGAACGCGGTGGCGCAGAGCCTGCGCACCCGGCGCACCGACACGATCGCGGTGATCGTGCCCAGCCTGGATAACCCCGCGTTGATCGACGTGATCCGCGGGATCCAGACGGAGGCGGCCGCGGCCGGAAAGCTGGTGCTGCTCGTCGAGTCCGAAGCGCTCGGCCTGGCCGAGCAGAGCCTCGAGGAGCGCGAGGAACTGTTCGCCCGTCTAGTACTGGACGGGCGCGCGGATGGGTTGATCCTGGCGTTCGCGACGGTTCAGGACCGGCTTGTGGGCCGGCTAGCCGAGCGGGGCCTGCCGCTCGTCTTGGTCAACCGGCGCGAGGAGTCGATGCAGGGTTGGGTGGCGGTCGACGACGTGGAGGGTGCCCGGATTGCGGTCGAACACCTCCAGTCGCTCGGTCACCGGCGGATCGCGTTCGTCGGCTTCGGCGAGGAGACGGATACGGCGCGCCGGCGCGAGCAGGGATATCGCGAGGCGATGGCGGCGGCCGGAACGGCGGTTGACCCTCGCTGGCGGGCATCGGCGCCGGCCGCGCGGGAGGGCGGCCGCGAGGCGATGGCCGCGATCCTCGACGCGAGCCCGGTCCGCGCGAGGCCGACCGCCGTGTTCTGCGCCAGCCTGCTGGCAGGTTTCGGCGCGCTGGCCGCGCTGCGGGACCGTTCGATTGCGGTGCCCGCGGAGCTCTCGGTGATGGCGTTCGGCGATCACGAGAGCGCGAACGACACCGCGCCGGCGCTAACCACGGTCCGCCTGCCCAACGTGCAGATGGGCCGCGAAGCCGTGCGCATGACGATTCGCGCCGCGGCCGGCCTGCCGCTGTCGAACGCGATGATCGCGGGGCCGATCGAGTTGGTGCTGCGCGGGTCAACCGGTCCTCCGCCCGCCACCTCCTCGACGACCATGCGGCGGTGAGCAAGGGTTGCTACGCGGACGCCGGTGTGGTAGGACTACACAATCGATTGTCCAGTCGTTGACCGTCCCTCCGTCCTGACTCGATGAACCCATCAACGACCACGTCCGCGGCTGCATTGGCACAGGTTCCGGTGGGCCTCGAGAAGATCGAGATGATCGCCGAGGGGCTCGACCACCCCGAGGGGATCGCGATCGCCGCCGACGGCAGCCTGATCGTCGGAGGGGAGGCGGGTCAGATCTATGTCGTCGAGCCTGACGGCGCCTTTCGGGAAATCGCCAACACCGGCGGGTTCGCGCTCGGTATCGCTGCCGATAGCGATGGCCACGTCTACGTCTGCAACGACGCCCTCAACTCCGTGCTCAGAGTCACCTGCTCGACCGGCGATGTCGAGCAGTTCGCGAGCGCGACCGAAGGCCGCCAGATGCGAGTGCCCAACTGGCCCGCCTTCGACTCGCGCGGCAACCTGTACGTCTCGGACTCCGGCGCCTGGGGCGCGCGCGACGGACTGATCTGGGTTGTCCGGCCCGGTCGCCGGCTCGAAGTGTTCAGCGACCAGGCGGCCGATTTTACGAACGGCCTCGCTGTCTCGGCCGACGAATCCGTGCTCTACGCCGCCGAGAGCAATCCGGGCAAGCTCGTCGAGATCCCCATCAACGACGACGGGACCGCAGGGCCTCGCCGAATCCTCTGCGACCTCGGACTGGCCGTGCCCGACGGGATCGCGATGGCCGATGACGGGAGCATCGTGATCGCCTGCTATCGGCCGGACGCGATCTTCCGATGGAGCGCCGGCGACGGACTCGAGATCCTCGCTGCGGACCCGCAGGGAACCGTGCTCAACGCGCCGACGAACATCGCCTTCACGGGGGACGATCGTGACGTGGCAGTCGTGCCCAACCTGGGCGGCTGGCATCTCGCTCGGGGTCGGTTGGGGGTGCGCGGGATCCCCCTGCCACGACCTTCCTCCGAGCTGATCGAGGGCTGATGGTGGCTGCCGGAGAGGCGCCGGGCCTCGCGGGCCTGGACTCCGGGTCCCGTACGCACGACGCGCGCGAGTCCCGGTTCGGCCGGCTCTACGAAGACCTGGTGCCCGGCGACCGTTTCCGCCACTGGCCGGGCAAGACGATCACCGAAGGAGATCACCACGTCTTCTGTCTGCTCACGATGTCGGCCAGCCCGCTGCACACTGACGCCGAGTACGCGCGCGCCAACATGCCGGGCGGGGTCAACATCGTTCTGGGCAGCTACGTCTACGCGCTCGTGCTCGGCATGAGCGTGCCCGACCTTTCCGGCCGGGCGGTCGCGAACCTCGGGCTGGAAAAGCTCTCGCACCTCGCCCCGGTCCACCATGGCGACACGCTCTACGCGTGGTCAAAGATCGTCGAACGCCGGCCGTCGCGCAGTCACCCGGGCCACGGGATCGTCACCGTCGACACCTGGGCGGTCAACCAGGGCGATGCCCGTGTCATCGAGTTTCGCCGCAACTTCATGGTCCCGTTCCGCCCGGAGCTAGGCTGAGCGATGCCGCGTTTCCTGGTGCAGATCTCGGTTGCACTTCCACCCGGGATGCCGCAGGACGAGCGCTCGGCACTGCTCGAGCGCGAACGGGAGCGTGGCCGGGAGCTGAAGAGCGCGGGCATCATCCACGACATCTGGCGCGTGCCCGGGCGGCTTGCCAACGTGGGAATCTGGTGTACGCCGAACGCGACCGCTCTGCACGAGGCAATCTCTTCGCTACCGGTATGGGCGTGGACGGAGGTGACGGTCACGCCGCTCGCCGATCACTACCTCACCAGCGATCCGGAGGCGAGCGCAGGTGGGTGACGCGGTGCGCGTCGCGGTGGTCGGTTGCGGCTTCCAGGGGCGCCTGCATCTCGAGTGCCTGCGCCGTCTCCCGGCCGGCACTGTGGTGGCCGTGTGTGACCGCGACCCCGACCGGCTCGACGCGGCGGCACGCGACTTCGAGGTTCCGCACGCCTTCCAACACCACCGAGACCTGCTCGGTGGGGAAGCGGTCGACCTGCTCACGATCTGCACGATGCCCGATACGCACCGCGAGATTGCGGTCGATGCTCTCGACTCCGCCGCCGCGGTCCTGTGTGAGAAGCCGATGGCCGCCGACCTCGCGGCCGCTGTGGCGATGGCCGACGCGGCGGAGCGGGCGGACCGTCCGCTCGCCGTCGGCTTCAACCTTCGCTTCACGACCGCGGCCCAGGCTGCCCGCTCGTTTGTCCTGGACGGGCGGCTTGGGACGCCGGTGTGCGCGCGGGGCTCGATGCTCGAGACCCGGGTTCCGTGGTGGGGGCCTCATCACGTCCGGGCGATCTCCGGCGGCGGCGCGATCAACTCAACCGCGGTCCACATAATCGATCTGCTGATGTGGCTGGCCGGGAACCCCCGCCCGCTGACCGCCACCGCATCGATGACCAGGTTGTTCCCGAGGAAGCGAGGCGAGACCGCCCGCGACGCGTCGGAGGCGGAGCGCTACGACGTCGAGGATCTGGCGTTCGGGCACGTCCGATTCGAGGACGGCTTCTGGATGACGATCGAGGGAGGCTGGACGTGGGACGCCCCGGGTTCGGAATGCCGGTTCGACCTCGTCGGCGATCGCGCGCAGGTCAGCGCCGAGCCGCTGCGTTTCTGGGCCGAGCGGGCGGGTGAGCTCGTCGATCTGACCGGCGACGCCACCGGTGAGCTGGACTTCCCCGAGTCGGTGGAGCGCGAGTTGGCCGACGTCGTGAGCGCCGTTAGGGACGGCCGCTCGCCGACCGTAACCGCCGCGCAGGCGCTCGAGGTTCAGGCGGTGGTGGATGCCCTCTACCGCTCGGCGGCAGAAGGGCGGGAGGTGGACGTGGTTCAGACCCGGTCACGATCGCTCACGCCGATTGCGGCTGGGCGGGACGAGAGATGACCGGCGAGGGTGGGTGGCCCGAGCCCTTCGCGGCCTCCGAGTTCGCCGGGCGCACCGCGCTGGTGACGGGCGCGGCCCAGGGCATCGGGGCGGCGATCGCCGGCCGGCTCGCCGAGCTGGGCGCAGCGGTCGCGGTCAGCGATGTAAACGAAGGCGGAGCGCTGGCGAAGGCGAGCGAGCTCCGGGCCGGCGGCGCTCGTGCCATCGGCCTGCGTCTCGACGTGCGCGACACCGAGGAGATCGAGGACGCGGTGGCGCGGACATCGGGGGAGCTAGGCCCGATGGACGTGCTCGTGAACAACGCCGGGCTGTTCGTCCTGACCGAGTCCACCGACGTCCCGGACGATGAATGGGAACTTCAGATCGGCGTGATGCTCTCCGGGCCGTTCAAGGTCACCCGGCGCGTCGGCCGCGAGATGCTTAGGCGTGGCACCGGCTCGATCGTCAACATCTGCTCGATCGGCGGGTTCGGCGGTCACCCCCAGCGAACCGCGTATAACGCCGCCAAGGGCGGGATCAAGGTGATGACCGAGGTGCTCGCCACCGAGTGGGCCCCTCGTGGGATCCGCGTCAACGCCGTAGCGCCCGCGGTCACCCGCAGCGAGATCCTCACGAATGTGATCCGCAGCGGCGGCGGTGCGATCAAGGTCGACGAGTACGAGCAGCGCACTCCGCTCGGGCGCATCGCCGAGACGTACGAGATCGCCGACGCCGTGACCTTTCTCGCCTCGCGCCGCGCGGCGTACATCACGGGCGAGACGCTGGTGGTGGACGGAGGCTGGCTGGCCAGCGACGGGTTTCCGCAATGACGCCCTGCGGGGTTCTTGTCGGGCACGACGGCGCGCTCGTCTCGGCGTTGCTCGACGGGCTCGACGCCGAGATCGTGAGGGTCGACCCCGGGCAGCTCGACGATTACGCCTGGCCGGCGGGCTGGAGCGACGAGTCGATCGTCTGGCTCCACGTGGTGCCGGCCGGTGGTGGTGCAGGCGCGGTCCTGAGCGATGCGTCCTTGCTTCTGCATTCTGCGGCTCTCGCGCGGCAGGTTGCCTCAGACGCCGGCAGGTCGCTGACCTTCATCGCGCTGGTTCCCTCCCGCGGTCTCGTCATGGGAGGACTCGGGCTGTCGTGCGATCTTGCGCGCGGGGCCCTGGAAGGGTTGATGCAGAATCAGATTGGCGAGTGGAGCGCCGACGGCGACCGGTTGCTCGGCGTCGTCTACGCGGGCCTGGACGAAGAGCCGATCGAAGGTCAACGTCCGGGCGACGAGGTCGTGAGCCGAACCCCGGCCGGCGTCCTTGGGACGGTTGGCCAGCTGGCCGACGCGATCACGTTCCTCGGGTCTCGCCACGCCGCCTACGTGACCGGGACGCTGGTGCACGTCGACGGCGGGTGGAACGCGTACTCGTGGATCTATCCGGCACGGACTATCTGAGCAATGCCGTCAATCGAGACAGGAGAGAGCATGAGTGACCGGGACGCGATAGTGACCAACTGGGGCGCCGACGGGTTCTTCTTCACCGAAGCCGCGCGGGGCGGCTCGCTGCCCTGGAGAGTCGGCGGGTCAAAGCTCGAGGGGGACGCCCTAGGCCCGGTGCGCCACGCCCACGATGACGCCGCGGAGTATTACTTCATGTTCAGCGGGTCCGCCCACGTTGAGACCGGGGGCGAGGAATTCGTGCTCGAGGAGGGCCAGCTCGGTTACATCCCCCCGGACGCCCCTCATAACTTCCTCGGTCCGGCTTCGGGTGCAGACGCGTGTCTCTTCTGTGTCGTCGGCCCCAATCTCACCTTCAACAAGTGGCGAGTGAAGGATTTCAAGCCGGGCTCCGAATCGTTGCGGATGGCGGTTGGTACGCCGTTCGAGGAGGATCCGCTCCCCGCCGGCGGCACGCTGGCGGCGCGCGCGGTCACGCTGTCGCCCGGCGAGGCGCCGATCCCCGTCGCCCCTTCGGGACTCGAGATCATCTACATGCCCGTCGCGGGCTCGATGCAGATCAGCCTGTTCGGCGGCCTTCATGGCACGATCCACGCCGGAACCTACGTTCACGTACGCGACGGCCTGCGGCATGAGCTCAGCGCGTCGGGCGCGTCAGCGAAGGTGCTCCGACTCGACTGTGGTTTCGCGGCGTGGGAGGGAGTGCCAGGGGCGGCTGACGCCGAATAACGCTGCCCGCATCCACGTGGGACACCGCCGCAAGGGGCTCCAATCCCGCGGCGGTGCCCCACGCTTCAGTGAGGGAGGGGTCGGCATAGGCGGCAGGCTAAGAACCACCGCTGGCCGGACCTTCGCGACCGCACCTGTGTGATTCCCGCGGGCGCGGGGGTGGTAACGCGCTCTGGACGCCCGTTCTAGTCACGAGTGGCGCAGGGGCCGACGCCACCGATGCGCTCGATCGAGTACCGGACGATGCGGCCCGGTCCTCGATCGTCGCCCGGGCGCGCAGAGCAGCGTACGGGTTCATGAAGGCCTGGCGATCGCGCGGCGCGTCGAAGGAGACGACGACCCGCGGATCCCGCAGCTCGCTCGGTGGGCCGCTCACGGAGAGGACCATACCTACGAGCGCCCGCGGGCTCCGACGATGAGCTCGTAAAGGATCGGCTCGCCGGTGGTCGTGACCCGGTGCTGGAAGCGGGATCGGCGCAGCAACCGCAGCTCGCCCGAGTCGAGCAGCCGCTTAACCGCGGTTCGATAGCCGCCCGGGGTGTCGGTTTGCATCCAGCGCTCGTCGATCGTGAACACGACGGGAGCGTCCGCCGGCAGCACCGCCAGCGCGTTGGCGAGGGCGGGCGGAGGGGCGTGCGTCCCACCCATGGCTCCAGCGGAGACGAGCGCGGTGGGCCGGTGGCGCCGGATGTCCGCCAGCAACCGTGGTTCGCCAGCCGCCAGGTCGCCGAGCAGGTATTCGCGATAGACGCCTGGGCGGTCGCGCAGGCACGCTGCGCGGGCGGCGGGCAATGCATCGAACCCGATAATCGTCGGCACCCCGATCCCACTCGCGAGCTCGCCCACGAGACCGGTGCCGGCGCCAAGGTCGAGGAGGACGACACTGGCCGGATCGACCTCGAGCTGCGCCAACGCCCCGGCGAGTCCCTCGACCGCGACCTGCGGCGAGCGGCACCCGAGAAGGTCCTGGACGATGTGCTCGTAGAGCCCGGGCACGCCGTACAGCCGTTCGTAGTCGTGCAGGTGAACTAGGTTCTCGCTCCGTCCAGACTCGCCGAGCGCGACGTACTCGCCCGCGGTGTCCGGCGGCCCGAGCAGACGGACAGCCATTTCCGACGTCATAGACCGCAGATTAGGGGGCGGAATCTCAGACCGTTTCTAAAAAGTAGAGCGCGGGTATATCGCAGGCGGCCGACACTGGTACCCGGATGGTCCCGACCGTGCTGGCCGGGCTTCCGTTTGCCACCTCGCTCGGTGCCGCCCCGGCCGGCCAGGTGCTGACGATAGGCGTGTCGCTACAGCGCCCGAACACGTCGGGCGAGCAGCAGCTATACGGCGAGCTGTACGACCCGTCGAGCCCGATGTACGGGCAGTTCCTCACGCCCGCCCAGTTCGATCAACAGTTCGGTGTGCCCGCCGCGAGTCAGTCGGCGGTAGAGAACTGGCTCCAGGGCGGCGGGCTGACGATCGAGACGACCTCGGGTGCCGGTGACTATCTCACCGCCGAGGGAACCGTCGCACAACTCGACCAGCTGTTCGACGTGCAGATCGGCAGCTACAGCTACAAGGGCCAGAACTTCGTGGCCAACGACGTTCCGCCCTCGGTGCCCGATGACCTTCCGATCGACGCCGTGATCGGCCTCGATAACTACCGCGCGTTCAGCCTGGCGTCGCTCACAGGCCCGAGCAAGACGCAGACCTCCGTCGGGCCACAAAGCGGGACCGAAGGCGTCCTCACCCCGCAGGATCTGTGGGGCGTTTACGACGATCCCGGTGCAGCCGCGCTGACGAACGCGTCCGGTGCCAGCAGCGCAGCCGCGCTCGAGAGCACGAAAGTCGATGTCGGGCAGGGGCAATCGATCGGGATCTTCGGCGAGGGGGAGACCTCGAGCGTGGTGGCCCAGCTGCGCCTGTTCGAGCAGGCGATGGGGTTCCCGAAGGTCCCGGTGCGCGTGGTCCATACCGAGGGAGGAGGAGACTCCGGCTACGGCGATAACACCGGGGCGATCGAGTGGTACCTGGATTCGCAGGCGGCGACGGGCATGGCCCCCGACGTCTCCCAGCTCAATTACTACTTCGCCAAGTCGCTGTTCGACGCGGACATATTCGAGGACTTCGACTACTGGGCGAATGACCCGAACGGACCTCGCGAGATGAACGCCAGCTTCGGCGAGTGCGAGGAGAACCCCACCAACCCGGTCACTGGTCCGCTCGCGCAGCAGCCCTACGGCACCGAGTTCGGGGACGAGCTCGAGGCCGTGGGTAACCCGATCCTGCGCCAGGCAGCGATCGAGGGACGGACGCTCTTCAGCTCCGCGGGTGACAACGGCTCAGGTTGTCCCCAGCTGGTCGCGCCGGTCGCCGGCGCCGGCAACGGCGTCGCCCCCCAGCCGGTACCGATGGTCAACTTCCCGTGTGACAGCGAATATGCGGTGTGCGTCGGCGGCACGGTCGTGTCGGTCAACGGGAGCTCCTACCCGCAGTCGGCCCAGCGCGCCGCCGAGACCACGTGGACGGACAGCGGCGGGGGCAGCAGTTACTTCCTCACCGCGCCCGGCTTCCAGACCGCGGTCGCGAACGTGAACCATCCGTGTCTCAGCACGCCGACCGGAGATCCGTACCCGCCGGCCTCGGCGCCGACGTGCCGTGGCGTGCCTGACGTGGCCGACATGTCCGGCAACGTCACGGGCGACGCGTACTTCATCTACATCGACGGCGAGCCGTCGAGCGAGGGAGGCACCAGCCTCTCGAGCCCGCTGATGGTCGGCCAGTGGGCGCGCGTGCAGGCGGCTGCCTCGAGCGCCGTCCAGAAGCGCGGCGGGCTCGGGTTCGCGGACGAGACGATCTACCGGCAGGCCGCGAGCGCCGACTCGTGCACCAGCAGTGACACCACTCCGTGCACCTCCGGCTCGTACGCACGGGACTTCTTCGACGTCACCCAGTCGGAGTACGGCGCGGGCAACGGCGCCTACCAGCCCGGTCCCGGCTGGGATTACACGAGCGGGTGGGGAGCGCTGAACGTCGCCAACTTCACCCAGGACGTCGATGGCACGACGAACGCCACCGATGGTTACACCGGCACGGAGAAGCCGGCGGCGGTCGTGAGTACGGCGTCTTCGACCAGCCCGACGGGCAACGCGACCGATCCGGTCGACGTGAGCCTCGGCAACGAGCCTTCGCTCGACCTGACGGGTGCAACGCTTCAGGCGTCGGCTTCGAACGGGGTCACGGCGACGCTCTCGGGCCCGGGCATCGGCGCGCTGCCGCCGGCCGATGCGACCAACGGTTCGAGCTTCTTCGTGACGTGGCTCGACGGAGCAACCGTCTATTACGCGCGCGCCAACGAGTCACCCACCGGGAGCTGGACGTTCACCTCCGGCAACACGGGCACCTACGGCCAGTCCTCGACGTACGGCTACAACGACACCGCCTCGAGCGCGGCCACCGGGAGCGTCAACTCGGACACCGGGACGATCACGATTCACATCCCGGCGTCGGAGGTCGGCTCGCCGACGGCGGGGACGCTGCTGACCGTTCCTCAGGCGTTCGATCAGCTCGACGTGGGCACGCCGGTCGTGGCACTCGATGAGACCACGGACAGCGCCGACGATCTGGTGCCGGTGTCCCAGGACCACGGCGCCTCAGTGTCGATCGGGCAGGCGGTGAAGGTCGGCCCCTAGCCCCGCTGGTCGAGAGCTCTCGCGAACCCGAACCCGACCGCGGAGGCGGTCGACTCGGCCGCGAGCGGGCCATCGCTCGAGCGACCGAACAGTTCCGCGAGCGGGGTGGGACGATCAACCCGACGTTCCACTCCGCGCGCGGCCAGCCAGGCGTTGGCCTCGGCGACCGACAGCGGGGTGAACTCGATGTCGGCCAGGCAGCGGCCGGGACGGCGAGTCGCCGGGTGAAGTCGCTTGACCGGCTCGTTGGTCGTGATCAGCAGCAGCGTACGCGTGCCCTGTCCGATCAACCCGTCGGCGACGTTGAGTAGCCGCGACAATGCCTGACCCGCCACCGACCGAGCATCGGGCGTGATCAGCTCGCCCGCGTCTTCGAGGATCAGCAGACGCCAGCGGTCGTCGTCGCCGTCGCCCCAGGTGAGCACGTCGAGCATGTACGCGCCGCCGTGGCCGAGCAGTTCGTCGGGGTCCATGATGAAGTGGGCGGAGCACCACGGTGCCCACGCACGGACCAGGGCGCGCAGCGCGTGGGACTTCCCGGTCCCCGGGTCACCTCGCCACAGGATGAGGCGGCCGTTGTCCGGGGCTCGGGTGCTCATCAGCTGCTCGAGCGCCGCGCGGACCGGCGCCGAGTAGTTCTCCGCCAGCTCCTCGAAGCTCCTGGCCTCGATCTCGCGGTGACGGATGTCACCGCCCCACTCGCCGCGCATCCAGAACGCGATCGACACCCGCTCGGATGCCGGCCGGGGACTTTCCAGTGCCTTTCGCAGCATCGCGACCGCGCATCGCGCGGCGGCGCAGGTTTCCGCGCCGGCCTCGATCGAGACATGCCCGTGCCCGGCATCGACCAGCGCGATCTCGCCGCCTCGCATGCGCACGAACGCCTCCACCTCGTTCCCCTGCGCGTCGGAGCGGATCATTACCGGCGAGGCCAGCTCGGCGATGCGGGCAGGGGACGGCGCGCCGCGGAAGCTGTCCCGCGCGACATGGGCGAGCCGGCGCGCGAGCAGCTCGGCGACAAACAACCCGCGTGGAAGTGCATCCAGGCGAGCCGGATGCGCCGGGCGCGCTTCCGGAGCCCGCGGTCGCAGGCCGGTATGGGTGATATTCATGGTTGCGTCCATGGCAGGCCCTGCGGAGGAGTCGAACCTCGGCATCTGCCCGCGGCCGGGTACGGGAGCGCACGGCCGCGCAGGGAGGGCGGTATTCAGGAGGTCGCCGGGCGAGGCCCGCGCATGACTGTCAGCTCAGAAAACCGGCAGCACGACGCGACCGTCGACCGACGGCACGTTTTCTATGTGTTGCTCGTGGCTGAACTGCATGACGCACTGACAAGGTACCGCGCCGCGGGCCTGCCGGCAAGCGGTCCAGGCGAACCGCGTTTATGCGTGCCGACCCCGGCTGCCCGCGGAAGTGTCCTTCGCCCGTATGGAAACGAGCAGCTTCGACAAGAGCTGATTTAGCTCCCGTTTCTCGGTCGCGGTGAGGCCGTCCAGTAGTTCGCGCTCTCGCTGAGCACCGATGTTGACGTACTCCTCGATCCGGGCTTGCCCGGCTGCGGTGAGCTCGAGCAGCACCCCGCGTCGGTCGTTGGGGTCGGGAGCGCGGCGGATCAGGCCGCCACGCTCGAGCTTGTCGAGCCGGTTCGTCATCGCCCCAGTCGACACGTTCAGATCGCGGCAGAGCCAACCGTGCGAGCGCACGCTTTCGGCCAGCTCGTGCAAGACCTTCCACTCCTCCTTGGTGAGGTGGGCTTCGCCGAGGCTCGACCTGAACGCCTGTTGGACGTAGCGGTTGATCTTGTCCACCCGGTTGACGATCCCCTCGACGTCTGGATCGATCTGCGGCCAGTGTGATACCGCCCAGCGGACGTGCTCGGTGACGGGATCGTCCGCATCGAACGCCCCCTTGGCGTCGGTCGCGTTCCGCTCGCTCATTGCGGCAAGGAGTTTAGCTTCGATCGGAGTAGCTTGACACACAGCTTTGTATGAAGTAGCTTCATGCACAGTTACTTTGTCTAAAGCTAAGGAAGGACGATGTCTCTCCATCCTGAGATGGCCTGGCAGCTGGCCCAGGCGAAACTCGAGGAAGCGCGATCCCGGGCGTTGCTGGCTCCGGCGCTTCGGGCAGCCTCGCTCGAGCGCGAAGACCCGGCGGACACGGTCGCTCGCCGCTCCGTCTACGCTTCGGAGCCGTGCGGCCGCGCGCAGGGAAGCCCGTCCTCGCCCTTGTCGCCGTCTTCGTCGGTCTGACCGCTTCGGCGTGCGGTTCGAGCCGTGCCACCAGCACGACTCGGACCGTCTCGTCGCCGGCGCCCCCGACGACGCCGACTACCACGGCCACCACCACGTCCACCCCAGCGCACACCGCGCCGCCGGTGGCTCTGCTGCCACACATCGGCGCAAGCCGGCGAGTACCGGCGCCGGGCACGACCATGGTGGTGACGATTCGCTCGCTGATCGATCCGCTCCGCGACTCGGGCGCCCACCTGATCCCGGGCATGAAGGCGGTTGCCGTCCTCGTGGCGGTACGAAACGCGGGGCCGGGCGGTTATGACAGCTCGAGCACCGGTGACTTCTCGCTCGACTCGGCCGCCGGTCAGGCAAACCCCGTTTTCGTGCCCAAGGGCGTGTGTCAAACCCCCCTGCAGGACTTCATGAACGCGATCGGGCCCGGCCAGGTGCGGACGGGATGCGTGGCCTTTTCGATCCCGAACGACCAGCGCCCAACGACCGTAGGATTCGCCCCTGACGGCGGCTCCGGCGGCCGGCGTCGGTTGTGGGCGGCAGGGTGAGCCGCGATCGAGAGTCGATCTAGTGCCGCTCCCGTCAACCTCTGCCCTGTTGGACGGCTGCAAACCTTCGGCTGGCTTTGTCCTCGGAGTCTCGCGTAGCGCTGCTACGCGTCGACTCCTGCGTCCGCGCCATCCTCGGTTTTCGCTCGCCCACCAGGGCAAACGTTTCCGGTCACGGCACTAGCCGATCAAATCGCGTGGTTGGTAGAGCTGCTCGAGCGTCGCGATCTCGGCGAGAGTGAGCTCGATCTCGGCGGCAGCGGCTGCGTCGTCGATGTGCTTGATGCTGGTGGCACCGATGATCGGCGCGGTGATGCCGGGCTTGCTGAGCAGCCAGGCGAGGGCGATCTGGGCGGGCGCCGCGCCCCGCGCGCGAGCGATCTCGCTCGCGCGCTCGATGATCTCGAAGTCGACGGGCCGGTCGTAGAGCGACGGACCCGAGCGAGGCGTGGCGGCGCGCACGGTCCGCGCCTCGCCGTTCGGTGTGTGGGTCCCGGCGAGGTAGCCCTGAGCGAGTGGGCTGTAGGGGATGATCGCCACGCCCTGATCGAGGCACTGGGGGATCATCTCTCGCTCCTCCTCGCGGTACAGGAGGTTGTAGCGGTTCTGCATCGAGATGAATGGCGTCCAGCCGTTACGGACGGCGACGTGCTGGGCTTTGGCGAACTGCCAGGCGCGCATCGTGCTGGCGCCGAGGTAACGCGCCTTGCCGGCGCGGACGACGTCGTCCAGCGCCTGCATCGTTTCTTCGACCGGGGTTTCCTGATCGAAGCGATGAATCTGGTAGAGGTCGACGTAGTCCATGCCGAGGCGTTTGAGCGATGCGTCGATGGCCGCGAATACGTGCTTGCGTGAAAGCCCACGGCCGTTGGGGCCGGGCGTCGACGGGTAAAAGACCTTCGTCGCGACGACGCACTCCTCGCGGCCGATGAGCTTTCTCAGCACTCGGCCGGTGACGACCTCGCTGGCCCCGGCGGAGTACATGTCGGCGGTATCGAAGAAGGTGACGCCGGCGTCGATCGCTCGGCGGATGATGGGCTCGGCGGCGTGCTCGTCGAGCGCCCAGGCACGGTCGGGGTCCGCGCCGTAGCTCATCATCCCCAGCCCGAGGCGTGAGACGAACAGACCGCTGGCGCCGAGCGTCAGCTGGGGGATCGGTCCTTCATGGGGAGTCACCACCAACACATCGTGGCGCAAGCGAGCCGTCGGAGCGCGCGCGACTAGGAACTGCGAGTCCGGCGGGCCGGCCGGCCCGAGGGCCGGGTCGAGCGTTCCGGCGCGCGGGCGGTGGTGGCGCGCTGCACGAGATGCGTCGGGAACACCGCCCGGCTCGGTTCGGACTCGTCGGTTCCCTCGATCCGGGCGATCAGCCGGCGCGCCGCGTCACGGGCCATGTCGGTGAGCGGCTGGCGCACCGTGGTCGCAGCCCGGGGCGTAGCGGGGCGCGAGGGTGGACGGCGCCGCGAGCCGGGCGTTATGCCAGCTCGGAGGCCTCGGCGAACCGAACCGTCTGCGAGCCTCGTAGGTGCTTATCTCACGAAACCTGGCCTCACCCGGCCCCATTCGGGGACATAGCGCCTCGGAGGCGCTTATCTCCCACTGGCAAGTTGCTCGGAGGGGACTTTCGGGCGTTAAGCGCCGTTGTAGAGCTGTCGCCTCAGTGCGGCCCGCGGCTGGGCTTGCTCGACGCCGGCATCGCAACGACGATCCCGCCTCTGCCTGATCGTCATTCTGCTGCGGCCGCGCAGACCCTGACGTCTCCGATGCACCTCTTTCCTGTGCCAAGGTTCAGACCACTCGCCCGGACGCCGCGAGTCCGTCTCGATCCACGTGAATGTCAACGCAGAGGCGAGGCCAGCGCAGCCCGGATCGCCCCGGCGAGCTCGTCCGGCGCCTCGAGTGGGACGAAGTGGCCGACGCCCGCGAGCGGCTTCACCGTGGCATCGGAGAAGAAGTCGGACACCCGGTCGCCCCACTCGGGTGGAAACAGCGGGTCGAACTCGGGCCAGAGAATCGTCGTGGGAACAGCGACCGGATCCGGCAGGGGCGCGCTCACCTCCGCGACGCTCCGGGCGATGGTGCCCGAACCTGCGCGGTACCACGCGATCGACGCCGTGAACGCCCCGGGCGCGGCGTACAGGCCGACGAGGCGGTCGAGCGCGGCGTCCGGCAGCTCAAACGACGGCCCCGACCAATGCGACCAGAAGTGCCGAAGATAGGCGCGAACCGCCGATGGTTGCCCGTCGAGGATCTCCTCGATCAGGCTCAGCTGATGAAACGCCTGGTACCAGAACTCCTCCTGCGGCTTGGGCGCGAGGACGCGGTCGCCGACGCCTGGTACCGGCGGCGAGATGATCAGCGCTCGCACCCGGTCCGGATACGTCCGAGCCAGCGCCTGCGCGACACGGCTGCCGACGTCGTAGCCGACGATCACCGCCGGACCCAGCTCGAGATCGTCGATCAGTCCGATTACGCTGCGCACCTGCGCGTCGGCCGAATACTGCTCGGCCGGATCCACTCGGTGCTTGTCCGACTCGCCGAAGCCGCGGAGATCTGGGTGGACCAGGGTCGCGACGTCAGTGAGCCGCGGAACGACCTCGCGGTAGTCCAGCCGGTCGCCCGGCCAGCCGTGCAGCAGCACGACCGGTTCCCCCGACCCAGAACGGTCGTAGACGAGTCGAAAGCCATCCACCGGGGACGAAGTCGGCATCGGTGAGCGCACAGCCTACGCACCTGGACTGCCCAGGCCGCCCGAATTAGGATCGCTCGTTCACCGCTTTCCCGGAGGAGCTATGCCACAGGTAGATGTCGAGGGGCTGACGATCAACTACGACGTGCAGGGGGAGGGCGAGCCGCTGCTGCTGATTCCGTACCTGGGCGCCGATCACGCCTGCTACGCGTTCCAGCTGCCCGCGTACGCCGAGCACTTCAGCTGCATCTCGGTCGACCTGCCTGGATCCGGGGAGAGCGACAAGCCGCCCGGCCCGTATTCGACCGAGACGTATGCCGATCAGCTCGCGGGCTTCCTGGCCGCGATCGGCGTCGAACGCGCGCACGTGGCCGGCGTCTCGCTCGGGGCCGCGGTGGGGATGCACCTGGCCGCCCGGCATCGCGACCGGGTCAAGACGCTCTCGCTGCACAGCGCGTGGCCCGCGACCGACGAGTACCTACGCACCGTCCTCGGGCTCTGGCGTGCGCTCGCCGCAGCGCTCCCGACGGTCGCCGACGCGGTCATTGAGGGCATCTTCCCGTTCTGCTTCATGCCCGAGATGTACGTCGAGCGGCCGGAGTACGCGCAGGCACTGGCCGATTTCGTGCGCGGTCGTCCTGCCCAGCCGCTGGACGCGTTCATGGCCCAAAGCGACGCCGTTCTCGCTCACGACGCCAGCTCAGGGCTCGGCGAGATCCAGGCACCCACGCTGGTCACGTTCGGCGCCCACGATCTGGTCACCTCGACGCGATTCGCCGAGCCGTTGACCAGCGGGATCGCCGACAGCGAGCTGGTCGTGTTCGACCACCTCTCGCACGCCGGCCTGCACGAGGACCCCGACGCTTTTAACGGCGCCACGCTTGAGTTCCTCTTGCGCCACCAGGTCTAGGTCCGCCGGGGGTAAGGCCGCCCTATCGGACTGGGTCACAACTGCGGGCTCGGCAATCCTCGTTGGTCGAGTTCGCAGATTTGACCCCGTATTTGTGCCTGAATCGGGATTCGCCGCGAAGGGAAGGTCGAGTCCGAAGTTATGACCCGTGCCTCGCGATCGCGCGCCCGGCCACCCGCCAAAAGAAACGAGGCTGGGCCGCATCATGCGGCCCGGCCTCGGAAACGCCCCCGAGTTAGGAGAGATCAGCCGTGGTGATGCGGCGAGGCGAGCAGGCCGTCCGTGTTGCCGTTCGAGTCGGTGTAGAAGCCGACCAGCTGGCCCTTGTCGTTGACGCCGTTGATCGTCGTCGTCCCGGCGCCGTTCGGGTCATCGACCGTGGTGAAGCCCCAGCGCGGGCTCCAGGTGAAGCCGTGCATGACGGCGCTGGAGCCGGTGCCGACCTGGTAGAAGCCGACGACCTCGTCCTGATCGTTGACGCCGAGGGCCGTGGTCGAGCTCGACCCGGGGACGCTCAGGGTGATCACGTTGCCATCTCGCTTGAGCAGGTAGCCGGCCGTGTCGCCGTTCGCGTCGGTTCCGAACCCGGCGATGTCGCCCCGGTTATTGATTCCCGCCGCGGTCGGGCCGCTGATGCCCGACGGCGTCAGCTCGGTGTACGAGTTGTGGCGGATGTTGTAGCTGTAGGCGTGGTTGTCGCCGTTGGCGTCGGTGTAGAAGCCGACAGCGATGTCGTTGTCGTTGACACCCAGCAGCTGGTCAACCGGAGGGCTGGCCGGCATGTCAGTGGGGAAGTCAGCGTCAACGAAGTAGCCGTGGAAGGAGACGAACGCGCGGTTGTCGTTCACCGGGGTCGCGCCCGCGTTATTCATGGTCGACCAGAAGCCGACGGTCACGCCGTGGTCGTTCAGGCCGGTGACCTGGGTCTGCACTGACTGAGGCCAGTTCTCGTTGTGATAGCTGCCCTGGCCGTACGGGGCCGACAGGAGGTAGCCCTTGTTGGGATGCCCCTGCTGGCCGGAGCCGAAGTAGCCGGCGATCAGGCCGTGGTCGTTGATCCCGAGCAGCTGGTTGAAGGTGACGTCGTTCTGGTTGTTGAGCGTCTCGAAGCTGTACTTGGCCTGACCGCTCTGATTCTGGGCGATGGCCGGGGCCGCGACTGCGCCGGCGCCGAGCACGGGCGCGGCGGCGAGGGCCACGCGGGCCCACTTGGCGGCGCGGCGACGGCGGCTGGACTTGGATGAGGCCGCCGAGGAGCGAGCACGCGTGTTGGCATGCTTAGACATGGTTTCTCCTTATGAGTTGAGGCTGAAAGAGGTCGCACTCGGCGGTGGAAGAAGTCGCTTACTTCCGCTTCTTCCGGCCCCCACGAAGTGCCGACATCCCAGTAAGACGCAGGTCCCCTCCGGCGCATTCCATCCTGGCGTAAAGAATTTTCTTACCGCCGGGCATGGAATAAGGCCCGCCCGGAATGCGTTCAAGTAATCGTGAGGTACGCCCTCGGGCGAGCCCACAGGGCCCCGAAACGGCCCCTATGATCAGACTCGAAACGATGCGTTTCAGACAAACCCCCGAAGATCAGGAAGCGATTGAGATCACTCGGCTCGTTGACGAGCCCGGCGACACCGCTGCGCGGGCCGATCGGCCCGAGCTCTCTCGCCAGGTCGAGTCCGAGCGGCGCGTATCGCGCGAGCTGCGCACCGAGGGTCCGGCGGTTCCGGATCGACTCGTCAGCGCGATTGAGGCAAAGGTCCGCGAGGCATACGGACCGGAAGCCAGACGTCCCCAAACCAAGAACCCACGCACCGCACTAACCGGATGGCGACCAGCAATAGCGGTCGGCGGCCTCGCCGCGGTGATCGCTGTGATCGTGATCGTGGCCGTCGGAGCCGGCGGCGGAAACGCAGGGCCGAGCATCCCCGCCGCCGCTTCGCTGGCGTTCGCTCCCTCGACCGGCCCCGCGCCGGCGGTGCGGACCGCGACGCTGCTCGATACCTCCTACGGCGGCGTCACCTATCCGAACTACGCCAAGTTCAGCGTCCCGGCCAGCGGCCAGCGGACGGACCACATCGGCGGCCGTCCCGCCCTCACCGTGTTCTACCGTCTCCCGAACGGCACTCCGCTGAGCTACACGGTGTTCTCCGGCCAGGCGATCCCGTTGCCCTCGAGCGCGAGGACCGTCGTCTACGAGGGAGTGCCGCTCAAGGAGTTCTCGACCTCCTCTGGGCTCTCGGTGGTCACGCTCGTGCGCCACGGGCGTACGTGCGTGCTCGCCGCGAAGACGAAGCCGGACGTCGTCCTCGGGCTCGCCGCCGCCCCCGTGCTCGAGCAAGCGCACGCTTAAGCGCCGGCAGCGCCCGCATCGACCGCGGCGCGCATAACCCCCGATCAGCGCTGTAACTCGAGCCGCGCGGCGATCTGCCCCCGCCCCCGGTGCAGCCGGCTCATGATCGTTCCCTCCCTCGTGCCCAGGGCCCGGGCGGCCTCGCGGTAGGACAAGCCCAGGACGTCGACCGCCACGAGCGCCTCGCGCAGCGGCTGGGTCAGCTCCTGCAGCGCCTCGTACACGACCGCACCCTCGATCGATTGCGCGATCGGGTCGTTCGGCGCCTCGATCGCCTCGATCTCCTCGCCCGCCGGCGATGTCACCACACCGCGCTTGCTCCGGTGGGAGCTGATCCACGTGTTCCTGAGTACGCGCAGCAGGTAGACAAGGTCCTCATCCCGACGCAGGAAGCGAGGCCGCCTGAGCACCCGCTCGAACGTGTCCTGGACGAGGTCCTCGGCGTCCTGGCGCGAGCCGGTCAGACCGTAGGCCGCGCGGTACAGCCGCGCGACGTGCGAGCCCAGGGACTCCGGGTCGAGTCGGTGCGCGGCGTCTTCCAAAGCATTACGGAGTCTCACAAAAGCGGCGGCAGTAGGGGAAATCGCGGACCGTAGGCCGCGCTCCTGAGGCTGGGTTCAGAGGCGACTGCGCAACACGGCCTTGAGCTCGTCGTCGCAGAACGCGGCGTCAATGGCCGTGAGCGTGATCTCGCGCAGGTCGTCCTCGCCGAAGCCGAAACGCTCGAAGCAGACCTCGTACTCGCCCTCGATGGTCGCGCCGAAGTAGGGAGGATCGTCGGAGCCGAGCGTGACCCTGACGCCGGCGGCGCGCAGCTGCGGCAACGGGTGCTCCTCGTACGACGGGAACACGCCGAGAACGACGTTGCTGGTCGGGCAGCACTCGAGCACCGTGCCTCGCGCCTCGAGCTCGTAGATCACGTCCGCATCCTCGATCGCGCGCACCCCATGGGCGATCCGGGTGATCGGGAGCTCGAGGGCGGCCCGCACGCTGTCGGCCCCCGCCCACTCGCCGGCGTGGATCGTGCAGCCGAGGCCGGCGCCGGAGGCGATCTCGAACGGCTCGGCGAAGTCGCCCGCGGGGAACCCGGCCTCGTCGCCGGCCATCGAGAAGCCGACGACATAGGGGTGGGGGCGATCGGCGGCGTGCCGGGCGACGCGGACCGCCTGCTCGACCCCGAAGTTCCGCACGGCCGAGATCAGGATCCGTCCCTCGATCCCGGTATCGCGCCGGGCGTCGTCGATTCCGCGTGCGATTCCGGAAAGGTGCTCCTCCTCGCTCAGCCCGACGAGCGCGGCGTGGTCGGGCGACGCCGTCAGCTCAACGTAGATCGCGCCGCCACGCGCGCACTGGCACAGGTACTCGTAGGTGATGTCGCGGTAGTCGTGGCCGGTCCGGATCACGCTGGCGGCCAGGTCGTAGGTGGCGAGAAAGTCGAGGAAGTCGCCGTAGCGGAAGCGTCCGTCCCCGCCGAGCAGGCGCTCGGGGAGCTCGACGCCGTTACGCGCGGCAATCCGGCTGACCAGCTCGGGCGGGGCGGTCCCCTCGAGATGGACGTGGAGCTCGGCTTGGGGCACGGTCGACATGGACCGAATGTCTATCTGATATGCCTGCGCAATGAGAATTCTCGTCACCGGCAGCGCGGGTCATCTGGGCGAGGCGCTGATGCGTACCCTGCCCGGGCAGGGCCACGAGGTCATCGGCCTGGACATCCTGGCCTCGCCGCATACGAGTGTGGTCGGGTCGGTCGCCGATCGCGACACCGTGCGCCGCTCGGTAGCCGGCGTCGACGCGGTCGTGCACTGCGCGACGCTGCACAAGCCACACGTGGAGTCGCACACCCGCGCGAACTTCATCGAGACCAACATCGCCGGCACGCTCAACCTGCTCGAGGAGGCCGTGGCCGCGAACGTCAGCCGGTTCGTGTTCACGAGCACGACGAGCGCCTTCGGCTGGGCGCTCACACCGGCCCCGGGACAGCCGGCGGCCTGGATCACCGAGGAGGTCGCTCCGGTACCCCGCAACATCTACGGCACGACCAAGTTGGCGGCCGAGGATCTGTGCGAGCTCGTCGCGCGCGAGAACCGCCTGCCTTGCCTGATCCTCCGCACGTCTCGGTTCTTCCCCGAGCCCGACGACCGCGACGACGTCCGCCGCGCCTACGAGGACCTCAACATCAAGGTCAACGAGCTGCTCTACCGCCGCGTCGACGTCGAGGACATCGTGACCGCCGTCGAGCGCGCGCTGGAGCGGGCGCCCGCGATTGGGTTCGGGCGCTACATCATCAGCGCGACGTCGCCGTTCGCCCGCGACGATCTCATTGCGATCCGGACCGATCTGCCGTCGGTCGTCCGGCGGCTCTACCCCGATTTTGAGGAGATTTATTCCGCGCGCGGCTGGCGGATGTTTGACGCCATCGAGCGGACTTACGTGAATGGTCGGGCGCGAGGGGAGCTCGGCTGGGAACCGCGCTACGACTTCCGGTTCGCGCTCGACCGGCTCGCGGCGAGCGAGGACCCCCGCAGCCCGCTGGCCCGCAGCATCGGGGCCAAGGGCTACCACGAGGTCTCGGCTGGCGTCTACACCGTGCGCTGAGCCTCGATCACCGGACTGGGATGTGGGCCCGCGCCGAGCAGCTCGCCGGTCACGTAGGCCGCTCGCACCGCCTTCGCCGCCTGTCGTGCGCTGTCCTCGTCGCGGGCATGCACGAGGGCCAGCGGCCGTCCGCCCGGTTCGACGCGCTCGCCGAGCGCGGCCACCTCGCTCAGGCCGACGCCGTGATCGACCTCGTCGTCCTCGCGAGCGCGACCGCCGCCGAGGTTGACGATCGCGATCCCGACCGCGCGGACGTCGACGGCATTGACCACTCCCGGCGAATCCGGGTCGATCGCGACGGTCACCGGCGCGCCGGGCAGATGCCGAGAGGGAGCCTCGATCAGATCGGCGGGGCCGCCCAGCTCGAGCACCATGGCGCCGAACCGCTCGGCCGCTGCGCCGCTCTCGAGCGCCCGGATCGCGGCCGCGCGGGCCGTGGCCAGGTCCGCGGCGAGCTCTCCAAGCACGAGCACCTCGGCGCACAACGCGAGCGTCACCTCGAGCAGCCGCTCGTCACGCGCGGCGCCGGTCAGGTGGTCGATCGACTCCTGCACCTCCACCGCGTTGCCGGCCGTCCGCCCCAGCACCTGGTTCATGTCGGTAAGGAGCGCGACCGTCGGCAGTCCGTTGCCGACCGCCACCTCGACGATCGCACGGGCCAGCTCGCGCCCGCGGTCGAGTTGCGGAAGCATCGCGCCCGAGCCGACCTTGACGTCCATGACCAGCGCGTCGAGGCCGGCCGCGAGCTTCTTCGACAGGATCGAGCCGACGATCAGCGGGATCGACTCGACCGTCCCGGTGGCGTCGCGGATCGCGTAGAGCCGGCGGTCGGCGGGAGCCAAACGCGCGGTCTGCCCGACGATCGCGCACCCGGTCGCGCTAACAATCTCCCGGAGGCGATCGGTCGACGGCCGGACGTCATATCCGGGGATCGACTCGAGCTTGTCGAGCGTCCCGCCGGTGTGCCCGAGGCCGCGGCCCGAGATCATCGGGACGAACGCGCCGCACGCAGCGAGGATTGGCGCGAGCAGCAGGCTCACCTTGTCGCCCACCCCTCCGGTCGAATGCTTGTCGAGGACCGGGCCGGGCAGGCCGGCGTGGCTCCAGTCGAGCACGTCGCCCGAGCGGGTCATGGCGCCGGTCAGCGCCACGCGTTCGGCCGGCGTCATGCCGCGCCACACGATGGCCATGGCGAGCGCGCCGACCTGGGCGTCGGTAACGGTGTCGTTGGCGATTCCGGCGACGAGTTGGTCGATCTCGCCGGCTGACAGCTCGAGGCCGTCGCGCTTCTTCCGGATCAGCTCTGCCGTCAGCATCGGGGGATGAACTCCAGAAATAGGCGACGAACCTTCTCGGCGCCCACCGCAGCCGCGCTCAGCGTCTGCTCGTGGGAGAGCGGCTCGTCGGCCATGCCCTCGGCCAGGTTGGTGATCACCGACACCGCGACGACCCGCAGCCCGCAGTGGCGGGCCACGATCGTCTCCTGGACGGTCGACATGCCGACGGCGTCGGCGCCGAGCGTCCGGAACGCACGGATCTCGGCCGGAGTCTCGAAGCTCGGCCCGGTAACGGCCAGGTACACGCCCTCGGCGAGGTCGACTTGGGCGTCCCGGGCCGAGGCGCGCAGGGCCTGCAATAGAGCGGGGTCGTAGGCATCTCGCAGCGACGGGAAGCGCGGCCCGATCGAGTCGTCGTTCGGTCCCATCAGCAAGTTCACACCGGTCAGGTTGATGTGGTCGGTGATCGCCACCAACGAGCCCGGCCCGACCTCCGGGCGTAGTGACCCGGCCGCGTTGGTGAGGACGAGAACCGAAGCGCCCGCGTCCCGCAAGGCGCGAACGGGAGTCCGTATGGCCTCGGGGTCGCCCCCTTCATAAAGGTGCGCCCGACCCTGGAGCACAGCTACCGGGACGCCGCCGATCGAGCCGATGACCGCCATGCCGGCGTGGCCCTCGACGCTGGGTCGCGGGAAGCCCGGGAGCTCCTCGTAGCCCACGACCACCGGGTCCTCGACGGCGTCGGCCACCGCGCCCAACCCCGACCCGAGCACGATGCCCACGCGCGGCTGCCCGAGGTTCACGCCCCGAGCGCCTCGCGGTCGAATGCTCCTGGCAGCAGCTCACCCAAGGTCGTCGTCGTCGGTCCGAGGTACACCGGGGTCGAAGCGTCGCCGAACTCGGACAGCCGCTGCCGGCATCCGCCGCACGGCGGGCAGATCTCGAGGCGCTCGGCGACGACCGCCACGGCGGTGATCGCCGTCTCGCCGGCGGTCACGAGTGCTCCGAGCGCGGACGCCTCGGCGCATTGCCCCTGCGGGTAGGCGACGTTCTCGACGTTGGCACCGGCGTAAATCGCGCCGCTGGGCGCCCGGACTGCGGCCCCCACCTTGAACTGCGAGTACGGCGCGTACGCGTTCTCCATGGCCGCGCGAGCCGCCCGCAGGAGCGCTCGCGGGCCATCGAGGAGCAGGTCGGCGTATCCGACTGATACGAGCGCGTCGTCCTCGATGCCCAGCTCGGCCCGCAGACGGGCCACCTTCGCCCGCGCCGTCTCGAGGTCGCCCGCGTCAGGTAGGACAGCCTCGAACTCGATGAAGGAGCCCAGCCCGTCGACATCGTCGAGGTGGATCCGGACGCCCTCCCATATGAACAACTGCCGGCGCTTGGACACCACCACGACGGTGCCCAGCGCGGCCTCGAGTGCCTCGGCGAGCTCGGCCGGCGCTGGTACGGGCGCGAGCACATACGTGCTCTCGGTGGCCTCGGCTTCATCCGGGCGCCCGTAAGCGATCAGCTCGGCGGAAGGACCGTCGGTGCGCAGCTTGAGCCGTCCCCGCCGGGCGACAAAGTAGGTATCGCTCTGGTGCAGCGTGTCGACCGGGACCGCGCCAAGGTTCAGGCAGCGGGCGGCGGTCACCTCGGGGTTGGTGTCGCGGGCCTTTAACTCGACGTTCACGTGTGCCATCGCGCGGATAGCATCGCAGGCGTGCCAGAGACCCTCACTGTTGTCGAGCACCCCGTCCTCGCCGATCGCCTCTCGGTCATGCGCGACCGCGACACCTCGCACGGCGACTTCCGCCAGGCGCTGTACGAGGCCGCCGCGATCATGGCCGTCGAGGTCGCGCGCGACCTGCCGGTCAAGGAGGTCGACGTCGAGACGCCGCTCGAGGCGACGACAGGCCTGCGCCTGCGCGACGAGGTCACGGTCGTGCCCGTCCTGCGCGCCGGGCTGGGGATGGTCGAGGGCTTCCTGCGCCTGGTTCCGGACGCGCGCGTCGGCCACGTCGGCATCTATCGCGACGAGGAGGAGCACGTCCCGGTCGACTACTACGAGCGGCTGCCGCGGGGGCTACCCAACGCCCGCGTGTACGTGCTCGATCCGATGCTCGCGACCGGCGGCAGCGCGGTACACGCACTCAACAAGCTCAAGAAGGCAGGCGCCCGAGCGCCCGAGCTCGTTTGCCTCGTGGCCGCGCCTCAGGGCATTGAGGCGGTCCAGACGGCGCACCCCGACGTGCGGATCTGGACCGCGGCGGTCGACCGCGAGCTCGACGAGAACGCCTACATCCGCCCGGGATTGGGCGACGCGGGCGATCGCGTGTTCGGCACGGCGTGATCGGCGAGCAGGTCCAGGAGCGACTCCGGGTCGCGCTCGACCAGCAACGTCTCGAACAGCGCCTCCCGCAGGAAGCGCTCGTTGACCGCGTGCTCGAGGAAAGCCAGTAACGGCCGCCAGTAGTCCGCGACGTTGAGCAGGCCGATCGGCTTGCGGTGCAGCCCGAGCTGCCTCCAGGTGAACAGTTCGAACAGCTCGTCGAGCGTGCCGGGTCCGCCCGGCATCGCGATCACCGCGTCGGACAGCTCAGCCATCAGCGCCTTGCGCTCGTGCATCGTCTCAACCACGTGCAGCTTGGTCAGGCCGGCGTGGGCGACCTCGGCCTGGACCAACCCGTTCGGGATCACGCCGATGACGTTCGTGCCGGCGGCCAGCGCGCTGTCAGCGATCGCTCCCATCAGCCCGACGCGTGCGCCGCCGTATACCAGTTCGAGCCCGCGCTCGGCCAGCACCCGGCCCAGCTCCGCCGCTCCTGCCGCATACTCAGGGCGGGCGCCGGGGCTCGAGCCGCAGAAGACGAGGACTCGTTTCACCCGGGGGAGCCTAGTAGGCTCGGAGGCGTGATCCGGCGTCTGCCGCACGTGGACCGAGTTGGCGTCGAGGAGCGCGCCGCGCAGCTGGGCAAGCGCTCGATCAAGACCACCGCCAAGCAGCAGGGCATCCGCCTGGCGGTATCGATGGTCGACCTGACCACGCTCGAGGGCGCGGATACCCCCGGCAAGGTCCGGCACCTGTGCGCCAAGGGCGTGTGCCCGGCTCCGACGATGCCCGAGATTCCGTCCGTCGCCGCGATCTGCGTGTATCCGCAGCTGGTACCCACGGCGAAAGCAGCGCTCAACGGCACCGGCGTCAAAACGGCATCGGTGGCCACCGGCTTCCCCGCCGGCCAGGTGTCGCTCGAGGCCAAGCTGCGAGATACCGAGGACGCGGTCGCGGCCGGCGCCGACGAGATCGACATGGTGATCTCGCGCGAGGCGTTCCTGGCCGGCGACGACACGCGCGTGCAGCAGGAGATCGTCGCGGTCAAGGAGCACTGTGGCGACGCGCACCTCAAGGTGATCCTCGAGACGGCCGAGCTCGGCTCCTACGACCACGTCCGCCACGCCTCGATGCTGGCGATGGAGGCGGGGGCGGACTTCATCAAGACCTCGACCGGCAAGGCCTCGTCCGGCGCGACCCCGGGTGTGTGCCTGGTCATGCTCGAAGCGATTCGCGACTACGCCGACCGGACCGGCCGGATCGTCGGTTTCAAGGCCGCCGGCGGCGTCTCGACGAGCAAGGCCGCGCTGCATCGCCTGGTGCTCGTCAAGGAGACGCTGGGCGACGAGTGGCTCACGCCCGACCGCATCCGGATCGGCGCGTCGTCAGTGCTCAATGATCTCCTGATGCAATACGCCAAGACCGAGACCGGTCGTTACGGCCGGGCCGAGGATTTCTCCAAGGAATGAGCTCCTCCGTCGGGACGCGCACCAGCATCGTCTGGGACTACGCTCCGGCACCGGAGTCCGCCGACCACATCCGGCTGCGTGACCGCTATGGCCTGTTCGTGGATGGCGACTTCCGGGATCCGGTCGAAGGCCGTTATGTGCCGACGATCAACCCCGCCACGGAGGAGCCGATAGCGGAGGTGGCCTGCGGGGGCGCGGAGGACGTGGCCGTCGCCGTGGAGACCGCGCGCATCGCGCAACCGAAGTGGGCGGCGCTCAAGGACCTCGAGCGAGCCAAGTACCTGTTCCGGATCGCGCGTCTGATCCAGGAGCGCTCGCGCGAGCTCGCCGTCGTCGAGACGATGGACGGCGGCAAGCCGCTGCGGGAATCGCGCGACGTCGACATTCCGCTCGCCGCCGCGCACTTCTTCCACTACGCCGGCTGGGCCGACAAGCTGCGCTACGGCGTCAATGCCCGGGAAGTGAGGCCGCTCGGCGTCGTCGGGCAGATCGTGCCCTGGAACTTTCCGCTCCTGATGGCGGCGTGGAAGCTCGCGCCGGCGCTCGCGTGCGGGAACGTCGCGATCCTCAAGCCGGCGGAGACGACGCCGCTGACCGCGCTGCTGCTCGCCGAGATCTGCCAGGAGGCCGAGCTTCCGCCCGGCGTGGTGACGATCCTGACCGGCGAGGGCGGCACCGGCGCGTCGCTCGTCCGCGCTCCTGGAATCGACAAGATCGCGTTCACCGGGTCGACTGCCGTCGGCCGGGACATTCAGGCCACGCTCGCCGGCACAAACACCCACCTCACGCTCGAGCTCGGCGGCAAGTCGGCGAACATCGTGTTCGAGGACGCCGCGCTCGATCAGGCGGTCGAGGGGATCGTCAACGGGATCTTCTTCAACCAGGGTCACGTCTGCTGCGCCGGATCGCGGCTGCTCATCCAGGAGAGCGTGCGCGATGAGGTGATCGCGAAGCTGTGGGCGCGGATGGGACGCCTCCGCGTCGGCGACCCGATGGACAAGAACACCGACGTCGGCGCGATCAACTCGGCCGAGCAGCTCGAGCGGATCGAGGTTCTGGTCACGGCCGGGGTGCAGGAGGGCGCGACGCGGCAAACCATCGCGTGCGAACTCCCCGAGCGCGGCTACTGGTTCGCGCCGACGCTGTTCACCGACGTCTCGCCCGCCCACCGGATCGCGGTCGAGGAGATCTTCGGGCCGGTCGTTTCGGTGCTCACCTTCCGCACCCAGGCTGAGGCGATCGAGAAGGCGAACAACTCACGCTACGGGCTCGCGGCCGGGATCTGGACCGACAAGGGAGCGAAGGCGTTCGAGGTCGCGAGCGCGCTCCAGGCCGGGGTCGTGTGGCAGAACACCTACAACCACTTCGACCCGACCGCCGCGTTCGGCGGCTACAAGGAGTCGGGGTTCGGGCGCGAGGGCGGCCCGGCCGGGCTGCGGCCGTACCTCGAGGTCGTCAGGTGACCGAGCGGCTCACCGTCCGCAAGACGTACAAGCTGTGGATCGGGGGCGCGTTCGTGCGGTCGGAGTCCGGGCGCTACGACGAGAACCAGGGTTTCAACTATCCCCGGGCGTCGCGCAAGGACGTCCGCGACGCGGTCGCCGCCGCGCGCAAGGCGGCCAAGCCGTGGGCGGCGCGCACGGCGTACAACCGCGGGCAGATCCTCTACCGCGCCGCCGAGGCGCTCGAATCGCGCGCGGCGACGATGGGCGTCCCGCGCGAGGAGGTCGACGCGTCCGTCGACGTGCTCCTTCACTACGCGGGGTGGACCGACAAGATCCAGCCCGTGCTCGGCGGGATCAACCCGGTCGCCGCGCCGTTCCTGTCGTTCTCGCTTCCGGAGCCGACCGGCGTGGTCGGGATCGTCGCCCCCGACGCCCCGCCATTGTTTGGCCTGATCGCCGAGCTGTCGCCTGCGCTCGCTGGCGGCAACGTGTGCGTGGCGGTCCTGTCAGAAAATCATCCTCTCCCAGGGCTCGACCTGGCGGAAGCGCTCGGGGTCTCAGATGTCCCCGCCGGCGTCGTCAACCTTCTGTCCGGACGGCGTAAGGAGCTGGCGACCGCGCTCGGCGCTCACCGCGACCTGAACGCGATCCTCGACGCCGCCGGCGACGCGGAACTATCGACTGAGCTCGACAAGCTGGCCGCCGAGACGATCAAGCGCGTCCGGCACAGCGCCGCCGCGGGCAGTTACGAGGACGCGACCGACGACGCGCTCGAACGCATCGAGTCGGTCACCGAGCTCAAGACCGCCTGGCACCCGGTCGGCGCATGACGTCCGGCTAGGCCGGCTTGAGCTCGAAATTCACATTCGCGAAGTCGCCATGCGTGCACGAGAAGCTCTGCAGTCCGCCGAAATCCATCGTCAGCTCTGAGCCGCACCACCAGCCGTCCACGGTGTACCGCGCGTTTTGATTGAGATAGCTCGCCGCGCCGGAACCAGCGACGAACTGTCGGGCGGTCGCACAGCTGATTGGCGAGTCGAATATTTCGATGTTCTTGGCCAGGGCAGCACCCAGCGAGACCTGGCCGCACTTGGCTTCCTTTCCGGGCGGGGTCGGCGGCGAGCTCTCGGTGCAGAGGTTCTCGCCGGCGAGGCGCCGGTCAAAGGACATCCCGCGGCCCGGGAAGAACCATTCCACGTACGCATAGGCGCTATGGCCCTGGCAGGTCGTCTTGCCGAACGCGACGACGGTCGCGGGAAGGTTGACCGCGCCGCAGGCGACGCACCAGCCCGGCCACACCCAAACCGCCCTTCCGTGCCCGACGGCGCGCGGTCCGCCCCAGCTGCCCCACTTCACGCGTCCGGGTGGATCGCCGGCATCCCGTAGGGCCGGGTGAGACCGCGCCCGCCGTCGCCGTCAATGAGCGCGCCCTCGAGCCGGAGGATCCGCCGCAGGATAGCCAGCGACGAGGCGTAGGTCGAGTCCATGCCGTAGTAGCTGAGCCCGCGCGCGCCGAGCGTGCGCGCCTGCGTGTACGGCGTGTCTGAGGCGTAGTGGATGATCCCGAGGTCGATTGGGAGCTTCGAGAAGTTGACCGCCTCGCCGACGGGGTAGCGCTCGGCGTCGGCGATCTCGTAAACCGCGTCACAGTACGGGCCGGTCTCCATCTCGACCACGGTGAACGCCTCGCGGTAGTAGAAGTCGAGGTAGGAGCGGTTCTGGAGGAAGGTGCTCTTGACCGTGACCGTCCGCTGGTTGTCGAGTCCCGTTCCGAAGCGCAGGTCGGCGGCGAGGTCGTCGACGCTGAACGCGTTATCGAGCCAGTAGGTGCAGCCCGAGTGCTCGTCGTGGACGACGTTCGAGATCATCACGTCGCCGACCTCGGCGTTGAGCGTGGCAGCCTTTCCCAGGATGTAGACGCCGCGCAGGGCGCCGCGGTCGACCGCGACCTCGCGCAGGATGTTGTAGGCCGCCACGCCCAGCGGGTAATCGATGTTGACGATCACCGCGCCGGTGGCGGCCAGGGCCTGGAAGTCGACCTCGCCCACCCGCGGATCCAGCGCCCGCGGATCGAGCACGGCGAGCGGAATCACCTGGGCCGGCACACGGAGCGCGGTCTTACTACGCAGATGGGTAACGCCCTTCTCCCGTTCGGCCGCGCGGCGCTCTCGGGCGGCGTGGGCACCGCCGGCGTCGAAGTACAGCCGGGCGACGAAATACAGGAAGTTCTCCCACGAGCCGTCGCTGCGGCCCTCGCGGAAGGCGGTCAGCTCCTGGCGCAGGATGTCCTCGGCGGGTAGCTCCTCGACGAAGGCCACGAGCTCCGGCTCGCGCTCGCGCGCGATGCCGGTGACGATGTTGACCAGGCTGTGGGAGTTGGAACTGACGAAGTAGAGGGGACGCTCGGTGAGGGTGGGCGGGACCGATTCCCGGAGCTCGGCGCTGACCGGCGCCCACCAGCGCCGGGTCAGGCGCGCGTAGCCGGTGTGGCTGCCGCCCAGCATGCGCACCCGGAGCGCCATCCGCCGCTCGCCGATCAGGCGCATGCGCTCGCCGAACTTCTCGCCCCAGGCCTCGAGCAGGCGGGCCCAGTCCTCGGAGCTCCCGCCCAGCTCCCGCGCGCACTCCTCGGGCGGGACGTCGGGCGAGTCCGCTGTCGGCCAGCCGGCGCCTCGCTGGCGGACGCGGATCTTGTTCCACTCGATCTGGAAGGCGACCAGCGTGGGCACTAGGTCGTCGACATCCGAGGCGCTGGCCAGCAGCACCGCGAGCGTGCCGCCGCCGTTGTCGTACCAGCGGCGCCGGCGGGCTGGGGCCTCCGCCTCCTCCCAGCTCTCGACCGCGATCCCGTTGGCGCTCAGTTGCTCGACGTCCTGCCCCATGACCACGAGCTCCGCACCGGCGATCCCGTCTGGCAGGCGGCGCACCGCGTACAGGAAGGCGCCGAGGTCGAGCGCCTCGCTTGCGGCCAGCGGGTGCAGGCTCGAGCTCATCGCCATGTGCGAGGGCTCGAGCACGCGCAGCTGCGTCTCACCGCTCGAGCGCAGCAGCGTCGTGTACGTGCGCACGTACAGCTCGACCTCGTCGCTGAGGCGTACCTCGCCGTCGGCGAAGCTAGTCAGGGCTAGCCGGGCAACCGCCACGGGCTCGACCCTACTCCCTCACGTAGGGAATGCCGTCGGCGGCCGGCGGTCGCGAGCGGCCCACGAGCCCGGCGACCGCGACCAGGGTCAGAACGTACGGGAGCGCCTCGAACAGCGTCCCGAGCGTCTGGTTGACGCCGGAGACGCGGTCGGACATGGCGTTTCCGAATGCGAACAGCAGGCACGCCCACAGCGTGCCCCACGGCCTCCACTTGCCGAAGATCATCGCCGCCAGCGCGATGAAGCCGCGGCCGTTGGTCATGTCGTTGCTGAACGACCCGACGAAGCCGACGGACAGGTAAGCGCCGCCGAGTGCGGCGAACATGCCGGAGACGGTGACGGCGACGTAGCGGATCGGCAGTACCGGCAAACCGACGGTGTCCGCGGCGCGCGGCTTCTCGCCCACCGACCGCAGCCGCAGCCCCCATCGCATTCGGAACAGGAAGAAGGTGAGCGCGGGCACGAGCGCCAGCCCGATCCAGGTCATCAGGTTCTGGTCGCCGAACGCCACCCCGAAGAACCCGACATGCTGGATCAGCGGGATCTTGACGTTCGGGATCATCGAGATGTTCAGCGGTGTGCCGTTGGGTCCGTAGTGGTACTCGAGGAAGTAGCCGGTGATCCCGAGCGCAATGAAATTGATGCCGAACCCGCTGACGATCTGGTTCCCGCGCAGGCTGATCGAGAAGAACGCATGCAGGAGCGCCAGGAGCGCCCCGGCGACCGTTGCGACAACCAGGCCCCACACCCAGGAACCCAGCAGGTCGGCGCCGTAGACACCCCAGAAGCAGCCCATCAGCATCATGCCTTCCAGCCCGACGTTGATCACGCCGCTGGACTCGCAGATCACGCCACCGAGCGCCGCGAACAGCAGCGGCGTCGCATACCGGAGCGTCGCCGCCACCAGCGCCGACCAGGTGAACACCGACTCAAGCGTGGCGACCGACGAGTTCGCCGAGGCGACCGCGCCCGCGACCGCGAACAGGGCGACCACGATCGCCTCGGATCCGAGCTTGCGCTCGCCGCCGGCAATCGACCAAGCGCCGGCGCAGACGGCGAGTATGGCCAACACGATCGACGGCGCCATCCCGCGAACTTCGATCGGCGGGATCGTGATCACCCACGCCAGCGCGGCTAGAACCACGCCGGCGATGCCGATCTGCCTCGGCGACACGGTCCGTGTTGGCGTCACGGCGATGGTCCCGACGCTCACGCCACGCCGCCCTTGCTCGCGCCGGCCTCCTCCGCCGGCTTGCGCCTCAGCGCCACGCGTATCTGCCGCCCGCCCTTGAGCAGCCGGAGCGTGATCACGTCGGTCGAGACGAGCAGGATGATGATCCCCTCGATCATGAACGTCAGGTACTCGACCAGCGTCGGATCGATGCTCAGGTGGATGTTGCGATCGGAGGTGCCGGTGAGAAGCGCGCCGAACAGCACCGCGGCCGCGACCGTGCCGCTGGCGGTGTTCCGACCGAGCAGCGCGACCGCGATCCCGTAGAAGCCGATCTGCGAAACCTGGACGTCGTTCGAGTACAGGTTGAATTTCCAGCCGAGGATGTCGAGCGAGGCCGCCACGCCGGCGAACGCGCCACAGATCAGCATCACGCGGATCCAGGTGCGGCCGACGTTGATCCCCGCGTAGCGCGCCGCCTCGGGGTTGAATCCGACCGCGCGCGTCTCGTAGCCGAGCCGCGTGCGTTTGATCAACAGGCCGTACACGACCGCGAGCGCGAGCGCGATGAAGATCCCGACGTCGAGTCCCTGGAGCGATGCGCTACCCCAGAAGACCGGCAGCTTCGCGCCGGAGACGACGTTGCTCGAGACGGGCGTCGTTGCTAGGCGCGGATTGTGCAGCGGGCCCCCGAGCTGGAAGCAGTAGACGCCGAGCCAGATCGCGATCCAGTTGAGCATGATCGTCGAGATCACCTCGTTGGCGCCCGAGGTCGCCTTCAGGAAGCCGGCGATCCCGGCCCACAGAGCGCCGGCGAGGGCCGCGGCGACGATCGCGAACACGATGTGGAGCACCGCCGGCATTCCGGCGAACGACGAGCCGACCCAGACCGCGACGATCGCCCCGACGGTGTACTGGCCCTGCCCGCCGATGTTGAACAAGCCGGCGCGGAACGCGAACGCGACCGCGAGCCCGACCAGGATCAGCGGTGTGGCCTGGAGCAGCGTCTGCTGGAGGTTGCCCGCAGCCGTCGCGCGCTCGGACCCGGTGACCCAGGGGAACACCCAGTTGAGGCCGGTCCCGTTGAAGATCGAGGAGTAGGTCGAGAGCGGGTTGTGCCCCGTCGCCAGCACGACCAGGCCGGCGGCGATGAACGCGATCACCGTCGTCAGGATCGGGATCATCACGCCGCTCAGACCCCGGCGGAACGCGGTCAGCGCCGCGGGAGAGGTGGCGGCGGCGCCTTGGCTCTCTTCGGCTTCGGCTTGGAGTTCGTCTTCGAGCAGCGTCACGGGGCCATCTCGGCCAGCTGCTTCGTACCACCGGTCATCGCGATCCCAAGCTGCTCCTCGCTCGCGTCAGGCGGGAACTCGCCGACGATCTTACCCTCGTAGATCACGAGGATCCGGTCGGCCAGCGCCCTCACCTCCTCGTATTCGAGCGATACGAGCAGCACCGCGCGACCCTTGTCACGCTCGGCGATCAACCGGCGATGCACGAACTCGATCGCACCCACGTCGAGGCCGCGGGTCGGCTGGTGCGCGACCAGCACCTTGGGGTTCGATGCGATCTCGCGCGCGACGCAGACCTTCTGCTGGTTGCCCCCCGAGAGCGACGCCGCGTACGAGTCCGGTCCGCCGCCCCGGACATCGAACTCTTTGAGGAGCCGTTTCGCCAGGTCCTTCCAGTAACTGAGGCGAAGCCAGCCGCGGGCACTGAATACGGGCTTGCGGTACTCGCGCAGCGCCAGGTTCTCGGTGAGCGTGAACGGGAGCACCAGCCCCCTGACCTGACGGTCCTCGGCGATGTGGGCCACGCCGGCATCCGTCGCCGCTCGCACGCCCTTGCCGGCGATCTGGATACCGTCGATCGCCACCGTGCCCGCCTCGGGCGCGCGCATTCCGGTGATCGCATCGACCAGCTCCTGCTGGCCGTTCCCGTCGACGCCCGCGAGCGCGACGATCTCACCCGCGCGCACCGAGAGTGAGAGCCCGGAAACCTTCTCGAGCTCGCGGTCGTCGAGCACGTACAGGTCGCTCACCTCGAGTAGCGGCCCCTCGGGCTTCGCCGGCGTCTTGCTGACCGCCAGCAGCACGTCGCGCCCCACGACCAGGCGCGCGAGGCTCAGCTCGGTCGCGCCCTGACGCGGGACTGTGTCGATCTTCCTGCCCCGCCGCAGCACCGTGATCCGATCGGCGACCTCGAGCACCTCGCCGAGCTTGTGGCTGATGAACACGATCGCGGTCCCGTCCTGCTTGAGGCGGTTCAGGACGCCGGTGAGCTCCCTGACCTCCTGCGCGGTCAGGACTGCCGTCGGCTCATCGAGCACGAGGATCCGCGCGTTGCGATAGAGCGCCTTGAGGATCTCGACCCGTTGCTGCGCGCCGACGGTGATGTCCTCGATCTTGGCGTTTGCGTCGACCGTCAGGCCGTACCGGTCAGAGAGTTCCTTGACCCGAGCACGCGCCGCCCTGAGGTCGAGCCTCCCGCCGGACTGGGTCGGCTCCTGGCCGAGCACGATGTTCTCGGCCACGGTCATCACCGACACCAGCATGAAGTGCTGGTGGACCATCCCGATCCCGAGGTTGATCGCGGCCGACGGTGAGGAGATCTCGACCGGCTCGCCGCCGATGAGGATCTCGCCCTCGTCGGGCTTGTACATGCCGTACAGCACCGACATCAGCGTCGATTTGCCGGCTCCGTTCTCGCCGAGCAGTGCGTGGACCTCTCCGGGGACCACGTCGAAGTCGACTCGGTCGTTGGCGATGACCGAGCCGAACTTCTTCGTGATTCCCTTCAGCTCGAGGGCCGGAGGGGTCGACCGCGACATGGCGGGGTTCGTCTGGCTACGGGACCAGGAGGGTGGTCGGCGGCTTGATCTGCCCCGATTTCATCTCCGCGATGATGTTGTTGATCTGCGATGTCCACTGGGTACCGGCCGGTCCGATCTTGCCGATCCCGACACCGCCGTTCGTGATGTCCTCCTGCAGGTTGCTCGAGAACTGACCGGCCTGCAGGTTCTTGATCGCGGTGAACACGCCGGCGTTAACCATCTTCTCGGCCGAGGTGAGGACGAGGGCCGGCGCGAGGTAGCTCTGGTCGGCGTCCACGCCGATCACCTGGGTCTTGGTCTGCACGCCCGCCGAGATCACGCCGAGCCCGCAGGCGCCGGCGACCTGGAAGACGACCTTCGAGCCCGCATTGATCTGGTTGAGCGCGAGCTCCTTGCACGACGACTCATCCGTGAAGTTCTGCGAGTACGCGTTGAGCAGCTTGGCCGACGGGTCAGCTGCCTTGACGCCGGCCTGGTAGCCGGCGATGTACAGCGTCACCGGCGGGATGCTCTGGCCGCCGACCGACGAGGCGGTCGTGTAGTGGTGGTCCTTCAGGTAGAGCCCGGTGAGGTAACCCGCCGGGTATCCGGCCTCCTGCTCGGCGAAGTCGATCCCCTCAATGTTCTTGGCCGTATCCGGAGCCGTGGCGCCGGGGCTGTCGATGATCGCGAAGTGCACGTTCGGGTACTTGGTGGCCACCGTCTGGAGCGGTTGCGCCATCAGGAACCCGACCGCGATCACGAGCTTGTTGCCGGCCGCGGCAAGCCGAGTGAGGTTCGGGATGTAGTCGGCCCCGGAGTTCGACTGGAGCACCGTGCCCTTGACTCCGAGCTGAGACTCGGCCTGGAGCAGGCCCTCGTAGGACAGGTGGTTGAAGCCGTGGTCGTTGAGCCCGCCGATGTCGGTGACCAGGCCGACCTTGAAGCCCGAGCCGCTCGAAGCCGCGGCCGTTGTGCTGCTGGTCGAAGCGGCGGAGCCGCCGCTGCTCGCGGTGGTGGTTGAACTGGTAGTGCTGCTGCTACTGCTCCCGCACGCGGCCAGCCCCAGCGCCAGCGCCGCGGTGCCGAGAGCGACAAGGCTGCGAAGCCTGATCCTCCCAGTCACTGCATCTCCTTTCCCAAGGTACGAATGGGCAACCATAACCGCTGGGCGGGACGGCAGGGAAGTGGCCTAACGTGCCCTTCACGATGTCCACGATCGTGCGCGCCCAGGTGGCGCATACTCCCTGCAATCCGTTCGTTTCAGAGGACGCGCTCGAGACGTTCCCGGACGGGGCGGTGGCGTTCGACGACGGCCGGATCGTGGCGTGCGGAGGTTTCGCCGAGGTGCGTTCTCGGTGGCCGGACGCTCCGGTCGCGGACGAGCGCGACGCCGTTCTGCTCCCGGGATTCGTCGACTGCCACGTCCATTTCCCGCAGATCAGGGTGATCGGGGCGCTCGGGCTCGGGCTCCTGGATTGGCTTCAGTCCGTGGCGCTGCCCGAGGAGGCGCGGCTGGCCGATGTGGGGTACGCAGCGTCGATCGCGGAGCAGTTCGTCCGGGGTCTGGCTCGGAACGGGACCACGACTGCGTTGGTATTCGGGTCGCACTTCGTCGAGGCCCAGGAGGCGCTGTTCTCCTGCGCTTCGGCGGCCGGGCTGCGGGTGACGAGCGGGCTCGTTGTGTCCGATCGGGGCCTGCTCCCCGAGCTGCACGTGTCCCCTTCGGTGGCGTTCGAGTCGAGCCGGGAGCTGATTAGCCGCTGGCACGGCCGAGGTCTGATCCGCTACGCGGTCAGTCCGCGCTTCTCGGTGTCGTGCTCGGACGAGCTGCTGTCGGCGTGCGGGGAACTGGCACGCGAGGCCTCTGGTGTGCTCGTGACCAGCCACCTGAACGAGGCGCCGGCCGAAATCGAGTCGGTCGCGACGCTGTTTCCGTGGTCGCGCGACTACCTGGAGACGTATGAGCGCCACGACCTGGTCTCGTCTCGTTCGGTCTTCGCCCACGACGTCCACGTGGGTGACAGTGAGTTGGCACGGCTCGCGGCTTCCGGCGCCGCGGTTTGCCACTGCCCTTCGAGTAATGCCTTCCTGGGGAGCGGGTCGTTCCCGCTGCGTCGCCATCTCGACGCCGGGGTTCGGGTGGCGCTCGGGACCGACGTCGGGGCCGGTACCGGGCTGAGCATGCTCGCCGAGGGGCTGATGGCCTACCAGGTGCAGATGCTCGCCGATCCCGATCCCGATCCCGATTCCGGGGCGGGCGTCCGGCTGGGTCCGGCGCATTTGTTGTGGCTCGCGACCGCCGCGGGCGCGGTGGCTCTTGGTTTGCAGGACGAGGTCGGCGACCTGTCGGCCGGTAAGAGCGCGGATTTCGTGCTCGTGCGTCCGGCCGCGGGGAGCACGCTCTTCGGGGTTCTCTCGAGATGTGGATCGGTGCAGGAGAAGGTGGGGGCGCTATTCACGCTGGCGCGAGAGGAGTCGATCGCCGAGGTCCGGGTGGCCGGTAGGGTCGTCTCCTGATGCGACGAGCGACGGTTGTCGTGCTGGACGCGTGCGGCGTGGGTGCGCTTCCTGACGCGGCTGACTACGGGGACGCGGGGTCGAACACACTCGCGCACCTGGCCGAGCAGGTCGGCGGACTTCGGCTCCCAACTCTCGAGCGGCTGGGGTTGGGGTCGATCGTGCCTTTGTTGGGGGTCACCCCTGTGGTGGGGCCGGCGGTCTACGGGCGCCTTCGGCCGCTCGGACCGGGCAAGGATTCGACGACCGGGCACTGGGAGCTGATGGGAGTTGTCGCTTCTCACCCGCTCCCGACGTATCCGGACGGCTTCCCGGTGGATGTGGTGCGCGCGCTCGAGGACGCCACCGGTCTGCGCTTCTGTTGCAACCGGCCGTATTCGGGCACCGAGGTGATCGAAGCGTTCGGTCAGCACCATCTGGAGACGGGCGAGGCGATTCTCTATACCTCGGCCGACTCCGTGTTCCAGATCGCCGCCCACGTCGACGTGCTGCCCGAGCCTGATCTGTACGCGGCGTGCTTGGCCGCGCGTGCGGTGATGACGGGCGAGCACGCCGTCGGCCGCGTGATCGCCCGGCCGTTCGAGGGCGTCCCTGGGGCGTTCCGGCGTCGCGAAGGCCGCCGGGACTACTCCGTGCTACCGCCCAGCCGGTCCTACCTGCAGGAGCTTCAGGACGCCGGCGCACCGGTGCACGGCGTCGGCAAGATCCACGACCTGTTCGCCGGCGTCGGGGTCGACGTCAAGCACACCGCCGCGACCAACGCTGCGGGGATTGCCGCGACGGGTCAGCTGTTGCGCGACCTGGAATCGGGGCTCGTCTTCGTGAACCTGGTCGAGACCGACCAAGTGTACGGCCACCGCCACGATGTGGCCGGGTTTCATCGGGCGCTGACGGAGATCGACGACGCGGTCGCTGAGTGGCTTTCGTTGTTGCGCGACGACGATCTCCTCATCCTGACGGCGGACCACGGGGTCGACCCGACGGCGCCGCACACCGACCACACGCGCGAGTACGCACCACTGCTGGCTGTCGTTTCGGGATCCGATGGGCGGCGCCACGACGGACTCCTGGCCGACGTGGGGGCGAGCGCGTTGCGGTGGATCACCGGTCGGACCGCGCCGGGCCTTCCCGGCGAGCCCTTCGTCTGAGGGCGCCGGCTGTGTCGGGTCGCTGTCAGTCATCGCTCACGATTGCGCCCTAGCTTTCTTCACCACGGGATCCGCTCGCGGAGGTAGAAGAAGCCATCGCTCGGGCCATCGTCCGGGAGCGTGGCCAGCCACACCGCCGTGTCCGCGCCGTCCTCGACGGTGGTCGGTGCTCCGGCCCCGCCCATGCGCGTCGCGACCCAGCCGGGTGACATCGAGTTGACCTTCACCGCCGGCCCGGCTTCGGCGGCGATCATCCGCGTGAGCACGTTGAGCCCCGTCTTGGCCAAGCCATAGGCGCCGGCCTGCGGGGGAGAGTCGGCGAAGTGCGCATAGCCGGTTGACACGTTGACCACGCGCCCCCACCCGCGGTCCCGCATCGCCGGGACGAACTGGCGGCAGGTGCGCCACGCGCCGATCAGGTTGACTTCAAGCGCCTCCGTCAGCCGCTCTTCGTCGATCGCCAGCAGCGATGTCGTGGTGTACAGGCCGGCGTTGTTGACCAGGACGTCGATCTCGACGCCGTCCTGCGCCAGACGCCGGCCGCACGCCTCGACGCTGCCGGGGTCGGTCACGTCGAGCTGCTCGGCCCGCGCCGCGCCGGGTATCGCGCGTGCTGCCTCCTCGCCCAGCCTCGGGTCGCGGGCGCCGATCACGACCGTCATGCCGGCGGCCGCGAGCTGGAGTGCGATCTCGCGGCCGATGCCGCGGTTGGCGCCGGTGATAAGAGCTGCGCGCGGACTCATTCCCCCAGCCTAGGGACCCGCGCGGCCGGCGCCGCGTGCCCTATCGTGCGGTCATGCCGGATCCATTCGAACTCGAGCGATTCGTGGCCGCACAGGACCAGGGCGGCACCTACGATGCGGCGGTGACGGAGCTGCGCGCGGGCCGCAAGCGCAGCCACTGGATGTGGTTCGTGTTCCCGCAGATCGCCGGTCTCGGTCAGACCCCAACCTCCAGGCGCTACGCGATCTCCTCACTGGCGGAGGCTCAGGCCTACCTCGCCCATCCGGTTCTGGGGCCGCGACTGATCGAGTGCGCGGGCATCGTCGCCGGACTCCAAGGCTCGACCGCGCAGGACATCTTCGGCGGCATCGACGCGATGAAGCTGCGCTCCTCGATGACCCTGTTCGCGCGGGTCGACCCAGGTAATCCGGTGTTCCGCGAGCTGCTCGATGCGTACTACGGCGGCGTGCCCGACGAGGCCACCGACAGGCTGCTCACCGAGACGGGCACGGGCCGAACGGCCGTGTAGCCGCGGGGTCGCGGCCCCGGCGTCATGCATAACTTGCCAATAGGGCGCGAACCCCGGGACCGTGGCATCTGGCGCACGCACCACGTGCACTCAATGCCACGGCCCGCCGGAGCGGGATGAAATGGCAGGTTATGCATGTGATCACGGAGTACCGACCTCCGCGCTCCGACCTCCGACGTCCGGCGGGCTTCCGGCCCCCGGCACACCCCTCACAGTCCGGCCTTGATTGCGGCGTCCTCGGGTGCGGCGGGATCGTCCGCGGCGCACACGCCGTGATTGGTGGGCGGCGGTCTGCCGGCCACCGCGGTCTGGTCGGCCGCCAGGCGTCCGTTCTCGGCCTGCCAGAGCGGGGAGCGGGGACCGGCGACGAGGACGTTGGCGTCGATCGTGCGCTGGATCGAGTCTTCGTTCAGCTTGGCGTTCCCGATCTCGGTGCGGGTCGCCACCCCGAAGTGGCCCTCCCAGCACGCCCAGGGCGCTTTGGCGATGTCGACGAGCGGCGTGGTCTGCCAGCGGAAGGCGTACCGGCCCGAGCCGCACACGACCCAATCGGCGACGCGGCCGCGGATGACTCCCAGCGCCGGCGCGAAGCGCAGGCCCTCCCGGCAGGTAGCGGGATAGCTCGGATGCCCGCCGAACGCGGCCTGGATGACCACGTGTCCCTGATCGAACGTGAGCTGGGGGCTGTTCCAGGGGTAGTACTGCCCCTCGTTGCTGTGGCGCGCGGTGTACACCCACAGCGGCTGCCTTGTCTTGTAATCGAGCAGGATCGTGATGTGCTCCCAGTCACCCTGGTGCAGATCGGTGTTGACCAGGTCGGCTGCCTCCGGGTCGTCGTTCATCAGGGACACGTTGTAAACCGTTGGGTAATAGTTGTATTGGTAGAAGAACCAGTACTGGAGCGCGATGAACTTTCCCTTGATCGCCGAATCGGGGGACGGCCAGGTGGCGGGGTTTGTGTTCTGGGCGTAGTAGAAGTAGATCTGGGCCGTCATCCACGGATCCACCAGGCCCGGATTCGCCAGCCGCTCGCGCAGCGTCGGGAGCGCTCCGGTGAACCCGGGCTGACCGCGTAGGAAGGCGGCGAGCTGCGGCGCCGGCGTGTCGGTCAGCGCCGGTGAGATGGGATACTCGAGGAAGTCATACGGGCCGCTGGACGCGGTCAGGTCGGCCATCGTCGGCGCGGGGCGCGCAGTCTTCGGCGGGCAGGACAGGACCGGCAGGTGTTGCAGGCACGTCACCTGGCCGCCCGCGCCACGGTCGGCGAGCAGCGCCCCGACGGATACCGGCCAGAACGGATCGGCCGTGGTCACCAGCAGCGTTGGCTGGAAGCGCCGCGCCAGTGCTGCGATCTCCGGACTGGTGTGCTCGATCGGCGCCTCACCGTCGACCGCCTGGCCACCCGGAGGCGCGGGGCCGGCGATCACGTCATCCCCGAGTGAAGGCACCAGGTAGCCAACGCTCGAGACCGGCGGAGGATCACCGGCACAGGTCGGCTGGGTCGCGCGCACCTCGGGCCGGATCCATGCCGGCGTGCTTCCATCGATGCCGAAGGCGTGCAACGCGAGCGTCGGCAGCGACGGACGGAAGCCCGAGTCAACCACGAACGACGTTGTGCTCGTGGTGACTGCCTTGATCGAGGCGGGCGGGATCACCGACACGCCCACATTGATCGATGTCGCGTCGGCGAGTGGCGTGCACGACACGAGATACAGGCCGTCGCTGTTGCGCGCCAGATACCCCCCGACCCGAACCCCCGACGGCGTGGTGACGGTCGTCTGCGAGAAGGTGACCGGCGGCTGGCCGTAGTAGGCGATCCCGATCAGCGCGTAGATCGTCAACAGCAGCCAGGGCAGCGGTGAGAGCGCGAACGAGAGATGTCGCGGGTGCCCGCCTGAAAGCACGCCCTGGTTCTGAGAGCTGCGCACGCGTCCGTAGACTCGCCCCAGCGTCGCGACCCCGGCCCAGGTCAGCAGCAGCAGCCCGACCGGCGCGTCCGACACGAGCACCACCAGTAGCACGACGACCCACAGCACGACGTGGAACAGGCGATTTCCCCACAACGGCCCCAACCACGCGAACACCAACGACAGGATGGCGGTCAGGAGCGCCCACGGCGCAAGCAGATCCCACCACGGACCGGGCGGGAACGCCTGGTCGATCGGCGCCTTCAGGACGCGGGCGATGGCCAACCCGAACGTGCCGGCGATCACGCCGACGTCAAAGCCGGCGATGATCCTCACATAGGTGTCTCCGACCGGCGCCGGGTGCAGATCGGCCGGCGGGTTTGAGCTGAACGCCAGCGCCTGCTTGACGGTCCCGCGACGGAAGACGCGGTGGTGTCGCCTCGCCGCCTCGACGCGACCGTGCTTGATCACGCTGTGCCACTCGGGGGCGCGGTGCTCCCACGTCCAGGCGTGGACGGCCCAGGCGACCGCACACATCGCGCCGAACACGATCGCCATCACCACCACGAGCCGCAGCCCGGCCAGGAACACCACCTGGTTGGCGATCATCGGCAGCGACGCGTCGACCGGCACACGCGCCGCCGACAGGCGCACCCAGGTGATCACCCAGCCGATGATGTATATGTAGGCCGCCGCGACGACCAGGACGATGAGCAGCTCGACGAGTTCGAGCCAATCGGCTTGACGCCTCGAGTCATCGACCGGGGCGGGGCGCGCGCCGGGATCGGGTGACTGTGCGCTCACGGGGTGAAGCGCTGAGTGGAGATCCCGACTCGGTCGGTGAACGGGCTGTCGAAGACCCCACTCGAGTTCAACCGGCGGTGAATGTCGAGCCAGTCGCGATAGCGGGGATACATCGTGTCCAGCGGGTCCCCTCCGGCGCTCAGTGTGTTGACCTGACCCCAGTGAGGCCGTCCTCCGAGCTTGTTCAGCGCCTGCTCATATGCCGCGTTCAGCTCATAGCCGCCGTCGGCGCGGCTGAGCTGGATCAGCTCGATCATCATCGTGTCGCGCCCGTTCATCATCGACATATAGGCGTTTGACGCCTTGACAAACCTGAACGAGATTGGGGAGCTCTGGAACTCGTCGCCGAGCCGGCGCCGCTCCGCTGCGACGGAGATGATCGCGTCGGCCGCCTCGATGTGGCGGCCGTCCATCGGCACACCGATCTCCGAGGAGTACGCCGGCAGCAGGTTCGCCGTACCGATGTTCAGCACCTTGTAGGAGACGTTGTCGTACTCCTTCTTGATCAGCGCGCGGATCGCGCTCTCCATCATCCAGGGCGAGAGGCTCGGCCTGACGTCGACGACCAGGTTCAGGATGTCGGGCGTCAGCGGAAACGCGGAAGCCGCCTCGACCGCCCAGTTACGCGTGCGCTTGTCGAGTGGCTTGTGCGATGGGTTCGTCGTGATGTTGCGCCTCGTCACCAGGCAGGGGTACGCGTGCTTGAGGTGATACGGGCTGAACAGGACCTCGTAGTGGCGGTTTTGCCGGAGTACCTCGCCCGCGACCAGTTGCGCCCGTACCTCCTCCCACGGGTGGAATGTGCGTACCTCACGCAGGTAGTACTTGGGCCGGACCTCGAGTGTCACATTGCAGATGACCCCCATGCACCCCATTCCGACGACCGCCGCGTCGAACCAGTGGTCGTCCTGGATCAGGGTCCGAGCCTCGCCGAACGCGCGCTGGTAGGCCTCGCGGTCGGTAGGCCCATCCGAGGGTTCGATCCGGTAAACAGCGCCGCCGGCGGCGACGATGTCCAGCGAGCGGACAAAGTCGTTGAGCGGTCCGAACTGCAGGCCGGAGCCGTGCGTCGAGGTCGAGATCACCCCGGCCACGGTCTGATGGTCGTAGCCGCCCATGTTCAGCAGGCCGAGGCCGCGGCCGTCGAGGTAGCTGTTCAGCTCCCGGATGCGGATGCCCGCCTGGGTGTGCACCAGGTCGCGGCTCCGCCACTCCTCGCGCAGGAAATCCGGTCCCACGGCGATCGGCTGCGCCATTCCATCTGCTGCAAGCAGGAATCCTCTCGTGAGCGCGACGTCAGACCACGAGTGCCCCGACCCGACCGCCCGTGCGGTGACGCCGGCCGCCTCGGCTTCGCGGACGATCTCGGCGACCTGTTCGACCGTCGTCGGGGTGTAGACGCGCAACGGGTCGATCTGCTGGTTGCCCAGGTGGTTCTTCCAGGTGCGTCGGAGCGCGAAGCTGGGCTGTTCGCTCATCTACGGTCCCCGGTTGGCCAGCAGGTGCTCGACGCCCCGCTCCGCCAGCGCCGCGATCGTCTTCGACGGGTTGACGCCGAGGGCGGTCGGCACGATCGAGCCGTCGAGCACGTATAGCCCTTCGTAGCCGTGCACGCGCCCGCGATCGTCCGTCACCCCGGCGGCGGGATCGTCGGACATCGGGCACCCGCCGAGCGGGTGGACGGTGATGAACTTGCTGAGCGGTCCGGCGTCGGGCGCGTAGAAGCAACGCGCCTGCGCCGCGTCGGCCAGCTTGGCGGCGACGTCCCCCATGTCGTTGAACAGCTTGGCGCTGTCTGACCGCTGCCAGCGGATGTCGAAGCGGCGAAACAGCGGCGTCAGGTACATCTGCCCGTCGGCGGCGTCCCGGCCAATCATCAGAAAGACGAGCGAGTCGCCGATCGGCTCCTCGTGGAGCTTCACGTTGCGGTGGGTGATGTGGGTATCGGTCAGGCCGATCCTGGTCGCCAGGTTCTTGGCGCGCAGCACGACCCGGCCCCAGCCGGTGAGCGCCCTGACGCCACGGACGATCTCGAGCACCAAGCCGAAGTTCCCGGGCAGTCCGCCGTCGGCGACCATGAACCCAAAGTCGTCGGTGTAATCGAGCCGGCTCGTCATCGTCGGCCCGTATTCGGTTCGCGCGCCCGCGACGCCGGGCGCGTGCGGATCGAGCGCCAGCGCGAGGGCGTCGCCGTTGCCCGAGAAGCGGCTTCCGAGCGCCGGCGAGAGCCGGCGCAGCCGGCCGCGGTTCGTGAGCAGCAAGCGGCTCGAGCCGAGCGTGCCGGCGGCCAGCACGAGCAGAGGTGCCTCCACGCTGCCACCGACTCGGTACTGCAGGTCGCGGAAGCCGACCCGCCACCGCCCACCGGTGCGCTCGGGGGGGTCGATCCGATGGACCTCGGTCAGTGGGTAGACCTCGGCCCTGTGGGACTCGGCGCGCGCGATGTAGGTGATGTCCACCGTGTTCTTGGCCAGCACCGGACAGCCGAGGTCGCAGCGGCCGAGGTTCTGGCAGCCCTGCTGGAACACGTCGCTGAACGGATGGCGGCGGTCCTCGCCGAAGTGCACCGCCAGCGGCAGTCGCGTGGCCGTGCGGCCGGCGCGCTGGCCCATCGCGTCGAACGCCCGAACCTTGGGCAATTCCGGCGTCGACGGGGTCTCGCGCGGATCGAGCGCCTCCTCGGTGCGGTCGTAATACGGGTCGAGCTCCGCCCTGGAGATCGCTCCCGGCCACGGGGCCTCTTCGAACACCGACGCGGGCGCCCGCAGCTGCACGTTGGCGTAGACGAGCGATCCGCCGCCGACGCCGACGCCGGTGATCACCGACAGGTCCTTCATCAGCCGCAGGTCGAGCATCCCGCCGGGATTGAGCTCGGGATGCCAGAAGGCGAGTGGCGCCTGCTCGGGCCGGGCCGGGAAGTCGCCGGGACCGAACCGCCGGCCGCGCTCGAGCACGCACACGCGCAGCCCCTGCTCCGCCATCCGGCAGGCCGTCACGCCGCCGCCGAACCCGGAGCCCACGACCACCACGTCGTACGCGCTTTCCACGACCCCGTCCTTTTTCAGATGCCCTCGGTCCGCACGCTATCCCCTCGCCTGGGGAGCACCCAGAATCGCAGAACTTGCGCAGCTTCGGTGAACGAAACCTCCCACAGTGGACGCCACCGAAATTGACCGGACCGGCGGATATGGTTGGCGACGTCTCAGCAACCGCGTGGGGAGGGAGTTCGGATGAAATTTGTCGGCGGGGCGCTCGCCGTATTGACAGCGGCGACACTTTGCACCCAGGCGTCAGCGCGTGACGCGCGGCCGGCCGCGGCGGGGCCGTGCACCCCGGCGAGCACCCAGGTGTGGCTCGGTCTTGGCCTCGGTGGAGGCACCGCTGGCAGCACCTACTATCCGCTCGAGTTCAGCAACGTGGGTCATCGTGCCTGCACCCTGACCGGTTTCCCGGGCGTTTCAGGCTACGGCAGCGGCGGTGGCCGGGTCGGCCCAGCCGCGACGCGCAACGGCCAGCGGCACGGCACGGTTACGCTCGCGCCGAACGCGACGGCGCACGCGCTTCTCCGCGTGGTCGACTGGGGCGCCCTGTGCTCCAAAGAGATCGTCGCCGCCGGGCTTCGGGTCTATCCGCCGGGCGAGACGCGCTCGGAACCGGTTCCCTTCTCGTTCGGAGCCTGCGCGAACCGAGGTGTGCTGATAGTGGGACCGGTGCGCGCCGGCGTCGGGATCCCGGGCTACACGACCTCCTAGGAGGTGCGTATATCGCGTCGCCCTTAGATGCCGAGAACCTTGAGCAGCTTCTTGCCGGCGGTTAGCGCGCGATTCTCCACCGAAGAGTCGAAGCGTTTCAGAAGGCGAGTGATCCCCTTGAGCGCTCCGCCCGGCGCCGGCGTCGCGGACCGCTGAAGGACGGTCAGAAAGGCGCTCCCATCCTCCGCGGCGGCGCTCGCCCGGTGCGCGAACTTCCGGACCCAGGTAAGCGTGCTCTGCGGGGCGTGGCGCCCGTGTGATGCGGCGAGTGCACGTCCGTCGGAGCAGAGATCACTGGGGGTGAGGTGAAGAAGGCTGCCCTCGGCGGCGAGGTACCGGCTGATCGCCGCCTTGTCCCCGGCTCCGGACCAGCGCAGTTGATCGAGGGTCGAGGCAAGCTTCGCCAGCGCCGGCTGGGCCAGCGGATACGCGATGGCGTCAAGATCGCCATCCGCCTCGATGCCAAACCGCAGCAGTGCAGACTGGCTGAATGTGCCCGGGCGCGCGTGCTTCAGGGCCCCAAGCGCGTCGGGGCACTGACTCGAGACCGACGCCAGATACGCGTCGTCCGCTTGGCTCCAGGCGGGCCCGATCGACACGAGGTCCTGCAGATAAGCGTGGTAGGCGTGCTGTGCGACGCCATCTGATCGTGCGTCCAGGCTCGTCGCGTCGGCCGCCGCCGGCCACAGGGCCAGCGACGCTATGGCGACGGCCAGCGCCCATCGAATCGAGACCCGCACACCACGAGCATTCCCACGACCGTGCCCGGCTACGCACAATCCTCTACACGATCGCCGCCGGCACCGCGTCGCGGATTGCGTCGGCGGTGACCGTGGCGGCGACCGTGCCGAGCACGATGAGCGACCAGGTGGCCTGAGGTCCGGGCGGCGTCGGTCGCTCAGGCTGCGCAGAGCCGCCCGAGAGGCAGAACACGACGTCGCCATCCACCGGGGTGAACACGGGATTGACCGCGCGCGCAATGCCGGCGCCCGCCATCCGCGCGAGGATCGCGCACCTGCGCTTGTCAAGCCAGGCGTCGGTGCAGACGCACACGAGCGTCGTGTTTCCGGACTGCTCTGGGAGGCTGTCGCGCCACTCGGGCAGCTCTGACATGCCGGGCAACAGGGCGGCGGTCCGAACCGCGCTGCCGTGCTCGTCGTGCGGCGAGCCGAGCAGCGTTCCGTCGGCGGCGATCACGTCGCCGAACGCGTTCGCGACCGCGATCGCGGCGACGATCGTGCCGTCGGCAAGCGATGTCGCCGCATACCCGACCCCGGCCCGGGTGGCTCGTGTGCGCCCGAGCAGCTTGCCCACAGCGGTGCCCGCGCCGGCACCCACCGCGCCGCGCTCTGGCACGCCGGCGACGGCGGCCTCGCAGGCGGCGTAGCCTTCCTCAGGTCCCGGCCGCCGCGCCGCCGCGCCCGTGACCAGGTCGAACACGACCGCAGTTGGAACGAGCGGAACGGCGGCGGCGGGCGTGGGATGCCCGAGGCCACGCTCCTCGCACCAGCGCACGACGCCATCCGCCGCGGCGAGGCCGAATGCGCTGCCGCCGGTGAGCAGCACCGCGGTCGGTCCTTCCGCGTTGGCCAGTGGCGAGAGCGTCTCGAGCTCGCGCGTGCCCGTGCCGCCGCCGCGCACGTCGACGCTGCCCCGCGTTCCGGCCGGTGGGAGCAAGACGGTGCACCCGGTGCGGCTGTCCGGATCGGTCCAGTGGCCGACCCGGAACCCCGCCGGAAGGGGTGCCGGTTCGCTCACGGCGCGGTCACAGCTGGCACTCGGCGCACCAGTATGTGGTCCGGCCGCCGACCTGGCCGCGCGAGAGGGGGTGGCCGTCGCGGGGACACACTCCCTCCGGCCCGCGGGCCTGGATGAACTCTCCCGTGTGCGCGCCGCCCTTGCGAATGGCCGAGCGCACGGCTGCTCGCAGCTCGCGGCGTAGCAGGTCGAGGTCGTTCCTCGACAGATCCGCGGTGCTGTGCAGCGGTGAGATGCGCGCCTGCCACAGGATCTGATCGGCCAGCAGGTTGCCGATGCCTGAGATCGCGTGCTGGTTGAGAAGCCGGGCCTTGATCGGCGTGGCGCCGGCGCCGATCAGACGGCGGAAGTCGTCCCGCCCGACCTCGGCGGCATCCTGGCCCACGTGGGAGAAGTCCGGGTTGAGCACCGCGCGGCCAAGCCGCCGCTTATCGCGCAGGACAAGCTTTCCGCCATCTGCGAACTCGAGCGTGAAGCGATCCCAGGGCGTCGTGTCCTCGGGATCGACCAGGATGCGGCCGGCCATGCCCAGGTGCAGACCGAGCGCGGGACCATCATCGGTCTCGAGCCACATGAACTTGCCGCGACGGTGCGCGGTGGCCAAGGTGTGGCCGGTCAGCGCGCTGGCGAGCTCGCCCGGGATGTGCGGGCGGCAGACATAGGAGTCGTTGTCGTCCACCGCGACGATCCGTCGTCCAAGGGCGGACTCGAGCGTTTGACGGGCGCGCTCGACTTCGGGTAGCTCGGGCATAGATCCAGAGTAGTCACGCCCGGCAGCACGCCGGTTGACCCTCGCTCAGGCTAGGGCTTGCCTCGCGCCCGACGAGGATGACCGGGTGGACCTCACGTCCACGGCGAGCAGCTGCGCTCGCCACCGGGCCAGCTGCACCCGCTGGCACTCCGGGCAGGTGCCTACGTGGCGAGAGTGCCCGCACGCGGTAGGCCAGCGCGAGCCGTGGGATCGAGATTCTTGCTGTACCGGGTCCATCGCGATCATCGACGGTCACCTCACTCCGCTAGTTGGGTCATGACGCCCCGACTTTCCAACAACCGCCGAAGGCGCTCGAGTGCGCGCTGTCGGGTCGGCCCGATGCTGCCGACCGGAATGCCGAGGGCCGCGGCGATCTCGCCATACGGGAGACTCGGCTCGGCGGTAAGTAGGCGCAGCAGCGCCTGGTCCTTCCCGGACAACAGCGAGAAGACACCCCGGATCGCCTCGTCTCGCTCCGTCTGGAGCAGCGACTCGCCGGGCAGTGGGGCGAGCGATTCCTGCTCGCCGACGTCATCACCGAGCGGAACCTCCCGCTTGTTGGCGTTCAGGATCCGCAGACATTCGTGGCGGGCGGTCGTTGCGAGCCAATATCCGACGCTCGCGGGGTTGTGGAGACGGTCGAGGCGCTCGACCAACCGAAGCCACGTGACCTGGACGACGTCGGCGCCGTCCGCCTCGCCCAGCCGGTGTGCGCGGGCGACGGCCCAAATCATTCCGCTGAATTGGTCGACGAGAGCATCCCAACTGGCTTTGTCGCCGGCTCCAGCCGCCAACACCAGCTTCGTTATTTCCCCGTCCGACAGTCGTCGCGGGGAGCGCAACCTGCTTGGTGTCGTGCCGCTCATCGGGGTTCTCCTCGGGTCGTGCCGGGTCTGGCCGACGCGCCACAAGGTGAACCAAGCCGGTTTAGCCTCGCCTGTAAGCCGGTAAACAACGCCAACCATCACGGCCCAGGCGGGTGGTAGGCTGCTCGCGACCGGCGTTTAGCTAGGGGCTCGTAGAGTTATGCGGTTCCGGATCCTTGGGCCGTTCCAGGTGATCGACGAGCAGGGTCGCGAGATTGCGCTCGCGGGGGTCAAGCAGCGGGGCGTGCTGGCGATCCTGCTGTTGCACGCCGGCGAGGTCGTCGCCGTCGATCGTTTGATCGACGAGCTTTGGGGGGAACGGGCCCCGGCGACCGCGGCCAAGACCATCCAGGTCTACGTCTCGAACCTGCGAAAGGCGCTCGGTCGGGACTTGGTGATCACGCGTGCTCCCGGCTACCTGATTGAGGTGGACGGAGACGATTTCGACCTTCGGCAGTTCGAGACGCTCGTCACCGAGGCAAGGACGGCGCCGCCCGAACTCGCGGCCAGGCTGCTGCGCGAGGGGCTGGGGCTCTGGCGTGGCCCTCCCCTCGCCGAGTTCACATACGACTCATTCGCGCAGCCAGAGATCAAGCGGTTGGGCGAGCTGCGTATGGAAGCGCTGGAACAGCGCGTGGATGCGGATCTGGCGCTTGGCCGGCATGCGGAGCTCGTGGCCGAGCTTGAGCGCCTAGTGTCGGCAGAGCCGCTGCGCGAGCGTCTGCGCCGCCAGCTGATGCTCGCCCTCTACCGCTGTGGTCGCCAAGCCGAAGCGCTTGCCGCCTATACCGACGCGCGGCACACGCTCGTGGAGGAACTCGGCATCGAGCCGAGCCCGCAATTGCGCGAGCTCGAACGGGCGATCCTGCGCCAAGATCCGACGCTCGAACCTCCGCGACCCAACGCGGTTCAGGAGGCCGCACCGGCGCCGGGCCCCGAGCCTGCGCTGCGCGACGCACGGAAGACGGTCACTGTCCTGTTCTCCGACCTCGTTGATCTGACCGGCCTTGCGCGCCGGGTGGATCCGGAGCCCCTCCAACGGCTGATGTCGCATTACTTCAAAGCCATGCGCGACGTATTGGAGCGTCACGGCGCGACAGTCGAAATGTATCTCGGTGACGCTGTCATGGCCATCTTCGGCCTTCCGGTGGTACACGAAGACGATGCGCTACGGGCGTTGCGAGCAGCGGCCGACATGCGCGATGCCTTGCCGGGTCTGAATCGAGAACTCGAGCAAACGTGGGGTCTCCGGTTTGGCATCCGGACCGGCGTGAACACCGGTGAGGTGATCGTGGGCGATCTGTCCCAGGGTCAGCCATTGGCGGCCGGCGTGGCAGTCACCGTCGCCAAGCGCCTGCAGGAGGCGGCGGCAATGGGAGAGATCCTGATTGGCGAAATGACATCCCGGTTGGTCACCGGCGCCATCCGGATCGAGCCCGTCGACGGGCGCCCCTGGGGTCCGGCTGGCGCGATCGATGCGTCTCGCTTGGTCGATGTCCTTCCCGGCGCTTCGACCCGTGGGCTTCGCTTCAAATCGCCGCTCGTGGACCGTGTCCGCCAGCTCGAGCCGCTCACGAGTGCGTTCCGCAACATCGAAGCCGACCGCGCCTGCCATCTCTATACCGTGCTGGGGTCGGCGGGTGTTGGAAAGTCGCGCCTGGCCCTGGAGTTTGTCGAACGGCTCGGTGACCGCGTTACCGTGCTGACAGGGCGATGCCTGCCCTACGGCGAGGGCATCACGTACTGGCCGCTCGGCGACGCACTTCGCGCCCGGTGGAGCTCGGATGATGGTGCCGGTGCCGGGCTGTCGCTCGACACAATCGCCGAGCAAGTGGCCGCGGAGCCGAAGGCGCAGTTGATCGCTGAGCGGGTGGCCGCAGTCCTCGGCGTCGGTGATCCGGTGGCGTGCGCCCCGGAGGAGACGTTCTGGGCGATACGGAAGCTCCTCGAGGCGCTGGCAAGCCGCCGGCCACTGGTCGTCGTATTCGACGACTTGCACTGGGCGGAACCCACGTTCCTCGATCTCATTGAGCACATCGGGGACTACTCGCGCGGGTGCCCGATCTTCATTCTCTGCCTAGCGCGGCCCGAGCTATTGGACGAGCGTCCGGGCTGGTCAGGCGGCAAACTGAACGCGACATCGTTGCTGCTGGAGCCGCTCAGCTATGACGAGTGCGCGCAGCTGATCGCCAACTTGCGCGGGCCGACCCGGCTGCCGGCCAAATCGGAGGCGAGGATCGCTGAGGCGGCCGACGGCAACCCCCTGTTCGCCGAAGAGCTTCTGGCGATGGTCGTCGACGAGGCGCGGATCGGCGGCAGCGGTGGTGATCGGGTATCGGACGAGGGATCCCGTCTTTCTCTCCCGCCCACGATCCAGGCGCTGCTGAGTGCCCGTCTCGAGCTCTTGCCCGACGACGAGCGCGCCGTCTTCGAGTTGGCGTCGGTAGAGGGCACCCAGTTTCACCGCGGAGCGTTGGGCGAACTCGCTCCGGGTCGGTCCGAGGCATCGCTGGATCGCACGCTCAGCTCGCTTCTTCGCCGGGACCTCATCCGCCCGGATCGGCCGACATTCGCCGGAGAGCAGGCGTTCCGATTCCGTCACGTGCTCATCCGCGACGCCGCCTACGAATCGCTGCGAAAGGACGCGCGCGCCGAGTTGCACGAACGCTTCGCCGCGTGGCTCGAGCGCACGGTGGGAACCCGGCTGCCTGAATTCGAGGAGATCGTCGGTTATCACCTCGAACTCGCCTATCAGTACGTCCGGCTCCTCGGCAGCGCCGATGCGGACGCTCTGGCCTTGGCAGCCAGGGCATCAAGCCGGCTGGAATCTGCCGGGCGAAGAGCTCTGCACCGCAACGATCTGCCCGCGGCGATCGGCCTGCTCGAACGGGCGGCGGCGTTGCCGGTCGATGACGACCCGCTTCGCGCGAGACTCCTCGTGGATCTTGCAGCGACCCAGATCGAGGCCGGAAAGCTCACCAAGGCCAAATCTGTGCTGGTCAAGGCCGGTCACGTGGCCGCGGAGCGGCACGATGCATGCGCGTCCGCACACGTAGAAGTCCAACGGCAGTTTCTGCAGCTCGAGGAAGTGACGGTGCCGGGAACGCACGAAGCGAAGCTGGTCGTCGAGCGAGTGCTTCCCGTCTTTGAGGAGGCTGGCGACCACCTCGGACTCTGCCGGGCGCTCCGCCTGCGGGCCTACTCGTACTGGATCGAGGCGAGCGCCGCCTCGGCCGCCCGCGCATGGGAGGAGGCGGCCGAACACGCTCGCATTGCGGGAGCCGAACGGGAACGGATCGAGCTCCTCACCTGGGTCGCCTCGTCGTTGTTCTTCGGGCCGACTCCGGTCGACGAGGCGATCCACAGTTGCGAGCAGATCCGGGCTGAGGTCAGCGCCGACACCGCGGCGGAGGCCGCGACGCTGCATCCGCTCGCCGGACTCCATGCGATGGGCGGCCGCTTCGCGCTCGCCCGGGAACTACTGGCCACCAGCCAGGCCCTTCTCGCCGACATTGACCCCACCCTGAACTCGGCGGTTTCGCACCCCAGGGCAATCGTCGAGATGCTGGCCGGCGATCCAGCTGCCGCCGAGGCGTATCTAAAAGCGGACTCCGACACTCTTGATGACATGGAGGATGAGGCGCTCCGCTCGACGACCGACGCCTTCCGCGCGCAGGCGCTGCTCGCGCAGGGGCGCGACGACGAAGCCGAGCACTACACGAGACTGAGTGAGCAACGAGCGGCAACGAGCGATCTGCTGACCCAAATGATGTGGCGCTCCGTCCGCGCCCGCGTGCTGGCCAGGCGCGGCGACTTCGAGCAGGCCGAGGCGCTGGCCCGTCACGCGGTCAGCCTGGCCGAGCAGACGGACTTCGTCAACCAGCACGCAGATGTGCTGCTCGACCTAACGCACATCCTCCGCCAGGCCGGACGCCTTGAGGTGGCTCGCGCGACGGGCACGGAAGCCCTTCATCTCTACCAACAGAAAGGAAACTCGGTTGCCGCCGCCAGGGCCAGTTCGATCCTGGACCGTCTGCACGATGACATCACCGCAAGCAGCGGGGCGGCCAAAACGGTCGGAGCACGTCCCGTCATTCGCGAATAAGTCAACGACTCGCATCGGGGGTTAGTAAATGCCGGCATCAAATATCCCGTCGGTCACTCTGAACAAGGATGGCTCCGTCACCATCAAGGTCGAGGTCACGGAAGCAGCCGACCACAACGTTGTCTTGCTGCACGTTTGGCTGGCGGCGACCGGAGACCCTCCGGTGAACGGCGCCGGTCTCGCGATCGATGCCCTGAACCCGGGGTCGACGAGCGTCGACTTCGACAGCAAGACAGACACTTTTACGATAAAGAACGCCAAGGCCGCCGACGGCGCGAAGTTCGGGGAGGGTCCAGCGACCGTATCGGCGATAGTCGTCTTATCTCCGAAACCGGGCGCGGAAGCAGTGGCGGAAGTCATCCAGTGGGGCCGTACGCTCAAGCTCGTGCCCGGCAAGAAGCGGTAGAGACGCCCTAAAGCAGCGTCGCCAGCACGACCGGCACGATCCGCTCGGCACCGCCGCGCCTGAGCTGCCCGCCTACCATCGACAGCGTCCAGCCCGAGTGACGGCGGTCATCGAGCAGGACGCCGGTTCCGGGCGGCGGTGTCGCCACAACGCGGAACGCGCCGCGAACGTTCGCGACCTGCTGGGCCGCGTTGGCCATCTCGCGCTGGGACGGGCGCTCGTCAACGCGGGCAAGGAGGCGTACGTGCGGCACCGAGAACGAATCGGCGAGGCGCTCGAGCACGTCGCCGAGCGTCACCGACGGCACCGTGGTGAGCCAGTCGGCGCCGGCGCAGCGCAGGAGATCCGAGACGGCGGCGACCACGTCGTCCTCGAACTCGCCGGAGCGGAGGCCGCGCTCGACCGCCAGCCACCAACCGCCGTCGCCGAAGCGGGCCAGCGCCCAGCCGGGCTCGAGGCGCACGTCGTCGGGGATCTTGCGCATGACGCCGGCGGGGTCGGGCGCCATCTTCTTGACCTCGAGCCCGATCGGGTTCGAGCGCAGATGCCGGCCCGCCGCCTCGACCAACGCCGGGTCGAGCGGCGTGGCGAACCGCGCCCCGGCGCACACCGAGCAGCGACCGCAGTCGGCGGGCGTCGGATCGTCGAGCTCCTCCTGGAGCACGCGCATCAGGCAGCGGCCGTCCGAGCCGAAGGCGGCCATCGCCCGCTGCTCTGCGCGGCGCAGCGCGGTCACCTCGGCGTAGCGCTCGCCGTCGTAGGTCCAGTCCGCGTCGGGCACGAGCTTCCAGCGGCTGCCGTCGCGGGCCACCGCGCCCTCCACGTCGAGGATCTTCAGCATCGCCTCGATCCGGCCCATGCCGAGGTTGACCACGGTCATCAGCTCGCGCGTGGTGCGGCCGTCTTCGCCGGCCGTCTCCAAATCGCTGAGGACCGCCGTGACCCGCTCTCGGTCGGGAAACGCCTGCTCGATGAAGAAGTCCTGGATCCGGCGGTCCTCGCCGCCACGGAGCAGCACGATGTCAGCGTGGTCGACGCCCCGGCCGGCGCGGCCGATCTGTTGGTAGTAGGCGACGACCGAACCCGGAGCCTGGTAGTGGACCACGAAGCTCAGGTCGGGCTTGTCGTAGCCCATCCCGAGCGCGCTCGTGGCCACCACGGCCTTGATCTCGTTGCGCAGCAGCCGGTCCTCGATGTCGATCCGGGCATCCGTCTCGTGCTCGCCGCTGTAGGCCACGGCGGCGATGCCCTGGGCGTCCAGGAACGCCGCGACCTGCTCGGCGTCGCGCTTGGTGAGCGTGTAGACGATCCCCGAGCCGGCCATTTGCGGCAGGTTTTCGGCGAGCCAAGCGAGTCGCTCCGCCGGTCGCGGGAGATCGAGCACCTCCAGGCGCAGGCTGGGGCGGGCCAGCTCGCCGCGATAGGAGCGCAGCAGCTCGTCGCCGTCGGGGCGGGTCGCTAGTTGCGAGACGACGTCGGCCACGACACGGTCGTTGGCCGTCGCGGTCGTGCCGAGCACGGCCACGCCCGGGGCGAGCCGGTCGAGGATGTCCTTCACGCGGCGGTAGTCGGGGCGGAAGTCGTGGCCCCAGTCGGAGATGCAGTGCGCCTCGTCGATCACCAGCAGCCCTACCGCGCCGGCGAACAGCGGCAGCATGTCCTCGCGGAAGCGCGCGTTGTTGAGACGCTCGGGGCTGATCAGGAGCAGGTCGACGGTGTCGGAGGCGAGCCGGTCGCGGACGTCGTTCCATTCGTCGCGGTTCGTGCTGTTGATCGTGTGGGCTCTCAGCCCCAGCCGCCCGGCGGCGGCCAGCTGGTTTCTCATCAGGGCCAGGAGCGGGCTGATAATCAGGGTCGGGCCGGCACCCGCCTCGCGTAGCAGCGCGGTGGCGACGAAATACACGGCCGACTTGCCCCAGCCGGTCCGCTGGACGCAGAGCACCCGGGCGCGGTCGATCACTACGTCGCGGATCGCCTCGAGCTGGCCGTCGCGGAACTCGGCGCCGGGGTCGCCGGTCAGCGTGCGCAGGCGGTCGAGGGCCGTGGTGGCGAGGGTCTCGGGGGTCGTGGCGGACATTGGCTCTCCAACAAGAGTCGCAGGCGGCCCGGAAAGCACGCCGCGAGGCTGGCTGGGTCAGGCGGGAGTGGTCCAGCGGCCTCGGTGGACGACCTCGTCGAGCGGCTTGCGGTCGGCGCTGATGTCCCTCGCGGGCTCGGCCGGGTAGCCGATCGAGATCGCGCCGATCGGGCGGAATTCGTCGGGGACGCCGAACGCCCGGCGATAGTCGTCGATCCGTTCCGGCGGGATCCCGAAGAAGCAGGCGCCGAGGCCCTCGTCGACCGCCGTCAGCAACACCAGCATCGAGGCAAAGCCGGCGTCGATGTCCCAGTAGGGCGCGGACCAGGACGGGTCAGACCGCTTGTCGAGGCCTTTGTCGGGCTGCTCGTAGCGCGCCACGTACACACTCTGGTTTGAGTGCGGGACGATGATCAGCGGCGCCCGGACGTTGGCGGCGAACCACCGGTCGGGATCGTTCTCGGGGCTGGCGGCCTCGCGGAACCGCGCGACGTCCTCGGGCGTGTCGAGCACCAGGAAGCCCCAGCCCTGCGTGAACCCCGCCGACGGCGCACGCACCGCCGCGCGCACGAGTCGATCGATCACGTCCGGCGGGACCGGTCGGTCCTCGTCATAGGCACGGACCATCCGCCGGCGCCGGAGTACATCACGGAGCTCCACGTGAGCAAGCATGCCACGGGCGCGACCAGGGAGTTATGACCACAAGCCGAGCTAGGGTCATCGAGAAATGCTGCACGTCCACCGAGCCGAGCGCGCCGACCGTCTCGCCGACGGCCTGGCCGCGACGTTGCTCGAGCCGCTGAACGACCCGTTCGCGCCCGAGATCGTCGCGGTCCCCACGCGCGGGATCGAGCGCTGGCTGACCCAGCGACTCTCGACGCGCTTGGGGACGACCGGTGACCGAAACGATGGCGTGTGCGCGAACGTCGAGTTCCCGTTCCCGGCGCGGCTGATCCAGGGTGCTCTCGCGTCCGCGAGCGGCATCGATCCGGACAGCGACCCCTGGATAGCGGAGCGCTCGGTCTGGCCACTCCTCGAGGTCGTCGACGAGTGCCTCGGCGATCCGTGGCTCGCCACCCTCGCGCGCCACCTCGAGGGCGCCCGTGGCGACCCCGAGGATCCGATGCGACGGTTCGGGGCCGTGCGGCACATCGCCCAGCTGTTTGACCGATATGCCGTGCAGCGCCCGGACCTGGTCAGGGCTTGGGAGCGCGGCGATCAAACCGGTGACTGGCAGTCAGAGCTGTGGCGGCGCCTGCGCGAACGGATCGGCGCCCCGAGCCCGGCCGAGCGCCTGAAGCCGGCGTGCGAGCGGATTCGAGACGACCCCGGGCTGCTCGAGCTCCCAGCCCGGCTGTCGCTGTTCGGGCTCACGCGGATCCCGCGCTCGCACCTCGACCTTCTGGCGGCGATCGCCCACCAGCGCGACCTGCATCTGTTCGTGCTCCACCCGTCTCCGTCGCTATGGCAGACCATCGAGGCCGACCTGCGAAACGGCCGACCGATCGAGCGCAGGCACGAAGACCGAACCGCGACAGCCCCGATCAACCGGCTGCTCGCGTCGTGGGGTCGCGACGTGCGCGAGCTGCAGGTCGTGCTCGCGAACGCTGCCGAGTCCACCGACCGCCACCACGCGTTGCCGGCGACCGAACCGACGACGCTGCTCGCGACGATCCAGCGTGACATCCGCGAGGATCGTCAGCCCCGCGGGTCCATGCCGTCGGCCGACCGTAGCATTCAGATTCACGCCTGCCACGGCCGCGCCCGCCAGGTCGAGGTGCTCCGGGACGTGGTCCTGCACCTGCTCGAGGACGATCCCACGCTCGAGCCACGCGACGTAATCGTCATGTGCCCGGACATCGAGACGTTCGCGCCGCTGATCCAGGCCACGTTCGGCTCCGGTCACCGGGGCGAGGACGACGAGGACGAGCCGGACCGCGACAACGCCAGAGTCCACCCGACCTGCGGGTCAGGCTCGCCGACCGCTCACTGCGCCAGACCAACCCGGTGCTGGGCGTGGTCAGCCAGCTGCTCGCGCTCGCCGACCAGCGCGCCACCGCTTCGCAGCTGCTCGACCTGGCCGGGCGCGAGCCGGTCCGCCGGCGGTTCGGTTTCGACGACGACGAGGAGTCCCGGATGCAGGAGTGGGTCGCGGAGAGCGGCATCCGGTGGGGGTTCGACGCCGCCCACCGCGAGCCGTTCAAGCTCGGCTCGCTCCAAGCGAACACGTGGCGGCGGGGCGTCGACCGGATGCTGGTCGGCGTCGCGATGACCGAGGAGCGCAGCCGGCTCGTGGAGGGCGTGCTGCCGCTCGACGACGTGGACAGCGGCGCGATCGGTCTCGCCGGCCGGTTCGCCGAGTTCGTCGACCGCGTCAAGACGGCGGCCGACACCCTGAACCAAGCGAAGCCGATCGCGCGTTGGATCGACGCGATCGCCCAGGCCGCCGCCTCGCTCACTGCCACGAGCGAGCGCGAGTCCTGGCAGCGTCGCGAGCTCCAGCGCCTGCTCGGCGACGTCGACGCCGAATCCGCCGAGGCGACCAAAGGAGACGGCCCCGAGCTCGAGCTCGCCGACGTCCGGGTGCTGCTCGCCGACCGGCTCCGTGGGCGACCGACGCGGGCGAACTTCCGCACGGGCCACCTGACCGTCTGCACGCTCGTGCCGATGCGCTCGGTTCCGCACCGGGTCGTGTGCGTTCTTGGGCTCGACGACGGCGAGTTTCCGCGCCGGTCCCGCCGCGACGGAGATGACCTGCTGCTCGCCGAGCCCTATGTCGGGGACCGGGACCCGCGTGCCGAGGACCGTCAGATGCTGCTCGACGCGCTGATGGCGGCGACCGAGCGACTGATCATCACCTACTCGGGGGCAGACGAGCGCACGAACCTCCGTCGCCCTCCGGCCGTTCCGGTCGGCGAGCTGCTCGACATCGTCGATCGGACGGTGAGCTGCGAGCACGGCTCGCCGCGTGATCAGATCGTGATCCACCATCCGCTCCAGCCGTTCGATCCGCGGAACTTCATCGCGGGCAAGCTCGCGCCGACCGGACCGTGGAGCTTCGACGTCCAGGCGCTCGCGGGTGCACAGGCGCTAACGCGGCCCCGCAAGCTCGATGAGCCGTTCCTGCCGGTCCGGCTGCCACCCCGTTCGGACACCGTGATCGAGCTCGACAACCTCGTGCGGTTCGTCGAGAACCCGGTCAAAGCGTTCCTGCGCGACCGCCTCGGGATCAGCGTCAGCGAGTTCTTCGACGAGGTCGAGGACGAGCTGCCCGTCGAGCTCGACGCGCTCGAGAAATGGGGCGTCGGGCAGCGGCTGCTCGACGGAGTGCTCGCCGGCGCCGAGCTCGACGCCGGCAAGAAGGCCGAGATCGCGCGCGGCGCACTGCCGCCGGGCCACCTCGCGCTGCCGGTGCTCGAGGAGATCGGCGCGGTGGTCGCGCACCTCGCAGCGGCGGCGAAGGGACTCGTCGGCGACGAACCACCCGGATCGCTCGATGTCAACCTCGCCCTCGGCGACGGGCGCACCCTGGCCGGGACGGTGACTGGCGTCTGCGGCGACACGGTCCGCTCGATCTCCTACTCGCGCGTGCGCCCACGCGACCGGCTGCGGGCGTGGGTCAGGCTGCTCGCACTCAGCGCGGCACCCCCTGAGCGGCGGTTCCAGTCGCTGGTCATTGGACGCGCTCGAACCGGCGCCTTCGACGCCGACGTAACGGTGGCACGGATCCTGCCGGTCGACCGCGAAGTCGCGGTCGCGCAGCTCGAGGTGCTCATCGACCTCTACGACCGAGGCATGCGCGAGCCGCTGCCGGTGTCGTGCGACGCGTCGGCCGCATATGCACAGGATGGGGAGGCCGCGGCCGAGAAGGCGTGGACGAGCACGTTTGAGTACCCCAAGGAGGACCGCCAGCCCGAGCACGTGCTCGTGTACGGCAGCGCGATCTCGCTGTCCGACCTGCTCGAGCGGCCGCCCCGGGACGACGAGCGTTGGTACGAAGAAGACGAGGCGAGTCGCTTCGGCGCCTACGCGCGACGGCTGTGGGAGGGTCTGCTGGCCCGCGAGGAGATCGGCGACCGATGAGTGCCGTCTCGACGTACACCGACTTCGACGTCTGCGGTCCGCTGCCCTCGGGGGTGACGGTGCTCGAGGCGAGTGCCGGGACGGGCAAGACGTACACGATCGCGGCGCTGACCGCGCGCTACGTGGCCGAGGGCACACCGCTTGACCGATTGCTCCTGATCACGTTCACGCGGATGGCGACGGGCGAGCTGCGCGACCGCGTCCGCGAGCGCCTCGTCGGGTGCGAGCAGGCCCTGTCCGCGATCCTCGCCGGCGCATCCGTCGAGCACGACGACCCGGTCGTAACGCTGCTCGCGACCGGGTCCGACGGCGAGGTCCGCGTCAGGCGCGACCGGCTGGCCCACGCCGTTGCGGACTTCGACGCCGCGACGATCGCGACCACCCATGGGTTCTGCCAGGAGGTGCTGGCCGAGCTCGGGACGGTCGGCGACCTCGACCGCGAGACCGCGTTCGTCGAGGACGTCTCGGACCTGATCGAGCAGGCGCTCGACGACCTGTACGTCCGTCGCTTCCACCGTCGTGAGACGGCGCGGTTCAAGCGGGCCGAGGCGCTAAAGATCGCGCGGGCCGCCGTGGATAACCCGATGGCCGAGCTCGAACCACGCGACGAGCCCACTGACTCCACCGCCGCCATGCGCTACCGCCTGGCCCGGGCGATCCGCGAAGAGCTCGAGCAGCGCAAGCGGCGGCTGGCGATCATGACCTACGACGACCTGCTCACGCGGCTGAACGACACACTGGCAGGGCCGAGCGGCCCGGCCGCCCGCGCCCGGCTGAGCTCCCGATTCGACGTCGTGCTGGTCGACGAGTTCCAGGACACCGACCCGATCCAGTGGCAGATCCTCAAGCGCGCGTTTGCGGACGGCGGGGTCACGCTGGTGCTCGTCGCCGACCCCAAGCAGGCGATCTATGCGTTCCGCGGCGCCGACGTATACGCGTACCTGACCGCGGCGGCAACGGCCGACGCCCGTGCGACGCTCCGCGAGAACCGCCGCGCCGACCAGACACTGATCGACGCCTACGACGCACTGTTCGCCGGCGCCAAGCTCGGTCACGAGGGCATCGCCTACCGCCGGGTCAGGGCCACCCCGGCACACCAGGAACCCCGCTTGCAGGGCGCGCCGAGCGATGCCGCACTGCGGGTGCGCGTCGTGCTGCGTACGGAGCCATCGATCGAGCTGACCTACAACGGGTTCGCCGCCACCGATTCGGCCCGCGCCCACATCGCGCGCGACCTCGCGGCCGATGCCGTCGCGCTGCTCTCCTCGGACGCGCGGATCGAGCACCGCACCGCGGACGGGGAGCCGATCCGGCACGAGCCGATTTGCCCCCGTCACATCGCTGTGCTCGTCCGCACCCACGCCACGGCGGAGCTGGTCCGTCACGAGCTCGATGCCGCGAACGTCCCGGTGGTCATCAACGGCGCCGGCAGCGTTTTCACCACCCGATCCGCGCACGATTGGCTGGCCCTGCTGGAGGCGATCGAGCGGCCGACATCACCGGTCAGGGCTAGGACTGCTGCTTTGACACCTTTTCTGGGGTGGCGGGCGGAGCGGATCGCCATCGCCCGGGTGCACGAGTGGGAGGAGGTCCACCGGCGCCTTCACCGCTGGAGCCGGATCCTGCGCGACCGAGGCGTCGCCGCACTGCTCGAGGCGATCACGGTCGGCGAGGACCTGGCCGCACGGGTGCTCGCGGTCGGCGACGGCGAGCGCCGCCTGACCGATCTGCGCCACCTCGCCCAGCTGCTTCATCGCGCCGCGAGCACGGAGCGTCTCGGGGTGACCGCGTTGCGCGGCTGGCTGGCCGAGCGCGTCGCCGATGCTGATCGCGACGACGGCGAGGAGGAACGCGCGCGCCGGCTCGAGTCCGACGCGGAGGCGGTCCAGGTACTGACAATCCACCGCAGCAAGGGCCTCGAGTTCCCGGTCGTGTACTGCCCGTTTCTGTGGGACCCGACCTGGATCCGATCCAAGGAGCCCGTCGCGTTCCACGACCCGGCGACCGGCTACAAACACACGGTCGACGTCGGACTCGAGGGGCGGACGTTCAAACGACACTCCGACCAATACCTGCTCGAGCAGCGCGGCGAGGACCTGCGGCTCGCGTACGTCGCGCTCACGCGCGCCAAGCACCAGGCCGTGATCTGGTGGGCGGGAACACGGTACAGCTGCAACTCGCCGCTCGCGCGCCTGCTGTTCGCCAAGGACGCCGACGGGGTGGTCAAGGCGTTCGGCGACTCGACTCCCGCGGATGCCGCCGTGGTCGAGCGGTTCCGCGAGCTGGCGGCGACCGCGCCGGGGCGGATCGCCGTCGAGCGCTCGGCGCTCGCCGGGGTGCCGGCGGCATGGAGCCCGTCGCTCGAGCCGCCGGTCGACCTGGCAGCCGCGCGGTTTGACCGCCGCCTCGACCCGTGGTGGCGGCGGACCTCTTACACCGACATCACCGCCGAGGCGCACGACCCGCTGGTTGCGAGCGAGCCGGAGCGAGGTGTCCTGAGCGATGAGCCCGAGACCGTGTCGCCGGTGAGTGTGGCCGGCGATGTCGACCCGGAGCTCGAGCGCGAGTCGCCGCTCGGGACGGCGCCCGCGGGGGTCGACTTCGGAACCTTCGTCCACACCGTGTTCGAAGCGACCGACTTCGCCGCTCTGGATCTGGAAATGGAGCTCGCGGAACGTGTCGCGGGTGCGCAGTCGCGCCGGGCGATCGATCTCGGCGGCGGGTCTGACGCGGTCATCCAGGGGTTGCGAGCGGCGATCGAGACGCCGCTCGGGCCGATCGCCGGCGGGCTGCGTCTGCGCGACGTCACCCGCACCGACCGGCTCGACGAGCTCGAGTTCGAGCTGCCGCTGGCCGGGGGCGACTCGCCCACCGGCCGGCTGACGCTCGACGCGATCGCCGGGGTGCTCCGTTCGGGGCTGCCGACCGGCGATCCGATGCTCCAGTACGCGGCGAGGCTCGAGGACCCAGCGCTGCGCTCGCAGGTCCGGGGCTTTCTCACCGGGAGCATCGACCTCGTGATTCGGCTAGGAGGACCGCGCTTCGCCGTCATCGACTACAAGACGAACTGGCTCGGGCCGGTCGGCGAGCCGCTGACGCTCGCCCACTACCAGCCCGAAGCCCTCGCGGCGGAGATGAGCCGTGCGCACTACGGGCTACAGGCGCTGCTGTACACGGTCGCGCTGCACCGTTACCTGCGCTGGCGGCTGCCCGGCTACGCCCCGGACCGCCATCTGGCCGGCGTGCTCTACCTGTTCGTTCGCGGCATGGCCGGGGAAGATTGGGGCCCACCCGCCCCTGGCGTCTTCGCCTGGCGGCCGCCGGGAGACCTGGTCGCGGCGCTGAGCGACGTGCTCGATGGGGACCGGACGTGAGCGCCATCGCCGATCCGTTCGAGGCGCGGCGGGCGTTGGCCGCGACCGGCCTCCTGCGCGCGTTCAACGACGTCGGCGTGCTGGCGGCGGCGGACGTGCACGTCGCCGTGCGACTGGCCGAACTGGTGGGGGAGGAGAGCGAGCCGGTGCGGCTCGCGCTTGCGCTGGCGGTCCGCGGCCCGCGACTCGGCCACGTGTTCGTCGACCTGGCCACGATCCGCGACACCGCGAGCGTCGAATCGGACGAGCCAGTCGACCTGTCGGATCTGCCCTGGCCCTCGGTCGACGACTGGCTCGGCGCGCTTCGCGAGAGCGCGCTGGTCGCGGTGGGCGAGGACGACGCGGACTCCGATCCCGCCGGTGCGCGGCCGCTGCGGCTGCTCGGCACCCGCCTGTACCTCGACCGCTACTGGCGCGAGGAGCGCTCGGTCGCCGCCGATCTGAACGAGATGACCGCTGGCGGGCGGCTTGACGTGATCGCCGGCGGCCCCGGCACTGGGAAGACGACAAGGGTGGCTCACCTGGTCGCGACGCTGATCTCCGACGCCACGGCCGCGAGCACGCGGCCGCCTCTGATCGCGCTCGCCGCGCCGACGGGTAAGGCGGCGGCACGGCTTCAGGAGGCCGTGTACGAGCAAGTGCCAGCGGGCGCAGGGTTGCGGGCCGCGACGCTGCATCGGCTGCTCGGGTGGCGGCCGGGGAGCCACAGCCGGTTTGCCCATGACCGCCGCAATCGCCTGCCGCACGACGTCGTGATCGTCGACGAGACCTCGATGGTGTCGCTGTCACTGATGGCGCGGCTGGTCGAGGCGGTTCGCCCGGACGCGCGGCTGGTGCTGGTTGGCGACCCGGGTCAGCTCGCCTCGATCGAGGCGGGCGTCGTGCTGGCCGACATCGTGGCGGCCGGCCACTCCGTCGTCGTGCTCGAGCACGTGCATCGCTTCGGCGAGGGCATCGCCCGAGTGGCGGAGGCGGTGCGTCGTGGCGATGGTGACGCGACGGTCGCGGCGCTCCAGGCGGCGCCCGACGAGATCACGTGGCTGAGGACGGATGTGCACGAGGCCGAGTTCGGCCTGGAGCTGGTCCGCGACCGGGCGGTCGCGGCCGGCCTCTCGGTGGCAACGGCGGCACGGGAAGGAGCGGCACTTGACGCACTGGCGGCGCTCGGCCGGTTCCGGCTCCTTTGCGCCCACCGGCGCGGGCCATACGGCGTCAGCGATTGGACCTCGCGCGTCGTCAGCTGGCTCTCCCACGAGGTCCCGGAGCTCGACGTCGAGCAGCGCGACTACGTCGGCCGTCCGCTGCTGGTGACCGAGAACGACTACGAGCTCGGGCTCTATAACGGTGATACCGGTGTGATCGTCACCGGCCCCGGGGACCGTCCCGCCGCGGCGTTCGAGCGCGGCGGCGAGGTGCTCCGGTTCAGCCCGTTGCGCCTGGGCGCGGTCGAGACCGTGTACGCGATGACGATCCACAAGAGCCAGGGTTCTCAGTTCGACACCGCGGTGGTACTGCTGCCGGCGCCGAGCTCCCGCATCCTCACCCGCGAGCTGCTTTACACGGCGGTCACTCGCGCGCGGCGGGAGCTGATCCTGATCGGCACCGAGGAGGCCGTGCGTCGCGCGGTCGCCCGCCCGGTCGCGCGGGCCTCGGGACTCGCCGAGAGGCTGTCCGCCGCCGGTCTGGCATAAAGACGCACTTTCATTACCGAAAGCAGGTTGCTTTCGAAACAGTGGCCCTTGACAAGGATCTGAAAGCGGACTAATAATCCCAACCGCAAGAGTCCGGGCCGGGGAAGCCTGCCGTCCATAGCCTCGTAGGGAGGATCGAATGTCTGCTGCCCGCGGCGCGTGCATCGCGCTTGTCAGTTGCTTGGTGCTCGTCTCCGCGCCGGCGGTCGGGCAGGCCACGACCAGGTCCGGCGATCCAGCGGCGGGGTTGCCGGGGGCGCCTTCGCACGTGCACGCAATCGCCGGAGATAACTCGGTCACGGTCACCTGGTCTCCGCCCCCGACCGGCCAGGCGAGCGTCGTCTCCTACACGGTGACGTCATCGACCGGACAGACGACCACCGCGGATGTGCCCAACGACTACGTGATCGTCGAGGGCCTGACCAACGGCGACGCGTACTCGTTCAGCGTTCACGCGGACACCGCGTCGGACACGACCGGACCGTCGGCGTCGTCGAACTCCGTCACGCCTGCGCCAATCCCCGGGCCGCGCGATGTGCTCCTCGGCCGGCCCCAGTCGGTCACCTACGACCAGTACTCGCTGATGATCGGGGGCGAGCGCACGTCCATCTACGCGGCCGAGTTCGATCCGTGGCGGCTGCCTTCGCCGTCGCTTTGGATGGACCGGCTGGAGAAGATCAAGGCCGACGGCTACAACGCGGTCACGCCGTACTTCGACTGGGACTACTCATCGCCGGCGCCCGGCGTGTACGACTTCTCCGGGGTCCGGGACATGAACGAGTTCCTGAACATGGCCCAGCAGGTGGGGCTGTACGTGATCGCGCGGCCGGGCCCGTACATCAACGCGGAGACCGACGGCGGCGGCTTCCCGGGCTGGCTGGTCACCCAGTCGGGGACGGCGCGGACCGACGCGCCCGACTTCGTCGCCGCCTCCGACCAGTGGCTCTCGGAGATCGACCCGATCATCGCCGCCCACCAGATCACCCGCGGTGGCGACGTGATCCTCTACCAGGTCGAGAACGAACTGTTCCACTCGGACACTTCCACCGACGATTACATGGCGGAGCTCGAGGCGAAGGCGCGGGCCGACGGGATCGATGTGCCGCTCACCGACAACTCGAGCGACACGTTCGAGGGCACGACCGGCAGCCCGCAGATTGCTGGCTACGACAGCTATCCGCTCGGATTCAACTGCGCCGACACGAGCGGCTTCGGCAACCCGCCGACCTTCTCGGCGGAGCCGGGCATGCCGCTGATGCTCCCCGAGTTCCAGGGCGGCTCCTACGACGCCTGGGGCGGGAGCGGCTACGCCAACTGCTACGCGCTGACCGGCCCGGACTTCGAGAACGTCTTCTACAAGAGCAACCTGGCCGACGGCGTCACAATCCAGAGCAACTACATGGGCGTGGGCGGAACGAACTGGGGCTGGTTGCCGGCGCCGTTCATGTACACGTCCTACGACTACGGGGCGGCGATCCAGGAGACCGGCGAGATCGGCACGCCGAGCAACCCGAACACGGTCGCGAACTCCAAGTACGGCGAGAACAAGCTGATCGGGGACTTCATCCAGGCCACCCCGTCGGTGACCAAAACGGTCGCGGTGGCCGCGCCGGCGCTAGACAATCCGGGGGTCGCGGCGACCGCGCGGGCTAATCCGGATGACGGCACCCAGTTTGTCTACCTCCGCCAGGCCGATGCCACGTCGACCGCCACGGTCAGCACCCACATGGCGCTCAGCACCGACCAGACCGGCAGCTACACCTACGACGACGCGTCGCCCGCTCTGGCGTACACCGGCAACTGGTCGCACGTTTCACATCAGAGCTACACCGGCGGCGATTACGACCAGACCGAGAGCTTCAGCGACACCGCCGGCGACTCGATGTCGGTCACCTTCACCGGCACCGCCGTGCAGTGGATCGCCCCGACCTCGGGCAACCACGGGATCGCCGACGTCTTTGTCGACGGTTACCAGCTCACCACCGTCGACGGCTACTCGCCCGGAACGAACTTCCAGCAGGTCGAGTACTCGGTGAGCGGCCTGGCCGACACCAGCCACACGCTGAAGATCATGGTCAGCGGACAGAAGAACCCCTCCTCGTCGGGCACGTACGTCTCGATCGACGCGATCAACGTGCCGACCGCGGCTCAGGCCGCCGACTACTACCCGGTCGTTCCGCAGAGCGGATCGCTGACGCTGCAGGGCCGCGACGCCAGGCTGCTCGTGGCCAACGACTCCTTCGACGGCCAGCAGCTGGAGTACTCGACCTCCGAGCTGATGACCCAGGCGCAGATCGGCAACCGTGCGGTCGCCCTGCTCTACGGGCCGGCTGGGACGGATGGCGAGACTGTGCTGCGCTATGCGAGCCAGCCGACCGTGAAGGTGCTGTCCGGGACGGTGACGGCCGCGTGGGACTCGACGCGGGGTGATGAGCGGCTGGACTACGTGCACAACGGACTGGCTGAGGTGCAGATCAGCGGGGGCGGCCGTCCGACCCTGCTGCTCCTCTTGGCCCAGAAGACCGTGGCCGAGGAGTTCTGGCCCGAGCGCACATCGGCGGGGCCGGCGCTCGTGCGCGGTAGCTACCTCGTCCGCGGCGCGCAGGCCCGCGGCTCCACCGTGGCGCTGTCCGGCGACACGAGCCGCGCAGCCGCGCTCACCGTCTGGGCCGCGCCCCACATCTCCTCGATCAGCTGGAACGGTCAAACGCTCGCCACGCACGCTCGCAGCGACGGATCGCTCGCCGGCAACGTCGGCAGGCCGGCGCCCGTCAGTCTGCCGGCGCTTTCGAGCTGGCGCTTCGCGTTCGAGACGCCCGAGGCCCAGCCCGGTTACGACGACAGCAACTGGGTTCTGGCCGACCATTCGGTCACGACCAACCCGACCACGCCCGTTACGACACCGGTGCTGTACGCCGACGACTACGGGTTCCACACGGGGTTCGTGTGGTACCGCGCACACTTCACGGCGACCGGAAACGAGACGGGCATCAACCTAACCGTCGGCGGCGGCACGCACGGCGCGTTCTCGGTGTGGCTGAACGGCGCGTTCCTCGGCTCGGACACTGCCGGCGGCGATCAGACCCAGATGTCGTTCCCGTTCCCCGCCGCGGCGCTCCGCGCCGGCCAGGACAACGTCGTGGCCGTGCTCACCCAGAGCTCGGGACACGACGAGGACGGGGTCTACGGGCCGGCTCCGTCCGACGGCCAGAAGGCGCCGCGAGGCCTGCTCGGCGCCTCGCTCGAGGGCGCCTCGACCCCGGTCACCTGGCGCTTGCAGGGCGCGCAGGGCGGCGAGAATCTCCAGGACCCGGTGCGCGGACCGCTGAACGCCACCGGCCTGTACGGCACCAACCGCGGCTGGGATCTGCCCGGCTACCCGGACCGCGACTGGGAGTCGGTGTCGCTGCCCGATTCGTGGTCGAGCCGCGGGCTGCCAGCCGGCATCGGGTGGTACCGGACCTCATTCAACCTCGCTCTGCCCAGGCAGAGTTACGTGCCGGTCGCGGTCCAGATCGACCGACCAGGTCCGGGCGCCGGCACAACCACCGCGAACTACCGGGCGTTCATCTACGTCAACGGCTGGCTGATGGGCCAGTACGACAACAAGCTGGGCCCCCAACACCAGTTCTACATCCCGGCGGGGATCCTCAAACAGGATGGGAACAACACGCTGGCCATCGCCGTGTGGGGCCTCGATCAGAGCGCTGGCCTCGACCAAGTGAAACTGGTGGCGCTGGGTGACCAGAGCGGAGGCGTGCCGGTCCAGAACGTCTATAGCCCCGGCTGGAACGCGGCCGTGTACGGGCCGCCGACCGCGCCGAGCCCGACCCTGGGAGTGGTCAGCTCGGCCGCGCTGGTCAACCCCGGTCAGCAGTTCACGGTCAAGGCCACGCTGCGCAACCCGGGAAATGCGCCACTGCACAACGCCGCGGTCAGCCTGAACGCGCCGGCCGGCTGGACGGTCGTTCCCAGCGGCGCGGCGACGCTCGGGACGGTCGCGCCGGGACGCTCGGCCTCGACCGCGTTCCGGGTCACCCCGGCGTCCTCAGGGTCATCCTCGGCCGGGCCGGTCGACCTGGTGGCGCAGTCCACGTACGACGTTCTGGGTCGGTCGCGGACGCTGCTCGGCACCGCGCAGCTCCAGGTCCCGTTCGCGTCGCTAGCGGCCAGCTTCGACAACACGGCCATCACCGACGACAGCGACACGAACCCGTCCTCCGGGTTCGAGGGATTCGATGGGGAAGGCACGACGTACTCGGCGCAAGGTCTGGCCGCGGCCGGCCTTGCGCCGGGCGCCGCCGTGAGCGCGGGCGGGCTCAGCTTCACCTGGTCGAACGTTCCCTCGGCCCAGCCCGACAACACGATGGCCGAAGGGCAGATCATCCGCGTCTCGGGGTCTGGCGGCCAGCTTGGCTTCCTGGCCGCCGCCAACAACTCCCCCGAATCGGGCACGGGCACTGTGTACTACACCGACGGAACCACGTCGACGTACACGCTCGACGTGGGCAACTTCTGGTACGCGTCCGGCCAGAGCGGCAACCCGACCAACGACGAGATCGCCTCGGTGAACTACGCCAACTATCCGACCGGGTCCTCGGGCCACACGGTGTACGTGTTCGAGGCGTCGGTCCCGATCGACTCGAGCAAGACCGTCGAGGCGGTGGCGCTGCCCCCGCTCGGGAGCGTCGCCGGATACAACCCAGCGCTGCACATCTTCTCGGTGGACGTGGGAAGCTGAACGGGTGAATCTCGACTCGGGGCAGCTCGTCGACGCCGACGCCCCGGCGGAGCTGCGGCAGGAGCGGATCGCCGGACTGGTGCAGGATCGCGGATTCATGCGGGTGGTCGACCTGGCCACCCGTTTCGCGGTCTCCACTGTGACGATCCGCAGCGACCTTCAGGCGCTCGAGGCCCGCGGCAAACTTCACCGCATCCGCGGCGGCGCGGTGCCCTCGAGCGTCGTCCCGGAGGAGCAGCCATTCGAGGCCTCCGAGCTCGATCTGGCCACCGAGAAGGCACACATCGGCCACCACGCCGCGCGCATGGTCGCGAGCGGCGAGACTGTCCTGCTCGACGTCGGGACCACCACGACTGCGGTGGCACGCGCACTGATCGCGCGGACCGATCTGCGCGACGTCACCGTGTTCACGACCGCCCTGAACGTGGCGCTCGAGCTCGAGGGCGCGTATCCGCGGATCACCGTGGTGGTGACCGGCGGCACGGTGCGCCCACTACAGCACTCGCTCGTCAACCCACTGGCCACCGTGCTGCTCGGCAAGGTAAACGCGACCATCGCGTTCATCGGCTGCAACGGGGTCGACGTGCGCGGCGGCGTGACCAACATCAACCTGCCCGAGGCCGAGATCAAGCGCGCCATGCTGCTCGCCGCCCGCCGGCGGGTGATCGTCGCCGACGGGTCCAAGCTCGGCGAGGTCGAGTTGGCCAAGGTGTGCGATCTGGAGGAGGTGAGCCTGGTGGTCACCGATCAGACCGCCGATCCCGCGGTCGTCGCTGAGATCGAGGGGGCGGGCTGCGAGGTCGAACTGGCGCGCTGACCCTGAGCGCGGCCGTCAAGAGTGACCGGCTGCTCGGATTCGGCCTGCGCGCAGTTGCCGCGTCCGGCTCGGGCGCCGGGTGCGCTCAGCGGTACAGCAGGCCGTCGACCATGCGGCCGACCGCGAACGGCCCGCCCCATTCGTGCAGCTTCCACAGCTCGCAGCGCTCTTCGCGCGAGCCTTCCGCGTTGAGGATCGCGTTGACGGCTCGCCGCGCCGCCTCGTTCGCGCCCTCCATGGTGGCGAGATCGGTGTAGGTCCGCACGTAGTCGGCCGCGAGGAATAGGTTGGGCACCTGTGGTAAGGCGGCTTCGGGACGGTTGGCCCAGGAGCCCTTCTCGTTCACGAGCAACGGCTCGAGGTTCGTGTCCGCCCCGTCCGGATTGGGCGCGACGATGTCGGGGTCGAGGAAGCCGTCGATCATGTTGTCGTCGCGCAGCACCTCGTCCGAGACGTTCAGGCTTGCCTTCAGCTGATCCCAAACCTCGGCTTTGATCTCATCCTTGGTGCACTCATCAGCCGGCTTGCCCTTCGCGGAATAACAGCCGTTGGTCTGCCAGTCGGAGATGTCGACCGACAGGATGCCCCCGATGCTGCCGTCTCCGAATTGGGAGAAGTTGACACCCGGCCAGAAGCTCCGCTGCGAGATTGCGGTGAGCGACCAGGCTGAATTGATGAAGATCACGTGCCCGTGTACCAGCGGCACGTCTTCTTTCAGGTAGAAGACGATCCCGTTCATCCACCGGTACACGAGCTTGTCGAGCTTTCCAAGCTCGGGCACCTCGCGCTTCAGGGGGACGTCCAGTGCCGACGGAGTCTGCATCACCTCGACCGGCACCGCCGCGATGTAGTAATCCGCGGTGTCTTCAAAGGCAATAGTTACCTCTTGCTTCGGCCACGTGATCTGGTGGCCGGCAATCCCCGTCACCTTGTCCCCGTCGGATTGAATTGCATCCACTCGGTGGCACAGCCGGTAGTCGACGCCGAGCGAACGCACGTGGCTGAGCCACGGATCGATCCATGCGTCGTTGGTCGGAGCATTCAGAACGCGGTCGACCTGCATCCCGGGCTGAAGCATGTCCTGGAGAAGCTGGAGGAGGATGTAACCCCCGGTGCGGGCACTCATCTCCCTCGCCCGAGCCGCCACGAGCGTACGCGTGAGCCCGTCGGCCATGTAGGTGCCATAAGCCTCGGAGCGGCTCGAAGCTCCTGAGAAGTCCCACCAGCTTTCGTTCTCGTATTCCTCGAAGCGGCGTCGCTCACACGCGCACAGGAGCTTGCCCATCAAATCTGAGAAGTGGATTTGATCGCCGACCGTGAGCCCCAGCTGCGTCTCGAACGCCCATGCCAGCTTCAGGTCGAGCTCGACTTCGCCGGGCGAGCGCGGGAACTGTGCGGGCTGGATCAGGGCCGGGGCCCCCTCCCGGGCGACCATGATCCTGGTCGACTGCGTGAGGTTGTCGAGCACTGTGCGTCCGCCAGGAAGCGGAATGCGGCTCATCGTGTCCGGGATGTGCTTGTAGAAACCCGGGAAGAATCGGAAGCCGTGCTCACCGGGGCAGTTCAGAACCGCCGGATCCGGGCCTGGATTCTTGAAGCTCCGCGCCTTGCCGCCGGCGATGTTGCGCAGTTCGTACACCACGACGTCGAACCCGCGAGCGCCCAACTCGTGTGCGGCGGTCATGCCGGCGACACCGCCGCCAATGATGATCACCTTCTTGGCCACTGCCCCTTGTCCCCCTCGGTTGCAGAGGCGATCATACACCCGTCCGGAAGGGCCACTGAATAAGGGGCGTACAGGTATGGACCCCGGCGAGCTAGAGCAAAAATGGGTCGAAGCGGCGATGAAAGCCGCCGCGATCGATCCGAGGAGTTGGCGGCCCGGGCGCGGTGTGGATCAGAACCGGCAGACGATCCAGGCCGTGTACAGCTATTACGGCGACCGCTTCGTCGCACACCACTTTCTTCTCTGGGCCGACATGGCGAACGTGATCGGGGCGACCTTCTATGCCGCGTTCATGGACCTCGCCATCCTCCCGGACGCGGCGCGTCAGTTCGTCAAGTCTCTCGGCCGCGCGTGGCGACACCTTCGCCGTGACGCGGCGGGCGAGCTCGGCTTCTACGAGACGCTCTTTCTCACCATGCAGAAGAAGATCTTCGAGGACCAGGCGAGCATGCACGAGGCGTACCTGGACGGCGGCCTTCCCGAGATAAAGCGCCTCTACGACGCGGGAATCATCGACCTGACCACCCGGGAGGCGTGGCAGCAGATAGACGTCGGCCGCAAAAACGGCGACCAGGACGCGCTCGACAACGGCTGCCGCATGCTGCTCTGGCGCGAGCAGCG
>CAVWRC010000005.1:0-112184 GCA_963757235.1 uncultured Solirubrobacterales bacterium | reverse complement strand
CTGCACGGTCGCCGGGTCAGGCGGCGACCGGCAGCCTCTCCTTGCTGGCCCACTCGGCGGCGAACACCGCGGGCGCCTTCATCCCGAGCGATGAGTGCGGCCGGCGACAGTTGTAATCCTCCTGCCAATCGCCGATCACCACGCGCGCCTCGGCCAGGCAGGAGAACTCCTCGACGTCGAGCAGCTCGTCACGGACGCGGGAGTGGAACGACTCCACGAACGGGTTCTGCCACGGCGAGCCCGGCTCGATGAACGCGGTGCCGGTCTTGGAGAGCACGCACCAGTCGCGCAGCGCGTGCGCGGTCATCTCCGGGCCGTTGTCGCACCTCAGCAACTCCGGGGCGCCGCGCTCGGCGACCAGCCGCTCCAGCGTCGCGACGACGGTGTCGGCGTCGATGCTGCGCGCCACCAGCATCACCAGCGACTCGCGCGTGAACTCGTCAACGATGTTCAGCAGCTTCAGCGCCCGCCCGTCGGCGGTCTGATCGAACTGAAAATCGAACGCCCACACGTGATTCTGCCGCTCCGCGCGCAGCCGCTCGGCCGGGACCGTCGACCCCCCGAGCCGCCGACGCTTGCGCTTGCGCTGCGGGACCCGCAGCCCCTCCTCGCGCCACAGACGCTGCACCCGCTTGCGGTTCACCTCCCAGCCCAGCTCCCGTAGCCGATGGTGCGCGCGACGGTACCCCCACCGCGGACGCTCGACCGAGAACCTCCGCAGCTCGGCACGCAACGCCGCGTCATCATCACCCCGCTTGGGCTCGTGACGCTGCGTCGAGCGATGCTGCCCGACCACCTTGCATGCCCAGCGCTCGCTGACGCCGAGGCGGTCGCGAAGCATCGCGACCGCCAGGCGCCGACGGGCCGGGCCTACCAGTTTCCCCGAGCGATCTCCTTCAACGCCTGGTTCTCAAGCACCTGGTCAGCGACGATCCGTTTCAGCTGCGCGTTCTCACGCTCGAGCTCCTTCAGCCGCTTCGCGTCGTTGGCCTTCATCCCGCCGTACTGGTTACGCCACCGGTGATACGTCTGCTCGCTGATCCCCAACTCCTTCGCTGCCTCCGGGATCGTCTTGCCCTCGCCGAGCAGCCGCTCGGCCTCGCGCAGTTTGCGGATCACCTGCTCCGGCGTGTGCCTCCGTCGCTTCATCAGAGTTCCTTCCTCGCCCATGATCGTGGGCGCGAGAAACTCTCACAAGGGTCGGACCGAACTCAGGGGGTCAGGCCAGCGGCGGCCAACACGTCGCTACCGCCTGCGATTAGAGGAGCCACGCGGTCGGCGTGACCGCTTCAGGCGTCAGGCAGCAGCAACGGCCGGCCGCGTCCCGTGGCTGCATTCGACGGACGGCGGCCGTCCTGGCGGACGATCGCTTCGATCGCGGTGACGGTCCCGAGCCGGCTTGCGCTTGCGTCGACATCTCGATCACGCCGGGCGCCGGCGCGTCGCTATGCCTTTGCCCCACGGTTGCGGAAGCCGCGTCGACTCAATGCTCATGACCGCTACCGATCGCCCAAATTTGTGCGCTCCGCACGACCGGCGGCTGCTGACACAGGACCGGCGGCTCGCTTGGTGGCTCTACCCCAAGGGACGAGCAGCACTACTCTGGCCAGACTCCTGCTTCCTTGCGAGAGAGAAGACAGCGAATCCCGAACGCAGCCCGCGCGCAGGTCCGAGGTCGCAGCGGCGCCCTTGACCCGACGAGTGCTTTACGCCGACCGGCGCGGGGCTCGCCGCTGCTTTGGTGCGTAGGACGCGTCCGCCAAGATCGACGCCGGCAAACGCAATGCCAGCACGAAAGGACTCGCGAGCTTGGCATCGGGTCGCGCTATGCCTACGGCGACAACGCTGTCGCTGGGATCCAGGGCCAGGCGGCGGCGGAGAGTGGCATCGCGGTTCGCCGCGATCGAGGGTTCGCTCGGTCCGGCGCCGCGGGGCGGGCTCAGCGGTTAGTCGACTTCGCGGCGGTCACGTACGTCGCTTGCGCGTGGCTTCGAGTTCGGCGGCGCGCTCGCGGATGCGGTCCTCGTCGGTGATCGCGTGCCAGCGCGTCCCGCGTCGTTGGCCGGTCCGGCGGATCCGGCCAGCCGTTTCCAAGTCCCGGAGCAGCCTGAGTACGTGGTCGCGGTTCCCGCCGGCTTGCTCGGTGAGCGCGGAGGTGGTTAGCCCGCCGTTGCCTGACAACAGCGACTCGAGCCGGTCGGCGTTTATGACGCTCCTCGTCGGACGGGTCCTTGGGCGAGGTGCTGTGCGAGCGCGCGTGCGCGGCCGTGACACTGGTTCGGAACCGACGTGGGCTGATGCCTGACGTTTTGACTGCGTGGATGCCTTAGTCCGGGGGCTTGCGCGGGGGGCCGAGCTGCGCCGCTTGGTCACGCCGGCAGGGCGCCGTCGGGATGGCCGGTCCTCGCGCCCGTCGAGCGCGATTCGGGCGGCGTCCAACGTTTTGATTTCGTCGTTCAGTTCGCGAAGCCGATTGTCTATTGACTCCGCGATCTCTTGGGTTGTTCGCATGCTCCTGATGCTACGCATGTGAGCGGCGCCGGCGCGCGCCTGATGTTCGGTGGTGTTAGCGCTCGCGGCTGGTGTCTCGGTCGTGGCCTCGAGCTCGCCACCGCAGTGCGGGGTAGTCGGTCGGTCCCGGGCCGCTGATCAGCGGACCTATCCGTGGGGACATGAACGTCGTTGCGCGATCGGCTGCGGATTCAGAAAGCTCGCTCAGTGGCGTGCGCGGGAGTTCGGCGGGAACGGCCGGGGCGAGATCCGGACCGTCGAACTGTTGAAGGGCGAGAACTTCCGCCTCCTGACGCCTCATCGCCCGCGTCAGGACGTCGAGCGCTTCTTCTGATGTGCGTGCGCTCCGGGTCAGGTGGCGCGTACTGTTCACGTTCACGCTGCGCTCTGGTCGCCTCCGCGACGACATACACGCGCGTGCGCGCCCGCGCGCGCGAGAGCGCGGTGTATGCCCACTCGCGCGTGAACTCCGACGGGCCGGCCGATCAGCCCGGCCCATTCGACGGTGGCGCCATGTGCCCCGTGACCCGTCAATGCGTACGCGCGTTCCAGGTGGTCCGCGACGTAGCTGGCGTCGAGCTGCCGGCGCTCATCTGAATCCGTCACGACTGTCATCGTCCCGGGTGGGTCTCGCTACTTTCACGCAGGAGATCGCCGGTTCGAATCCGGCTGGGGGTACTTACCGCTACTGCCATTGATTCGTCAGGGCGCGTCTGCAGCCCGACGTGAGGAGCTGTTAGAGGGTCAGAGTCCGAGGACGAGCGTCAATGCCTCGTCGACAGCCAGCAACTCGCTGGCTTCGAGTCGACCCATCGAGCGTCCGAGGCGCTGGGGATCAACCACTGTGGTCTGCTCGACGAGCACGCGCGTGTCCTCGCCATCGACGGCGATCGCGGGTCGGAACGTTGCGGGTTGCGCGCTCGTGGACGTTGCAGCGACGATCGTTGTACTCAAGTGCAGAAACTCGTCGGCTTGCAAGACAACGGCGTAGCCCGCTCCGCGCTGTTCCCGCCCGCGCCCAGCGCGTGGCGCTGGAGCCCGAATACCTCGCCGCGGACCATCGCCTAAGCGATCGAGTGTGGGGCGAGCTCGGCCATCTGCTGTCGAACGACTCGCATCTCCTCGCGGTCGGCGTCGTCTGCGGCAAGACGGAGCACTTCCTCACGCAGCGCCGATCGCACGCGTCGACGCGCAGCCGCTTCACGTAGCGCTGGGCGGACAGCGTCCGAGTCGCTCATGCCCGAGGCCCGCACAACCTCGAGAGCCGCTGCGGACGCTTCATCCAGTCGGGGAGTGGTTGAAGCTCGGGTCGCGCCGCTTCAGGGACGCCTGTGCACGATCAGCACTGTGCGCCCCGAATGCGCGGCGACGGCGGCCGCCACGCTGCCCAAGAAGATGCCTGGGAAACCGCTCTTGCCGTGGGAGCCGAGCACGATCAGCCCGGCGTCGTAGTCGTCGGCGACGCGGGCGATCCCTTTCCACGTTGGTGCTTCCTCGACCTGGAGACTGTGGGCACGGAAGCCCGCCGCTTGCGCCATCGACACTCCCTCGGCGGCGGTTTCCTCGGCAGCCTTTCTGACCTGGTCGGTTGCCGCCGCGTCGAACTTGACGTCGTGGGGTGGAATGAACCCGACCGCGAACGGACGCCATACGGTCAGCACGACGGCATCTCTTCCCGGCTCAAGCTGGTGTCCCGCCTCCTCGATCGCGAGCTTGGCCAGCTCCGAGCCGTCGTAGGCGAATAGCACGGGGCCGAGGTCGCTGGGACTCATGTCACTGCGCCTGTCCGACGGTCGGCCGCTGGCGCAGCTCCGTCCCCGTCGCGCGGGCCCCCGTAGCGTCCGCCTGCGTCACACGCGAGCGGCTCGGTGAGGACGGTGGCCCGGGATGAGTCACGGATTCGATCCAGCAGCGGCGGCGAGTACCAAGCCGGGGCCTCACCGCTGCTCCATACGTCCAGCGCGGGCGCGGGTGGGCGCACTCGACCTAGCGCGTATAGCGAGACGGCGAACAGCGTTCCGCCGGTCGCGATCCCGAAGCAGATCCAGAGCGCGGTGTGGGTGCCGGCAGTCCGGCTGCCTCCTACGGTCGCGGCGACGTGCTCCAATATCGGCCCGACCGCGAATGCGGCGACGGCCCGCAGTAGTTCGATGATCGCGAACACGCGTTGTAGGGCGTTGTTGCGCAGCGAGAAGCCGGCGATGAACAGCGCCGGTGCCACCGAGCCGCCCACGCCGAGTCCGACCAGTCCAGAGCCGAGCGCCATCCCGAGGGACGTGGGCGGGAGCTGTGACTGGAGTACCAGGATCCCCGCGATCAGGGAAAGCATGCCGCCGAGCACCAGGTAGTGGAGTCCCCGGGTCCGGAAGACCAGTCCCAGCAGGACCGCGGTGATCAGCGCCGCGATGAACTCAGGGAACTGAAGCAGCCCCAGGTGCACGGGAGTGAACTTGTCCGTGAGCAGGACGGCGGCGAGCGCGACCGCGGATATGGAGCTAGCCGCCGCACACATCGCGACCACGATCCCGCTGACCGGGAGCGTGCTACCGAGCGGGCGTATGCATAGCAGTGGTCGCCGGGCGCGATATTGGTACACCAACAAAATAACGATCAACGCGAGCCCGCTCACCAGTGGCACGAGCGTCACAGCGTCCAGGAACGAATGGGTGAGCAACTCCGAGGCGCCGTAGAAGAGGGCCACGCAGCCCGCGGCGGCTAGGCCGACGGGGAGGGGGTTGCGAGTGGCGCTCGGATCGGCCGGCGGGGCGTCCTGAAAGGTCAGCAGCGACAGCGCGAGCGCCGCCGTGGCAATGCCGGCGATGATCCAAAACAATGGACGCCACCCGTCGGCTTGCGCCTGGATGCCGCCCACGAGCGGCCCCAGTGCGACTGCTCCGAAGATGCAAACGTTGAGGATCATCGCCGTCCAGCGCAGCTTCGAGATGGGAAACGCGACTACGAGCGGAGGGACGGCCGCGATCAATAGCAGGCTGGTGCACAGGCCCTGCAACACGTGCCCAGTGATGAAGACGCCGGCATCGGGAGCGGCCGCCGCGAGCACCGAGCCGAGCACCAGCACCGCGGCATAGAGGACCAGCATCCGACGCTGCGGAAGATGCTGCGCCAAAAGAACCGCCAGGACCGTCCCCACGGCATAGCCAGCGTTTGCCAGGCCCGAGCTGAGGCTCATCGTCTGCAGACTCGCATGCAGATCCCTGGCGATGATCGGCGTGATCGGCTCCAGCGCCGCCGAGAGCACCAGGTACGGAACCAGCGCGAAGATAACCAGCGCCGCGGCCGCCGGATATCGGCCTGTCCAGGGTCCCTCTCGCATCAGTCGCTCTCCCAGTCCACGGGACGAGCCCATCATAGGCCCGCGGCGCCGGGACGAGCTGGTTCGTATATGGCGACAGCTGGTGGGTGACGCTTACCGGTCGGACGCCGCCGCCGCTTGGCTCCGCCGGTCAGCTTGCTGACGAAGTGTCAAGTCCGCGATATCCAGAAAGTTGGTCTTTCTTTAGTCTGTTGCCGCGAACGGCCCGACTCGGGCTGCCCAAACAAAAGGTCAGGGGGATATGTCGTGAAGAGGAGTGGATTTGCCGCTGCGGTGACGCTTGCCGCGACGCTGGTGTTCGGGGTCAGCGGGTCCCTCGCCGCGTCGCTACCAGGGTCGCCGCTCACGAACGTGGCGGCGCACGACGGTGTGTCGGTCCCGTCGTCGCTCGCCCACGCCATCGCGCAGAACCTCGGCGTGGCACCGGCTGTCGCGGCCGCCGGCGCCAGTCAGGCGCAGAGTCAGCAGCAGGAGCTCCAGGCGCCGGACGGGGTGCCGGGTGACTTCTTCGGCGAGACGGTGTCCCTGACTGCCGACGGGCACACAGCGCTGGTCGGTGCGCCCTTCAGGGCGGTTGGCGCCGCATATGTTTTCGTCGAGCAGGCAGGCAAGTGGACGCTCCAGCAGGAGCTCCAATCCCCCGCAGGAGCCGCCACGGACAGCTACGGGTTCTCGGTGGCGCTCTCGGGCGACGGCTCGACCGCGCTCGTCGGCGCCTACACCGGCCGTAGCACCGAGAACGGAGTCGTCTACTCCTACGCGCTGCAAGGGAGCCGCTACGTTCTCAACGGCCAGATGACCGCACCCGACGGGGCTCCCGGCGACGAGTTCGGCGCGTCCGTCTCGCTGTCGGGACTCGGCAACGTCGCGCTGATCGGAGCGCCTACCCACAACGGCTACCAGGGTGCCGCATACGCCTTCGTTCACGGCGCCCACGCGTGGAGCGAGGAGCGCGAGTTCGTCAACCCGGGCGTCGCCGGCGCGGCGTACGGCCTGTCGGTATCGGAGGCGCCGGACGGGCTCACCGGAGTGGTCGGCTCGCCGCTGGGAAACGACGTACAGGGCGCCGTGTACGTCGTCTCGGAGCTCAATGGCTCCCAGCAGGAGCTCGTCGCCAGCGATGCCGCAGAAGGCAGCTTGTTCGGCATCTCCGTCTCGATGAACGTTCTTGGTACGCGTGTTCTCGTCGGCAGCCCGTTCGCCAACTTGGGCGACGGCGCGGCCTACGTCTACGACTACTCCAAGGGTGCCTGGACCCAGTCCCAAGAGCTCGGGCCCTCGAATCCGAGTGGCTCGGACGCGTTCGGCTATTCGGTCGCGCTCGACTATCTCGGTAACGCCGCCCTGATCGGCGCGACAGGACGGAATGGCACCGATGGCAGCGCGTTCATCTTCGCGGGCTACCCGACCCTCACCCAGAAGCGGGAGCTGGACGACCCGGTGTCAGGCAGCGAGGCCGAATACGGGTTCGCGGTGGCACTCGACGCGCTTGGCGATCAACTGCTGATCGGCGCCTCGTACCAGGCCAACGGCCAGGGAGCGGCCTGGGCGGTGGCCAACTAACTCGGGTTCGGCGGTGGCGCCGCCGGGCGCCACCGCCACTGTTTGCCAACGAACGGCCGTCGGCGCACGCCGGCGGCCGTTCAGCGTTGCGCCGCCCTGAACGGGTCTGGTTCAACAAACCCCTCGCGGCAGCAGTCGAGGTCGTGGACCCGGAGAGCGACTCGAAGGGTGCGCTGGTTACCCCAGTTGCGCTGGTTACCCCAGTATCAAAGCCGCTCGTTTCCGCTCTTAAGCCGCAGCAGATTGGAGTGTCCACCCACGAGCGCGCGCGAGGAGTGCGCCAGGTGATCGTAGGAAGGGGTCAACAAATGCTTGGGCTTGTCATGAAGGTGGCCCGGCGGTGGCTGATCATCGTCATCGCCATGTCGGCGCCGATCATCAGCCTGGCCGCGCCGGTGGGCGTGGCGAACACGTCGCCGTTGTCTGTCCGGATCACACAGTTCGCGCACGTCGGGCCGTACTACGTCGCGGATCTCGAAGAGCCGAAGTCCAGTAATCAGGTCGTGAATGTCCCGGCGGACCCAGGCCTCGAAGAGGCGAGCGGCCAAAGTCCAACACCGTACAGCGGGGGAAATGGGAGCGGCGGGGGAACATGGCTCCTGTACGTCGGTGGCGGAGCCGTCGTATTGATTGGCGTCGCATACTTCGCTCAGGGTCAGAAGAAATGAATGCGCCAAGGCCAGAGGCAATCGGCGTATTCGACGCTCGCCAGGGTCGCGAACGGTGGCTAGTGAAGACCCACTACACGCATCGCGTCGTGGTGTTCGATACGGCGGTAGTGATGGTGGAAGTTGCCCCCATACGCGACCTTGCCGCAGCTGCGCTCAAGTACGCCTCGCTGCCGCTGCACCTCGTTCCGCATGCAAAGCCAGCCGAGCACCTCGCCATGGCGCTGCTTCGCCTGAGCCCGGAGCCTGGTGTCCTTGATTCGAAGTGGGCGCGGATCCACGACTTCACGCCGGACGGACTCAACCTGGCGTTCCCGAATCACGTTAGCGGGCTTGATAACGACCAAATCACCGCTGTTTTGCTGAAGCGGTTTCCGCCCGCCGAACTCGAATTGAGATTCAACAGCTCGCGGCACGCGCGGGAGATGCAGATATGGCTTTCGCTCGCTCGGGGGCTTCCGTTGGACCACGTCAGCCGTCTCATGTCACATGTGTTTGGCGATAGGTTCAGAGAAGCGGCGGCGGGAGAGGCGATCTGGCGGACCGCCCGCAACCTTTTGCCGGGACGCGGCCTGATCATGACCACCAAGTAGGCCGTTCGTCGTCGAAGGGGCGCGCGGGCCGGCTGCGGCCGCACGCGAGTCGGGCCCATTTTTTGGATCGCACGCGCCGTCGAGTGCTTCGCCGCTGCGCCCGATGCCTCCTCAAAGAGATCGACAGTTCGCTCCCGCGCTGCCCCGGCGGCCAACATCTGGGCGATTGCGGAAGGGCCGCAAAGTAAGAGTTTGCAGCGAATTCGTCTTCAGCCCCTTGCTGAGCCCTAGACGACTCAAATATCCTTTTTGGACTCCACCAGAGACAAAGGGGGTCGAGTCGTATGTCTCAGAAGCGGCCGGATAGGCCAATCGCGACTGGAGGGGGTTTCGGCACGCGGTGCCACCGGGCGGCCGGCGTCCTCGTCGCCGGCGTGGTGCTGAGCTCGGTAGCCGCCGTTCTCGCCGGTCCTGCACTCGGGGCCGCAGTGCAGGTAAGCGCACCCAGCCAAGGGTTCCCGATCAAGCCTACGGAACCGACTCGACCCTGGAAGCTGAAACGAGCGGTGACCGTGACCGCCAACTGCCAGCCGCCCGGATCGGCGACGTCCTGCCCGGCGACCTTTACGCTATTCGCCCAGCAACTCGGCCCGACGGCGGGTCTCCCGACAATTCCGAATCCCACGCAGCTGTCGAAAATCAGGAACGTATCGGTACCGGCTGGGCAACAGCAGACCGTCCCGCTCAGATTCACGCTATCCCGCCCAATACTCAACCTGATCTACAAGTACGGTGATCCGCGATGCTATGTGCTCGCCGTGATCACGTCGGGACCGGCATCGAACCAAGCTCAACCTCAACTCATCTCTGAATCGCTGCCCGTCAGCATCGGGCCACAGTCGGGATAGCGGCCGAACACGGCGCCGGCGCGGCCGATGTCGATTTCAAGCCCCCAGCTGGTCGGCCGCGACCCTGAGATCGAGACGCTGAACGCGGCGTTGGAGGAGGCCGAGGGGGGCCGGCCTTCTCTGACCCTCCTGATCGGGGAGGCGGGCGTAGGTAAGACCCGGCTGGTGCGGGAGACCGAGGCCGTAGGTCGGGACCGCGGGATGCTCGTGATGTCCGGCGACTGCCTGGAGCTCTCGGGCGTAGAGCTCCCGTACGCGCCCATCGCCGCGGCTTTGCGGGACGTGCCGGAGGCGATGATTGATCCCGCGATTGCGCGCCTGCCGCCGCAGGCCCGGGACGAGCTCGCGCATGCCTTCCCCGACGTGATCGGCCCCACCGGGATCGACGTGCGCCGCGACGACCAGTTCGGACAGTCGCGTCTGTTCGGATGGTTGCTCGTCCTTTTGCGCGCGCTGACCGAGACAACACCGGTCCTGCTGGTTATCGAGGACCTGCAGTGGGCGGACACCTCCTCGAGGGATTTCTTACGCTTCCTCGTGCAGAGTCTGCGCTCCGCGCCGTTCGCGGCAGTCGCGACGGTTCGCTCCGACGAGCTCAGCCGGGCGAGCGTGATTCGGCGCTTCGTCGCGCAACTGGCCCGTAGCGACCGCGTGCGGAGCGTCGATGTCGAACCGCTCACTGAGGAGGCGGTCGAGCAGCAGGTGGCGAGCATTCTCGGCCGGGAGCCGCCGTCGGGACTCGTGCGTCGGCTCTTTGCCCGGGCGCAGGGTAATCCTTTCTTCGTCGAGGAGCTGCTGGCGGCCGATGCGGAAGATGCCGAGGAGCTTCCCGAGCGGCTTCAGGACGCACTCCTCCCTCGGACCGAGGCGCTTCCGGATGACGCTCGCGAGCTCCTGTGCCTAATTGCGGTGGCGGCGCGCCCGGTGGACGACGCCCTCATCCATCTCGCCGGTGACTTGCCGGCGCAAGGAATCGACCGGGCACTGCGAGATTGCGTCGATGAGAACGTGCTCGTGTGCGATCGCCGGACCGGTCAGTACGCGGTTCGCCACGCCCTGGTCCGCGAGGCGATCTACGGCGACCTGCTGCCGGCCGAGCGGTCCCGAATGCACGGGCGCTACGCAGAAGCGCTCGAGCGCTATGACGGAGCGGACACCGCCGCCGAACGGGCTCGTCACTGGAGCCTCGCGCACGAGTCATCGCGGGCGCTACTGGCATCGATCGACGCTGGCCTGGCCGCCGAGCGCATCTTCGGATATGGCGAGGCGCTGGCGCATTACGAGCGAGCCATCGGCCTGTGGAATCGCGAGCCTCCCGCGTCAGGCTCGGCCGCCCTCGATTTTGTGAGCCTGCTCGCGCGCGCCGGGCAGGCAGCACGCTGGATGGGTGATTCCGACCGGGCGCGCGAGCTATGTCAACAAGCGCTCAATGCCTTCGATCATGACTCGGATCCCCTGCGAGCCGCCGCCCTGTATGAGCGACTCGGCCGATATCAGCCGTGGAACGTGGAGGCGTCGATTGACGCCTACGGCCGAGCGCTCGACTTACTCCCCGAGAACTGCGTGGCGGAGCGGATGCGCCTGCACGTCGACGAAGCGCTCGCTTTCTCCTACCTTGGACGCTGGGAGGACGCCCGGTACAAGGCGACGGTCGCGATTGGGCTGGCCCAAGGGGAGGAGACGCTCGCCACCGAGAGCTCGGCGCTGGCCGTCCGGGGCGTCGCCGTGGCGTTCCTCGGACATCCGGACGAAGGCGAGCGAGATCTGCGGGAGGCGCTCGGGCTTGCCGGCCGAGCCGACAGCGCCGAAGACCTCGTCCAGATCCACCTCGACCTGGGCGAAGTGCTTCGCCTGCAGGGCAGGATCGAAGATGCGCTGGCGATCATGCTCGCGGGCGAGCAGGTGGCCGACGCCGCCGGCGCCTACGACTCGTACGGAAACTTCATGGCGGTCAACGCCGCCGACGACCTGCTGCGACTGGGCCGCTGGGACGAGCTGGCTGATCGCCTGAGAGAGCTCAAGGCTCGCCAGCTCGAGCAGACGCAGGAGCTGCTAATGGTGAGCGTGGCCGGCCGGCTCGACGTCGCGCAGGGGCGGTTCGATCAGGCCGCCGGCCACTTCGACCGTGCGGTGGAACTCTGCGAGGCGTCGAGCCTGGTGGAGTTCGTCCCCCCGGTCTACGCGGGATACGCCGAGCTCGAGCTCTGGCGCGAGAGACCGTTGGCGGCTCGGGAGCGGATCGCCGACGGACTGCGGAAGCTCGGTGATGCTGAAAACGTGTTGCACGTTCCGCTGCTGCACTCCTGCGGCGCGCGCGTCGAGGCCGAGGCCGCAGAGCGCGCGCGGCTCGGCAGAGACGACTCGGGGGCGGCGCGCGCTGAGCAGCGAGCACGCGATCACCACGCGCAGCTGGCAAAACTGCTCGCCGACCGGAGCGAGCGCGCGACCCCGCCGGAGGCTCAGGCCCATCTCGCCAGCTGCGCAGCGGAGCTCAGCCGCGCGACACAAGAGCCTTCCCCGGGAGATTGGGCGGCGGCGGCGGAGCTCTGGCGGGGACAGGGGGCGCCCTACCAGCTCGCTTACTCGTCATTCCGCCTCGCCGAGGCCCTGGTGCATACCCGCGGGTCTCGGGCCCAGGCGCAGAACGCGCTGTCCGAGGCCCTCACGCTGAGCGAGTCGCTTGGCGCGGCGCCGCTGGAAACAGAGATCCGCCGGGTTGCGCGCCGGGCACGCCTGAGCCTGACTGCGGCCGCGCAAGCCGCGCAAGCCGCGCAAGCCGCGCCTCCCGCGGGGCCCAGCGAGGCCAGCGCCATGCCGTTCGACCTCACCAATCGCGAGCTCGAAGTGCTCGGCCTGGTGGGCGCCGGCCTGACCAATCGAGAGATCTCCGCTCGGTTGTACATCAGCCAGCACACCGCCGGCGTGCACGTCTCCCACATCCTGGGCAAGCTTCAGGTTCCGAACCGTGCGATGGCCGCGGCCGTCGCCGAACGGCTCGGTCTCGTGCCGCACGATTGACCAGCTCGGGCACTCCGCGGCACCGTCGCCGCTGATCGAGGGGCGGGGTCGGCGTAATGGCCCGCCCTCCCAAAGATAGTTAGCCCGCGCGACTCGAATAACGAGGTCTCCCGATGTGGCCTCGCCGCGGCATTCGTACCTTGGCGGCAGTCGAGTAACTCCTCCACGGAGACCGCCAAATGCCTACTCCCTCCCAATCCTCCGCATCGCCCATCGGCGTCAGCGCAGACCTGTTGAGCGCCGCGATCGCGGGCCAGGACAGCGCCTGGGACGCGCTATTCAGTCGCTTCTCGACCGCGATCCATGCGGTGGCGCGCTCGTGCCGGCTGAACGCGTACGACGCCGAGGACGTCGTCCAGACCACCTGGCTCCGGCTGATCGAGAACGCGCACCGGATCCGGACCCCGCAAGCTCTAGGAGCGTGGCTTGCGATCACCGCTCGCCACGAGAGCCTGCGGCTGATTCGGACCTCCGCTCGAGAGCAGCCGACGGACCCCAGCGAGCTCCCCGAAAACACGATGGGTCCAGAGGCCACCGCGCACCTCATCGGCAGGGAACGTGAAGCGGTCCTGAGGCGGGCTATCGAGAGCCTCCCGCCGCACCAGCGCGTGCTCCTGCAGGCGCTGACCGCGGACCCCGCTCCGAGCTACCAGCAACTCTCCTCTGCCCTGCGCATGCCGATCGGAAGCATCGGGCCAACCCGGCAGCGGGCGTTGACCTCGCTGCGCGGCGACCCCGACCTGATGGCCGCGATTGGCGAGTGACCCTCCGACAAACAGAAAGGATGGACATGCACCCTCAATTGACATACCTCCTGGTGCGCGACCACATCCGCGATCAGATGGCGCGGACCGAGCGCGACCGTATCGGTGCGGCGGTCTCGGACACCGAGTCCGCCGAGCGTGGTAAGCACGGCCGGATCATCTCGCTGCGGCCCTCGGGTCGGAGTCGGGTGAGCCGGCACGCCGCGACCGAGATGGCTGATCAGTCATGACCTGTACCGCAGATCAAGAGACAGCCGAAATCGGCGTCCGCCTGCTCGATGACGCTCACATCGTCTGGCTAACCGCGCAAGGCGAATGCGAGCACGCACTGCGCGACTGGTTCGACGCGACTCCTCGCGACCTGGACGCGACGTACTTCCGGTACCGCGCCGCGCTCGATCGTGAGGAGGCGGCAGCGCGCGATCTGGAACGGCTGTGCGAACTGTCCGAGCCGTGTCGCAGGAGGCTCACGCCTGAGCGCCCCGCCGAGGCGGGGCGCTCATAGTTTCGATTGAAAGCTCAGTCCGCGGGGCAGTCAGGTTCACCGTGCTGCTCGTTCTCGGCAAGGGGTTACCTTTCGAGTCCAGCGCGACGACGTTGACGGTGAAGCTCTCGTCACGCTGTAGCTGACTCAGGGCGTTGTGGAGTCCCGCCCGGCTGACCCGCTCGTGGCGGTTAGACTGTGCCGCCTATCGAGACCATTGGAGGACGAGCGGTATGAGCGAGCGTGTGGAAGCGCTGATCGATGCGCTCCAGCGCGGACAGCCCGCCGACGTTTCGATCGATCGGTCTCCTGGCGCGATTGTGGTGAAGGTCGGGTCCGACCCGATCGCCCGCATCGACGTGGGGCGGGAGGAGCTGGTGGTATATGCGCCCGCCGACGCCCGTACCCAGCTCCAGGCCGAGTATCGGGGAGCTCGCTCCGATCCCGCCGGCGTTAGGTTCGATCTGAGGAACGAAGCGGCCGCCGCGTCCGGGCTGGTGCTGCTCCAGCGCCGAGCGAGGGTCCAGCGCGTGGGCTGGCAGTATCGCGAGAGCTCTCCGTGATTCAGCGGCCCGGCTGTGTCGTCGGGCCGATCGAAGGACCTAGGCCGAACAGCCGGCGTCCACCCAGTCGCGGAACAGTGTCACCTGTTCCTCGGGCCACGCACCGTCGCACGGCATCGACCCCTTCGCGACCGCCCCGAGGATTTGCTGCGCGCTGGCTTTCACGTCGCCATAGGACGAGAGATCGAACTTGGCGGACATCGACTGGATGTCCTTCTCGCGAAAGAGCGGCCGTATGTCTCTCTCGAAACCAACCTCACGTTGCGCCACGTCGACCTCCAGTCAGTAGGTTCCTCTAAAGGCGATGGTGGGGGGTTGATCTCGTTCTGTCAACCGCTTACGCCGGTATTTCGCGTCGCGGCACTCACGCAGAGGACGCCGGCACCTCGGGATCGTCCGCCGGGGCCGGAGTCGCCGGAGCAGGCGCTCGCCCCCGGGGCTGCGTCGGCCGCTGGAGCACCGGCGCCGGCGGGATCGCGCGGTGGACCGGGTGGCCGCTCGTAACCGTGACCGCTCGACCGTGGTGGTGGAGCTCGAGCGTGTCGCCCCTCAGCAGGGTGTAGGTCGCCCGAGCGGGCTCCACCTCGACCTTCAGTCTTGCCGCCTCGCCGAAGCAGATGACGAACGAGAGCCGGGTCAGTGCCTGCGGGAGGCGGGGCATGAAGGCCAGCGTCGTGCTGCTGTCGCGCATACCTCCGAAGCCGGCAATTGCCGCTATGCACGATCCGGCGAGCGAAGCCACGTGTACCCCGTCGCGGGTGTTGTGCCCGAGGTCGTGCAGGTCGATCAGCGCCGCTTCCGCGAAGTAATCGTAGGCGAGCTCGACGTGACCCACCTCGGCCGCGACTACGGCCTGGATGCACGCTGAGAGCGACGAGTCGCGCACGGTCAGACGCTCGTAGTAGGCGAAGTCGCGAGCCTTCTCTTCCGCGGTGAACGCCTCGCCGGCGAAGAACAGGGCCATCACGAGGTCGGCTTGCTTGACGACCTGCGAGCGGTAAAGGGCGAAGTACGGATAGTGGAACATGAGCGGGTAGTTCTCGATCGGAGTCGAGTCAAAGTCCCACACCTGGTGTTCGGTGAACCCCTCCGACTGAGGGTGAACACCGAGTGACTCGTCGTACGGGATGAACATCGCGTCAGCGGCGTCCCGCCAGCTTGCACTCTCTTCGGCGTCGACCTCGAGTTGCTCGGCCAGGTCTGGGTAGCGCTCGATAGCGTCGGCCGCGCCTCGCAGATTGCGTGCGGCCATGTGGTTCGTGAAGACGTTGTTGTCGGCGATCGCGCTGTATTCATCGGGGCCGGTGACGCCGTCGATCCGGAACTGCCCGGCGGCGTCATGGTGGCCCAGCGAGCGCCACAACCGCGCGGTCTCGACCAGCAGCTCGACGCCCGCCTCACGCTCAAACGCTTCGTCCCCACTGATCCTCTGGTATCGCTCGACCGCATTGGCGATCGCCGCGTTGATGTGGAACGCCGCCGTGCCCGCCGGCCAGTAGCCCGAGCACTCCTCGCCGTGAATCGTCCGCCACGGGAACGCCGCTCCACGCAGCGCGAGCGACCGCGCCCGCTCCCGCGCGAGATCGAGCGTGCTGTGACGCCAGCGCAACGCGTCGGCGACGGCGCGGGGTCGCGAATACGTCAGCAGGGGCAGGACGAACGCTTCGGTGTCCCAGAACGTGTGCCCGTCATACCCCGGGCCGGTTAGGCCCTTTGCCGGAATCGGACGCTGCTCGCCTCGCTCGCCGGCCTGGAGGGTATGAAAGAGCGAGAAACGGACGGCCTGCTGGAGCTCGGTGTCGCCCTCAATCTCGATATCCGCCGAATCCCAGAAGTCGTCGAGGAACTCGCGTTGTCCGGAGACGAGCCCGTCCCAGCCGGTCTGGACGGCCCCGACCAGCGCCGCGACGACCTGGTCGCGCACCGCCGAGACGCTCCGGTTGCCGGACCAGCCGTAGGCGAGGAACTTTGTTATGCGTAGCGGCTTTCCGGGGCCGGGGGTGTCCGTCACCGACAGCCGAGCCACGTCGTCAAAGGCCTCGATCATGCTCGCCATACCGTCCGAACCGTCGATCGCGTGGTCCATCGCCCCGCCGACCGTCAGCTTGCTCGCCTTCGTGGTGTGGACCAGAACCGCGCGGACGTCTTGAGCCTCAAACAGGTCGGAAACGAGCGGCGCGGTCAGCGCCGCGGCGGCTCGCGGGTCCTTTTCGGCCATCGGCAGCGTCTCGTTGCTGATGAGCTCGGACTGAACGACCACCTGGGCAGCTTGGTCGAGCGGCTCGACCTCGTAGCGGATCGCGGCGATCGACCGTTGCGTGAACGACACGATGCGGGTGGAGGTGACGCGCACCGCCCGCCCCGTCGGCGAGACCCACTCGACGGTCCGGCGGAGCAGCCCGGCACGGAGATCGAGGATCCGCTCGTGTTTGCGCAGCTCTCCGTAACGGACGTCGAACGGCTCGTCCTCGACTACGAGTCGAATGATCTTGCCGTTGGTGACGTTGACGACGGTCTGTCCGTCTTCAGGATCCCCGTAGCCCGGCTCGGCGTACGGCAGCGGCCGCGTTTCGTAGAACCCGGCGAGGTAAGTGCCGGGAAGGCCGGACGGCTCGCCCTCGTCGAGATTCGCGCGTAGACCAACGTGCCCGTTGGCGAGTGCGAGCAACGACTCGGTCTGCGCCAGCGACTCTAGGTCCAGCGCGTACTCGCGGAGCGACCACGGGTCAACCGCGAACCCCGGATGCTGGATCACACCCCGTCCGTGAGCTCGGCTCCGTCGTGCGCCGTGACGTGCGCGTTGCCCGTCCCGGGCGCCCCGGGGAACGTGCTCACCCGGGTTCGGTTCGAAATCAGCGTCAGGCTCTTGCGTCGAGTTCACGGATCGCCCCTTGGGTGCTCCTCGGACCAGTTCGGATGGCAAGTCTCGGCCAATGTCCTACCAAACCTCGCCCCCCGACGGGAGGCCCGCGCCGGCGGGGAGGGCGGCGAAATCGTCAGCGGCCGGCCCGGGCGATGGCGGCGTCCATCGCTGCGCCGGGACTGCGTACCGTCGGCCCGTGACCGACCACGAGGATGCTCGGGTCGAGCGAGCGCAGCTTCCGCGCGGACTCGAGGTCGGTCAGCCTGTCAAAGGTGGCCATCGCGGCCAGCGGGAACCGCCAGTAGAAATGGTTGGACACCTGCGTGGTCCCGTACGACGTGTACACGTCGCCGACGATCAGCGACCGATCTCGAGTGTCGAGGAAGGACACGTGCCCGGGCGTGTGGCCGGGGCTCGCCACCACCTCGAGGCTCCCGACGCGATCGCCGGGCTGAAGCCGCACGTCGGGAACGGTGCTCAGCTTGGGCCAGCTGCCGGTGAGCTTGCCGTCTACGACCTTCTCGCCGGCGTGGATGCGGGCGTCGATCTCCGGCATCAGTACCTGGACGCTTGCCCCGAGCGTCGACTTCAGCTCATCCAGCGACCCAACATGGTCTCCATGCCCGTGGGTCAGGGCGATTCGCTTGATGGCTCCAGCCGCCTGACGAGCGGCTTCGATCAGCGCCGTGCCGGTCCTGGAAACCGTGGTGTCGACGAGAGTGAACCCGTCGTCCTCGCGTACCAGGTATGCGTTGACGAATCGATAGCGATCGAGGCGGATCAGGTTGTCGGTTACGGATTCGGTCTTCATGGTTCCTCCATGGTTTTTCGGGCTGGAAACTCGTCGACCGGGCATGGCGAAGCGCGAGGCCGCCGTCAGCCCGCTCGACTGCTGGGTGGGTCTTTGCTTAGCGGACCCGGGTAAGGGCGAAGAGAGCCGTCGCGATGACACCGAATGCGATGCCGAGCGTCGCCAGGCCGGCGGTCCCCGCGAGCACTGCCGTAATGGCGAACAGCGCCACCTGAGCACCGAAGCGGTCCGGATCCGCCAGACGACGCGGGCTCCGTGGCGCCATCCACACGCTCCAGATCGAGGCTGCGGACAGCGGCAGGAGAATCGCCAGCGCGAGCTCAAACACGAGTGTGCCTGCACCGAGTCGCGCCCCGGTCACGGCGAGGAGGGCGAGCATCGCGAGCTCGGCCACGAACGAGAGAATCTCGACGACGGCGGCAGGGCCGCGGATCGGGGACGGATGAACGTGGGTGGTGTCATGACCTCGCATGGGTATCTCCAAGGTGGTCGTCACCGGCGCCGACCGGGGTCGGGCGCCGATCTGAAAAGGAACGGATCACGGCGGTGACGAGCCGCTCGTAGCTGCGGTCGATGTCGAGCGGGATCGCGAACCCGCCGAGTAGCTCGAGGCTGACGAACCCGTGCATCGCCGCCCGGAGGCTGCGGATCGCGTCGATGGTGTCGTCAGCGCTGAGCTCGAACGCTGATAGCACGCTGCCGAACAGCTCGAGCACGCCCGCCGCCGCGGCCTCATAAGGGGCGTCGCCCGGCTCCGGTGCGCGCTGGCCGGCCTGGTAGCGGCCTGGGTGGGCCTTGACCCACTGTCTGAACGCCCGCGCCATCGCCAGCAACGCTTCATCCCCGGAGCGGCCAACCGCCGCGCGGGCGAGTTCCTCCGTCAGTGCGATCGTCGTCCGCAGGCCAACCGCCCGGCGTAGCGCCGGCAGACTCGCGACGTGCTTGTAGAGCGACGGCTGGCGGACGCCAAGGCGCTGCGCGAGCGCCGCCATCGTCACGTTGTCGAGGCCGACCTCGTCGGCCATCCGCTCGGCCTCGGCGACGACGAGATCCTCGGTGAGGCCGGCTCTAGCCATGGTTGGTGTCCTTGGAACGTGAGCGAGTGATAATAGCCATATGGCTCGAGTACCTAGCTTCTAGGCAGAGGCTGGTGCACAAACCCCGGCGCGCGTCGATGTGTTGTGGCCAACTCACAGGGGGTGGACCAGCGCGGTCTCGACCAGCCTTCCCCGAATCGTGCCCACTGTCGCCATCCCGCGCCGGGTGGTTGTGTGCACCTCACAACCACCCAGATTTACGCAACACCCTCCTATTCCCGGTTACCTCAGCCGGGTCCGGGTCCGGGTCCGGGTCCGGGTCCGGGGCGGGGGCGGGACCGCGGGCTCGGGTCCGGGGGCGCTCATACGGAACGGATATGAGGTTCTGATGCTCCTCTGATCTCCGGCCGCCAAGCTCTGATGCACGATGGAACACGTGTCAGGAAAGAGAGGCAGACATGCTTGAGCGGACTGAGGATCTCCCCCGGGACACGCCCGCCGCGGACTTCACCGGAATGCGGGTGCTCCTGGTCGGCGAACGGCGCGAGGAGCAGCTTGCTCGGGTCCTCGCCCGCGACGGCCACGACGTCCTCAGCGTCGACGAGCCGGAAGCGATACGGCTCGGTGGCGTCTTCGCCCCGGACGTGATCGTGTTCGTCGGGGCCTCGTGTGGCGAGTTGCGCCGCGCCGTTCCGGCTGCCGGCATCATCGCGCTCGTCCGCGGCCAGGACGTCGAGGAGCGGATCAGTGCGTTTCAGACCGGCGCGGACGACTGCTTGGCCTCGCCGTGGAGCGACGCGGAGCTCCGGGCGCGTGTGCGAGCGATGGGACGCAGGCGCGCTCGCGTGTGGCAATTCTCCCCGGCCAGCTCGTGCGCGCCCGTCTGAAGGTCGGAATGCCGTACACGTGCTCAACCTTGGGGCGATCCAGACGATCTCTTCGACTGAACGGATCTCATCTCTGATGGTCGCCACCCCACACGCACTGGCCGGTGCCTTCGCGTCCCGCTTCGCCCGCGGCTCCCGCGGGGCGGTGGCCGCCGGCGTGATCAGCCACCTGGCGCTCGACCGCGTCCCCCACACCGACTACCGGCTGTCCAACCGCACGGCGATGCTCGCCGACCTCGTCGCGGCCAGCCTCCTGACCGCGGCGCTGGCTCGTCGCCACCGACTCGCCGCCGCGGGGGCGTTCGGTGGGGTGCTGCCCGACCTCGTGATGGTGGCCGAGCTGCGCACTGGGCTGCGGGTCACGCGCCCCCTGCACCACGCCAACCACACCAAGATCGAGCCTCCGGTCGCGGTCGGCGTGCTCACCCAGGTCATCACCGTCGGGCTGCTGCTCACCCGCCTTCACCGGGCCTAATCCCGGTGACTCAACGAGCTTGACAATCCGGTTTCGCGCGGTAGGTTGAACCGTCCCCCAAGGGAGGTTCATGGTGGCTACCACGCGCCGGTTGACCGCGCCGCTTTTTGCTGGCCTCGTCCTTACCTTCGCCCTGCTGGTCGGGCCAAATGCAGGTGCCGCCGCGCGTCCGACTCGCGCGCCTCGAGACGTCGCCGGTCACGTACCCGGGGGATACCCCGGCGGGCCGTCCACGCAGCCCGCGTTGCTTGTGACGCCGCGCTGCCCGGTGCCGCCGTCCACCGGGAACGCCCCCTGGCAGGACCCGAGCTTCGGCGCCGAGTGCCAGGCGCAGTACGTGATCGACGACCTGGAGAACCCGGCCTCGCCCCTCTACGCCCACGGCCCGAGTGGTGCGGCGAGCCAGTCGACGCTGCAGCGGCTGGAGGCGGCGCTCGCCACCGGCAACAACATCGACGCGGCCAACGGGAGCACTACCAACCTGCTGGCCCTGTATGGGCTCACCGTCGCCGGAGGCACCGACGACGGCGCCGACGGCGAGCGCAGCTCGGGCCTGTCGTTCCCCAGCGAGCTGACCGTCGGGGCGTCGTGGGACCCGCAGGCCGCGGCGGCCTACGGCACGATGCTCGGGAGCGAGTTCCATCGCACCGGCCTGAGCGGCGTGCTGGGACCCGTGATCGACATCGATCGGACCTGGCACACCGGCCGTGAGCAGGAGAACTTCGGAGAGGACCCGTTTCTGACCGGCTCGCTCGTCGCCCCGGAGGTCAGGGCGATCCAGGCCCAGGGCGTGATGACGACGGTCAAGCACTGCTGCGCCTACACCCAGGAGCAGGGTCGCTCGGGTCAGGCGCTGTCACTGAGCAACCCCAACGACACCGGCGAGAACGAGTTGGTCTCCGAGCGTGCGCTCGAGGAGATCTACGGACCGCCGTGGCAGGCCGCGGTGGCGCCGCAGCAGGGCAATGCGATGTCGGTCATGTGCGGCTACGCGATCGTCAACGCGGCGACGGCCCCGCCGTACACGGGCGCCGACTCGTGTGGCAACGAATTCATCCTCAACGACCTGATCAAGGGCGAGTACGGGTTCGAGGGCACGTTCACGCCCGATGCCGCCACGGCGATGCGCGACTCGTCACAGCTGAACCTCGCCAACGGCGGCGATGGCGGCGACGTGAGCTTGACGCTGGCCCAGCTCGAGGCGATCGTCGGCGACGGCAGCGGCGACGGGCTGACAAACGCTGACGGGAGTCAGAACATCATCTCCCAGGCGCGGCTGGTCGACGAGGTGCGCCGTCTGGTGCTCCAGTCGGTCAAGGACGAGCGGTTCCTCAACCCACCGAACAACAACGGGATCGGCGACGGGATCACGCAGGACGAGGCGACTTCGGCGAAGCTCGCCGAGGAGGGCGCCGTTCTGCTCGAGAACCGCGGCGGAGTGCTGCCGATCGGTAACCCGGTCCACTCGATCGCCGTGATCGGGACCCAGGCCGGCCCCAACTCGGACACCTCGCTCGGTCCGGTCTCTGCCCAGAATCCGCAGGTCGCCAACGACGGCTCGGCGTTTGTCGATCCGACCAACGTGTTCACCGACACCGTCACCGGCCAGAAGTTCGGATACTCGAGCGCGCTGAGCGGAATCGTCGCGCGTGCGGGCTCGGCCCGGACGGTCACCTATGAGCCCGGCTCGGTGGGTCTGATCGAGCAGCCGCTGCTCGCCGGCGACGGGGCTGCGAACGGTCCGGGGTCCCTTGTAACCCCCGTCACGCCGGCAACGCCCACGAGCCAGCCCGGCTTCCTGGCCACCTACTACGGCGGCAACGACCCGACCCATCCAGCCGCTACGCTCGGAACCCAGGTCGTCCCGTCGGTCGACTACAACGGTTCAGGCGGCGCCGAGGGGCAATCGTCGTTCCCGGCGGTCCCGAATGGTGGTAGCCCGGCCGTGGCGATCCCCTCCGAGTACCAGTGGGATAACTGGTCGTCCTCCTACCAGGCGATTTACACCCCGCCGGTGACCGGCGACTACAACTTCTCGGTCGTCGAGTCGGGCACGACCAAGCTTTACGTCAACGGTCAGTTGGTATCGCAACGGCTCCGCGACGACTTCGGAACGATCGATCAGGCCACCGTCCACCTGACGGCGGGCCAGTCGGTCCCGATCGCGCTCTACTACTCCTCGGAGGAGGGCGTTGCCGGCCTCCCGTCGACGCTCAATATCTTCAACTTCAACACGTTCCTCGGCAATGAGGTGCACCTTGGCCTGGCGCTCCCGCCGTCCAGTGGACCGAGTCTGGTCCAGCAGGCGGCGGCGGCGGCGGCCAAGGCGAACGTAGCGGTCGTGTTCGCCGGCCGTGAGATCGGCGAGGGGCACGACATCGAGAGCCTTTCGCTGCCCGGCGATCAGAACCAGATGATCGAGGCGGTGGCCGCCGCCAACCCGCGCACCGTCGTGGTGCTGACGGGCGGCCCGGTGGCGATGCCGTGGCTGCACCAGGTGGCCGGCGTGCTCGAGATGTGGGAGCCGGGCGCGACGTTCGGCACCGCCGTCGCCTCGCTGCTGTTCGGCGACAGCGATCCGTCTGGGCGACTGCCGATCACCTTCCCGGCGAGCGACTCACGGGGCCCGGGCGCGACCGCGGCCGAGTATCCGGGGATCACCAACCTCCAGACGGGAGCCTCGGACGACTATGACCAGCTCGAGCAGGAGGACTACAACGAGGGCATCGACGTCGGCTACCGCTGGTACGAGACGCACGGCCAGCAGCCGCTGTTCCCGTTCGGCTTCGGCCTCTCCTACACCACCTTCGCGCGGCGGATCGTCGGTCGGTGGGCCGGACGGGACGGCGATGTATTCCTGAACGTGGCGGACACCAACCGCGGCCGCGTCGCGGGTGGCGACGTCATCGAGGCCTACGTCCACGACCCGGCGAGCACGGGCGAGCCGCCCGAGCAGCTGCGCGCGTTCCAGAGGGTGTGGCTGGCCCCGGGACAGACCAAGCTGGTCACGCTCGAGTTCCGGCCCAGCTCGTTCGCGTACTGGCGCTCCGGTCCGGCCACGGGCACCACTCCCGGTACGACCTCACCTACGACCCCGACCGCGACCCCATCGCCGCAACCGTCCGGCCACTGGACGATCGCTCCCGGTGCATACCGGATCGACCTGGGCGGCTCATCCGAGCAGTTCGACGGGAGCGTCTCGCTCTACCTCAACGGAGCGCGTGGCGCTCGGTCGCTCACGGGACTGTTCGGCTGGCGGCTCGGCGGAGCGGGGGGCCGAATCGGCTAGAGCCGAATTAGCTCCTCAACGGCCGGTGCGCTGCGCCGGCTCGAGGAACAGCGATCCAAGCTTGGCGGCGACCGTCGCGTTCCCGGCGATCGTGATGCGACCAGTGAAGAACGCGGCCACCGGATTCGAGCGCCGGGTAACCAACCGGACCAGTTCGCCGGCGCTGAGCGTCACCGTGAGCGCCGGCTGGTCGCCATCAACGCCGCGCCTGACCCGACAGCGCCCGTCTGAAAAATCGAGCCGGTAGTGATCCGCGCCGCCGTCGGCGCGTCCGGTTACCTGCCACTCGACGGACGAGTTGAGAGTGCTCCGCTGCACGGCGATGTGGCGCGGCATCCGCAAGAAGATCGCCTCGAGTATGGGCCGTCGAGCCGGAGTCTGAAGCAACCGGTCGAGCAGGGTCTCGTTAGCGGCCCTTGCTTGCATCGTCGTTTCCTGGCGGGCGATTCTCATCGGTCGGGCGATGCTAGCGGGTGGCTGGCTCCGGCATGTACGGGCCATCGATTGATATTGCCCGGGGGCTCCGCGTGGTCTAACGTCCGCCCGGCCAGGCGCCTACTTGAATCGACCGGGAAGGACATAGCGAGCAATGCCGACATACAACGACCTGGGGTACGCCCAGGGCCGAGCGATCGATCGCGGCGACACCCGCACCGTGTTCGGCCAGGTGATGGGCCTGGTCGCGCTAACCGTTGGCTGTTCCGCGCTCGGCGCCTACGTCGGGCGCAATCTCAGCGGCGGCGCCGGGCTGCTGTTCTTCATCGGCGCGTTCGCCTGCATCTTCGGTTTGAACTTCGCCACACGCCGAGCACGCGAGCAGCTCGCGATCGCGTTCCTGTTTGGCCTCGGGCTGTGTCTGGGTCTCGCCGTCTCGCCGACGATCGCCTACTACGCGCACACGGATCCCGCCGCGCTGTGGCAGGCGGCCGGCGCCACCGGAGCGTTCATCGCCGCGCTCGGGGCGGGCGGCTATGCCATCCGGCGCGACCTGTCGGTCTACTACCGCGTGTTCTTCTGGGCGCTGCTGGCGCTGATCGTGTTCGGGTTCGTCGCGATCCTCGTGGCGATCCCGCACGCCAACATCATCTACTGCGTCGCCGGGCTCGTGATCTTCGGCGGGTTCACGGTCATCGACTTCAACCGCCTGCGCCGCACCAGCATGGCGAACTCGGTCCAGCTCGCCGCCAGCATCTTCCTGGACATCTTCAACGTCTTCCTGTTCTTCCTGCAGATATTCGGGAACCGGAACTAGTCAATGGTCAGCGCCACCGCCGCGGCCACCAGTTCGGCGTTGTCCGCGGCGGCGCTGCCGTCGGGCAGGACCAGGACGTCCTCCAGGCCCACGCGCACGTCGATCCCCGCGGCCGCGGCCCCGGCCAGCACCTCCCAGGTCCGCTCGCCATAGCCATGCCATAGCTGGGGCACGCCGGTTGGGACCAACTCGGCAATCGCGCGGGCATCCTCGAGGCCGCCCTGCACCTCGACCAGCGCCCGCACGACCTGGTGCCCAAACGGGCTGCGCGCGAGTTCCTCGGCCTCCGCCGGGGTAGCCAGACCCGCCTCGACCCCGATCCCGGCGTGCACGGCCGCGCGTACGATTCCCGCCCAGCCGAGTTCCCCCAAGTTGACTGAGACGAAGTCGGGCGGCTGGTGCCACGCGCGTACCGCGGCCGCCCGAGCGAACGGGTCGGGATCGATTGCCTCCGCGGTCGACAAGCCGACCGGAAGTCCCGGTACGGTCCGTCGGATCGCGGCAACCGCCGCATCGCAGGCCCGCGCGCTCAGGGTCTGGAGTCCCCGGTCGTCGCGTGGGTGGACATGGACGGCGAAGGCGCCAGCGCGCCGGACCGCGACCGCGTCGGCCGCGAGCTCGGCCGGCGTCAGCGGAACCGCCGGATGCTCGGCCCGCGCGCGGTCGCCGTTCAGGCACGCCTTCACCGCCATGTCCACCTCCGGTTGATCATCGGTTCATCATTCGAGAAGGTAACCGCTTCCAAACCCGTCGCCCGAGCCGAGGAGGATCGCGATGGCCCAGTCGTTCACGTATGACCTGTCCGTGCCTGGAACCCCGTCCGAAGCTCAGGCGAGGCTGAAAGGACCCGTCACGGAACGCGTGCGCGTGACCGGCAGGATGCGCCTGGCCGCCGAAGACGCGAGTTCGCTGACGTTCCGCCCCGGATGGAGCTTTCCCGTGTTCCTGGCCGCCTCGCGAATGATCAGCGGGGAGACGGTGAAGGTGAGCTTCACCGCCGGCGACGGTGCCGGGGGAACGCAGGTCGCAGTGTCGGGCAAGGTCGGCGGCTCCGCGAAACGGCTAGGGACCAGGGAGTTCTGGGCTGAGACGCTGCAGGCGACGTGATCCAGGGGCCGCGCCGGTGACGGCTGCGGGGCCGCTCAGGAAACGCAATCGCGGCTGATCGGCGCCGTCTCGAGCCGCACCGCGTGGGCGTTGACCGGAACATCGGTGTAAAAGAACTTCGTTTCGTCGGCGGTGAGGAACACCGAGTTGCCCGGAAGCAGCGGCAAGCGGGCGAGGGGCCGACCGGTGACGGGATCCGCGCAGTAATTCAAGTTGTCTTCGCCGAGCGGTTCGGTCACCCACAGCACGCCGTCGATCGTCCGAATCGAGAATCGACTGGCGCCGGTATTGACGACGTCCGCCTTCGTGGTCTCGAAGGTGCCGAGTGCGATGCGCCATGCGCTGGTGCGGTAGCCGACCGTGTTCTCGACCCAGGCGCCGCCGTCGACGATTCCTCCCACGCTTGGCTGGGTGTCGCTGTGGGGGACCGTGAGCTCGGAGAGGGGGGCGCCGGTGTCGGGGTCGAGACGGGCGACGTAGGTCGGGTGCTCGTAGCCGAGGCTCGCGAGCAGAACCCGTCCCGCGTGGTCGGCCGCCACCTCGACCGGCCCTGGATGGCTCGGATTGACGACTCGATCGACTCGTCCGGTCGCCAGTGACACGCGATCGAGCACGCCGTTGCCGATCCACAGGTGCCCGCCGGCGACGGCGACAGAGCCCACGATGCCCTCGGTGTCGCGCGAGGACGGTAGCTGTTCGTCGGACCGGACCTTGAGCGAGTCGGGGTCCAGTCGCCACAGCCAAGCCACCTGGTCGTCGGTGGTAGTAACCCAGAACGACCCGCCGGTGAGGACTGTGTCGTCAATCGGGCTGGTGAAGCGGTGCATGGCGTCGACACGTCTCGTCGCCATGTCGACTCGCGTCAGCTCGTAATCCTCGCCGACGTGCTCGCCCACGGGGTTGGCTACGCGTAGTAGAGCGAGCCGTCGGCCGCGTACGCCCAGGAGAGCGGCTGGACGGTGTCGAGCACCAGGCGGCTCCCGTTCGGGAGCGCAGCCGACCCGGACGGCGCCGAGGCGGCTTGGCTCGTCTTGGACGCCGATCCGCCCCCACCACAGGCCGCTGCCGGCAGCGCAAGCGCCAAGACGACGAGGAGATGCAGTCGGGTTCCGGATCGCACGGCCAAGAGCAATGGGTGGGCCGGCCGGAGCCGGCCCACCCATGATGCATCAATCAGTCGAGGCCGCGAGGTCCGTTGCAGCGACCGAAGCCACTGTCGGCGTACGTCGGCGGCGTCCCGGCGGGAGCGGCCGGGCTCTCCATCGCCGACTGGTAGTCCCAGGAGTACGCGTCGGGGTACAGGACGAGCTTCATCACTCCGTAGTACTGGTCGGCCCACGCCTGGAGGTTCGGCGTGCTCGGGATGACCGTGTCCAGTGACTCGCCGCCCGTGCCGACGATGAACTCGCGGATGCCGTGGCGCGGATCAGCGTTGCCGGCCGGGTCCATCGGCGCGAAGCGCGAGTACACGTGATCGTGCCCGTTGAGGATCAGCGTCGCGTGGTGCGCGTACAGGAGCTTCCACCACGCATCCGCCGTCGCTCCCTCCGTGCTGTCCGACGTGGTCGGACTGGCCGTCGAGCTGAAGGTGGGCTGGTGACAGTAGGCGATCGTGCACCTCGAATGGTCCTCGTTCAGGTCCTGAGCCAGCCACTTCGTTTCGCTCGCGAACCACGTTCCGGTCGGACTGCAGCCGCCCGGCTCATCGGCGCACTCGATGTTAAGCGAGATCAGATGCCACGAGCCGAGGTTGTAGGGGTACCAACCGTTTCCGGTCTGTCCGAAGTCGCCGGCCTGGCCCTCCTGCTGCGGCTCGGGCTGGGTGACTCCGTTGCTGAGCGTCTCGTCGATCTCCGAGCCGTCGGCCGCGTTGTGCTGGATACCGTTGAAGTAGTCGAAGTAGCCGAGCCCGCGGGTGCCCAACTGGCCGTGGTTGTCGTAGAACTCGTGGTTGCCCGGGGCGGGGCGCTGGAGGAACTTGAACGCGCCCCAATACTTGTCGTAGGAGCCTTCGAAGTCCGAGTAGTAGCCGTTCTGGTACTGCTCGTCGCCGAGCACGGCGACCAGTGCCGGCTTCATCGCCTCGACCTGCTCGGCAGTCGCATTCTGGGCGGCGTTGCGGGTCGTCGCGGTCGCACCACCGGTGCAGACGTCGGTCGCCTTCTCACCCGGCTCGGGGGACCCCGGCTGGCAGGAGATGTCGCCGACTGTCGCCAAAACCGGGGCGTATCCAGGCGAGCTGTATGGCCAGTCGTTGTCGCTCCCGGACCCGAACCAGCCGCCCGAATTCGCCAGCACCGTGCCAGCACCGGCCAGCAGGGCGACCACGGCGACAGCCGCGACAACCGTGACCCGCCGATCGAGTCGACGGGGACCTACCAGTCAGGGACCTTGGTTCGCCAGCCGTCGGCTCAGCCGGTCGGGGCGGTGAACACGTCCGCCCCGAACGTCGCCGGGACGGTGGCCGCGTCGGCCAGTCGCGGCACGCCGAGCAGGGTCTCCCAGCTCGCCAACGAGGAGTAGTGGTCATACGGGGTCGCGCTCACCGTCCCGGGCGCGATGAACGGCGAGAGCAACACGGCGCCGACCAGCCCGCCGCCGGATCCGGTGGCGCAGTCGGCCAGGAACTGGGCGCTCGGCGCCAGGTTCGTCGGGTAGGACTCGATGATCGAGGGGATGATTCCCGTCTGCGGGAGATCGGTGAAGTAGTTGGTCCAGCTGATGCCGTAGGCGTGCAGGCGATCGAAGATCGTGCCGTTGGGGGGCGGCGGGTCCTGGAGGGTCGAGGTGTCGGTCGCGATGTCGCCGTAGGCCGCGCCGGCCATCAGGAAGCGGCGATTGGGATAGGTCTGGCACGGCGCCGAGCAAAACCAACGGTTGGCCGAGCAGAAGGTCCGTGCCAGCGAGTACGCGAACGGCAGCACCTCGTCGGTCCAGTAGCCCATGGGCTCGGTCGAGTCGACCGACTCGACGAAGCCACTCATCTTGCCGCCGGCGATCTGCTGATGGGTGGCGTTCCAGGACTGATCCACGCTCCCCGGTTGCTCGGTGTTGGTGAGCTCGTAGGAGGTCACCGTGCCGCTCGAGCTGGGGTTGGTGTTGGTCGCCTGGCCCGCGCTGTCAAAGGTCAGGCCGTCTGCCTTGGGCTGGCCGAGTCTTGGGAGCGCGCCGAGCAGGTTGTCGAAAGAGTGGTTCTCCATCATCACGCATACGAGATGGTCGAACGGCATGGCACCGGTCGCCGCCGCGCTTGAGTAGCCCTCGTCGAGTCAGTCGCCATCGCGAATGTGCCCGCTCGTCCACCTGCCACCTCGTTTCGTCCGGTCTCGGTTTACCCCGGCCGACCGCGGGCCACACTGTCCGCGCGGGAGACCGCCCACGCGTGTACGTCGCCCGTCCCGGGCGCCCGAAGGCTTCCCCGTTTCGAGCCGAACCTGTTAAAAGGCGGTTAACGAGCGGGAGTGGTTAGGCCCGGCGCCCGACGGCGACCTTGGCCGACCGTCGGTTCCGCGCCGCTTCCGCGCGCGTGTGGAGGTGTTGGGTGCGCTCGGGCTCCTCGTCATCCGGACGGTAGGGCGTGCCGCGCATCAGCGACGCCGCTGCGGCGACGAGGCAGGCCGCGATCGCGAAATACAAGGCCTCGTGCAGACCGCTGCGGAAGGGCGCCGAGATCAGGTGGGGGAAGAACGATCGACCGGTGAGGATGGCCTGGCTATGGGCACTGATATGGGCCAGCGTGGTCGAGCCGAGCAGGTGCTGGATCGGGTTGTAGCCGAGGAACGCGGCGAACAGGATCGAGACGGGCGGCAGATGTGCCGCCGTGTTCGCGACGGCCGCCGGCACGCCGTGGGCCTCGAGTCCGCTGCTCATCGCCGCGGGAAGCGAGGCAGCCAACCCCAGGATCATCAGCGTGAAGAAGATCCCGATCGAGAGCACCTGGGCGGAGTTCTGGAACGTCTGGTTCATGCCGCCGCCTGCCCCGCGGTCGCCGGGCGGGAGGCTGTTCATGACCGCCGCCCGGTTGGGCGAGGCGAACATCCCAAAGGCGATGCCGATCTCGGCCAGTACAGCGGCGAACACTGGATAGGAGAAGTCGGTGGGCAACAGCAGCAGCAGCGCGAATCCGGCCGCGGTGGCCAGCATTCCGCCGGTGGCGAACCATCGCGCACCGAAGCGATCGGACAAATAGCCGGAGGCCGGACCGGCCAGCAGCAGGCCGATCGTCAGCGGCAGGATGTAGATGCCGGCCCACAGCGGGGTGTCGTTGTAGTTGAAGCCGTGCTCGGGCAACCAGATGCCCTGGAGCCAGATGATCAACATGAACATCAGCCCGCCCCGGGCGATCGCTGACAGGAACGTCGACAGCGACCCGTACGAGAAGGCGCGGATCTTGAACAGGGGCAGCCGGAACATCGGCTGCTCGACGCGGCTCTCGATGAAGACGAAGGCGATCAGGGAGGCCAGCCCACATCCGACTAGCGTGAGCACCTTGACGCTGCCCCAGCCCGTGCTCGAGCCGCCCGACGGCCGGATCCCGTAGGTCACGGCGACCATGATCAGGATGAGTCCAAGCGCGAAGGTGACGTTGCCCGGCCAGTCGACCTTCCGTTGACCGCTCGTGCGTGGGACCTCGCGGAGCTTCATGTACGCCCAGACCGTGCCGAACACGCCCGCGGGCACGCTGATCAGAAACACGAGGCGCCAGTTGATCGGCGCCAGGATGCCGCCGAGGACGAGCCCTATGAACATGCCGCTGACCCCGACGATGTTGTTGATGCCAAGCGCCATGCCGCGCTGGTTGGCCGGGAAAGCATCGGTGATGATCGCCGCCGAGTTGGCGAGCAGGCAGGCCCCTCCCAGTCCCTGCATGACCCGGAACACGATCAGATAGGTGGCGCCGGCCTTGCCGGTCATCCAGTCGATGGCCAACAGCAGCGAGGCCACGGTGTAGATGACGAAGCCCAGGTTGTAGATCCGCACCCGGCCGTACATGTCTCCCAGCCGACCGAGGCTGACCACGAGCACGCTGGCCACGACGAGGTAGCCGAGGATCATCCACAGGAGGTAGAGGCTGTTGGAGGCGACGAGCGGATCGAGCTTGATGCCGCGGAAGATGGCCGGCATCGCGATGATCGTGATCGACGCGTCGAGCGTGGTGAACAGAACCGCCAGGGTCGCGTTCGACAGCGCGATCCACTTGTATCGGTCGGAGTTCACGTGGATCAATTATACAGGCAAACTGCGCAGTTTGCCTGTACACTGTTGCCATGCCAGTCTCGACTACGAAGCACCCCGTAGATACCGCGGCGATCGCCAGCGATCTCCGTGTCGTGCTCGGTCAGTTGATGCGCCGCCTCCGCGCCGAGCACCGGATCCCGCTCAGCCACGCAGCCGTCCTTGGCCGGCTGGACCGTTGCGGCCCGCAGAGCGTCAGTGATCTGGCCGGCGCCGAACGGGTGCGGCCGCAGTCGATGGCCCAGACCGTGGCCGACCTGGAGGCCGACGGTCTCGTCGAGCGCCGCCCAGATCCGGACGACCGCCGGCGCGCTCTGGTCACGCTCACTGATGAAGGGCATGCGACGCTCTTGCAGGACCGAGACCGGCGGGAAGGTTGGCTGGCCGGCGCGATCGCCGAGCAGCTCTCGCCGGCCGAGCAGGATGTGCTGGGCGAGGCGGTCGAGTTGCTGCGGCGTCTGGCCGACGCCTAACCGGTTATCGACCAACCGCTAGCCCGCCGCCGCGGGCGGCTTGAGGGGTGGGCCGGCTCTCTGGACAAAAGGTTGAGGAATAGTGCGAGTTTCGTAGGAGTCGGTGCGTTTTATCCGCACGTCCAACGACCTCAAGGAATGAGTGCAAATGGTCAACAAACGTGCGATGGGCGGCATGGTCGCCGCCTTGTCGTTCTTCTTCGTCTTCCCAGCGCTGGCCTCCGCGCACCTGCTGGCGGTCTCCGCCGGTCCGTCGCATTGCGTCACGCCGCTTAACGGCCAGTACACCGCCACCGTGACGGTCACCGAGACGTACTTCGGGGGCACCACGGAGGACATCCCGGTCGGCCAGAACGTGTACGAGGTGCTGGCCTCGAGCACGGACAAGGGCAACACCGGAAAGAACCAGAACTACTTTACGACGGGCGCTGTGGGCACCCAGAGCGGGACCGCGAACCTGGGCCAGCCGACGATTTTCACCTCGCCGGCCAGCGGTGGTGCGGCGACCCAGCAGTTCACCGTCACGACGTCGGTTCCGGAGACCTATGTGCTCGGCAACAGCTACATGAGCTCGCCGTCGAGCGCGACGATCACCGCGCCGTCGAGCGGCTGCACGCCTCCGCCTCCGCCGACGTGTCCGACCGGCGACACGCTGGTGAACGGCAAGTGCGTCCCGCCGACGAGCTGCCCCAGCGGCACGACCCTGAGCGGTGGCGTTTGCGTGCCGCCGACGACCTGCCCGAGTGGCCAGACCCTGAGCGGTGGCGTCTGCGTGCCGCCGACGAACTGCCCGAGCGGGGAATCACTCCTAAACGGCCAGTGCGTGCCTCCGAGCGGGTGCCCGAGCGGCGAGGTTGCGTCAGGTGGCCAGTGCGTGCCGCCGACGACCTGCCCGAGTGGCGAGACGCTGACCGGTGGCCAGTGCGTGCCGCCGACCACCTGCCCCAGCGGGGACACGCTGACCGCGGCCGGCTGCACCCCGCCGGCGATCGTGCCGCCGCCCACCATGTACCCGGCCGTGTGCCGGGCCTCGAGCCAGGGCTACAAGGTCCGGGCCGGTCAGGAGGACACGATCGTCGTGTCGGCCAACCGCCAAGGACAGCCGGTGGCGGGCGCCACGATAAGCATCACCGTTCCGGGAGGCAAGGTCGTAACCAAGTCAACCGGCAGCAACGGCAAGGCGACGTTCTCCGTCAAGCCGACGCACAGCGGGACCATCGTCGTCCGCAGCCCGAGCTGCAACGACATGGCCAAGGTGAAGGTCTTCGCCGCCAAGGCGGCCACGGCCCAGCGGGCCCCGTCCTTCACCGGGTGACATGAGGGCCCATCTCGCATTCAACCGCCGCGGCCTTCGGGCCGCGGCGGTGTGCGCCTGTATGGCGCTGATCGCGCTAGCGGTTCCGGCCGTGGGGTTCAGCGCGAACCTCACGCGCCAGGTGCTCTCGCATCCCGGGTTCGCTTCGACCTGGGCCTACCTCGAGACCCCCACCAACGCGTACGCCTCGCCCTCCGGGCAGGCCCGGGTGCTCGGCTACCTGGGCCTCACCACCCAGGACGGCACGAGCGAGCTGCTGTTCGAGCAGCAGCGCGTGTTCAGCCACGGCGCCTGGTGGGTGCAGGTGCGCCTGCCACTCCGGCCCGCCGGCCAGATCGGCTGGGTGCCGCAGCGCACGCTCGGCGCGCCGCAGACGGTCCACACCTACCTCGTCGTGTCGACCGAGCGGACGACGCTCACCCTCTACAAGAACGGCAAGGTCATCTTCTTCACGCGCGTGGGCACCGGCAAGCCGAGCACGCCCACGCCGCACGGTCACTTTTACATCCGCGACCGGCTGGACGGCTTCCCGGCCGACAGCGAGTACGGGCCGATCGCGTTCGGCACCTCGGCGCTCTCCAACGTCGAGACCGACTGGCCCGGCGGGGGCGTGATCGGGATCCACGGCACCAACGAGCCGTCGCTGATCCCCGGACATCCATCGCATGGCTGCATCCGGCTGCCGAACTGGGAGATCGTCAAGCTGGCGAAGCTGCTCCCGATCGGCACGCCGCTGACGATCGACTGACCCGCTCGGGGCTTTGATTGGGCCGCGCGCAGGGGGTCGACGCGCCGGCGCCACTGCGGGTCGGCGCGCGGCATCCCTGGGGCGATCCACCCCGTCCGGACAGGGTCACTTCCCGCCGGGACCGGGGCAAATTCCGGACCGGGGCAAATTCCAGCATTGGCGCTAAGTCCACGCCGGTAGTGCAGGATCTTGCCTCGCCACGGGGCAGAATCCTGCAGCAGCGCCAAGACCCGCCCGGGATGCTGGAAATTGCGCGTTCGGGGGCCTCAGACGAGTGGGGTCGATTCCTCCTCCACCTGGATGAGGTCCAGCGTGTTCCGCTGGACGCGCTCGAGGGCCATCGTGAAGCTCGGCGAGTACAGCGAGACGTGGTCGAAGTCGGCCTCGCGGCGCGCGATGCCGGCGCGCACCTGGTCGGGGGTACCGGCGACGGCGATCGCGTCGATCATCTCGTCGGTGACGCCGGCGATCATCGCCTCGCGGTCGTGCTCGGCGAACGCCGTACGGATCCGTTCGGCCTCGGCGGCGAAGCCGCTGGCCTCGAGCATTGGCGCGTACGCCCTCGGCGCGGCGTAGAAGGCGATCTGGGCCGCCACCTCTCGGCGGGCGAGCTCCTCGTCGTCGTTGACCGAGCACAGGAGCATGCCGACGATCTCAACCGACGCCGGGTCGCGTCCGGTTCGCTCCGCGCCCCGGGCGATCGCGGGCCGGACCACCTCGTGGACGTAGCGCGAGCTGAACGTGGGGTGGCAGACCAGGCCGTCGGCCACGCGCCCGGCGGTCTCGATCATTCGCGCGTTCACGCCGGCGGTGTAGATCGGGATCTCATCTCGGACAGGCGGGAGGACGTCGGCGGTCGCGCTCAGGTTCATCGAGTAGAAGCGACCCTCGTGCTTGACCGGACCCTCGTGGAGCTTCCAGATGCGCCGGAGCAGGGGGACTAACTCCTCCAGGCGCACGGCCGGCGACGCCGGGTCGCCGACTCCGTGCCAGCCGATCTGCATGCCCTTGGTGCCCGTGCCCAGGCCGAGCACGAGCCGGCCTCCACTCAGCTCATCGAGACCGCGTGCGTCGTTGGCGAGGATCAGCGGCGAGCGACCGACGGCGTAGGCGATCGCGCTGCCAACCCGACAGCGGGTGGTGTTCTGCGCCATCGCGGCGAGCGCGACGATCGCCGAGCGGTCGTTGAACTCGCTGGTCCAGGCGGCGTCAAAGCCGGCCGCGTCGGCCGCCGCGGCCACCTCGACCGTGTCGGCGATCCGGCCGGCGAGCACGCACACCCCTCGGGTCGCCATGCCCTGGAACCTACCAGCGTGCAACGCCGCGTTCGGTCTGCATCGGCCCTCCTGCTAGCTTCGGAACCTGCCCGGCCGCAACTCCGCGCGGAGTCATGCGGTTAAGGAATTGACCGGCGCCATCGTGGCGGGGGGATCCGACGCGCGCGCCGATGGCAGTACCAACACGAGCGCCTCGATTGGCGGGAAAGTGAAGTCTCGTATGTCCAAACGCATGTTGCGCGTGCTTGTCTCGATCGTCTGTGCGGTCTCCTTCGGCGCGGCCGCATCCGCCGCCTCGGCATCGGTCGTGATCGGCATCGGCGACTCGAACACGGCGATGTTCTCCTCCCCACTGTTCACGAACCTGGGCATCACGACCGCGCGCTATGTCATCCCCTGGGATGTCGTCACGCGCAAGGCTGACAAGACCGATCTGGCCGATTTCCGCGCCTGGCTGAGCGCGGCCCAGGCCGACCATGTGTCGCCTCTGATCTCGTTTGGCGCCGACTACACCAACCCGGCGGCCAACTTCGTGCCCAACGTCGGCCAGTACGAGACCGCCGTGAAGGCGTTCCTCAAGGACTTCCCGCAGATCAAGACGTACACGGCGTGGAACGAGCCTGATTTCTCTTACCGCAGCCTGGCTCGCAATCCGGCACTCGCGGCCAACTACTTCAACGCCCTGTACGACCTATGTCACGGCTGCACGATTCTGGCCGGTGATGTTTACCTGCCGGCGACCGGCCAGGCCCGGATCGACGGCGCAATGGCCACGCTCGGCCCCTGGCTGCGCGCTTACGTCAAGGGCATCCACCACAAGCCGTCGGGCTGGGCGCTGCACGACTACACCGAGGTCCGCGCGCACAACACTTCGCAGCTGAAGATCCTGATGTCGATGACTTCGGGTCCGATCTGGCTCGACGAAACGGGTGGGGTGCTGCGCCGCGGCCACTGGCAGTACAAGAACCAGAGCGCGCCCGCCGCGGCCAAGGACGAGCAGTTCCTGCTCTCGCTGGCCGCGCGCTACCACCGGATCGCGCGCATCTACCACTACCAGTGGCAGGCGGACCCGCAGGCCGGCTGGGACTCGGGTCTGCTCGCCGCAAACGGAAGCCCGCGGCCCGCGTACAACGTGCTGCTCAACTACATCAAGGCGCACGGCGGCTGACGAACTGAAGGAACGGTCGCGGCACGTAGGATTCGCAACACCATCAAGGCGACCAGGTACTTCGCGGCGGTCGATTCCCACACCGAGGGGATGCCGACGCGCGTGGTCACCGGCGGACTCGGCCCGGTGCCGGGCGCCACGATGCAGGAGCGGCGACTGTACTTCGAGGAGCACCTCGACGATCTCCGTCTGCTGTTGATGCGCGAGCCGCGCGGCCATTCGGCGATGTCCGGAGCGTTCCTGCAGCCGCCGACCCGACCCGACGCCGACTGGGGCGTGCTGTTCGTCGAGGTCTCCGGCCTGCTGCCGATGTGCGGTCACGGAACGATCGGGGTGGCCACCGTCCTGGTGGAGACTGGCATGGTCGAGGTGACCGAGCCGCAGACCCGCATCCGGCTCGACACCCCGGCGGGTCTGGTCGAGGCGACGGTCAGCGTCTCCGACGGCCACGCCGAGCGCGTGACGCTGCGCAACGTGCCCGCGTTCGCTGCTGAGCTCGACGGCCACGTTCAAGTGGGATCGCTCGGCGAGGTGATCTACGACATGGCCTTCGGCGGCAACTTCTACGCGCTGGTTCCCGCCGCCTCGGTCGGACTCGAGCCCGTCCCGGCCAATGCCGAGGAGTTGATCGCGCGGGGGCTGGAGATCGCCGCCGCGATCAACGCGAGTGCGGAACCGGTGCATCCGGTCGATGCGGCGATCCGCGGCTGCAAGCACGTTGTGTTTCACGCTCCCGGCCAGAACGGGGCGGATGCCCGGAACGCCACCGCGATCCATCCGGGCTGGCTCGATCGGTCCCCGTGCGGGACCGGGACGTCGGCTCGCATGGCCGCGCTCCACGCCCGGGGGGAGCTGGCGCTCGGTCAGGAGTTCGTCAACGAGTCGATCATCGGCAGTCGGTTCACCGGCCGGCTGATCGAGGAGGTCGTCCTCGGCGCCACGCCCGCGGTGGTGCCCGAGGTGAGTGGCCGCGCCTGGGTGACCGGGATGTCTCAGTACCTGCTCGATCCGACCGACCCGTTCCCGACGGGGTTCGCCCTGCAGTAGGGGCCGGCGCTCGTGCGCGTGATCGTGATCGGCGGCGGCGCCGTGGGCCTGTGCGCCGCCGAGGCGCTGAGCGCGCGCGACTGCGAGGTGGCCGTGGTCGAGGCCGACCGCTGCGGCGCCGGAGCCTCGGCGGGAAATGCGGGTTGGATCACCCCCTCGCTGGCCACGCCGGTGCCCGGACCGGGCGTGATCGCCGCGTCGCTGCGCTGGCTGATCGACCCGTCGGGACCGTTGTGGATCCGGCCCACGCTGTCCCCGGATCTGCTGCGGTGGATCGCGGACTTCATGCTCTCCTGTCGGCGGCCCGCATACGAGCGCGGTCTGGTCGCGATGCAGCACCTGGTTGGGCGGGCTTCGGACGCGTTCGACGCGCTGGCGGCGCGCGGGGTGGAGTTCGAGGAGCACGACGATCCGCTGCTCTATCCCTCGTTTGAGCCCGCCGAGCTGGAGCATGTGTGGCATGTCGTGGAGGAAATCCGCCGGGCAGGCTCCAGCCAGCGGTTCGAGCGCCTATCGCGCGAGGACATGCGCGCGCTCGAGCCGGCGCTCGGCCCCGACCTGGTCGGCGGCGTGATCGCCCACGGCGAGCAGCGGGTCCGCCCCGAGCTGCTGACCGCGGGCGTGCACCGCGCGCTGATCGCACGGGGGGTCGACGTGCTCGAGGGGGTGCCGGTTGCGCGGCTCGCCCGGAACGGCGGGGGATGGACGGTGACCAGCTCCAGCGGGATGGGGCAGAAGGCCGATGCGGTGGTGATCGCCGCCGGCGTCGACTCCGCGCGCCTCCTGGCTGCACACGGCGTGCGCCTGCCGATCGCGGCGGCCAAGGGCTACAGCCGGACCTACCCGCTCGATCCCACCGGACCGCGGCGCCCGCTCTACCTGGAGGGTCCCAAGGTCGCGATCAGCGTCTTCGACGGCGGTGTGCGCGTGTCCGGGACGCTCGAGCTCGGCGCCCGTGGCCTGTCTCTGTCGCCCCGCCGGCTGTCGGCGATCGCTGCGGCCGCTCAACGGGCGCTGCCGGGCTGGCGGATGCCGGCCCAACCGCTCGACTGGGCCGGCATGCGCTCGCTGTCGCCGGACGGCCTCCCGTTCATCGGGCCGGTGCCGGGGCTCGACGGCGTGCATCTGGCCACAGCCCACGCCACGCTCGGCATCACCCTCGCGCCGGTGACGGGCCGGCTGCTGGCGGGTCTGCTTCTCGGTGAGCCTCGAGCCGACGTGCTTGCGGCATTCGACCCGGCGCGGGCGCTCCGGCGCGCAAGGGGCGGCAATGCCGCGCCCCGGGGGACGGCCATTTAGTCCTCGCCGCGCGGCGCCCACAGGCCCCGCACGTGCCGGATGTGCCGGCGCATGACCTCCTCGCACCGCTCCCGGTCGTGCGCGCCGAGCGCGTCGAGGATCTCGAGATGCTCCTCGGCGGATCTGATCAACCGCTGCTCGCGCACCAGCTTGGACAGTCCGTACAGGCGGGTTTGCCCGCGCAACTCGTTGACGACCTCGACCAGGCGGCGGTTGCCGTTCAGCTCGAGCAGGGCGAGGTGGAACTGGCGATCGGCCTCGATATAGCCGATCAGGCGGCCGGCGCCGGCCGCCTGGCAGATCTCCTCGGCGAGCGGCTGCAACTTCGCCACCTCGGCCGGTTCGATCGTCTCGGCCAGCCGCGCGACTGTGGGCACCTCGATCAGCGCGCGCAGCTCGGTGATCTCGTCCAGCTGCTGGTCGGTCATCTCGGTGACGCGGAAACCCTTGTTGCGCACCGACTCGACCAATCCCTCCTTGGTCAGGTCGAGCATCGCCTCCCGCACTGGGGTGGCGCTCACCTCGAATTGAGCCGCCAGGGAGGGCACCGAGTAGAGCACGCCAGGGCGCATCTCGCCCGACACGACGGCGGCCCGCAGCGCGTTGGCGATCTGCTCGCGCAGGCTCTGGCGCTCGAGGAGGGGGGCGACAGTGATCGTGCTGGCGGCGGGGTTCACGAGCTCGGGGGGTAAACCGGATCCCTCACGAGCAGCCGACAGCCAGGGCGTTGTCGGTGGCGTCGCGGACCCGTGACTCCTGCTCCTCGCTCAGCGCCTGGCGGGGCTCGCGGCAGGGACCGCCGTAGCGGCCGGCGATCTCCATCGAGAGCTTGATCGCCTGCACGAACTCAACCTTGGAGTCCCACCGCAGAAGTGGATGGAGCAGGCGGTAGAGCGGCAGAGCACGATCGAGGTCGCGGGCCAGGCAGGCGTCATATAGCTCGACGCAGCTGGTCGGCAGCGAGTTGGGGAAGCCCGCGATCCAGCCGCAGGCGCCTGCCAGCATCAGCTCGAGCAGCACGTCGTCGGCGCCGACGAGCAGGTCGAGCTCCGGGGCGAGCTCCGCGATCTCGTAGGCGCGCCGGGTGTCCCCCGAGAACTCCTTGACCGCGGCGATGCTGCCGTCGTCGTGGAGCTTCGCGAGAAGGTTCGGCGTAAGGTCGACCTTGGTGTCGATCGGGTTGTTGTAGGCGACAACCGGCAGCCCCACCTTCGCCACCTCGGTGTAGTGCGCGCGGACGGCGCGCTCGTCGGCCCGGTAGGAATTCGGTGGCAGGAGCAGGACCGCGTCGGCGCCGTCCTGTGCCGCTTGTTCGGCCCACGCGCGGGCCTCCCCGGCGCCGTAAGCCGCCACGCCCGGTACCACGTGGAACCCGTCGGGCGCGGCCTCGACCGCGGTGCGCACGACCGCCGCGCGCTCGTCGTCGGTCAGCACCTGGTACTCGCCGAGTGAACCGTTGGGCACGACGCCCTGGCACCCGCTCTCGGCTAGCCAGGCCACGTGCTCGGCGAACCGATCATGGTCGACTCCGAGCCGTTCGTCGTAGGGGATGGCGGTCGCCACCACCACCCCGTGCCAGGGCTTCATATTGCTCGCTTGGATCTCGGTGTATTCATAATATGTCACACCTTACATGGTTGGCTGTCGACCGGGAAGGCGGTATAGGATGCGGATCAGCGTCGTGAGGAGCTAGGAATGGCAGGCGTCTCCCTACACCACATCGGCCAGGAGTCGGGGCACTTCGGCTGGGACAACTCGATCGAGCCGGTACTCGAGGTCGAGTCGGGGGCGGACATCGAGTGCGAGGTCCGCGACGCCTCCGGTGGGCAGCTGGACAAGCACTCCGAGGTGGCCGCAGTAGCCGCGCTCGATTTCACGCGGGTCAACCCCGTGACCGGCCCGGTGTTCGTCAAGGGCGCGGGGGCCGGCGACGTGCTCGCGGTCGAGATCCTGGAGCTGCGACCCCGTGACTGGGGCTGGACGGCGATCATCCCCGGCTTCGGGCTGCTGGCCGATGAGTACCCCGAGCCGTGGTTGCGGATCTCGGAGATCGACGCCGCTAGCGGTCGCGTCCGCTTTGGGGACGGGGTGACGCTTGCTTATGACCCGTTTCCGGGCACGATTGGTGTCGCGCCAGCGGAGCCGGGTCAGCACTCGATCGTCCCGCCCCGCCGCTGGGGTGGCAACGTGGACATCCGTCACTTGCGGGCCGGCACCACGCTGCTGCTCCCGGTTGGCGTCGAGGGAGCGCTGTTCTCGGTCGGCGACACGCACGCCGCGATGGGCGACGGCGAGGTGTGCGGGACCGCGGTCGAGGCGCCAATGGACATCGCGGTGCGTCTCACGGTGAGGCGTGATGTGCGGGTTCACGCGCCACAGATCGTGATTCCGCACGAGGCGTCCGGGCCTGCACGAGGCGGCGGCTCGGTGCACGTGTGCACTGGGGTCGGACCCGATCTGATGGAGGCGGCGCGGGACGCCACCCGCGCATTGGTGGAGTACGTGGTCGACCATCACGGGCGAGATCGTCGTGAGGCATACGCGATCGCCTCGGTGGCCGCCGACCTTCGGATTCACGAAGTGGTGGATGTGCCCAACTGGGTGGTCGGCGCGTTCCTGCCGCTCGACATCTTCGACCTCGAGGGCTGATCAGCGGTGCGTCGTCATCAGGCCTTGCGAGGGCCCCGGCTTCAGCGCGGCGCGCTGATAGCGGAAGATGATCCCGGCCAGGCGGGCCCGATCGGCCTCGGGCATGTCCACGAACTTCATTCCGATGTGGGTCGGGGTATCCCGCACGGGCTGGGCAAGGCAGGTGATCGGCGCCGGATCCGCGCCGAAGCGGATCTCCATCGCGAGCTCGTGTGATCCGAGGCCGGCGCGGCGCTCGACGAGCGCCCCGGTGATGCTGATGTCGGCGGTGATCGTGTTGATGCCCGGGGTCTGATCGCTGTCGCCGCCGACCGGTGACAGGCGAACCGTGGCGGCGAGCGGGATCCGCTCGGCGGCACGACGCTCCGGGAGGACGACGTTGTCGATCACGACGAATTCGACCTTTGGCTCGTCGGCCGAGAGGGAGGCGGCGATCCCACGGAGTGCGACGAGGCTGCCGTGGTGCTCGAACACGAGGTGGCCGGTGGTGGCCGGAGGAAGCGGCTCCTCCGGCTCCTGCTCGAGTATGAGCGTGGCGACCGCACCGGTGACCGAAGCCACCCGGCAGGTGATCGCGGGCTCGTCGGTCTCCAGATGGATCTCGACGATCTGTTGTTCGCGCAGTCGTCGCATGGTCGCGGCGATCCGTCCGGTCGGTGTCCGGTCCGGATCTGGTTTGTGGACTTTTGTTCGGCGGACGCGCGGAAAGCTTTAGCCCTAGGGCAGGATCTTTCCGGGGTTGAAGATCCCGTGGGGATCGAGGGCGCGCTTGATCGCGCGCATCATCTCGACGGCGGCCGGGCCGTGCTCGGCCACCAGAAAGCGCGACTTGCCGTAGCCGACGCCGTGCTCGCCCGTGCAGGTGCCGCCGTGCGCGAGCGCGCGCTCGACCAGGCGGGCGTGGAACTCTTCGGCGCGGGCGACGTCGTCGGGATCGCCCGGATCGACCAGCACGCAGGTGTGGAAGTTGCCGTCGCCGACGTGGCCGACGATCGGCGCGGTGAGACCATGCTCGGCGATGTCCGCCTGCGCCGCCTCGACGCAGTCGGCCAGCGCCGAGATCGGCACGCACACGTCGGTGGTCATCCCGGCTTTCCCCGGCACCAGCGCCCGCGCCGCGTCGTAGGCCCGGTGACGGGCGTGCCACAGCCGTCGCCGCTCGTGTTCGTCGGAGGCCCAGGCGAAGTCACCCCCTCCGTACTCGGCGGCGACCTCCGCCGTCTCGCGCGCCTGGCCGGCGACGTCCTCTTCGGAGATTCCGTGGAACTCGAGGAACAGGGTCGGCGCGACAGAAAAGGTCGTCTCGTCGTGACGGTTGATGGCCTCGATCTGGAGCGCGTCGGCCAGTTCGATCCGTGCCACCGGGATCGCGTGCTGGGTGACCTGCACCATGCAGCGCACCGCGTCGGCGATGGTCGGGAAGGTGCAGGCTGCCGCCACCGTGGCGGGCGGGATCGGGTGGATGCGGAGCGCGATCTCGCAGACCAGTCCGAGCGTGCCCTCCGAACCGACCATCAGCCGGGTCAGGTCATAGCCGGCCGATGACTTACGCGCCCGGGAATGCGTATGCACCACCTCGCCGCGGCCATCGATCATGGTCACCCCGAGTACGTTCTCGCGCATCGCCCCGTAGCGCACTGTCATCGTGCCCGACGCGCCCGTGGCCACCATCCCGCCGATCGTCGCGTCCGCACCGGGGTCGACGGCGAAGAACACGCCCTCCTGGCGCAGCTTGGCGTCGAGCGCGCGTCGCGTCGCCCCGGCCTGCACCACGACGTCGAGATCGTCGAGGGACGGCGGGGAGATGGCGTTCATCTCGCGCATGTCGACGCTGATCCCGCCTGCCAGCGCCGCTACGTGCCCCTCGAGCGAGGTGCCCGCTCCGAACGGGATGAGCGGCAGCTGATGCTCGATCGCGACCCGCACGATCGCCGCGGCCTCGTCGATCGTCCGCGGCCAGACCACCGCGTCTGGCCGGGCCTCGGGATGGAACGACTCGTCGTGCCCGTGCTGGGCGAGGACGTCGGCGCCGGTCCCCACTCGATCGGAGCCGACCAGGGCGGCGAGCGCGTGGCGGCCCAGCGTCACGCGTTCGTCGGTCGGGCGGGTGAGGGTCGGTGCGTCGGTCGCGGCGCTCATCGCGGCCGTCAGGCGGGCTCGGCTAGGACGCGGTCGAGCGCCTGCGCGATCGGCTCATCCCCGCCGTTGACATACAGGATCCGGTGGGTCGCGCGTGGGTCCTGGAGCACGCCGGCCAGCACGTCGGCCACGTCGTCGCGGGCCACCCGTCCGTGGAACGGGTCGGTGTCGAGCCGGATCCGGCCGGTTCCGGGGTCGTCGGACAGGCTACCCGGCCTGATGACAGTCCAGGGGCGGTCGCTGGCCATGACCGCCGCGTCGGCCGCCGCCTTCGCGCGCAGGTACACGCTGAACACGGCGTCGTCTGATTCGGGCGGAGGGTTCTCGGCGCCGATCGAGCTGACGATCACGTACCGGACACGGGCGCTGTCCGTAGCCTCGAGCAGCTTGATCGCGCCGTCGCGGTCCATGGTCAGCTTGCGCTCGGTGCCGCTTCCCGCCCCCGCGCCGGCGGCAAACACGACTGCGTCGGCACCAGCGACCGCGGCCGCGACCTCATCAACGGTGGCGTGTTCGAGGTCGCACACCACGGGATTGGCACCGCGCGCACGCACGTCGTCGGCGTGGTCGGGGTTGCGGATCAGGCCGGTGACCGCGTCACCCCGAGCCACCAGGAGCACGGTCAGCCGCTGCGCGATCTTCCCGTGAGCCCCGGCGATGGCAACCAGCACTCCTCGGAGCCTACTCGAACAGCTCGACCCGCCCGCGACCCGCCGCCTTGGCGCGGTAGGACGCGGCGTCGGCGTCGCCGAGCAACCGGTCCGGGTCCCGGTCTCCGAGCGCGACCCCGATGCTCGCCGACAGCCGGTGCTCGACCCCGGCGGCGGTAAACGACGGCCGAAGGGCTTCCTGCAGGCGCCGGGCGACGGCCAAGGCCGAGTCCGCGTCGGCGTGCTCGCACAGGGCGACGAACTCATCGCCGCCGATCCGTGCCACCGTGTCGCCGGGCCGCACCGCCGCGTGCAGGCGGCGGGCGCTCTCCACCAGCACGGCGTCGCCGGCGGCGTGGCCGTGCGAGTCGTTGACGGCCTTGAAGTTGTCGAGGTCAATGAACAGCACCGCGGTCGCACCTCGCTCCCGTTCTGCCCGGGCGATCGCGTGCTCGAGGCGATCGCGCAACAAGGTCCGGTTAGCGAGCCCCGTCAGCGGATCGTGGAGCGCCTCGTGGCGCATCCGCTGCTCGGTCCGCTGCCGCGCGAGCCCCGAGGCGAGCGTGTGCGCGACGGCGCGTAGGAAGCTGAGCTCCTCCTCGGACAGCCTGCGTCCGGGAGCCACCAGCAGCTCGTCGCCGTCGCCGATCGCCAGCCGGACGTTGTCGGCGCTGGTGGTGGTCGCTGGTTCCGCGGCGGGTGGACCCGACTCAAATCCCGCGAGCAGCGAGCCGTCGGCGAGCCGGACCGCCGCGGCTCGCACGGCCAGCAGCGTTCGTACCTGCTCGACCGTCTCATTGGCCAGGTCGGCCACGTCCGCGCCGGCCAGCGCGCGCCCGCCCAACGCGGCCACCGCCCGCAGGCGGCTCTCGCCGGCCCGACGTTCGGAGACGTCGCGACCGACCGCGAGGAGCACGGGTCCGGCGGTTGTCTCCACGATCCCCCAGCTCATCTCGCCGATGAACTCCGAACCGTCGCGGCGTAGCCCGCGCACCGCGGTCTCGAACCGCAGCGGATTCTCGGCGGAGACGTACTGCTCCATGCTCCGGCGGTACTGCTCGCGGACGCGCTCGGGCCAAAGCATCTGCACCGGCTGTCCGAGGAGCTCGCTGCGGGCGTAGCCGAACAACTCCTCGGCCAGCGCGTTTGCGAAAAGAATCCGGCCGTCGCGGCCGGCGGCTACAACCGCGTCCGGCAACCCCTCCAGGACCGCCGCTGGCGGCAGCAACCAATCGCCGAGCCCGCCGAGGCCGCTCGGATCGCGGGAACCCCCCAATCCCTGTCTCCTCTCCTCCGGCATGATCGCCGGGCCCCAGCGTACAACCACCGTCCTGTCCGGATGGACGTTTAGGCAGTGTGGTGCCGTCAGGTGATGTGTCGGTTCCCGAGCGCGGATCTAGCCCGCAGAGCTTTGATTAACCGACAGTGAGCTCGGCTGGACGCTCTTGCACGCCTTCATCGCCTGCCCGAATCGGGGGGACTGTGGATTCAGACCGGGCGGGAGGTCGAACGCTCCGTCGTGGGAGGGGTCGGGGAAGTTCGGGACGCCCTGTGCGCGCATGCAGTCGGCGAACTTGACCTCCTGGGCTTTTGCCTGGGCGCCGCCGATACCTACCGGCTGGCCGCCGTTGGGGAGGAGCCGACGGCAGTCGCTCTGCGCGGACTTGAACGCCGGTGAGTTCGGGTTGGACTGGCCCGGGCTGATCTGTACGCCACCTGAGCTCGTGAACTGCGGATCCGGATAGTCAGGCACACCGTGAGAGCGCATGCAGGTTGCGAAGTTCACGAACTGCTTCTGGAACTGCGAGGCGTTCGACGAGCCGGTGGTGCCTGATGAGTTGGATGAGTTGGTCGCGGAGCTGCCGCCGCAACCGGCGAGGAGTACGCCGGCGGCGAGCAGCCCGGCGATGGAATGTGTGGTGGGGTTTTTCATCTCGCCTGCCGGTGTACTCCGGCGCGGGTAACCACGACATAACGGTGTTACGGGTGTTGTTAGGCGGGCGGGCGGGCGGCCGGGCCGGGTCCATCCCCGGATATGGTTCGCGAGCTTGTCCGCCCCACACCAGAACTTCCGCGTACTCGTCACCGATTTCGCCTGGCCCTCGCTTGACACCGAGCGCTCGATACTTTCTGAGCTCGGCGCCGAGCTCGTCGTGGCGCAGACCGGTGAGGAGGCCGAGCTGATCGAGCTCTCACACGACGCCGACGCGATCCTCACCAACTGGAAACGCGTGCCCGAGGCCGCCGTCCGCGCGGCGCCGCGCTGCCAGGTCATCGGGCGCTACGGGGTGGGCGTGGACAACATCCCGGTGCAGCTCGCGACCGAACTCGGGATCGTCGTCGCCAACGTGCCCGATTTCTGCGTGGGCGAAGTCGCCGACCACGCGATGGCGCTCTTGCTCGCCTGCGCGCGCCGACTGGTGAGGTTCACCTCCGACACCCGCGCGGGTGTGTGGAGTCTTAAGGATGCGCCCGGATTGCCACGGCTCGCCGAGCAGACCCTCGGCATCGTCGGCTTCGGGCGGATTGCCCAAGCGCTTGTCCCGCGCGCGCGGGGATTCGGTTTGCGCGTGCTCGTGCACACACCTCGGCTGGCCGTGGCGGGCGCAGTCCCCGGCGAGCTCGGCGCCCAGGTCGACGTCGCGGCGTCCCTCGACGAGCTGCTCGCGGCCGCCGACTATGTCTCGCTGCACGTACCGGCGACAACGCAGAGCGCCGGCTTGATCGGCGAGCGCGCGTTGGCGCAGATGAAGCCGACCGGCTATCTGATCAACACCTCACGCGGCGCGCTGATCGATGAGGATGCTCTCGCCCGCGCGCTCGCGGAACAGCGGATCGCCGGCGCCGCCCTCGACGTGCTGTCGCGCGAGCCCCCGCCTCCCGACCTGCCGCTGCTTGGCGCGCCGAACCTGATCCTCACGCCGCACGCCGCCTTCTACTCCGACGCGTCGATCCACGAGGTGCAGACGCGCGCCGCCACCAACGTCGCCACCGTGCTCGCCGGGAACGTGCCCGAACACGTCGTCAATCCCGCGGTGCTCGAGGCGGACACGCTGCGGATGCGTTTGCGCGATTTGGCGCGCTAGCTGGCGCCGGCCGGACGGGTGCGAAACACCCAGCTATTGAGGGCCACGTAGCGGCTGAGCGTCGCGATCAGGTTGGCCAGTACGAGCGCTGCCGCCTCGACAAGGCGGGCCGGGTGCGGGTCAATGCTATGAAGCAGCGCCAACGCGCCGTTCGTGAACGCCAGCGCGACCAGGAATACCCCGAAGGCGGCGACCTGGTGGCGGACCATTCGCTCGCGGCCGCGGATGCCGAAGGTCAGTCGGCGGTTCGCCGTGGTGTTCGCCACCGCCGTGATCGCGAGCGCAACGTCGTTGGCCAGCGCCGAGCCCAGTGGACCGGCGAGCGCGATGAACAACAGCGCGTAGGCCAGCGTCGACGCGACGCCGATGGCGAGAAAACGGATGATCTGCGCATCGCGCGCCCGTCGGAGTTTGGACACGGTGAGAGGTTCGGCTCCTGGTGTCAGAAAAACGTGAGGCCGGTCGAAGAGATTCTTCGCCGGCGGATAAGACGCGCCTATGTTAGAGACGCACGCCGGTTCTCGCTTGACAGCCGTCTACCCGGCCCCGAATACTGATTAGGGCCAGCACGATCGCGGCCAACCCGTCGCTCTGCATCCTCGCGCTCGTCTTGAACGATGCTGGAAACGGCGTGGGCGACCTGCAACAGCTGACGACCGCGTTCCCGGACAGCATCGCGCTCGCGTCGTCCTGGGATCCCGCGCTCGCGCAACAGTACGGCGCAGTGCTGGCGGGGGAGTCGGCAGCGGCGGTGATCGATGGGATCCAGTCCCAGCACGTGATCGCGACGGTTAAGCACTTCGCGCTCAACGACCAGGAGACCGACCGGACGACCGACTCATCGGACGCGAGCGAGCGGACCATGCAGGAGATAGATCTGCCGGCTTTCGACGCGGCGGTCAAGGCTGGCGTCGGGACAGTCATGTGCTCGTATAACCGGATCAACAGCGTGTACGCGTGCCAGAACCCGTACACCCGCGCGGCTTACGGCGCACTCGGCCTCGGTGCCGGGCCGAGTGAGCCGTTATCCGGCATGCCGTCACGCTAGGCCGATGCGGAGGCGGCGCCGGTTGCGGACCGACTTCGGTCCGTCAACGGCATCCGCCGCGACTCGGCGGCGCCGGCCGCGGTCCGGCGGCGGTCGGCCGCGCGCATGAAGTCGGCCATCCGGGCTTGGGCGACGGCTTGGATCATGTTGGGGGTCACGGTGATCTCCTCGGGGCTTGGGAGCTGATGTCTTCTAGACAGCCCGGCCCTCCAGAACTCATCGGCGCCCCGCGAAATCACCCTCGTCGGTATCTGGCCACCGCCACCGGGAGTGACACCGCGATGATCGCGAGTGCCCAGATCCCGGCACGGACGATGAAGTAACCCGCGGGATGGCCGAGCAGCGCCTGGGCGTGCGGCCCCAGGGTAAGCGCCCGCGTCGCGTCGACCATGTAGGTCAGCGGCTGGTGCTTGGCGAACACCTGCAGCCACCCTGGCATCGTGGCCACCGGGATGTACGCGCTCGAGATGAACGCGAACGGGAACACGATCATCCCCATCCCCTGCGCGGCCTGGGCGTTGCCAGCGAACAGCCCCATCGTGATGAACAGCCACTCGAAGGCGAACCCGAACGCGATCACCAGGCCGAACGCGGCCAGCCCGTCGAGCGCCGAGCCGTGGAGGCGAAAGCCGACCGCGAACGCGATCGCGACGGTCACCGCGGCGGCCAGAGCCAGGATCAGCGTGTCGGCGATCGCCCGCGCGGTGAGCACGCTGCTGCGCGCGATCGGGAGCGAGCGCAGCCGGTCGATGAACCCCTGGTGTAGGTCCTCAGCTGTCGCCACCGCGGCACCGATGCCGCTGAACAGCACGCCGGTGGCGATGAAACCGGGCACCAGGTAGTCCACGTAGGGCAGCCCGGCGATGTGGATCGCGCCGCCGAACAGGTAACGGTAGATCAGGAAGAACATCGTCATCTGGAGCGTGGCCATGACGATCAGCTGCGGCGTGCGCAGGTAGCGCAGGAGCGCTCGGCGGGTGACCGTCGCGGTACTGCTGGCCAGGCCGGCGCCACGCGATGTCGAGGCGATCGTCGTCATGCGGCCTCCCCAGTCAGGGCGAGAAAGACCTCGTCAAGGTTTGGTTGGCGCAGCGAGATGTCCTCGAGCTCGATGCCGGCTGCGTCCACCGAGCGCAGCACGCTCGCCAGCTGCTCTCGGCCGTGGTCCACCTGAACGGTGACCCGCCGGGTGGCTTCATCGGAGTGTGCGGAGGAGCCGAGCAGCGCGGGGATCCGGTCGAGGTCGACCGCGTTGCGTACGTGGAGCTCGATAACGCTCCCGCCGATCCGGGCCTTGAGCTCGGTCGGGGTGCCGGTCGCCACCGCCCGGCCGTGGTCGATGATCACGATCTGGCTGGCCAGGTGATCGGCCTCGTCGAGGTACTGGGTCGTGAGCAGCACGTCGGTGCCTGCCTCGACCAGGTTCCCGATGGCCTGCCACAGCTCGATGCGACTGCGCGGGTCAAGACCGGTGGTCGGCTCGTCGAGGAGCAGCAGGCGGGGAGCACCGACCAGGCTCGCGCCCAGGTCGAGGCGGCGCCGCATGCCACCGGAATAGGTGCGGGCCAGCCGACCCGCGTCCTCGAGCAGGCCAAGCTGGTCGAGGACAGTGTCGGCACTTCGCCGCGCCGCTTGCCTGTCCATGCCGAACAGGCGCGCCACCATCTCGAGGTTCTCGCGCCCGGTCATCGCCGGCTCGACCGCCGCGAACTGTCCCGCCAAGCCGATCACGCGACGGACCGCGCCCGGATCCCGCGCCACGTCGTGGCCGGCCACCTGCAGAACGCCTCTATCGAGCCGGAGCAGCGTCGCCACCGCGCGCACGAACGTCGTCTTGCCAGCGCCATTGGGACCCAGCACCGCGACCACCTGGCCGCTCTCGGCGGCAACGTCGAGCCCATCCAGCGCACGCGTCTTTCCGTATCGCTTCACGAGCCCCTGGGCTTCAATCACCATCGTCATTGCGCCTCCTCTCCGGCTGCTGGAAGGAACATCTCGAAGGCCTGGCGGAGCGACTCCTCGCTCCACGTGATCCGCCCCGCCTCCAGGTCGTCGATGACACCGCGCAGCCACGCGAGCTCGGTCTCTAGCATCGCCGCCCGGTACTCCTCCTCGAGCAGGAACAGCCGGGGCAACTCGGGCGGGGCGGCCTCGAGGGCGGCCTTGCTCTCGGTCAGCTGCGTCGCGATCCGCTCGGCCCGGAGTTCGAGCTGCGCCCGGGCTTCCTCGACCGGCAGGCCAAACAGAAGCGAGAGGGCAACGATGAACTCGGGATACTCGCCGCCCGTCTCGCTGAGCATCTCTCGCAGCCATTCCTGCGCCGCGTCGTGGCCGGCGTCGGTGAGCGCGTACACCGTTCGGTCCGGATAGCCCTCCTGGTGGGTGGTCTCGGCCACCTCGACCAGGCCGTTGCGTTGCAGTCGCTCGATCGTCTGATACAGGCTGGCCCGCGAGCGGACGTTGACGATCCGGTCCTTGCCCTCCGCCTCGAACAGCTTCTGCATCCGGTAGACGTGCATGGGCTCCGGGAACAGCTGCCAGAGGACGAGTAAGCCGAGGGCTGACCGCTGGCGTTGCTTGGATGCCATAGCCGGCACCCTACTAGTTATTCAAGTACTAGTCAAGCAATGTCTACTCGTACAACACGAGCCCGCGGATGTTGCGATGGGTGCGCATGTCCTCGTAGCCGTCGTTGATCTGATCGAGCGTGTAGGTGCGCGTCACCAGCTCATCGAGCATCAGCGACCCGTTGCGGTACAGCGAGAGCATCTTTGGGATGTCCGCGCGAGGGTTAGCGTGCCCGAACAGGCAGCCGATGATCTGCTTCTCGTAGACGATCAGCTCGAAGATCGATAGCTCGACCTCGGTGTCCGTCATTTGAGGTAGCGACGTGATCGCGACCTTGCCTCCCTTCCCCACGAGCGCAGCGGCCTGCCCGATCAGCTTGCCGGTGGTCACATCGACCGTGATCAGCGCGGCGTTAGCCAGCTCGCCGCCGGTCATCTCCGCGATCGGCTCGAGTGCCTCCTCCGCCGAGGCGAACGAATGGGTCGCGCCGAATTTCCCTGCCATCTCGCGATTGAAGGGCGATGGATCGATGGCGATGATTCGGCTCGCGCCCGCCAGCCGGGCCCCCTGCACGGCGTTCGCGCCGATGCCGCCGATGCCGAGCACTGCGACGGTGTCGCCGGCGCCGACCTTCGCGCCGTAGACAGCAGTTCCGAAGCCGGTGGTGACGCCGCAACCGACGAGCGCCGCCTTGTCAAGTGGGATGTCGTCGTCGATCTTGACCACTGAGTTCTCGTTGACGACCGTGTGCGGGGAAAACGTCCCGAGCATGCACATCAACCGTGCGTCCTGGCCGCGGACGTGGTGACGGCTCGTGCCGTCTTGCTGCAGGCCCACCTGCACCCCGGCCCCGAGATCGCACAGGTTGGTGCGGCCGATAACGCAGGAATGACACCGCCCGCAGCTCGGGATCCAGCTCAGGACCACGTGATCGCCCTCGGCCACGGAGTGCACCTCCGGCCCGACCGCCTCCACGACGCCGGCACCCTCGTGGCCGCCGATCGCCGGCAGCGATTCCATCGGGAGGTCACCGACCCTGACGTGCTCATCTGAGTGGCAAAGGCCGGAGGCAGCGAGTCGGACGAGCACCTCCCCGGCCTTGGGATCGTCGAGCGTCAACTCGTCGATCTCCCAGTCGCCACCGTATTCCCAAAGAGCTGCCGCTTGCGTCTTCATCTCTCCGTGCCTCCGGGTCGTGGTTCTAGCCAGGCGCGCGCGACATCATCCACGATCACGCGCGGCGGGGGCAACCACGGCGCCGGCGGGACTGCCGGCGCTCAGGCGGCGAACCCCCGCCAGAGCTGATCGACGACATGCTCGGCCCAGCCCTCCCGGGGCCGGCCCTCGGCGATCCGGTGATACATGAACGCCCCCATCAGTGCCTGCACGGCGACCTCTGAATCGAGATCGGGGCGTACCTCCCCTCGCTCCTTGCCGCGCTCAAGCGCCCCGACGATGTCCACCACGCGGGGGTGAAGCATCCCGCTGCGAAAGCCTTCGAGCAGCTCGGGATGGTTCCTTCCCTCCACCATCATGGTCCCGGCGAGCTCGACCGAGAACCGGCGCCGGGCGAACTCCAGATGGGCAATCAAATCGCCGCGTGTGCTGCCGGTGTCGATCGGAGGCGCCTGCGCCGCCTTGCTGGCCAGCACCGCGGCGACTAGTTCTGCCTTGTCGCGGTAGCGCCGGTAGATGGCGGGCCGACCGACGCGGGCCTCCTCGGCCACGCGAGCGATCGACATCCGGGCGTATCCGTCCTTGAGAAGCAACTTCCACGCGGTCGCGAGGATCGCCGCATCGACGTTCTCGTCGAGCGGCCTCCCGGCGGCGCGGGCCCGGACGGGATCGGTCGGCTCGGCCTGCTTGCGCCCTGGCATCGGCGCAAGTCTCTCAGAACTGTCGGGCACTGCATCGGGATAAGGGTCGCCTGCTTGGTTCTTCATAATTACGTAACTTGTCTGTAGCGTTACGTTACTGTATCGTCACGTCGAATTCAATCAAGGCAAGGCGAAGGAGAACTGGCGATGTATGTAGTGGACGAGACGCCGGCGGTAGAAGTTGACGGCCTGCGCAAGACGTACCCAGGTGGGGTGGAGGCGGTCAAGGGGATCTCCTTCGATGCGGCTCAGGGCGAGGTGTTTGGCCTGCTGGGGCCGAACGGCGCCGGCAAATCGACGACGATCGGGATGCTCACCACAACCGTCTCTCCGACCGCCGGGACCGCGCGGCTCGCCGGATACGACGTGGCCACCCAGCCGCTGCTTGCCCGGGGGGTGAGCAGCGTGGTGTTTCAGGACGCGGTCGTGGACCGGAGCCTCAGCGGACGCGCCAACCTCCAGCTCCACGCCCGCCTGTGGGGCGTCCCTGAGGCGCCGGCCGCCCAGCGGATCGGGGAGCTGGTCGACGCGGTGGGACTGAGTGAGCTGATCGGCCGCCCCGTCGGGAGCTACAGCGGCGGCGAGCGGCGCCGGCTCGAGATCGCTCGGGCGCTCGTGTCCTCCCCGCGCGTCCTGTTCCTCGATGAGCCGACGGTCGGACTCGATCCCCGCATCCGGCATGAGCTGCTCGACGTGATCGCCGGGCTGCGGGGCCGCGAGGGGATGACGATCCTCCTCACCACGCACTACCTCGATGAGGCCCAGCGGCTGTGCGATCGGGTCGCGATCATCCATCAGGGGACGATCGCCGGGCTCGACAGCCCCCAGGCGCTCCTGGCTGGTCTCGGACGCGAGATCCTCGAGTTTCGCGTCAGCGGGAGCGCGCCCGCGGCGCTCGCCGCGCTGCGCGACCGGGGCATCGCCCGCGCCGACTCGTTCGCGGTCGGTGCGCGCGTGACCGTTCCCCTGCACGAGCACGCGACGACCGAGGCATTGACCGCGATCGAGTCAGAGCGACTGCACGTGTCCGAGATCGCCACCCGGCTCCCCACGCTCGACGACGTCTACCTGCAATTGACCGGCGCTCGCATCGCCGAGGCCGCCTAACGACTCCCAAGGAGCTCACGCATGTCCGCCATCGCAGAAGCACCCCCTATCGCGCTCCGCGCGCCGAATCGCCCCCGGTCGGCCAGCGCGTTGCTCACGCTCGCCAGACGGCGGGCCTCGCTCACCTCGAGGACCCCGCGTCAGATCCTCGTGCCGCTGCTCGGCCCGGCCCTCCTGGCCCTGGTCGTCGCGCCGGCGCTGAAGGTCGCCACCGGCGGGCTGCATTCCCACATCGACTACACCTCGTTCGTGGGGGTCGGCGCGGTCGGCCTGGTGATCCCGCTGAGCTGCATCTTCGCCGGTTTGAGCGTGCTCGTCGATCGTGATTCGGGCGCGCAGCGCGAGCTGCTGGCCGCTCCGGTCCCGCGCGCCTACCTCGTGATCGGCAACCTGATCGTGGCGCTCGGTCTCGCCACCCTCCAGGTCGCCGTCCTGATCGGGCTGTCGGCGCTCCGGGGTGGCGGGTTTCACATCACCGGGGCCGGCGTCGCCTGGTTCGCCGCCGCCGCGCTGCTGTTCACCGTGTTCATGTACGGCGTCGCCGAGACGCTCGCCAGCCGCGTGAGCAAGCAGGAGGACTACGTCGGCGCCACCCCGGTGCTCGCCATCCTCCCGTTCTTCTTCGCGGGCGCCCTCTACCCGATCGGCGCGATGCCGGCGGCGCTCACCGCGATCGCCAAGGTGTTCCCGCTCACCCACGCGCTGGCGCTGATGCGCTACGGGTTGATCGACCCGGGCGGCAAGGGGCTGCACGACATCTGGGGCATGCACAGCGTCACGGCCGAAGCGTGGCTCAGCCTGGCCGTCGTGGCCCTGTGGGCGGTGGCGCTCACAGCGATCTCGATCCGCGTGTTCACGCGCTCGGCGGTGAACTGAGCGGGCTCGCCCGAGATGACGGCTGCGCGACACCCGACGCGCGACCGGTGGTTAACGGAGTTCATAGGTCTAACGATTCTGTGTCATCGACTCCGCTGAGGTTGCAAGCCCGGGCGGTGGGTGGTCCAATCAGCTCGACTAATTGGTCCAGGCAGCGGGGCGGCGGCGGACGCGCCGGCCTCGCCCGATCGCCCACCAACCCATAGGAGAACCCCCATGCGTTATCTCTCGAGGCGCTGGCCTCGAACGATCTTTGCTGCCGTGCTGGCGCTTGCCGGAGCGGGAGCGGCACCGGCCGTCGCCGCGGCTCATTGGAGCCCGGCCGGCGCGGCGAGCTGGAACAACCACGGCTACGTGTACCTGAACGACAACACCGCTCCAAGCAACACGGTGGCCGCGTTCGTCCGCCACCGCGACGGCAGCCTGACCCCGGTCCCGGGCTCGCCGTTCCCGGCCGGCGGCGCGGGCCTGGGTAGCGGCCTCGCTTCACAGGGAGCGATCCAGGTCTCGAGCGACGGCCGCTACGTGCTCGCGGTCGACGCGGGCAGCAGCCAGATCTCGGTCCTGCGGATCGAGCCCGGCGGTGCCCTGGAGCCGGTTCCCGGCGGCGTCGTCTCCTCCGGCGGTGCCCAGCCGGTCAGCCTGGCCGAGCACGACGGGCTCGTCTACGTCGCCAACGCGGGTCCCGCCGACTCGAACTTCACGGGCTTCACGCTGAGCTGGGATGGCCGGCTGCGGCCGCTGCCCGGCTCCACCGTCGCGCTGCCTTCGACCGCCCAGCCCGGAGACGTGCTGTTCAACTCGACCGGGACGAGGCTGGTCGGCACACTGGTGGCCACCTCGCAGATCGCCAGCTTCCGCGTCGGGTTCGACGGGCGGCTGATCGCGGCGTCGGGCTCCCCGTTTGCCGCGCAGGGCCTGGGTCCCTTCGGCAGCGAGTTCCGTCCGACCAACCCGGACCAGCTGTTCGTCTCGAACGCACACAACGTGCCAGCCGGCAGCGGCACAGTTTCTGCGTTCGACGTGGCCCGGGACGGCAGCCTGTTCTCGATCAGCGGCTCGCCGTTCGCAGACGATCAAACGGCGCCGTGCTGGGTGGAGATCAGCCATGACGGCGAGTTCCTGTTCGCGGTCAACACGGCCTCGGGCAGCATCTCGAGCTATTCGATCGCGTGGAACGGCGCCTTGACGCTGCTGGGGTCAACGCCAGTCAGTGGCCAGGCCGGCGTGGGCGCGGTCGACGCTCGGTTGAGCCCGGACGGCCGGACGCTCTACGTCGACGAGACTCACGTCGGCTCGGTTGGCATGTTTGCCGTCGACGGCGGCCAGCTCACCGCGGAGGGCTCCGTGGCGCTCCCGGCTGGCGCCACCGCAGCCGGCCTCGCGGTTCGCTAACCGGTCCGTAGCGAATCCAAGGACCAGGGCCACGAGCCGAGTGCTCGTGGCCCTGCGCCGAGGTGTGGACGCCTCACCCAAGGGGTCGTTGTCGCGCGACCCGGATGGCGCGATCGTTCCGGGTACAAACAAAGTCACTCCATAGAGGAACACACATGACCGGCTTCTTCATCTTCAACTTCATTTTCTCCGCCCTCGTCACGGTGGTGATTGTCGGTGGGCTTGCGTGGTCGATCGCGACGTCTCGCGTGCAGTCGATCGTGGCCGTTGCACGCTGACGTGCCGCACGGGCGAGCTGGAGCGGCCCGCCGCATCCGCGACTAACCTGGCGGGGTGCGACAGCTTGCGGCGAGCCGGATCGTGGGTTTTGCTGTGGCGGCGTGCCTGGTCGCGAGCGCGCCGCCGGCCAGCTCGGCCTCGTCTGTATCGGCCCCATCCGGGTCTGGTGCTCGGTCAGCCCGGGTCGTGCCCGTCCCGGCCGGCGGCCGGCCGGTGGACACCGGGCATCCCGACCGCGTGGTGGGGCATGGAACGCCCGCCAGCTGCACGTCGGCGGCCGTGGTCGCGGCGGTCCGCGCCGGCGGGATCATCCGCTTTTCGTGCGGGCCGCGTCCGGTCACGATCCGGATGAACGCCACCGCCAAGGTCAGGAACACCAGCGCGCGGGTCGTGCTCGACGGAGGTGGGCTGGTGACACTCAGCGGCGAGGGCCGGCGGCGGATCCTGTACATGGACACCTGCGACCCGGCGCAGGTGTGGACGACGTCTCACTGCCAGGATCAGGCCACGCCGCGACTCGTGATCCAGAACCTGGCCCTGATCGACGGCAACTCGACCGGCCAGCACTTTGACGGCGGCGGCGGTGGGGCGATCTTCGCGCGCGGCGGGCGCCTGGAGATCGTCGACTCGACGTTCACCGGCGACCGGTGTGATCACTACGGACCCGACCTGGGGGGCGGGGCGGTGCGGGCGCTCTCGCAATACGACGACCTTCCCGTGTACGTGGTGGGCAGCCGCTTTACGAACAATGCGTGCAGTAACGGAGCCGCGCTCAGCAGCATCGGCGTCTCCTGGACGGTGCTCAACAGTCGCTTCGTCGACAATCGCGCGATCGGCTCCGGCGCCAACCCGGCTCAGTCGGGGACGCCGGGGGGCGGCAGCGGCGGCGCGATCTACAACGACGGCGACCGGATGGCGCTGACGATCGGCGGCAGCGTGTTCACCGGCAACCGCGCCAACGAGGGCGGCGGCGCGATCTTCTTTGTGAGCGACGACCGCACCGGCACGATGACGATCACCGACTCGACGCTACGGGACAACCCGAACGCCGGCTTCCACACCGCCGGCCTGCCCGGAATCTTCTTCCTCGGCGCCCACCGCCCCACCATTACCGGCTCGATCCTCCGGTAGCGGCGCCCGATCGGGGCAGCAGCGCCCGCAGGTCGTCGATCACGTCGGCCTCGGAGGCGTCCTTGTCGGGTCGGTAGCGCTTAACTCGGGCGAAGCGCAGCGCGACGCCGCCGGGGTAGCGGGTCGAGGACTGGACGCCGTCGATCGCGATCTCGACCACGAGCTCTGGCCGCACGAGCACGGCGATCCCGCGCCGGTCGACCTCGCGCGCCTGCAGCTCGTCCGTCTGCCAGCGCAGGAGCTCGTCGGTCAGCCCCTTGAAGCACTTGCCCACCATCACGAACGAGCCCGACCTCGGATCGCGGGCGCCGAGGTGGAGGTTCGAGAGCCAGCCGCGGCGCCGGCCGTGGCCCCACTCAGCCCCGAGCACGACCAGGTCGAACGTCCGGACGGGCTTGACCTTTCGCCAGGCTTGGCCGCGGCGGCCAGCGGCGTACCCAGAGGCCGCGTCTTTGACCACCACCCCCTCGTGGCCGGCGCGCAGCGATTCCTCGAGCACGCGCTCGCCCTGCTCGGCGTCGGAAGTGAACACGGACGGGATCCTGAGCTCCGGGGCGATGGCCGACAGCCGCGCAGCCCGCTCGTGCAGCGGCGCGTCGAGCAGGTCGTCGCCGTCCAGGTGCAGGAGGTCGAAGAGGAAGGTGACGATCCCCTCGGGCGGGGCGCCCGAGTCGATCTGCGAGACGGTGTGCTGGAACGATCCAGGCCCGTCTTCGGACATCCACAGCGCCTCGCCGTCGAGCACGACCTGCTCGACGGGCAGACGCAGTACCGCGGTCACGATCCCGGGCAGCGACTCGGTGATCTCGTTCAGGTTGCGGGTGTAGATGTGAACCTCTGAGCCCCGGCGGTGGATCTGGATGCGGATGCCATCGAGCTTCCACTCGACCGACGCCTGCTCGAAGCCGGCCACCGCCTCGGCCACGGTGGCACTGGTCGAGGCGAGCATCGGGAGGATCGGCCGGAAGATCTCAAAGCCGACCTCACGGAGGCCGGCCTCGCCGTTGACCAGCGCGATCTGGGCCATCCGCGTGAGATCACCCGAGAGCATCAGCGCGCGCCGGGCCAGGTCGGTGGGTACGCCGGCGGCTTTGGCCACGGCGTCGACCATGATCCCCGCGAGTGCGCCCTGGCGCAGCTCCCCCGTCAACAGGTGCCTGAGGAAAGCCGCCTCGTCTCCGGTAGCGCGGGCCAGCAGCGCGTCGAGAAGCTGATGGCGCTCGGCAGTCGATCCGCTTCCGGTAGCGGCTTCGATCTCGGAGATACCCTGATCGACTTCGCGCACGGTCAACGACGGCTCCACTGCGGGCACCGCCCCGCTTCGATACACGGCCGCGTAGCCGACCCCGATCCGGCCTTGGCGCGGCACCCCGGACAGGAACCCGACGACGATCGGGATCTCGTCTGGCTCGAGCCGCCGGAGCAGCTCGGCCAGGATCGCCACCTTGCGCGAGCGCGAGCTCGTGGCGGTAACGAGCCTCGAGGCCTCGACGACGTCCGCGAGCGCGGTCAAGCGGCCGCCGGCGTCGCCAGTCCCGCCTCGAACACGTCCAGCGCCTCGGGCAGGTTGGCCCGGCCAAAGCCGACCCGGACATGACCGGGCTCGTCATAGACCGACCCCGGGAGCAGCAGCACCCCCACAGCCGCCAGGCGCTCGCAGAAGCGGTCGACATCGCCGACGCCGGACACGCGCGGAAAGCCGATCGGCCCGGCCGCCGGGCGAACCCACTCGAACGTGTCGGGATGGCGCGAGAAGAGCGCTTCAAGCATTGGCAGGTTGTGCGCGACGATCCCAAGGTTGCGCGTGAGCAGCACGTCGCGGTGGCGCAGCGCGACCGCGGCGAGCACTTCGCTCGGCGCGCTCGAGCAGATCGTCGTGTAGTCCTTCCAGCGCATGATCGCGTCACGGAGACTGGGATCGCGCGTAACCAGCCAGCCGAGCCGCAGCCCCGGCAGCCCGTAGCTCTTGGAGATGCTCCCGAGCGACACCGCCCGCTCGTCGATGTCGCACGCCGCGGGAAGGCGACTCGCGGGATCGTGCTCGAGCTCGCGGTACACCTCGTCGCTGAACAGGGTGAGCCCATGGGCGCGCGCGAGGCCGACGACGTGCTCGAACGTGGACCGGTCCATCAGCGTGCCCGTCGGGTTGTGCGGCTGGTTGACGTAGATCACCCGGGTTTCCGGGCGGATGAGCGCTTGGAGGGCGGCGAGGTCGTGGGACCAACCTGAGGCGTAGCGCCGGCGCCAGGGGCTCACCTGCGCGCCGGTGTGACGCGCGAGCTCGAGCGCTGACTCGTAGCAGGGGGCCTCGACGATCGCATGGTCTCCCGCCCCGAGCAGCGCCTGGTAGAGCAGCAGGATGCCCTCTTCCGCGCACGAGGTGACGATCACTTCGTCGGGGTCGATGCGCTCATACAGCGCCGCGATCGCCTGGCGGAGCTCCGGCGACCCAGGCGACTCGGTGTAGCCGCACCAGGTGCTGATGAGCCGCTCGTGGGCGTCGGGCTCGAGCTCGAGCAGGTCCGCGATCGTCCGCGATTCGCAGTCGCTGCTCGAGAGCATGTAGCGGGTGGTGAACTCGTAGCGCGCGTAATAGCGCTCGATCCGGAACGGGCTGACGTCCACCAGGTCGATTATCGCGCCAGGCGAATACGTCCCTATCCTCATCGCGCGTGGATCTAATTGTCGGCGCGACCGGCTACGTCGGCACCCTCCTGACCAAGGCACTCGTCGCCGAGGGCCGCCCGGTGCGAGCGCTCTCGCGTCATCCGCGACCGGTCTCTGAGGGTGCCGAGGTTGAGACGGTGCGCGGCGACGTGCTCGAGGACAACGGGCTCGATGCGGCGCTCGAAGGGTGCGACGTGGCCTACTACTTGGTGCATTCGATGGAGGCCGGCACTACGAGCTTTGAGGCGCGCGATCGGCGGGCGGCCAACAACTTCGCTGCCGCCTGCCGCCGGACCGGCGTCGATCGCGTCGTCTATCTGGGTGGGATCGCACCGAGTGACCGGCCCTCGCCGCACATGGGCTCACGACTCGAGGTCGAGCGGATCCTGATGGCGAATCTGCCCCGCGCCACCGGCTTGCGCGCGTCGATCGTGATCGGCGCCCACAGCCCCTCGTTCCGGCTCATGGTCCGCCTGGTCGAGCGCCTGCCCGTCCTCCCGCTCCCGCCCTGGCGGCACCGGCGCACCCAGCCGGTGGCTGAGCGCGACGTGATCGAGTGTCTGGTGCGCGCGCCGTTGATCGAGCGGACCGAAGGCCAGTCGATCGACGTGGTCGGGCCCGACGTCTTGACCTACACCGAGATCCTGAAGGGCATCGCGACGGAGCTCGCGATCGACCGGCCGGAGGTCGATCTGCCGATCTTCACCGCGCCCGCGTTCGCCGCGGTGGCGTCGGCGATCGCCGGCTCTGACCTCGACCTCGTACGCGCGCTGATGGGGAGCTTGAACGCAGACGTCCTACCGCGCTCGGCCGAAGCAGCGAAGGAGATGGCGAAGCTGTTCGGTGTCACGCCGCTGCCGTTCCCCCGGGCGGTGCGGCGGGCGCTGGCCGACTGGGAGCGGGAGGAGCCGCTGGCCGCCCGCTGACGCGCCGACCAAACACCGTTCAGACATGCGTGCTCCCGACACCCGGGCGGGCCGGACGCACCATCCTCCGGTTCGGACATAGCCCTGCCTAGGGCCCGACGGTGAACGGCTCGTCTGCCGACGTCGACTCTAGTGTGAACACCTCCATCGCGACATCGCGGGCGGTATCGAGGCCGCTCACGAACGCCACCGTGCGCCGGCCGAGCGCCTCCTCGACAATCGCGCGGAACTGATCCTCCAGCGCATACTGGAAGAACAGCCGCGCCTCACGCAGTCGCTGGTGCTCTCCCAGCGCCACCAGATTGCGCTCGGCCACCGTGAGGCTGTTCTCCAGGACGACGACCAGCGTGTCCGGCCCCGCGAAGTGAGCGCGCGCCTTGGTCGGCCCGCGGCCGAACGCCTCCTTGTAGAGGCGCACCATCGCGTTAGAGATCTCGAGCATCGGGCTCCGGTCTGTGACCGCCGAGCCCGACTGCTGTCCCTGATCGCCGCCGTCCGTGATGTCTTCTTCCCGCGTTCTCATGTGAATCGCTCCTGCATAGGCTGACCTCCAATCTGTCCCCGTGCCGTCTACCTCAGCGCTGCCTTGGCAGATCGTCTCCTTGCCCGCCGAGACCTGCCTTATGGGCTTGATCCGGGGCGGTGGAGAGACGGTTATTGCGAGCACCGGCTTGCACCCAATTTAAGCCGTACGGCGCCGGCTTACCAAGTAGTCCGGGCCCGGCGGTCGCAAACCAACGCGGCGCCAGCGCGTCCGGGCATCGCCGGTACCATCGGCCTCTCGGGCGGTTAGCTCAGCTGGTAGAGCGCCTGCCTTACAAGCAGGAGGTCACTGGTTCGAGCCCAGTACCGCCCATCTGTGGAAGTGCCTGCTACTCGGGCGGTTTGTCCTGGAAGGCCCGACGCCTGGATGGCGGGCGACGGCCGGTGGAAGCTTCTCGGAAGCCATTTTCGCCTCAAGCAGGCTGGCGCGACCCGCCCGTCGTGCTGGCCGTTGACCGACCGACCGCCCAGGGAGCACGGCCTCGAGAGGACGACTTCCCGATGAAGAAGATCATGTTCAAGCAAGAGATCCCCGCCCGGCCCAGCTTGGACTCGGGAGTAAGCCCGCGGCAGGCGACGCTCGAAGCGCCGATGCTCCCGCGAACCGCCGCAGATGGCCGGGGCGTCGAATCGCGAGAGGTGAATGCGATCGTGCCGTCGATTTCGTCCGCGTGATTGGAAACGTGGCATTCCAATAGCCGCGATGCCGCCGGCCAACGATTGCTCGGTCGCCCATATGGCGATCGCCCGACATCGTCGAGCACCAAACGTGAAAGCGGTCGTGCCGTGTCACGAGCGCCTTCCGCGTTTCGAGAGGCCGCTGTCACCAGCCGCAGCATGTTGCCGCCCGACCAGGGTAGGGTTCGGCTGAGCGACCTCGGTGACGTTCAGTCGCGTTCCCAGCTTGAGATCCGGCTCGGCGTGCCACCCGGCCACATCACGTCAGTAGATTTCCACATGGGGATTCGGCCTCGTCCCTGATGCTTGGCGATGATGGTCGTAACTAGGCTGTCACGATGGCTGAGATCGACGGGCGACCGTCGCCGGGTGGCGACCTGAAGGAGGCCACGCCCAGGCCCAGCGACCACGTGGCGTGAGGGATCGTGTCCGGGGCGCCAGATTGGGTGCGGGCGCTGGTCAATCGTTATGACCCGGACGTGTTGTCGGCGCCGGGACGGAGGCTCCGGGTTGAGTTGAGGGCGCCGGAGCAGGGCGCTTGGGAGGTCGTGCTCGACGACGCGGCGGCGACCGTCGCCCCTTCGAGCGGCCGCCCCGATGCGACGATCGCCGCCGACCCGGCCACGTGGGAGCGGATCGCCACGAGCGCCGGCCAGGCGCTGGCGGCCTACCTCGCCGGCCGCCTGTCTGTGCGCCGCAACCTGCACGTCGGCGTGGGCTTCCTCGCCGCGACGAGCGGCTCGACCGGGGCGGCGCGAATGCGGTTTCGCTGCGTCGCCGCTCGCAATGCGCGCCTGTCCACGGTCGAGGCCGGTGAGGGGCCTGTGGTTCTCGCCGTCCACGGGCTCGGCGGCACCAAGGGGTCTTTCCTCCCGACCGTCGCCGCGCTCTCAGACCGGTTCCGAGTTATCGCGCTCGACCTGCCAGGCTTCGGCGACTCCGACAAGCCGATCGGCGCGGCCTACGACGCGCGATTCTTCGCTTCCGCCTGCGTCGATCTGCTCGATGCCCTCGAGCTCGACCGCGTTCACGTGATCGGTAACAGCCTCGGCGGACGCGTCGCGCTCGAAGTCGGGTTGCGCCAGCCCGCCCGGGTCCAACGGCTGGCGCTGCTCGCCTGCTCGCTTGCGTGGCGACGACCGCGCCCGTGGGCGCCGCTCGTCCGTCTCACCCGACCCGAGCTGGGGCTGGTCCACCTGGCGCCGCGCTCCGTCGTCGACGGGATCGTCCGGCGGCTGATCCCCGGCGCGAACGACGGGTGGGCCGCCGCCGGGGTGGACGAGTTCCTCCGCGCCTACCTCACCCCTTCCGGCCGCGCGGCGTTCTACGCCGCCGCCCGGCACATCTATCTCGACGAGCCGCACGGGGTCGAAGGTTTCTGGCCGCGGCTGGAGGCCCTCGAGCCGGATGCGCTCTTCATCTGGGGACGCGACGATAAGCTCGTGCCGATCGGCTTCAAGCGGCACGTCGCCGACGCGCTCCCGCGGGCGCACCATCTCGAGCTGGACTGCGGACACGTGCCGCAAATCGAGCGCCCGGGTCCCGCCAATGAGGCGATCGCGGCGTTCTTCTCGCAGTCACCCGTCGCCGCTCGACCGGGTTCGGAAACCTCCGGATCCAAGCGAGCTGCCGCGTGAACGAGCAAGGGTCGACTCCGAATCTGGCCCCGGAAGACCGGGAGCTCGTCGACCTGCTTCGAGCCGTTCTCGTTGACCCGAACCTCCACACCGACCGACAGATGCGGCTGCACCGCGAGATCAGCGCCGTCCTGCGCTCAGCGCGCCGCGATCTCTGGGGCGCGTCCGCGGATGATGCATACGAGCACGCGCTCGATACCGACGGCGAACGCATGCCGGACTTGCTGACGGCCGTGCTGGTTGACCCGAACCTGTATACGGACCTGCGCATGCGCCTCCACCGAGACATACGCGCGTTGCTGAATATGACGCTGGCGGGGCTCGACGAAAGCGAGTGATCGTCTACGCCGGGACGCCGACAGCCGCCGGACCTGCGACCACGCCCTGGTCGTGCAGGCGCCCGATCTCGGCTTCGCTCAGGCCGAGCACGCCGGCCAGGACCTCGTCGGTGTGCTCACCCAACACCGGCGCGCGAGCCGGGCGCAGGCGCTCCGCGCCGGTGAAGGCAAGCGGCGATCCGGGCATCAAGTAGGTCCCGATGCCGGGCTGGTTGACTTCGGCGAACATGGGGTTCGCCACCGAGCAGCGCGGGTCGTGCTCGACCAGCTCAGTGAAGGTCTGGTAGGGACCCCACGACACGCCGTGCTCGTCGAACGTCTCGCGCAGCTCCTGCAGGGTGCGTGACAGGACCCATGGCTTGAGCGTCGCTCCGAGCAGTTCGCGTGCGGCAAAGCGTTCGCCTTCCTCGTCGAGATCGACGTTCATCAGGCGCGCGATGGCGTCGAAGGAGTCCTGCAGGCCGGTGGCGGTGACGAGGTTCCGCCACTGCCGGAGGGTCAAGGCCACAATCATCACCCGGTGGCCGTCCTTGGTGCTGAAATCCCGTCCGAAGGCGCCGTACAGGTAGTTGCCGTCTTTCGCGCGCTCGTGGCGGTTGATCTGCACCTCGGCGATCTTGCCCAGGTTGCCGACCATCCAGAAGGCGGTATCCGACAGCGCGATCTGCACGTACTGTCCGGCGCCGGCCCGAGCGCGCGCCCGTTCGGCCGCCAGTAGACCGGCGGTCGCGAGCGCACCGGTGATCGCGTCCCAGGCGGGAAGCAGATGGTTGAACGGGACCGACAGATGGCGCGGGCCGGTTGCCCACGGGAAGCCCGTGGCCGGGTTGACGGTGTAATCGACCGCCGACGTCCCGTCGTGGTTGCCGACGATGTTGACCATGATCAGGTCGGGGCGCCTTTCCGCTAGCCGGTCGTAGTCGAGAAAACCACGGGCGGGGAAGTTCGTCAGGAACAGCCCGGCGTCTGGACCGGGAGCGGTGATCAACGCCGCCACAAGCTCGCGCCCGGCCTCGCAGGCGAGATCGATCTGGATCGAGCGCTTGCCCTTGTTTAGCCCGGCCCAGAACAGGCTACGTCCCTCCGTCGTCACCGGCCAGCGCCCTCGATCGAGGCCGCCGCCGATCGGGTCGAAGCGGATCACCTGGGCGCCGAGCTGTGCCAGCGTCATCCCGCCCAGTGGGGCGGCGACGAAGGCGGAGCCCTCGACAATCCGCAGGCCATCGAGAATGCCTGGCATTAGGCCACCGCCGCCACGAAGCTCCAGTCGAGGACGAGCCCATCCTCAGCCCCGGGCCGGACGCTGCTGACGCGCGCCCGGAGCTCCACCAGCCCGTCCGGTGAGCTGTCGACCACGTCTACCTCGGTTCGGAGGACATCTCCCTCGAACACCGGGGCGATGTGCTCGCAGCTCCTCCAGGCGACGATCGTCGCGATGGCGGGGATCGCGCGCGTGGCGTGAGCCGCGGCGATCGAGATCGTGTGCCCGCCATAGACGAGACGGCGGCCGTGCAGGCTCAGGGTCGCATCCGTGTGAGCTGTGGCAACGTTCAGCGTCAGGCGCGCGAGTTCGGGCGCGCCGGTCACGGTCTCGCCGGCCTCGACCAGGAACGTTTGGCCGACCTCGAGCTCGTCGTGATAGGGGCCCGGCACCGCCGCGCGTAGCCGGTCCAGTCGCCAGTCGTGGGGTGTCGCGTCGGCGAGCCGCGTTTGATCGAGCTCCTGCGGAATCTGGGTGAAGTCGTCGGCGTGCCCCGTTTCGGCCTCGGGGTCGTGGAGTGGAATCATCGGACAGCGCCAGAAGTCGAGCACCGGTTCGTCGTGCTCGTCGGTGGTACGCACGCGCATCGCCACGAGCCCCGAGGCCGGAGCCCCGGAGCGACGCCGGTTCTGCTTGAGTCCGACAATCTCAGTCCGCGTACGCAGCGTGTCCCCCACGAACACCGGACGCGCCAGGACCAGGCCACGATAGAACAAGTTGCCGCGGACGCGCTGCGATGGGCCCGTCGACTGGCCGATGGCGACGTCGCACACCAGGTTGGGATGGACGAGCGGACGATCGCGGCCCGTCACCTCTCGGCACAGAGCGGTGTCGAGTGCGAGTCGCAACCGATCGCCGACTAGCGCTTGATGAAGCGCCGCATGCCCGGAGGTCACCGTCAATCCGGGCGCGTCCTCGAAGATCTGACCGCGGTCGAGCTCCTCGAACCAAGGGCCGCCGACCACGACTGGCTGACGCGCCAACCCACTCATTGCGACGCCCCTTCGACGCCCGCGGCGCGACCGCGCGCGAGGATCTGTGCGGCGAGCTTCCGGCTTGCCTCGTCGATCATCTCGCCGTCCAGCGCAACTGCACCACGTCCCTGAGCGGCGTCGAGCGCGCTGAGGACCGCGCACGCACGAGCGACCTCTTCGACCGTCGGGGTGAAGACCGTGTTGATGACCTTCAGCTGGTCGGGGTGCACGGCCCATTTCCCGTCGAATCCAAGCGAGCGGACGTGCTCGGCGCGCACCCGCAACCCCGCACCGTCGCGGATATCCAGATACGGTCCGTCGATTGCCTGCAGCCCGGCTGCCCGCGCCGCCACCAGCAGCGTCTCTTGTGCGTACAGCCAGCTCCCTGGAGACGTGGCCCCGGGCGCGCGGCCGAGCGACGCAGCCAGATCCGCATAGCCGAGGATGAGCGCATCAAGCCGCGGCGTGGCGGCGGCGATCTCCGCCGCATGCACGAGTCCTGCGGCAGTCTCGATCAGGGCCTGTAGCCGCACGTGTTTGGCGCGTTCTCCCGCGGACTCGAGCAGCCGTTGGACTTTCAGGATGTCTTGCGCGCGCTCAACCTTTGGCACGACCAACGAGTCGATCCTCGTGCCGGAGCGGCGCGCGAGCTCCACGACGTCGCGTTTCCCCCAGGCGCCGGCGAGCGCGTTGATCCGCACCGCAATGAGTGCCGCCTGTTGGTGCCCCCCGGCCAGAAAGCCAACAACGCGATCGCGAGCATCGTCCTTCGCATCGGCCGCGACCGAGTCCTCTAAATCGATCACGACCTCGTCTGCGCTGAGCTGGAGCGTCTTCTCGAGCATGCGCGCCGAGGAGCCTGGAACCGACAGGGCGGACCGGCGGACCGATGCCTCGCGCCTCGTCTGCAACCACTTGTTTTCGTCCACGTTCACCTTTTAGCGGCTCGTGGTGGTCGGGTCATCCGGGAATTCCCACAGCCGCGGTCGGCATCTACCCATGCGACCGATACCGACGGCCGCCGCATGCGGACTCTCTGTGGACGACCCGCAGATCCGCCTACCGCGTGCCGTACGCTCTCGCCCCGAACCAGTCGGTGGTGACGACCTCCACGATCACCGCGGAGCGGCACCGGCCAGTCCGTGGTGATCCTCCTTTGCCGTCGCGCGTCGCGGCGGCAGTCATCGCTGGGGAAGAGGCAGCCTGCCCGTCTGAGCTCGGTCTCAGCATCGGCGACCGACCGGTCGACCGGCAGGACGTATAGCGACCGCTTCGGCACGACCCCTTGGCTTCCTCGCACCCTCACAGCACACGTGCCCGAAGCGGCCTGCAATAGTCTGGCTGCCAACCAGGAGGATGAGAATGGCTGAAAGTGTGTATCGCGTGACGGAGTTGATCGGCGTCAGTACCGAATCGTGGGAGGAAGCTGCCCGCAGCGCGATCGAGACCGCCGCGACGACCCTGAGAGACCTGCGCGTTGCCGAGGCTCACCGTTTCGACGTCACGATTGAGAACGGCACCGTGAAGAGCTACCGCGTCCGCCTGGACGTCTCCTTCAAGTACGAACCGGATGCCACTGGGTCGCGAGCCGATCCGGCTGAGGAATGGGAACACACCCGTCACGAGCTGAATTAAATTAGCCAAGCCACATGCCTGCTCACCGGCGCAGCCATGGCTTGGGCGCCGGTGTCGGACTGCGCGGATCGCACGCTTACGTCGGCTTGTGAGAGCTGCCAAAGAGCGGCTGCCCATCTCGCCCGAGCTTGCCGCGCGCGCTGAGCCGGGGTGTCGCGCTCGCTCACCGTGGCCAACCGTGCCACAGCGTTGCGACTCACCATCGCTTGCACGATTCCGATCGTCCCGGCCCCTGCCCCGGACAGCCGGCAGCGGGCGCCCGGAATCGTCGCGCATGCGTTCGCCCGGCAGCCCCAGCGCCCAACGACTCCTTTCGTGCTCCGGCTGGGCGGGTCGCGCCATTCCTGTCGCCACTAAACGTGAGCGCCTCCGAATAGCTCAATCTGCGAGGCTCCTGACGCGAAAGACGAACGAGAGGTTGCTCGCGCGACTGCGCATTATCCGCCGGCCGAAATCAGTCCGGCTGAGTTCGAGTTGTTCGTCACGGAGTTGCTCGGCTCAGTGAGTCCTCTGGTGGAAGGGCTCGAGGTCGACGAGTGCCTTGCCACGCATGCAATCGCCAGTCCGGTCACCGGCGGAGGAATCCCGTCGCTATACCGCCCGTGACCCCGCAAGGTCTTGCGACGCGCGTCGTCGCGTCGCGGGGCTTCCGAGCTCCCGGAGGCGAGCAGAAGTCTTGCCACCCTCGACGAGACGCTTGGTTCTCGTCCATCTTCGATCTCACGGACCCTGGGTGACTTCGAGCGGCGGGCGCCCCCAAGTGGACGGGCTTTATAGATAGGAGATCAACAACGCCAATGTATGCCGGCACTTTTCCGAGTCACGAACGGCGCCGGTCCAGGGTGCTGCTTAACATCGGCGATCGGCGGGACCAGCACTCCGCAGCTGGGTCCCGCGTCGGCGACAGAGCGGCCGCCGGCGATCGGTCGCGCCTCCCAGCGGTCGGCTTCCCAGCGGCAGAGGGGTGTCTCTGCGTTGGTGCAGGCGGTTTGGTGGGCGGTTGGCGCACGGCGCGGACCCGCTGCCTGACCGCTCACTCACCGGTCGCGCGTGCTTGATTGTGGTCCAGGCGTTCCCGATTGGATAGGTCTGGGGCGGCAGGCAGGATCAGGTCCTCGTGAGGATCGTCACCGAATAGGGTCTCGAGGGTTGAGCGCACCTCGGCCCAGCGGTCGGCGCCGACCTGCGCGGCGTAGGCGCGCTCGAGCGCGAGCATCCGCCTGCGAGCGATAGCAACGCCGGCGCGTCCGCGGTCGGTGTATCTGACGATCACGCCGCGCCCGTCGTCCGGGTCTGGGTCGCGGCGCACGAGATCGAGCCGCTCAAGCTCGTCTACGAGCTTGGTGATGGCTTGGCGCGTGACGCCGGCGTGTGCGGCGAGCTCGCTGGGGCGAGCACCGTCGTCGCCGACGTCGCGCAAGAGCGCGGAGTGCGCGGGCGTGACATCGCCAAAGCCGTTCTGTGCGAGATCGGCGCGGACGGCGGCCTCGATCGCGCTGCGGGCGTCGCGGAAAAGGATCTGGAGGCTCTTCGGCATGTCCACGCCATTGTAGTTCACCTGGGTTGACAAAAGCCACGATCCGTGAGAAGGTTCTCCCAACTTGTCAACCAAGGTGAACGACTTGGAGAAGTTTGAACGTCGATGCCGCGCCGTCGCCGGCGCTGCATCACGTCGATCTCAAGACGACCCGTTGAACGAGTTGCCACCAATGAAGAACCAATGAACTAATGGAGCCCCTGTGAATACTGCTTCCCTTGACCCTGCAACCCGCCCTACCGCGACTCGGCGCATCGACTTTCGCCCGGGCATGGATATGTCGTGGGAGATCGTGCGCAACGGCGAGGACACCGATGGTGAAGTTCTTGAGGTAAATAGCTGGCTCGGTCCCCACAGCCCCAGCCCTCCTGTGCACGTGCACGACAATGCTGAAGACAGCTTTGAGATCGTCGAGGGCCGACTTGACGTGAAGCTCGACGGCAGCTGGCGTACCTATGGTCCGGGAGAGCGCGCCGCGGCGGCTCCCGGTCACCGGCACACCCTGCGAAACACTCACGATGAGCCGGTGAGGTTCATCAATCGCCACCGTCCCGCCGCCGACTACGAGGCGTTCTTTCGCGACATGGCGTCGCTGACATCGACCGGGAAGATGGGCGCCGGAACACCTCACAGTCCGCGTCAGGCGATCTACGCAGCGATGCTGTTCAAAGCCCACCCGACCGCGATCCGAACCTCGCGCCTGCAGCGATTTGCATTCGCGTCGCTGTCGGGCTTGGGCCGGATGCTGGGGATGAGCCGATGATCGCGCACACGCCGCGCTCCAAGAATCTCGCGCTCGTGCTGCTGGCGATGACGCAGTTCGTGATCGTGATCGACGCCTCGATCGTCAACGTCGCGCTGCCGTCGATCGGCGCTCACCTGCACTTCTCCCGCGACGACCTCACCTGGGTCGTGAACGCGTACACGCTGACGTTCGGCGGCTTTTTGCTGCTGGGCGGGCGGATGGCCGACCTGCTGGGGCGACGCCGGATGTTCATGCTCGGTCTGGTGGTGTTCTCACTCGCCTCGCTGGCCGGCGGCCTGGCGCAGTCCGAGACGTGGCTGATCGCCGCCCGCGCGGTCCAGGGCCTGGGCGCCGCGATCGTCTCCCCCGCCGCGCTGTCGATCATCACCACCACGTTCGCCGACGGGGCCGAGCGCAACCGCGCGCTCGGCATCTGGGGCGCGGTGGCGGGCGCCGGCGGCGCCGCCGGGGTGCTGCTGGGCGGGATCCTGACCAGCGGGCTGAACTGGCGCTGGGTGCTGTTCGTCAACGTCCCGATCGGGCTCATCGCCGCCGCGCTCGCCCCCCGCACGCTCGGCGAGAGCCGCCGCGAAGAGGCCGGCAACTCCTTCGACATCCCCGGGGCGGTGGCCGTCACCGCCGGGCTGGCGCTGCTCGTGTACGCCGTCGTCGACGCGGTCAACGTCGGCTGGGGAGCGACCCGGACGATCGCCTGCCTGGCCGCGGCCGTGGTGCTGCTGATCGCGTTCGTGGCGATCGAACGGCGCCAGCGTGATCCGCTGATGCCGTTCTCGATCTTCCGAAACCGGACCCTGCGCGGCGCCAACATCGTCGGCCTGCTGATCGGCATGTCGCTGTTCTCGATGTTCTTCTTCATCTCGCTCTACCTCCAGGACGTGCTCGGCTACTCGCCGATCAAAACCGGCCTCGCCTACCTCCCACTGGCGGTCGGGATCATCATCGCGGCCGGGGTCGCCTCCCAGCTCGTCACCCGCGTCGGCTTCAAACCACCCCTGATCGCCGGCATACTGCTCGTCGCCGGCGGCCTGCTGTGGTTCTCACACGTCCCAGCGACAGGCGGCTCGTTCGCCGCGGACGTCCTCGGCCCATCGCTGCTCGCCGGCGTCGGGTTCGGACTGGCGTTCGTGCCCGTGACGATCGCCGCCGTAACCGGAACCGAGCCACACGAGGCGGGCCTGGCCTCCGGTCTGATCAACACCTCCCAGCAGGTCGGCGGCGCGCTCGGGCTCGCGATCCTCGCAACCGTCGCCAACAGCCGCACCCAAAGCCTGTTCCACGCCGGCGTCCACAGCACGGCCGTGGCGCTGACCAAAGGCTTTGACCGGGCATTCCTCATCGGCGCCGGCCTCGCCGTCGCCGGAGCGATCCTCGCCGCCATGCTGATCTCCTCGCGTGACAGCCACGAACACTCAAACGCGGCCCGCACCGGCGAGGCCGCCGGCGCCGATGCCGCAGCCGTTTCCGTCGCCGCGGGCTGAGCGCTTCAGTCGATCTGGCGCTCGCAGACGCCACACGAGGTCAGCTGGCCCACCGTGTCGTCGCGGGGCGCAGCTCCAGCCCGCGGGAGCTGCGCCCACCCCAAACTCACCCCGAAACCCAATCTCAAGCAAAGGATCACGACGGCTCTGTCCCGTCGCCGAGACTTCCGCAACCACGAGAGGCCGTCGCAGAAACCCGGGTGCGTCGCGATTCTTTGTGGGCACCTCACAAGGGACCAAGCCGCGACCCGGAGCCTGGCCGAGAAAGAAAGCGCCGGGATGAACCGGCATGGAGTAGGAGATGGGAATGCTCTACATCGAAGGGGTAGCGATCCGCGGTGGCCCCGAGTCATGCGTTGGCGTTCTGTGAGGGCGCAGCGAAGCGTTGATAGGGGGCGTGCGGGCGGGGTTATTGAGCCGCGAAATCCAGACGTTCGGGGTGCTGACGCTCTTTTCTCAAGCGGAAGGCAACATCGTTGGCGGCGTTATCGCGAGTCGCTGAGGGGCCCTGCGCGGTCGAAGAACCCAGGCACGCACGACGAGCTCCATGCGCGAGAACCGGGAGATCCCGTGGTTGCCCGTGGGCGTTGTTGATGCCCCGTCCCGGATGGTTCGCGGGGTGGCAGGTCGGCGTCTGGTGGGCCGTGAGGGGAACGCTGAGGCGGTAATCCCTTGATGCACGATCGCGGGAAGTCAGACAGGCCCGTAGTACCTGCGAAGCCGCCGAACAAGCCCGCTGATGCGGGGGCGGAGGTGGTGGAGGGAAGGGGCCTGCCCGAGGGGAACACGGCCAGTGAAACGCGTCCCGGACGCAGTGCCGGACAGGGCGTGTCCAGTGATCTGGAGCGTGTGCGCCAGGTGGCGCGGAAGGACAGGGATGTGCGGTTCACCGCGCTCCTTCATCACGTGAGCGTCGATCGTTTGCGGGAGGCGTACCGGGCGATTCGTCCGGACGCGGCCCCGGGGGTCGATGGGGTCACGTGGCGGGACTACGGGCTGGATCTGGAGGAAAACCTTCGGGATCTGCACGCCCGGGTTCATCGGGGTGCGTATCGAGCGAGGCCGTCTCGCAGGGTGTTCATACCGAAGGCGGACGGGCGGCTGCGGCCGCTCGGGGTCGCGGCGCTGGAGGACAAGGTCCTTCAGCGGGCGGTGGTCGAGGTGCTGAACGCCGTGTACGAGCAGGACTTCCTCGGTTTCTCGTACGGGTTCCGACCTGGGCGCTCGCAGCATGATGCGTTGGATGCGCTCGCGGTCGCGATCACGCGCAAGAGGGTGAACTTCGTGCTCGACGCTGATATCAGCGACTTCTTTACCGGCCTCGACCAGTCGTGGTTGGTGAAGTTCCTCGAGCATCGGATCGCGGACGAGAGGGTCCTGCGGCTGATCCAGAAATGGCTGGCCGCGGGGGTCATTGAGGACGGGGAATGGTCAAGCACGCGGGCGGGGACGGCGCAGGGGGCTTCGGTTTCGCCGTTGCTCTCGAACGTCTTCCTGCACTACGTGTTCGACCTGTGGGCCGACCAGTGGCGGCGGCGGCACGCGCGCGGAGCAGTGGTTCTCGTGCGGTTCGCCGACGACTACGTGGCGGGCTTTGAGCATCGTGAGGACGCCGAGCGGTTCCTCGCCGATCTGCGTGACAGGTTCGCGCAGTTCGGGCTGGAGCTGCATCCGGACAAGACGCGGCTGATCGAGTTCGGACGGTACGCCGCCGAACGACGCCAGGCGCGTGGCGACCGGAAGCCTGAGACGTTCGAGTTTCTGGGCTTCACGCACATCTGCGCGAAGGACAGACACGGGCGGTTCAAGCTCAAGCGGGTCACGAGCAAGAAGAAGATGCGCGCCAAGCTCAGAGCGGTCAAGACCGAAATGCGCAGGCGGATGCATCACCCGATCCCCGAGCAGGGACGCTGGCTCGCCAGTGTCCTGCGCGGGCATTACCGCTATTACGCGGTGCCCGATAACAGCGAAGCGCTGCGTTGCTTTCAAAGACAGGTGCTCCGGCACTGGCAAAGAGCGCTCTCGCGCCGCAGCCAGAAAGGCCGCATCACCTGGGAGCGAGCGTATCGCCTCGCCGCCCGATGGCTACCTCAACCCCGCATCCTTCACCCCTGGCCCGACGCGACGCTTCGACGCCAGAACCCAAGGGAGGAGCCCAGTGCGTTGACGCGCACGCTGGGATCTGTGCGGGGGGCCGCCGGCAACGACGGTCCCTACCGCGATCGTCCTCAGAGAGGGGACGTTTCTCAGCCAGCCTCGGTGCTTCGGCGGGGTGGGCGAGCCTCACGCGGCCGGCACTTGTGACCAGCTCACAATCGTTTCCATTTCTACAACAACCTCACGAAGACGGAGCAGTCGGTGCTAGCTGGATCGGCAAACGCCGACCGCCCCGCGCGAAGGTGAGCAAGCACTGGATCGCTCGGCCGCGGCTGATGCTTTGCTTCTGAAATCAGCGCTGCTGCACCTCGACACCGACTTCGAGCTGCAACGACTCTCGCATGGCCCCGGCGATGCAGCGGTCTCGCGCCCAACGACGTGACGAGTCGTCGTCGTCCTTCTGGGAAGGGATCCGAGGGCTCGAGCTGGCGCCCGCTCGGACTATGCGAGCGACAGCGCCGGGGTGCTTGCTGCCCGGCACGAGTCAGCGATCGGCGCGCACCTTGCGACCACGGAGCTGGCGCCAGGCCGCAGTCGAGTTCATGCCAAAGCGCAACTCCGAGCCGATCCGCCACGACGGCGCCACGAGCGACGACGCAGCGCTCTCGAGATTGGCGCGATTTGCGGGTCTCCGACCACCGCGGGGTCGTTGGCCTGCAATCGTTCGGGGCGCGGTACTCCGGTGAGCCCGAGACTGTGGCGATCGCTCTTGCCTAGGGGAGGGATCTGAATGCCGCGCGTATCTCTGCGGCGAAGAGCTCGGGCTGTTCCCAGGCTGCGAAGTGACCGCCCTTGTCCACCTGGTTGTAGTAGTTAAGGCTGGGATAGGCGCGCTCGGCCCAGCTGCGCGGCGCCTGATAACTCTCGCCGGGGAACACGGTGATCGCCACCGGCATCGAGATCTCGCTGGTCTTTTGTGCTGCTGCGCTGTTCGGGTTCCCTCCTCCGTTCTCCCAATAGATGCGCGCGGCCGAGGTCCCAGTGTTTGTGAGCCAGTAGAGGGTGATGTCGTCCAGCACCTGATCGTTCGTCGGGGTCCTGTCGACGTCCTCCTGGTACGTCCACTGCGTGAAGCCTCCGTGCACGAGCATCCACGCCGCGAGGCCGGCCGGGGAGTCCGCCATCCCGTAGCCCATGTTCTGCGGCCGCGCCGTCAGCATCGCGAAGTAGGCCCGGCCCCCCGTCTTAATGCCCGTGGCGAGCTTGTCGAATGTCGCGCGCTCCTCCTCGGACAGGCCGTCCGGCGCGGGCCCGCCGACGGCGAGCGCAGCGGCGACCTCGCTCGGCACGGTCGCCGGCAGGTTGACGTGAATGGCGAGCAATCCGCCCGGCGCGTGTCGCCCCATGGCTTCGGTGACGACCGACCCCCAATCACCGCCTTGGGCGACGTAGCGCGTGTACCCCAAGCGGTTCATCAGCTCGGCCCACGCTCGAGCGATCCGGTCGGGGTCCCACCCCGCCGATTTCGGCTTCTCCGAGAAGCCGAAACCGGGCAGCGACGGGAGCACAAGATCAAACGCGTCCTCGGCGCGTGCGCCATACGCCGCCGGGTCCGTGAGCGGACCGACGGTCTCCAACAGTTCGACGATCGAGCCCGGCCAACCGTGCGTCATGATCAACGGCAACGCCCCGGGGTGAGGCGAGCGAACGTGGATGAAGTGGATGTCGAGCCCATCGAGGCTCGTCACGAATTGCGGCAAGCCGTTCAGCTTCGCCTCGAACTTCCGCCAGTCATACTCGCCGCCCCAGTAGCGAACGAGTTCCTGGAGCTTCGCGAGCGGCGTTCCCTGGGAGCCGTCATCAACCGTCTCTCTGTCAGGCCAGCGCGTCGCGGCGATGCGTCGACGCAATTCGTCGACCTGCGCCTGCGGGATCTCGACAAGGAACGGCCGGACTGCTGGGGCACCCGCTGGCTTCTCGCTTGTGGCAGACATGCAGGTCTCCTTGCTTGACGGCGGCGCCCAGCGTGATCGCATCGGATCCACGCCGCGCCCGCGACGCCCTAGTCTGCTCCCTGGCCTCCCAGATTGCCAGCGCGGTCGGGGCGCGACCCAGATCACGACGAATCACGCCCGCCCCGGAGTCGAACCGCGACCTCGATCCGAGACCCGTGACGCGGGCGTACCCGCGGCCTCAATCGACGCCGACGAGGAACGGCTTCCCTTTCTCGACGAGGTACGTGGCAGCAGCGCCGCGCGCCCGCTGCGGACATTCCGCACCGCGTGGACCGCCTCCGGCGGGACCACCAACGCAGCGCCGGCGTTGTAAGTCGCCAGCGCCTGACCGTCGATCGAATACTCCACCGATCCCCCCAGGACGTGAGCGACCTCTTCGCCCGGATGCTTGCGCCGGTTGCGTTGCCGGCGACGAGCTCGGCGGATTCGGGCAATAGGGGCTTGACAAATTGAGTGAGTGAGTGCATACTCACACTTATGGCCAAGCCTACGACAGTGTCCGTACGAACCCTCTCGACCGCCGATGAGCGGCGAGAGGATGTGCTGCGCACCGCCATGAAGGTGGTCGGCCCCCGGGGGCTGTACGGCACGTCGACGATGGATGTCGCCGCGGCCGCCGGAATTTCCCAGGCTTATCTCTTCCGCCTGTTCCCGACGAAGACCGAGCTGTTCGTGGCGGTGCTCGGGCGGAGCTTCCAGCGGATTCAGGACACCCTGGCGGAGGCGGCGGCGAACGCACGGGCCGAGGGGCGGCCCGTCAGGGATGCGATGGCGGAGGCGTACACGGACCTGTTGCGGGATCCGGAAGTACTGCTCACCCAGCTCCAGGGGCAGGCGGCGGCAACCGAGCCGGCGGTCCGGGACGAGCTGCGGCACGGCTTCCGGATGCTCTACGAAATGGTGGAGCGCGAGTGGCCCGCCTCACCGGCGGAGATGCAGGCGTTCTTCGCGCACGGGATGCTCTGCAACGTCATCGCGGCGATGCAGATCGGGGACCTGCACGAGCGCTGGGCCGAGGTGCTCACCACCGCCGACGAGGCGTGTCGGTAGCTCTCTTTTTTGCGCCTTGAGTGAGTGAGCGATCACACACCTTTATGGCGCAACGCAACTGAGTGACTAATGAACACACACAGGAGTAGCTGATGACCCTCATTTCGAGATTTCTGTACCGGACCCCGAGGTCCAAGCCGAGCGTCGCGTGGACGCTCGCGATCGTGTCTCTGGGCCTGTTCATGACCACGCTGGACAACCTTGTGGTCACGACGGCGCTTCCGTCGATCCGCCGCAGCCTGGGAGCGTCGATCCAGTCGCTCGAGTGGACCGTCAACGCGTACACGCTGACGTTCGCCGTGCTGCTCCTCACCGGAGCGGCTCTCGGCGACCGTTTCGGGCGCCGGCGGATGTTCTCCATTGGGCTCGCGACGTTCACGGTCGCGAGCGCGGCGGCGGCCCTGTCGACGAGCATGGACGGGCTGATCGCGGCCCGGGCGGTGCAGGGCTTCGGTGCTGCCATCGTCCTACCGCTCACGCTCACGTTGCTGTCTGAGGCCGTCCCGCCCGCCCGGCGCGGCATGGCGTTGGGAGTCTGGGGCGGCGTGAGCGGCCTCGGCGTCGCGATCGGGCCGCTCGTCGGCGGCGCGGTCGTGAGCGGCATCTCGTGGCACTGGATCTTCTGGCTCAATGTGCCGATCGGTCTCGTGCTGGTGCCGCTGGCTCTCACCCAGCTGACGGAGTCGCGGGGACCCGCTGCGCACCTGGATCTTCGGGGCCTGGCACTCGTGGGCCCGGGGCTGCTCGGCATCACCTACGGTGCAATTCGCGGACAGGCGCTGGGATGGACGAGCACGACGATCCTCGCCTCGTTCGTCTTCGGGATCGGGTTCGTGATCGCATTCGTGGCGTGGGAGCTACGGGCAGCGGAGCCGATGCTTCCGATGCGATTCTTCCGCTCACGCCAATTCGCCGCCACGAACGGCCTCTCATTCGCGATGTTCTTCGGCGTGTTCGGCGCGATCTTCCTGCTGGCGCAGTTCTTCCAGACCGTTCAGGGATACACACCGGTGCAAGCCGGGTTGCGCACGCTTCCGTGGACGGCGATGCCGATGATCGTGGCTCCGATCGCCGGAACGCTGAGTGACCGCGTCGGGGCCCGGCCGCTGATGTTCGTCGGCCTCGTGCTGCAGACGATCGCGATCGCCTGGATGGCAGCGGTCTTCACTCCCGACATCGCCTACTCCTCCCTGATCGTGCCGTTCATACTCGCGGGCACGGGGATGGCGCTCGTGTTCGCACCGGCGGCCAACGCGGCCCTCGGGTCCGTGCGGCCGGCGGAAGCGGGTCAGGCATCCGGGGCGACGAACGCGATACGTGAGCTCGGTGGTGTGTTCGGGGTCGCGGTCCTGGCGTCCATGTTCAGCGCCCACGGCTCGTATGCCTCGCCGCACGCCTACACCGCTGGTCTCACCGCTGCGCTGCCGGTCGGCGCAGCCATCCTCGCTGTCGGCGCGCTGGTCGCGCTCCTGGTCCCCGGAATCCGTGCCGCCAGGACCCAAGGGCAGAGTCACGGAGAGGGGGCCGAAGCGATCCTCGCGGCATGAAGTTGCACCCACGAAGCGTGCCGGAAGTCCGGCTCGAGCTGCCAAACAGCGACCAGACCGCGGTGCTCCGTCGGGTTGATCCAACGCGGCCGATCCCTCAGGCCACAGCGAGGTCTCGCAACTCGGATCGGACCGCCCCGGGGCGTCTCGGTAACCAACACCGAACACCTAAAGGTGGAGGACACGATGCCAGTCATCAACGAAGGCCAGCTGCAGGCCGCGAACCTGAAGGGCGCCGACCACTGCGCGACGATCTCGCTGATCCTCGACCACAGCGAGCCGGGCCAGGGCCCGCGCCTGCACTGCCATCCCTACGACGAGACGTGGGTGGTCATCGAAACTCGCGTATGCGGCGTCGTCGACCCGTCGGTTCAATGCACCGACAGTCCTGCTTCCGTCGGTCGCGGGTACGAGCACCGGCGGGTGCCGGGACAGATCAACGGCTATCGTGAAAGCAGATGTCCGCCGGCCGGACACCGGGCGCGTGCTTCGCCACGACGGATGATCCGGAGCGGACACGCTCGGACGACCCCGACGGCGGCACACGAGCCGCGGCAACGCGCAGAGGCTCCGGATTACACCGCGGTGCCGCCGCCCCGGGCGGTAGCGCTAGCGCCTTGTCAACCAGGACGGGAGCGAATCGCCGGCCCGAACAATCGCGGATTCGGTAATCACAACGCGTTCAGGAGGGGCACAAGAACCGCCACGATCGAAACCGTCCCGAGCAGGAGCACGCCGATCACCGCAGCCAGGACGGCGATCCCTGCACGCCGCGTCCATCGCGCCATGCGGGTTCGCGCGACTAACGCCCCGGCAAGGACGCGGGCCTCGAGCGACGCGCGGTGACGGGAGACCAGCGCTGCGCCGACTCGCTGCTCCCAGAGAACCGTCATCCGTACGGCCTCACGTCGCGCGCGGATCCGGTACCACGGCAACCGACGGCTCCGGCGACTCCAGTAGCCGAGCGACTCGACTCCATCATCCAGAGCCGGAGGCGCAAGCAGCCGCCCCAAGAGTTGTTCGTCTGTCGATCCCCAAAGGCCCATCATGTCCAATCTCTCGCATCTCGCACCGATGCGCCAACCCTACGTCGAGGGCTCGCGTACTTCGACGGTACACCAACACCGACAAGATAGGCAGTAATCGCCGCCGTCGCGGCTCGCCGGCATAAGACCCAGCTGTGGCCCGGAAGACATATCGCCGGACCGGGCTCCCGAACTCACAGGCGCGACCGGAAGTCCCGCGCGTCCCGCGCGAGCGCCGGTCCTCGTCCGTGGCGGAAGCCAGCGACAGACCGAGCCTGGTGCCCGCGTTCTTGGCGGAGCAGAGCGCGGGATTTCGCGGGCCGGCGTCGTCGGAGCTAGCAAGACGCCGGCCCGGGATGCGTTTGGTCTAAAGGAGAAGCTCGCTGGAGCCGGCGCTGCGACGGATGCGATCGTCAGCTCGGACCCATCGTCCCCTCGTGGACGCAGCCATCCGAGCAGCGGCCGTCGCGCTGTCGGACCACGCCTATTCCGGCCACGCCGACGTGCTGGCCGCTTCGCGCTAGAGGGGCCACGCGGTCGGCGCGGATCTCGTGGCCGCATTCCGCGTCAAGCAGTGACCTCACGACAGCGAGCGACGTGGCCGCTGCGGCGCCGGCCGAAGGCAGACGCGGCCACAACCGGCGGCGACCCCCCCGTCAACGAGGAGGCGTGAGTCGGAGGGGGCACCTTTTGGGTCGCGGTCAGCTCGTTGCGACACCCTCGTCCAGTCTGACGGACTTCGGGTGTGACTTGTGGTGTTACGGTCAGAACCGCTCTTTAGCCGTGTGACTTGGACGGCCGGCGGTCTATTGAATGTCGTGCGGTGGGCGCGCTCCCGACGACGTGACTTGTTGTTGGGCTCTGGCGTGGGCGGCGGCGATGCGGATGAGGACGGTGGACCAGGTGCGAAATGGTCGCCAGTTCTCAGCGAGTTGGGTTAGGTGCTCGAGCGAGAGTTGTTGGGCGTCATAGAGCTCGGCGGCGTAGTTGAGCGTTCGGGGTTCAGGAATGCTGAGTGGCGCGTCCGCGAAACCCGTTGCGCGTAGGACGATGAGGCTCGCGTAGAACGGTCCGATGCCCTCGAGGGTTTGTGCGTAGATGAATGCGTCTTCTGGTCCGCGGGACTTCAGCGCGTCGGCCTGTAACTCAGCGCCGGCGTCGGCGATCTTGTGTAGGCGTCGTGTCTTGGTCTGGTCCAGCCCCGGGAAGTCGGTGAGGTCACTGAGTGCGTCGGGTTGTGGGAAGGCATGAACGGTTTGACCGGCGAGGGTGAAGCCGTGGCCGAGACGGTCGCTGATCGCGGTGCGTGTCCGGGCGGCCATTGCCGATGTTTTCCGGGCGGAGATGATCGACCACGCCGCGGCTTCATAGGGGGAGTGAAAGAGCACCGGTCGATGCCCGGGAAACCGCGTTTGCAGCTCAGCGATGACGCGGTCACGCTCGCCGACGCCCAAGAACTCGTTGCCGTCATAGTCGATTGAGATGATCCGGGCGATCTGTTTGAGTGCGAGCTCGGGATCTGCCGTTTTGGTGCTTTGCAGCTCGACGGTGATGCCCTGATCGGCGGCGGATTGGCGAAGGACCGCACCGGCGTATCCGCGACCCCCGTCAACCGGGAACGCAAGCCGCATCGCCCCGTCGAAGCGAAGCGGCTGGCCTTCAGTCGGCCCAAAGCCAAATGTCGCGGCCGCCTCCAGCGAAAACGGTCCAACGGGAACCAGCCGCGCGCGGTGTGAGCTGGTGGTTGGACGCGGTGAAGGGGTCATCGTTCGGCAAAAGCGGGCAGGGTTCGCTCGCTGGAACGTAGTGTCGCCCGCGATCTGTGTCAAGATCTTGACGTGCCGCGAGTTGATCTCGACACCTCAATCGGCTACGCGCTGAAACGGACCACCACGGCGCTGCGGACGGCGATGGAGGCCTCGCTGCGGTCCCTTGGACTGAGCGTGCCGCAATATTCCTGCCTGGAGATCCTCAACGCCCGGCCCGGCATCTCAAACGCGGACCTAGCCCGGGGTGTGTTCGTGACCCGCCAGGCGATGCATCAGCTCCTCGGCGGCTTACAAGAAGCCGAACTTGTCAGCGCCGGCGGCCAGGAGCGCGTCCAGCGTTACTCCTTGACCCCCGAAGGACAACGAATCATCACGGCCGCATCAGCGGCCGTCGCAGCCGTGGAGGAACAGATGCTGTCTGGCTTGCAGCCATCCGAGCGACAGCGGCTGCATAACGATTTGGAGAGGTGCACCGCAGCTCTCGGAGAGGACTGACTACGAGCGAGGACCAGCATTGCGCACGGCAGCACGGAGCAGCTCACTACGTCAAGGCCTTGACATTTGTCAATGTCTTGACGTAAGCTTGATCGCGCCAACCACCTTCAAGGGAGCTTCTGATGCCCGCTACTAGGCCCGACTTCATCTCACTTCAAGTCCGTGACCTCGAAAGCTCCGCCGCTTTCTACGAGCACTACCTCGGTCTGGTCCGCAACCCCGCAGGCCCGACGCACGCTGTTGTCTTTGACACCAAGCCGGTCGCGTTCGCCGTCCGCGATCGACTGCCCGGAGTCGATCTGAACGCCATCAAGCAGCCCGGGGAAGGCGTCGCCGTGTGGTTGCACGCACCCGACGCCCAGCAAATCCACAACGCGCTCGCTGACGATGGGGTGACGATCGTGACCGAGCCCTTTGACGGGCCGTTCGGGCGGACCTTCACATTCGCCGACCCAGACGGATACCAGATAACCCTGCACACCAAAAGCTAAAAGCTCGAGTGCCCACGTTGAGGACCACCGCCCAACATGGTCTGCTCAGGTTAAGCCAAGAGGAACGCTTTTCACGGCAGCGGAGCGCTGGCTCCATTACCGGATCCGGCGAGATGGACCGGCCCGACCGTCCAGCAAGGGGCAGCGTGAGACCTCCAGTTCCGGAATCCATCGTTTCGCCAGACCGCGCTCAGGCTCAGTGGGGCCGCAGTTCTACTACAGACCATCGGAGTCGTCTGGCGGCCCGATCTGGTTGGCGTCAAGCGGAACGACCGCCTCACAAAGCGATGATGGTGCGCCAGCGCCCCGATGGCCGCCGGCGACCGCATTGTCGCTACACCAGCGACCTGAGCCGAGGACCGCAAGACAGCTGAAATGCGCGGAATACGGCCGCGAGATCGGCGCCGACCCGCGTGACCCCTCTGGTGCGGAGCGGTCACGATCGCGACTCGGCTGCTGCTCGCAACTGCGACTGCCGTCGGACACGACCGGTCATGTCTGTCGGACTCGCTGACGACTTCGACCGTCAACTCGGACGAGTCGGGCCGGCAGGGCTACTCCTCGACGCCTTCACCAGTCAAGCCGCCGCGACTGCTGCTCCCGACTCACTTGGGTAGCCTCTGGTCCCCGGTCGAGAGAGTCGTGGCCGTTCGTTGATGATCCGGTCGCCGTCTCCCGACCGATCCAGGCGTTGACGCCGAAGGACATGATGCCGAAGTGGTATCGGACAGGCCGGAGGCGGCTCTGCCGATCCTCACGACTAGCAGCGATGTCGAGACCGGTGCTGGTCGATTGAGGCGGGAGCGACCTGAGGTCGCCTGAGCCTCCAATCCTCGCTGATCGCGCACCAGCGGCGGGGGCGGCCGTCGAGTGTCCCAAGCAAGAAACCAGCGTACGTTCTCCGCTCGACGGCCGATCCGCCAAGCTAGGCCGATGCGCCGCCCATCCGTCCTATGGCCCCTGGCCGGGGTCGCCGCCGGCGCGATGGCGGTGTTCGTCGCACTCACCATCGTCGTGACCACGAATCCGTCGCTCGCGGCGGACTCGCGCGCCTTCCACATCGCCAACGAGCTACGCACCCCAGCACTCGACCACGCGGCGCGGATCGTCACCACACTGGGCCTGCTCGTGATCGTCGGCCCGGTGCTGCTCATCGGCGCCGCGCTGCTGATCCACCGTCGCCGCCGGGCTCGTGCCGCGTCCCTGCTGATCGGAGCGGCTCTGGCGTGGATCAGCGTCTGGATTACCAAAGCCGCGGTCGACCGCGCGCGCCCACCAGCGCCGCTCGTGCACACCTCCGGGCAGAGCTACCCCTCCGGCCACGCCGCCAACTCCGTCGGGTACCTGGCGCTCGCGATCGCGCTCACCGTCGCGATCCCGCCGACTCCCATCCACGGCTGAGGCACGAACGCAAGAACCCGCTGCCCGTCGTCGGTCTCGCCAGCGAAGTCCCACCCCTGGACCTGCGGAAAATCCGTGGAGCCACCCGCGGCTGCGAATGCACCCTTGGCGCCGGCCAGATCCCACGGTCCGAGGGACGCCGCACGAACATTCACGAGCTGTTCACCGTCGCCCGGCACAGGGTCGGCGACATCAGAGAGCTCGAGCCCATCCAGCCCGATGAATGAATTCAGAACGATGGCGCACACTCGAAAGTCTCGCACACCACCGCCGACGGCCCGCGGGGAACAAGAAGCGACTGGCTTGGCGCGCAAGCACCGAGGAGCGCTAAGGCAGCCGGCGCCGGACAGCAGCGCGTCTTGGTTGAAGGTGCAGAAATCTCCTGATGGGCGCGACGATCCCGGAGTCGGCTGCCCTGCTCCGCTTGCGGCAGGCGCATCTGCTGGTCAGGGTTCGCCGCCCTGCGACGCGCGGAAACCGCGACTCTCGCGCACTATCGCATTCGCTTTCCTGCCGGCACGCTGAGGGCGAGCGCAATGGCGACGTTCCGATCGCAGCGATCCATCCGCGCGCGCACCGCGCGTGGCATCCGCCGTACCGACTGCGCTCGGGGCCCGGTTGGTGTCCGGCGACCGGCGCCGTGCGGAATGGCGGGTCCCGGATGGGCGAATCGGCGGACGGTCTGACGCGGCGTTGTTGGCGCTGCTTTCTTGGTTCTGGTGTCGCCGCGGCTGGTGCCGGCCGGGGCTGTCGCGTCCGCTCCGAGGCTCACGAGGCTGGCCATTACTCCAGCAGTCGGGTCATGGCGAGCGCGATTACCTCCGCTCGGCTGCGGTCGCCGTGGTTGGCAGAGATCAGGCGGCTGGCTACCAGCAGCGAGAGGACCAGCAGGCAGCGCGCCTCGACGTCGCTTTCGTCCCGGCAGAAAGCGGCGAACAGCGAGCGCATGTATTCCATTCGCCGGTTGTCAACTCGTTTGAGCCGGCGTCGGACTGCTTGATCGCGGCGGGCCCATTCTCGGATCGCGAGGTCGATGCTGCCGAGCGCTCGGGCCTGTTTGGACGACGCCATGCTCAGGAGTCGCTCCAGCTTGGCCCTGGCGTCACCGCCACCTTCCTCGACGCGTTCGATCGCCTCGTCGATCACCACCCGCTCCCAGGTGTCGAGCATCTCCTCCAGGAGTGCGCGCCGGTCATCGAAGTGCCAGTAGAACCCGCCCTTGGTAACGCCGAGCGCTTCCGCCAGTGCCTCGATGCGGACCGCGTCTGGACCCCCGATGCCGAGCGCTCGAAGGCCCTCTTCGATCCAACTATTTCGTGGGGTTCGAAGTGGTGCTGCCATCGCCTACCCCGCTCGACACATTCCGTGGTGGCAGCCGGCGGGCAGAAGTTGACATCGCACAATCAGTACTCTACCGTATCGATACGTGACCGTATGGATCGTCCGATGAGGCTACCGCCTACCGCCCATACGTCCCGGCCGTGGAGGATCCACGAGCTTGCGCACGACTTTCGCGTCGAGGATGTGTGGGAGCTGCCCTGCCGAGGCGGCCGTGAGGACTTCACTCGGCTGGTGTCACTGATCGTTGCGCAAAACGTATCGAGGAGCCCGTCCCGTGCGGTCCGCGCGCTGTTCGCGGTTCGATCAAAGCTCGGAGCACTCCTTGGCTGGGACGACGCAGGAGCGGCTGCGAGGATCGGGACAACGAGCTTGCGCGACCGGTTGCCGGTGGATCTTCGAAACGCGGTGCCGCCCGAATTCGATGCTCTGCCGTTCACCTCGCTGTACCTGCTGGATGACGAGTTTGCCGCCGAGCTTGCCAACCGGACCGTCCACGGCGTCCTCCACATCGGCTGGGTCTCCGATGGGACGGGCGGCTTTCGCGGCCAGATGGCCGTCCTCGTGAAGCCCCACGGAATGCTCGGGATCACCTACATGCAGGCCATCAAGCCGTTCCGACACCGCGTCGTCTACCCGGCGACGATGGCCGCGTGGGAGCGAGCCTGGCGGACGCGCCCGGGCCGCGACGCGCAGCCGGCGCAGGTGGCCTGAACGGCGCAGGCTCACATGGCATCCACGGCACCCCCGCGTCGAGCAGCACATCGACTCACGACGCCTCCTTTGGAAGGAGCTCACGCCATGCATCCGTTCCGCACCGCGATCGAAGCACGAGACATCGACGGCGCAGTCGCGCTCCTGTCCGACGACGTCGTGTTCCGCAGCCCGATCGTGTTTACCCCCTACCACGGTCGCGCTGCCGTTCGCGCGATCCTGGGGGCCGTAGCTCGCGTGTTCGACGACTTTGCCTACGTGCGCGAGATCGGGGCTGCCAACGCACAAGACCACGCGCTCGTCTTCCGCGCGCGCATCGGCGAAACGCAACTCGAAGGCAGCGACTTCATACACATCGACGAGAACGGCGCGATCGACGAACTCATGGTGATGGTCCGCCCGCTATCCGGCGCACTTGCACTCGCGGACGCCATCAAGTCCAAGCCAGCCTACGCCGAGACCGCATAACCAGCCCTGCCTCCCCTTTCACGCGAGCCTGCCCCACGTCGCGGCCGCAGCCCGCTATGCGCGGCAAGCGCATGCCTTCCGGACGCTCGCTTTGACCTCCCGCCGGCGCTCAACTCGGCGATTGCATTCGGGACGTTCGGTTTTCCGGAGCCGGCTGCCGGCTCGCGCGAGCGCCCTTCCGCTCATCGGCGTGCGCGCCGAGACCGTCGGCTGCTGCTCGTTTGAGGATTGGTGGCGCATGCGTATTTGGAAGGTTGCGCCGCGGGCGGCTGCGGATCGTGGTCGGCTCGGCGTCGTTAGCGACGGGTGGGTACCGGGCTCAAGGGCGCGCTGATGACGGGGGGGCGGCGCGCTGGGCGCCAGGGACCGGATCGCGCGGGTCTGGATCATCTGTCGGGATCGACCTAGTCCACCGCTAGACAATTCCGATCGATCGTCAGCAGCGATGGGTAGTTGCCGGGGGCAGCCGGTCGGCGGCGGCGGGATCTGTGTAGCGGCTCGGCAGGGACGGGCGCGGTGCTCCGCGGCGGTACCGGCGCGAAGTCGCCGGTCTGCTGCATTTGGGTCCGCCGGGGGGCGCTGTTGTGTTTGCTCGCGCGCGCGTGACGGGTATAGTCATCCGGCCTGGTTGGACTGCGACCCGTTGGGGGGGTATGCATCGCGTTTTGGGAGCGACTGTTCGGGGGCCGACTCTCGGTCGCTGGTTGGCGGCTTCCGTTTCGGGGCTTGCGACTGTGCTGGTGGTGCTGGCGATTCCGGTGAGTTCGGCGAAGGCGACCCTGGCGACGGATCCGGTGCCGTACATGGGTTGGAACACCTATTACGGAGTCGGCGGGGTTTTCAATGAGGCGACGATCAAGTCGGTGGCCGAGTCGCTGATCTCAAGCGGATTGGCGCAAGCCGGCTACAAGATCGTGTGGCTTGACTTCGGTTGGGCCACGGGGGCACGGGACAGCAACGGCAACCTGATCGTCGATTCGACCCAGTGGCCGGACGGAATGTCCGGGCTGACCTCTTGGCTGCACGCGCAAGGGCTTGAGGCGGGGATCTACACCGACGCCGGCACCAGCGGCTGCAGCGGGCAGGGGGTGGGGTCCTACGGCCACTACCGGCAGGACGTCGATCAGTTCGCGGCGTGGGGGTTTGATGCCATCAAGCTGGATTTCTGCGGCGCTGGACAAAGGTGGTTAGACCAGCCGCCGAACGACCCTCGGACGTTGTACACGCAGTTCTCGCAGGCGGTGGCTGCCGCTCCGCGCGCGATGATCCTAAACGTCTGTAACTTCTGGACGCCCGGGCAGATCAACGGGACTGCCCCCTCGTACGCGGACTCTTCGTGGGACGCGTTCTCGTGGGCACCTAGCGTCGCGCAGAGCTGGCGGACCGATACGGACATCGGCTACAAAGGGAACATTCAGTTTCAGTGGGTTTTGCGGAATCTTGATCAGGACTCGACCCCGTATCCGAACATCCAGACGGCGGCTGGCCCTCCCGGGTCTTCTGGGATCGGATGGGGTCACTGGAACGATCCGGATTATCTCGGTCCTGGGCTCGGGATGACGAGCACGCAGGCGCAGTCGCAGTTATCGATGTGGGCGATGGTCGCGGCGCCGCTGATCCTGGGCAGCGACCCTCGTTCGCTGTCGTCGGCCAGCATCAACATGCTCAGCAACTCGCAGGTGATCGCGATCGATCAAGACCCGCTCGGCGCGCAGGGATGGCCGCTCTCGCAGACCAGCACGGGGCAGCAGGTTTGGGTCAAACCGCTCGCCAGCGGCGCCCGCGCGGTGGCGCTATTCAACCGCGCGTCTAGTGCAGAGCAGATAACAACCACCGCCAGCGCCGTCGGGCTACCACGGGGCAGCCGTTACACGCTCCTGAACGTCTGGACGAACCAGACGTCAACATCAAAAAGCAAGATCAGCGCGTCCGTACAACCGGACGCCGTCGTCCTCTACCGCGTCACCGCCGACCCGGGCTGCACCGTCCCGCGGCTACTCGGCAAAACGCTCCAGGCGGCACGCGCCAACTTGAAGACCGCCCAGTGCAGCCTCGGACGGGTCACGCGCAGGCGCGCTACGCACGCCCGCCGCGGACGAGTAATCGCCCAGACCCCTCCGGCCGGATCGCACAGACGCCGGGGAGCGAAGGTCAAGGTCGTGCTAGCAAGCTGACCGTGCAGTCCGCTGTGGACCCCGAACGAGGCGTATCGGGCGTGAGCTCACTAGCCCTGCTTCAAACCTTTCGTCTCAGGGGACCGGCGCGCCCCGGCACAGAGGACGGCGATCGGGTCACCGCTTTGGTCGCCGTTGCGCTCGCCCGCTCGCAGCCGCCTGAAATACAAAAGCGATCGCCGCACCGTGGACCTGCCCCCGCGCTTGGCGGAACTGTTCCGCGATCACGAGGAGCTGCTCATCGGCGAACAAACCGCGGTCTGTGAGCGACACCAGCCAAGGGACGGCGGACGGTAGGTCGGGGGCAGCGAAGCTGCGGCCAACGGTGGCCGCTCGAGAGAGACAGCGGGCTAGGCATCATCGCCCGGATCGTTCGCGTAGAACATGAAGAATGCATCACGCAGAACGGGTGGTCATCGTGACTGGGGCGAGTCGCGGGATAGGCGCGGCGATTGTCGAGGAATTCGCACGGCGGGGCGCGACGGTGATCGCGTCGGCACAAGCAGCTGACCCGCCGGATGTGCTGGTCGAGCGACTCCAGGCTCGGCAGTTGCGCGTTCACTCCCGGATCGCTGATGTGACCGATCCCGAGCAGGTGCGGGATCTGGCGGACTCGACCCACCATGAGTTCGGGCGGATCGACGTGCTGGTCAACAACGCGGGCGTCGGCGCGGTAGTACCCACCGACAGCTTGTCGCTCGAGCGCTGGTCGCACGTGCTGGCGGTCAACCTAACCGGGCCGTTGCTGTGCTCGCAGGCGGTTGGCCGACACATGCTCGCGGCCGGCCGCGGAGTGATCATCAACATCGGGTCAATCTTCGGAGAGACTGGCATGCCGATGCGCGCCGCGTATGCCGCCAGCAAGCATGGACTCGTGGGCCTAACTCGAGTGCTCGCGGTCGAGTGGGCAAGCCGCGGAGTGCGGGTCATCACCGTCGAGCCGGCCTACGTCGCGACCGGCCTTGACGATCAGGATCAGAAGGACGGTGGCTACACCTCTGACGACATCGTTCGGCGCACGCCGATAGGACGGTATGCAGAGCCACGCGAGATCGCGACAACAGTTGCGTTCCTAGCCAGCGACGACGCATCGTTCATCACCGGGACGAGCATCGCTGTTGACGGCGGATGGCTCGCCCATGGGGGTTGGTAGGGGCCGAGTCCGCCGCCTGCCTGGCGTGTGTGCCGGCGCCCATCGGGTGCCGCGAGGTCGCGAGGTCGGGACGGCCGGGGCCCGGCAGCTCGGCGCTCCTCTCCGCCTCGTTTCGGCTTCGCCCCGTAGCTTCTGGCGATGATTTTCTTCTCCGGCGAGAGTCTCAAGCACATCAGGTTGTGACGCGGGCGATTTCATCTACACCAAGCCATCCTCGCCCCACCAGGGGTACAACGGAAGCCGCACCAGCCGGGTCGTGTTCGTCGTAGCCCGGACGGACGCGCTCGAGCAGGAGCGCGTGGTTGTCAGCGCGGCCCCCGACAACGGGTCTCCCGGGGCTCGTGTCGACTCGATTGTTGCCCGCCGATGCTGGCGACGCGGTTAGCTGACTGATGTTCGTCCGAATCTGGCGCACGCGCATCGACCCGCAACGAGCCGCTGATTACGACAGGTTTGCTGAGTCGACCTCGTTATCGATGTTCTCGGCTCAGCCCGGCTTCGTCGGAGTCATCTTCTCCCGCGCAGGCGCGGATCGCGCCGTGATCACGCTGTGGCGGGACCGGCATAGCGTCGAAGCGCTCCGCGAGTCAGATAGCTACGCGCGCACGGTGGCCGAGCTCGAAGTGACCAGGATTCTTGCCGCTGGCAGTAACGTCGAGGTGCTTGAGGTGATGAGCCCCCTCCATATCGATCTATCCGAAATCGTTCGGGGTGGCTTAATGAGCGACGGCGAAGAGGACGTGCATCGACGCGAAGGACGCGACCATCCCTTCGCCGGCCAGCGCCATACTGCCGCCGCCCTCCCGAATCGGCTTCAGAGCGTGAAGAGCAGCTACGACGCCGTCGCGGCCGAGTACGCGGAGCGGATCTCAGGCGAACTGGAGGGGAAGCCGTTCGACCGCGCCCTGCTGGACGAGATCGCCGCCGGCGCGACGGGGCTCATATGCGATCTCGGCTGCGGGCCGGGGCATGTGGCGCACTACCTGCATCAGCGCGGGGCTGCTGTCCTGGGAATCGATCTCTCGCCCGCGATGATCGCCGAGGCTCGCCGCCGCTACCCGATGCTCCGCTTCGAAACCGGAGACATTCGATCACTCTCCCACGAGGACAACACGTTCAGAGCGGTGGTCGCGATGTACTCGCTCATCCACTTCGGCGATCTTGAGCTGGCAGACGCGCTGCGCGAGGTACACCGCACGCTCGTGCCGGGCGGTCTTTTCCTCGCCAGCTTTCATCGTGGCACCGGGGCTGTCCACCATGACGAGCTCTTCGGTCGCCCCGTCAACCTCGACTTCCGCTTCTTCGAGCCGCAGCAGATCGTCGTCGCCATGACCGAGAGCGACTTCGAAATTGATCGTCTGCTTGAACGCGACCCCTACCCCGGCGTCGAGGCTGAGACCAACCGGTTCTACGTCCTCGCCGCAGCGTCCGAGAACCCGTGAGCCTTCGGCGATGCCCGCGCGCACAGACCGGGCCGACCGCCCTACCCCCGCGTGGTAAGCCCAGGAAGGCCCGCTCACCGCGGGGCGCACGTTCGTCAGCGCCTCCTGCGCGGTCCGGTACACGGCCAGCCGCGCCTCGGGGCTCAGCTCGCGCGGCTCGCCGCGGAGCTCGACCGCGACCGGCAGCCCGCTGTGCTCCTGGAACGCTCCCGCGGGCGCGTCGATCCGCTCAGGCCCGGGCAGCTCCTCGCCGCGCTCGGTCGCGATCGCTCGGCGGGCCTCGTCCAGGCCGCCGGCCGCGGGGTGGTGGGCGCGGTTGATTGCCTGCGCCACGTCCTCGTCAGCGCCACCGGCAATGACCGTCCCAGCAGGAGCCTGCGGCTGCTTCGGGCTCTGCGCCGCGGGCTGCCGAGCCGGTAAGGATCCCCGCGCCGATTGGTCGGCCCGGCTGCCAGTGATTTGTCGTTAAGGCTCCATCAGCCCGCGCCGCGGTCACGACAGTCGTGATGTAACGCATCGTGAAGCTGCCTCCGGCCGCTTTGACCGCGTCGCCGGTCTCCGCGAGCATCCGTTCGAGGTCGTCGAGCCGCAGCCGGGTGTAGAAGCCGTGGGTGGGCAGCTGGTCGAGCCACTGATCGCGGGTGTAGGAGCGCTCCCACGCGAACTGCCACTGCTCAGGATCGCCGAACACGTCGACCTGTCGCATTCCCTCGTAGGCCTTCGTGAGCAAAACCGTGGAGCCTTCCCCGGAGCGCGTGGCATGCAAGCGTGCAGCGAGCGACTCGGGTAGCACCCTTCGGGCGGCCGCTGCAAAGGCACCCGCCAACTCGGGCGGCGATGGCTCGGCATCGTTGCGAAATACGGCGAGTCGCCCCTTGGGTCGCAGCACCGCCGCAGCCTTGGCCGCGCCAGCGGCGGGGTCGACCCAGTGCCAGCTCTGTGCGGCAATGACCGCGTCAAACGCACGACCGGCGGGACCCCACGCCTCGAAGGTGGCCCTCTCGACGTCGAGGCCGCGCTGGTGCGCGAAGTCGGCCATCCGCGCGTCCGGCTCGACTCCCAGCACCCGGCAGCCGGCGGACTGAAACTGCCGAGCAGCAATGCCGGTGCCGCAACCCACATCGAGGACATCGCGGCCGGGGCTGGCGGCCACGATGCGTTCGACCATAGCGTCGGGATAACGAGGCCGAGAGCGGTCGTAGCGTTCGGGATCCGACCCGAACGACTCCGCCATCTGTCTGGCCTGGTGCAGTTCTGGTGTCGACGGTAAAGTGGGCATCTGCCCACTGTAGTGGGCAGATGCCCACTCGTCAACCACCGAGCCTGCAGACAATGCCGACGGGAGTACCGATCCGCGACCTCCGCGAGCAGCTACTCGACGCTGCCGAGCGTGTCCTGCTGCGTGATGGCCCGGACGCGCTGACAAGCAGAGCGCTCACCACAGAGGCCGGTGTCGCGAAGGGAATCCTGCACCGGCACTTCCCGGACTTCGACACCTTCCTCGCTGCGCTCGTGCTGGCCCGCATCGAGCGCGTCGAGGCCCGCTCCGCGATGCTGCGTGCGGCCGCCGGGAGCGCGGCGGTCGCCGAGAACCTCGCCCAGGCCTTGGCCGACGTGCTCCAGCCTGGGGCAATACGGATCATCAGCCTCGCCTGCTCGCGTCAAACGCTGCGTGAGCGGCTCCGATTGACCACCCCTGCCGGGATCCCGCTGCTGGCCGAGATCACAAAAATGGTCGCGGCCTACCTGACTGCCGAACGCGGTCTTGGCCGGATCGCCCTCTCGGCCGACGTCGACATGCTGGCCATGCTGCTGGTCGGCGGCGCGAACCTACTTGCCGCAGGTCGCGACGGCAGCCCACCGGATCCGGACGACCTCCGCACCCTGGTCGGCACCGCCATCGATAACGTCGCCCCCCAATCGTCAAGCCGCCCGGTCCAGACGTGAGATGGCAGTCGCGCTAGACACGTGCTACCGCAAGAGCAGGTCTCTCTCAGCAGCCGCGGCGCGGACCTGGATCTCGCCAATTGCGCGCACGCCGACCCGACCGACTGCTTGCAAGATCGCTATCAACGATCCGGTCGGAGCAGAAGTGCACGCCGGTCTCGGGCTGCCTCCTGGAACGGACGAAAGGGGGCAGCCTTAGCCGATTGTCGCGGCTCGCGCGAGCGCGATGTGCGCGGCGATCGCTAGAACAACGACGCGTCCGCCGATCGCGAGCCAGCGTCGGATCGGCGGCGTGATCCACCGTCCGGCATGACCGGCGGCGAGCGTCAGCACGACGTGCCAGCCCGCGGACGCCGCACCGACGCCGGCGGCAAACGCGGCGGCGGAGGCCGGGCCATCGAGCGTCGACCCGGCGGCGACCGCCGCGAACGACGCGATCGTGAGCGGGTTGGCCGCCGTGATCGCCAAAAAGCGCGCGTAGTGTGCCCGTGGCGCGCCGCCAGGGACCGCGGCCACGGGGCACGAGCCGCGCTCGCGGGCCAAGGCAACCAGGCCGCGCAGCGCGATCGTGGCGAGCACGAGTGCGCCCACGACTCGAATCTCCCGCTCGTGGCCGGCGAGCGCCGGACCGGCGACGCCGCCGGTCGCGGCGGCGATCGCCGCGAAGCCGAAATCGACCGTCGCGACGCCCATCCCCGCAGCGACGCCGGCGCGCGACCCGGCTGCCACTGCGGCCTCGACCAACAGCAGGCTGACCGCGCCCACCTGCATCGCGACGGCGAGCCCGGTGATCAGTCCGGCGATCAGGGCGGCGATCGGGTCCATGCCGCATCATTTGACCGCCTACGCTGCGGAATTCAATGTGCTCACATCAACAACTGCGATAATCGCGGCAATGGACGCGATCGACAGTGAGATCGTCAGACTGCTCCGTGACGATGCCAGGCTGTCATGGCGCGATCTCGGCGCCGCAGTCGGCCTGAGCGCCAACGCCGCTGCCGACCGCGTCCGACGTCTGCGCCGGGCGGGCGTCATCACGGGCTTCGCGGCACTCATTGACCCAGCCGCCGGTGGTCGCACACTGCAAGCACTGGTCGGCGTCCATCTCGCTCACGGGGTCGACTCCGACGAGTTCGCCGCCGGAGTCGCCCGCCTCGATCAGGTGATCGAGGTGCTGCACCTCACCGGCGCGCCGGATTACCAGCTCCGAGTGGCGTGCATCGACACCGCCGAGCTTGACACACTGCTGCGCACGCTGCGCGTCCGCCACGGTGTCGCCGACACCGACACGACAATCATCCTGCGCTCCGGCCCGGCATGGACGCAGAGTCGGGTGTAATCGTTCACCCCGGCCAGCGTGAACATCATGACAATCCGATCTGATCGGGACCAGGACCGCGCGGGTGGATTCGTCGGAGCAGAAGAATTTGCGAAGCTCGGGCTGGCTTCCGGAGTGGACGAATCTGAGAAGCGACGGCGACGAGCAGACCTCCGTTCGGTCCCGATTGCGACAGCGAACTCGCCGCGCCGCTTCCCGCCCGCGGCCGGCCAGCCAACACCGGCTGGGGTCGCAGCGGTCGTCGCGCCGTGCTTGCTCACCGCGTTGATGCTGGCGACCTGCAAACGATCGGCCCGCTTGGCGTTGTGCTCCATCCCTGGAAGAGCATCAGCCGCGGCGCCGGCGAGGGTCTCTTGTGCTCCGGACGAGAACCGCGCGCCTCGGCGAGGGTGGCAAGACTTCTGCTCGCCTCTGGGATCTCGGAAGCCCCGCGACGCGACGACGCGCGTCGCAAGACCTTGTGCGGCCACAACCGGATCGCGAGGGCAGTCCTCCGCCGGTGACCGGACTGGCGATTGGTTGCGTGGCATTGCGCTGGTCCGGGGGGGCGGCGATTGTCACGGTCGAGGCGGCGCGCCATAGGAGTCGTCCCGTCCGGTGCCGTTCAGATCACGAAAGCAGTCGTGCTCCGGCGAGGGTCTGAACGCTTATCTCGGCTGAGCTGCCTTCATCCCTGCTGATCTCCCGTCACGTGGCCGAGCAGTTTCATTAGGTCCTTCACTTGGATGGTCTCCAGTGAGCGAACGGCAGCCTTGATCTCTGTTGCAAGGCCGTGATCGGCGCGGCCAACCACGAGCTTGTCGAACTTCGCGGCGATTTCATCCCAGGTGAACGCCTTTGTTGGGAACCCTGGGTAGCTCTTCACCTCGTGGCTGTAGGACTCGCCGTTCGTGAGCCTGACTGTAACTCGACTCGAAACCTCACCGGGGTAGCGGGCGGTGAACGCGTCATCCGGCCTCACGGCGATCTTTTTGAGCAAGTCCTGGACGTCCGGCGCGTCAATGCGTCCGGGCTCGAGCTGCGCCGGCTGAACGTCGCCATCGAGGAGCGCTACGGCAAGGAGGTACGGAAGGCTGTGATCGGCATCTTCCTTCGTGTGTACGTCGGTCTTCGGCCCGAAACTCCCGCCCCCCATGAAGTCATAGGCCTCCTGAAAGACAACATCCTCGACGCGTTCGACCTGGGACGGATCAATCGGGTGAGCCTTGCGCAGCTCAAGGATGCAGAAGATCGAGGATTGGCCGGGAACCGCCGTGTTGTAGCTCTTCAAAGCCAACTTGTCGAAGCAGTCCAGTTTCTCGGCGTCCCAATCGATCTCGATCGGTACGCCGACGACCTGCGCCACGCCATGGGTTCCCTCGATTACGTACCTAGGGCCAGTCACGCCGCGAGACGCCAAGAACACTCCGTGGACGCACCCCAAGGCGAGCTGAGATGAGGACAGCCCCTTCCACTGCGAGATCGGAGTGGTCCGTGCAACAAGCAGAGGAATGAAGTCGCCACAGATCCCGACCGCCGCCGCCGTCTTTGCCTCGTCCAGGCCGAGAGCCCTAGACACCCCGGCTGCCAACGAGAACGACAGTGGCGTCGTCAGGTCCAACCCGTCGGCCATGAACGGAACAGCCGCGGTGAGCCGCGAGTCGATCTGATAGGCAACCGCCAGGGCGATCAGGAAATCCTTCCCCGTTAGGTCGGCGTGCTCGCTTGCGGCGAGGATCGCCGCCGTGTTGTCCGAGGGGTGGCACAGCCCACCGACGCCAAGGTAGCTATCCATGTAATCGACATAGCGGACCAGCGCCGTGTTGTAGAACGCCGCATAGACGATGTTGGCGCGTCCACCGCCGATCAGAGCGCAGCTACCGACCCCACCGCCGAACTCCTCTACTTGTGCCCGGCACGCTTCGATCGGCGGCGCTCCGAGCGCGCTAATCGCGCACGCCAACGCGTCAAGGACGCTCACCTTGAGCCGCTCGCGCCGCTCAGTAGTAAGGTCATCATAGGTCGTGCGGCTGGCGAATCGCGCGATACCTTCGGACTGGCTCGGGCCTGAAATGATCGCCGTGGGCTTGTCTGTGGTCTCACCCGACACTGGCCTGCCCCGCGCTGGAGGACGAGGTCCCGTAACGGGGCACCAGCAGGGCGCGCGCGACCGTGTTACCGACCGTCTGGAACAGCGCGAGTGCAGGGCTTGGAGTGTCGGGGACGTCGACGGCCGGGATATCGAGCGCGGTCACTACGATGTAGTAGCGATGCGCGGGACCGGGCGGCGGCGCAGGCCCAACATACCGCTGAAGGCCAGCGTCGTTGGTGATGTGCCGCCCCGCAGGCAGCGCGTCATCGCCCTCACCGCCACCTACCGGCAGTGACGTGATGTCGGACGGCAGATCGACCACAGCCCAGTGCCAGAAGCCGCTCGGCGTCGGCGCATCCGGGTCGTACATCGTGACGATGAAACTCCGCGTCGATACCGGGAACCCAGACCACGTTAGGTCAGGCGAGACGTCCTGTCCGCCGGCGCCGAAGATGCCGCTGCGCTGCGCGACCGGCATCGTGACCCCATCCGCGACAACACCACTGCCGACTCCGAAGACGGGAACGGGCGGCAATTCGGCGTAGGGATCCGCACGCATGGATCTTCCACGTTCTAGAGGCTCTCGGGGCTCACCGTCGCACCGGCTGTCAGCGACGCGCCGATCTTAGTCCTGACGCCAGGTTTCGCCAAATGCGCACACCTCACCGCAGAGTCGCCGGCGCTCCCAGACCGACCAGCGACGGCGAGTCTCGGCAGCACACCCGACTCCCGGCGATCGCCGCGACCGTGTCGTCGCCGTTGCGATCGTGTGCTATCTGCGCGGCCCGCAGCGGATGCGATCGTCCCGCTCTTCGCCGACATCGGGTTGGAGGACGCAGAACGTGGCCAGGCGCTCACCGCCGCCGAGCCCGACCGATCGCGGGGACAATCGCCAGCGCTGTCTTCCGGCTAACCGTCAGATCGCCGCCGAAGGACGTGTCCGCCATGCCGGGCGAGCGACTAAGAGCAGTCCTGCCCGTCGGCAGGCGAGGCCTCCGTGCGATCGGGAGCCTCAACCGCATGCCACGCCGGGCAGGTTGACGGAGAGCGGTCCGCCGAACTCCTTCGTGTTGGGCGGTTCGCTCGAACTGGAGAACGCTGAGTCGGACCATTGGGTCAGGTCGGCGCAGGCGTTGAGCGTGAGGAGACGATGCATGATCCTCTCGGCGTCGACTGCCTGCTTGTGCTCGCTGCTCGGCAGCGGGAGCTTCGCCAGGGCGGTGAACGCGGTCAGGGCGGGCCGTTCCACACCGGCGGCGACGTCGGCGGTGTATTAGTTCTCGAGCTCATGCGATAAGGCTTCGGCCGCGTTGAGGTTGGACGAGGAGAGGTGATCGACGGCGGTGGCGCACGACGCGAGCGTCGTCTGCGTCGCGGTGAGGTTTCTCTGCATCTGCGCGGAGGTCAATCGACGTGCCGACCGAGGCACCGAGCCTGACCGGTGACGAGCGCGGCCGGCCTCCCGTGCTCGTGGAGATATGGGTGTGCATGCGAGGCAGTCTGAGCGATACGGCTCGCGCCGGCCCCGCTGCCCGGGCTCGACTGGTTCCAGGGCGGACAATGAAGGGATGACGAGCGTGCCTGCCTTCACCGCACTGGCGGGGACCCCTGCCGCCACGCTCGACCTGCTGGCGCTCGGGCTCGCCGCCGAGTTCCGGGAGGTCGATGCCGATGGCGCGCTCGCGGCGCTCGACGACCTTGGTGCCGAGCTCGCGCACGCCGTCGCCCAGACGGACGGGACACCTGAGGCGCAGGCGCTCGCCTGCGCGCAGACGCTCGGCGCCGCTCACGGGTTCGCCGGCGACCATGAGCACTACGACGATCCGCGGAACTCGATGCTTGATCTCGTGCTCAGCCGCCGCCGGGGCCTCCCGATCCTGCTCTCGGTCGTGTACGTGGAGGTGGCTCGCCGCGCCGGGGTTCCCATCGAGGGCGTCGGCCTGTCCAGTCACTTCGTCGTCGGGCACTTCGGGACAGAACCTCCGATCCTGCTTGACCCCTTCGCGGGCGGGACGCGACTGCTCGCAGAAGTCGACCCGGCGGTGGCGCAGCCGTGGCCCGCGCATGACATCGCGATGCGGATGCTCAACAACCTCGTCGCCGCCTACGCCCGGCGCGGCGACCTCGGAGCGGCTATCCAAGCCGCGACACTCCGCCTGGCGCTGCCGGCGACGGAGTCGCGCCGCGAGGTGCTTACGGCCGAGCTTCGCGCCATGCAGGCCCGCCTCAACTAATGGAGGCCGTCGCAGAAACCCGGGTGCGTCGCGATTCTTTGTGGGCACCTCACAAGGGACCAAGCCGCGACTCGGAGCCTGGCCGAGAAAGAAAGCGCCGGGATGAACCGGCATGGAGTAGGAGATGGGGATGCTCTGCATCGAAGGGGTAGCGATCCGCGGTGGCCCCGAGTCATGCGTTGGCGTTCTGTGAGGGCGCAGCGAAGCGTTGATAGGGGGCGTGCGGGCGGGGTTATTGAGCCGCGAAATCCAGACGTTCGGGGTGCTGACGCTCTTTTCTCAAGCGGAAGGCAACATCGTTGGCGGCGTTATCGCGAGTCGCTGAGGGGCCCTGCGCGGTCGAAGAACCCAGGCACGCACGACGAGCTCCATGCGCGAGAACCGGGAGATCCCGTGGTTGCCCGTGGGCGTTGTTGATGCCCCGTCCCGGATGGTTCGCGGGGTGGCAGGTCGGCGTCTGGTGGGCCGTGAGGGGAACGCTGAGGCGGTAATCCCTTGATGCACGATCGCGGGAAGTCAGACAGGCCCGTAGTACCTGCGAAGCTGCCGAACAAGCCCGCTGATGCGGGGGCGGAGGTGGTGGAGGGAAGGGGCCTGCCCGAGGGGAACACGGCCAGTGAAACGCGTCCCGGACGCAGTGCCGGACAGGGCGTGTCCAGTGATCTGGAGCGTGTGCGCCAGGTGGCGCGGAAGGACAGGGATGTGCGGTTCACCGCGCTCCTTCATCACGTGAGCGTCGATCGTTTGCGGGAGGCGTACCGGGCGATTCGTCCGGACGCGGCCCCGGGGGTCGATGGGGTCACGTGGCGGGACTACGGGCTGGATCTGGAGGAAAACCTTCGGGATCTGCACGCCCGGGTTCATCGGGGTGCGTATCGAGCGAGGCCGTCTCGCAGGGTGTTCATACCGAAGGCGGACGGGCGGCTGCGGCCGCTCGGGGTCGCGGCGCTGGAGGACAAGGTCCTTCAGCGGGCGGTGGTCGAGGTGCTGAACGCCGTGTACGAGCAGGACTTCCTCGGTTTCTCGTACGGGTTCCGACCTGGGCGCTCGCAGCATGATGCGTTGGATGCGCTCGCGGTCGCGATCACGCGCAAGAGGGTGAACTTCGTGCTCGACGCTGATATCAGCGACTTCTTTACCGGCCTCGACCAGTCGTGGTTGGTGAAGTTCCTCGAGCATCGGATCGCGGACGAGAGGGTCCTGCGGCTGATCCAGAAATGGCTGGCCGCGGGGGTCATTGAGGACGGGGAATGGTCAAGCACGCGGGCGGGGACGGCGCAGGGGGCTTCGGTTTCGCCGTTGCTCTCGAACGTCTTCCTGCACTACGTGTTCGACCTGTGGGCCGACCAGTGGCGGCGGCGGCACGCGCGCGGAGCAGTGGTTCTCGTGCGGTTCGCCGACGACTACGTGGCGGGCTTTGAGCATCGTGAGGACGCCGAGCGGTTCCTCGCCGATCTGCGTGACAGGTTCGCGCAGTTCGGGCTGGAGCTGCATCCGGACAAGACGCGGCTGATCGAGTTCGGACGGTACGCCGCCGAACGACGCCAGGCGCGTGGCGACCGGAAGCCTGAGACGTTCGAGTTTCTGGGCTTCACGCACATCTGCGCGAAGGACAGACACGGGCGGTTCAAGCTCAAGCGGGTCACGAGCAAGAAGAAGATGCGCGCCAAGCTCAGAGCGGTCAAGACCGAAATGCGCAGGCGGATGCATCACCCGATCCCCGAGCAGGGACGCTGGCTCGCCAGTGTCCTGCGCGGGCATTACCGCTATTACGCGGTGCCCGATAACAGCGAAGCGCTGCGTTGCTTTCAAAGACAGGTGCTCCGGCACTGGCAAAGAGCGCTCTCGCGCCGCAGCCAGAAAGGCCGCATCACCTGGGAGCGAGCGTATCGCCTCGCCGCCCGATGGCTACCTCAACCCCGCATCCTTCACCCCTGGCCCGACCGACGCTTCGACGCCAGAACCCAAGGGAGGAGCCCAGTGCGTTGACGCGCACGCTGGGATCTGTGCGGGGGGCCGCCGGCAACGACGGTCCCTACCGCGATCGTCCACACACAGGGCACGTTTCTCAGCCAGCCTCGGTGCTTCGGCGGGGGTGGGCGAGGCTCACGCGGACGGCACTTGTGACCAGCTCACAATCGTTTCCATTTCTACAACAGCCTCAATGAGACCCCGGAGCGGTCTCGACATCGGTCTGAGGGCGGAATTCGAGCTCGGACCTGGGTGGAATGGACCCATAGACACGCCTTTGAACAGAAGCACTCACGCCGACGTGAGCGAGACCGCCGCATCAGCGATGCACAGACGCCCGCGCGGCGCCGCCCACCACCGGGCGCGCACAGTCAACCGGAGCGTCCGGGTGGGCGTCGAGCGACAACGCGGGCTTCGCCGCGACGACGATTATCGGCTCGCGGCTCCGCGAGCCACGTCTTCGACACCGAGGGACGCGTCCGAGACCTGCGCGCCTGCTATCGCTTTCATCCTCAGGGCCGCGTGCCGCCGGCGAGCGGCTTGGCGACCATGCGATCACGCGTGCCACCGGCGATCCCGGACTAGCGCTACGTGGCAAAGGACAAGCCGGCGCCGGGCCCGTCGGAGTGCTGGATGTCGCCGATGCACTTGCTGGATGCGAGCTACGCGCAAGTTAGAAGCGATGCCTGCGGCGTCGCGCTCCGTTGACGGCCGACCAGGTGGCCAGCGGTGACCGACACGCGTGTGCGAAGCTGCGCGTCGTGGTCGTGATTGCTATCGCCGAGATGTTCGGGATCAGCGGACGGCGGGCTGAGCTCGCGACGTTGCTCGAGCGCTTTGGCGGTTGGGCTGGCGGCGAGCCGGGCTGCCGGCGCTACATCTTCGCCGCGACCCTGACGGATCCCAGCCGGTTCGTTCTGGTGAGCGAGTGGGAAACCCAGGAGGCGCTGGACGCCCACTATCGCTCTGAAGCGTTCGCCGACTTTCAGCTCAGCCTCGACGGCCTCCTCGCGAGGCCAAGCGAGTCGACCGTCTACTCAGCCGAGGGTTCCGTTCGGCCGTTGAACACGCGCCCGATGGACCCGCGAGACGCCGACTAGCCCCGAAGTCGCTCGGCAGACCTGACGCGTCCTGGTGCGATCGCGTGGGCGGCGTCCCCCGGCGAGCCCTTTAGACCTCGTGATTGCCGACAACATCGAGATCGCAAGACAGGCCAGGGCGGTGTCGGCTCACCAGCGTTGCTGGCGACTCCCTGGTCGCCATAGGACTCGTCTGGCCTGCGGGCGCCCGTATCGTAAGCAGTCGTGCGAGATGCACGGTTTCCGCGCGTTGGGCCGCCTGCCTTGCAACCGGCCGTAAAGGCAGCGGGGACGGGAAACCAGGTCCCAGTCGGCCAACCGCGGGTCGGATGGCTGTCGCTGAGATGGACCGTCTGCGTTCAGACCAGGAGCGTAGGCCGGCCGTCATCGTCACGGCCCCCGCGTTGCTCATTGCGGGGTTCGTTCGCTCGCGGCGTGCGCGTTGTTCCGGATGCGCAGCGATACTTTGAAAGCTAGTTTCGGGTCAACCGTCCGCCAGCGAGACAGGAGTGATCACGTGATACGTCTGGGAAGAGGTCAACGGCCATGCCACCGGCCACGGGGCGAAGGTCGTGCCCGGATTCGGCCGTGATCGTCGGCGAGGGTTAGGAGGCGTGTCCGGAACGGTCGAGGCTGCCGGGAGCCTGCGCGGCGGTGCCGTTGGGGGGTCGCTTGCGGTGAGCGTGCGTGGGCTTCGGAAGGCGTACGGGCCGGTCGAGGCGGTGCGCGGGGTTGATCTGGAGATCCCGGTCGGTCAGATCTTCGCGTTGCTGGGTCCGAACGGCGCCGGGAAGACGACGACGGTCGAGATACTCGAGGGCTACCGCTCGCGGGACGCGGGCGACGTGGAGGTCCTTGGCTGCGACCCGGCGTCGGAGCGCTCTCGCCTCCGGCCGCGGATCGGGATCGTCTTCCAGTCGACTGGCGTCGAGCCGTACCTGACCGTTCGTGAGACGGTGGTGATGTACGCGAGCCTGTATCCACGCAGTCGAGCCGTCGACGAGGTGATCGAGGTCGTCGGCCTCGGCGAGAAGCGAAACGAGCGGGTCGTGCAGCTCTCCGGCGGGCTGCAGCGGCGGTTGGAGATGGCGATCGCCCTGGTGGGCGATCCGGACCTGCTGTTCCTCGATGAGCCGACGACGGGGTTTGACCCTGCCGCCAGGCGCGAGGCGTGGGAGGTGATCAGGGGCCTGGCCGGACTTGGCAAGACGGTCCTGCTGACGACCCACTACATGGACGAAGCGCAATATCTCGCGGATCGCGTCGTCGTGATCTCTGCGGGCCGGGTTGTGGCGGAAGGGCCGCCATCGACGCTCGGGCTGCGCGAGAGCCGGGGTGTTCGCATCCGATACCGACCGCCGAGCGGTTCGGCGCCGCCAGCGTCGCTCAGCGGGACCGCGACCGGCGACGGTTTCGTGGAAGTGCACGTCGACGATCCGCTCATGGCGCTGCACGACCTCACCGGCTGGGCGATCGAGCGCGGGCTGCCGCTCGAGGGGCTCGAGGTGATCAGGCCGTCGCTCGAGGACGTCTATCTGGCGCTGACGGGCGAGCCCGACGGGAGCGGCGAGGGATGAGTGCCACGTCACTGACGCTGAGCCAGGCGCGCTATGTCAACAAGGCGTTCTGGCGAAACCCGACGCGGGCGTTCTTCACGTTCGCGTTCCCACTGATGTTCCTCGTCATCTTCACTTCGCTGCTGGGGAACGGCACCGTCCACATCGGCGCGCTCGCGGCGAAGGAGTCGACCTACTACGTGGCGTCGATGGCGGCATTCGGCGTAATCACGGCCTGCTTCAACAACACCGCGATCAGTACGACATTCAGCCGCGATGGCGGGATCCTGAAGCGGATCGACGGAACACCCCTGCCGCACGCGGTCTTCTTCGCCAGTCGGATCCTGCACTCGATGCTGGTCGCGCTCCTGCTCGTCGTGATCACGACGGCATTTGGGCACATCGCCTATGGCGCGCACGTCCCGTCGGGTGCCACGCTGCTCCGCTTCCTGGTGATGCTGCTCGTCGGCTCTGCCGCGTTCTGCGCGCTCGGCTACGCGATCACGGCAACGATCCCGAACGCCGACGCCGCCGCGCCGGTCGTCAACATCACGATCCTCCCGCTCCTCTTCCTCTCCGGGATCTTCATCCCGTTCGGTAACAGCACCCCCGGTTGGATCCTATGGGTCGCACGGATCTTCCCCGTCCGTCATTTCGCCGCCGGCCTGCAAGCCGGGTACCTGGGGACGCCATTCCACTGGAGCGATGTCGCCGTCGTCGCCGGCTGGGGGATCGCCGGGCTCCTGCTCTCCGTTCGTTTCTTCACCTGGGAGCCACATAACTAGACCCCTGGCGGCGGGAATCCGGCGCTCACCATGCAGAAGGGCAGGGTGGGAGCTCCGTCAGGGACGACTCCGCGGCGTCCACCCCCTGGGCGTCGTGCCGCGGTCCGACAAGACGATCGTTTTTCGTTTTCCGACGACCGTCTCGCGCGCGATCGCAATGGCGACATCACGCCTCCGGCTCGACAGATGGAGCCGTGGGTTCGAGGGATCCCGGGGCAGCGACGTGCAAACCTGTCGAGTCGTGATTGACGTCGGCTCCAGTTCGCACCTCGAGGCGAAGACTCGATCTCGTTAAGTGTTCCTCCGGACTGAACGTCTGGCCCTCGATGCGGGCTGCAACATGAAGGTCGAGCGGATTGTCGAACGCCCCGCTCTGAGCGCGAAGGATTCCCGTCGCCACGGCCCTGACCGACCACAGCGCAAGCGGTCGCTCGTACACGCCGGTGAGGAGTTCGGTGGCGCTCGCGGCATCGAGCCCCGATTCACGAAAAATTGACCGACGCACTTGAGCGGCCGCAGGCAGAACCACTCTTCCGCGAGCTCGCGCGCCTCGGCGAAATCGATGAATCCGTGTTCGACGCCGTCGCTCAGGCGCTTCATCTTCCGGTACGCCTCGGCGTTGGAGTCGAAGATGTACTCACGCCGAAGGCAGCCTCGAATCTCGCCATCCCTGACGAAGGCTTCACCGGCCCGCGGTCGGAGCCCAAGCTCGGCGGCCAATTCTGACCGTCCAGCAAGATCCCGATCTCGCTGTATGCGGTGCGCAATCACGTCCGTCAGGTTCTCGACCGCGATGTAGAGGTGCAGCCCGGCCGCCACTCCAACGTCGGGATGCAGTCTCGTCAGACTTTCGGTGTAGTTAGTGATCGCGAGGCGCAGGCGATGCGTGTCGGGATGGCTATCGACGGCCGACACAAACGCACTAGTGAGCGCTGCCGAGATGGTCCTGCGCGCCGTCTGGATCGGTTGTGGATCGACGCTTCCGATGGCCAGATACGACCCGCCGTCCCGTGCTTCATAGGCGACGATGGACGACGGGGGAAGCATCGCGGCGTTCGCTGCAAAGGAAAGAGCGGGTAGGTTGGTGCCGCCGATGTTCCCAAGTACGCGCATTGCTTCATTCAAGTCCGGCGCGTTGCCGCGGACGTGACACACCAGGGGACCTGACCCCGCGCCCGCATAGTCCGTCACGTAGTCGATGAACTCCGCATCGACAGTGGATCCCGGTCCGGGCTGAAGCCGTAGGGCTTCATTGGGGGGCAGGCAGAACGCGGAGGCGGCACGAATTGTGACGTCGAGAGAGGGCACGACATTACGCTGCCAAACCACCCGGACGCCAGCACCCAGGAGCACCACCTAGGGCGCGCATGTGTGGTGGGCCGCGCGCTGTTAGATCGGGGTCGCTTGACCAATTCTTCGGCCCTCGCCTGCCAAACGTGCTGACGACTGCATTCATCCTCCGGTCTGGCGTCCGTGGCGCGATCGCGTTGGCGACATTCCGCGTCGTGGCCAAGGGCGACCTCGACGCCGACGCGGCGCTCGCTTCCGCGGTGGGCCGGCCGCCGCCGCCGAGGTCGCCGGCGCCGCCCTGGCCACCGCTCTCAGGCCAGAGGGGCCGTGCTGCCGGAGGGTGCGACGCTGCCGAGATTGTCCGATGCCGGCAGTGAGACCGACGGCGGCAGCGCTACTGCTCTGCTGCTTGCAGGATTCGATCGCCTGGCTAGCGCCGGGCACATCGAGGTCCCCGTGGCGTGCTCGCGGTCGCTTTGCGCGCTTCCGCGCAAAGCGAGGCTGGGCCTCTGCCCGCCGAGATATTCGTCGCGGGGCGAAAGCGGTCCGGCTAACGACTCTGCCGCGATACCTGCCAGCCTCGCCTTATCTGGAGTCGAGCGCCTTTACCCGAAGGTGAATGCGTACGCCTCGGCGCCGGGTTCGTGGAATGTGATCTCAAGCGTTCGGTCGTGGACGGTGTCGTGTTGGCGTATGAGCTGGTATAGGCGGCCGTCCCGGAGCACGCCGTTTCCGTTCTCGTCGACGTCGACGCCTGCTGACGGGCCCGGAGCCTCGCGATCGAGGAGTACGCGGAACGGGATCGGCGCTCGTGTTCCGGTGGATAGCACGAGATGCGCGTCGCGTGCGTGGAACCGGAACGCGATGCTGCCGCCCGCCTGGTCGAGGACAACGTTCTCGCTCCCGATCGTCCAGTCGCCGGCAAGCGCCCAGTGGTTGACGTGCAGCCGCTTCGGTAGCTCGTAAGCCTGGGGCTCCAGCGTGGCATTGTCGGCTGGCGCGAAGCGCTCGCTCCGCCCGTAGCCGAGATATGTCTCGGGCGTCTGGAGGTGGTTCCAGTCGGCTCCCGCCTCGACGCCGCGCCCCTCGACGGAGACGAGCTCGCGCTGCACGCCGAGCAGCCGCTGGACGATCTGCTCGGATTGCTCGTAGTTTCCTTCGCCGAAGTGGTGGTCGCGGATGATTCCTTCCTTGTCGATGAAGTACAGCGCCGGCCAGTAGTGGTTGTCGAACGCGTTCCAGATCCTGTAGTGGTTGTCGACAGCGACCGGGTAGTCGATGCCTCGCTCCTTGATCGCTGGCCTGAGGCGGTCGATCTCGTGCTCGAAGGAGAACTCCGGCGTGTGGACCCCGATGACGAGCAGCCTGTCGTCGCGGTAGGCGTGCGACCACGCGCGGACGTACGGCTCCTGACGTAGCCAGTTGATGCAGGTCAGCGTCCAGAAGTTCACAAGGACGGCGTGGCCGCGCAGCTCGGCGGGACCGAGTGGCTCAGAGTTGAGCCACTCGGTCGCCCCGGGGAACGGAGGCACATGCAACCGCTCGGACATCGTCCTGCTAGCGCAGCGACCGGAACGCCGCGCGGACCTCTTCTGAGAACAGTCGCGGCTCCTGCCAGGCCGCGAAGTGCCCGCCCCGATCGACCTCGTTGAAGTAGATCAGGTTGGGGTACGCGCGCTCCACCCAGCTCCGCGGAGCCTGATAGAGCTCCTTCGGGAACACGGTCACCGCGGCCGGAACGGACACGCCCTTGGCGTCGAAGAAGCCAAACGCGTTCTCGTGGTAGAGACGAGCCGAGGAGACGCCCGTGTTCGTCAACCACGTCAGCGTGATGTTGTCGAGCACCTCATCGCGCGTCAGGTTGCCGACGGGCTGCCCGTCGACGAAGGCGCTGGTGATGTCGAGGTAGCTCTGGGCGTCGTGGTCCGCGATCCAGGCGGCCAGTCCGGCGGGCGAGTCCGCGATCCCGTACAGCGTCTGCGGATGCAGAAGCATCTGGACGCCGTAGCCGATCCCGTTCGTGTACACGTAGCTCACCTGCTCGTAGCAGCGCTGCTCCTCGGCCGAGAGCCCGGCCGGCGCCGGAGCGACGGCCAGCGGCGCGAACCCCGGCGCGATCTCGGGCGGCAGAACGCCCGGCATGTTCGAGTGGATGGCGAGCAGCTCCGGAGGGGCCTGCACGCCCATCAGATCCACGATGATCGCGCCCCAGTCGCCGCCCTGCGCGACAAAGCGCGTGTAGCCCAGGCGCTTCATCAGCTCCACCGAAGCACTCGCGACGTGCTCGGGACCCCAGCCGCTTGTCGTCGGCTTGCCGGAGAGCCCGTAGCCCGGGATCGACGGGATCACGACATCGAACGCGTCCTCGGCACTGCCGCCGTGCGCCGTAGGGTCGGTCAGGGGACCGACGACGTTCAGCATCTCGACTACCGAGCCAGGCCAGCCGTGGATGAGGATCACTGGCAACGCGTTCTCATGACGCGACTTGACGTGGATGAAGTGAATATCGAGATCGTCGATCTCTGTGACGAACTGCGGCAGGGCGTTCAGCCGCGCCTCGACCCTCCGAAGGTCGTACTCGGTGCCCCAGTAGCGCACGAGCGCTTCCATCGTCGCCAACTCGACGCCCTGCGGCGGGACGGCGTCTCCCAACGGATGCACGATGGGATCTTCGACCGGCTCGCGCTCAGGGAAACGGGTTGCGGCGATGCGCGCACGCAGGTCCGCAACGTCCGCCTCGGGAAACTCGACCGTGAACGGCCGGATCGCCGTCGCGCCCGCTGACCTCTCGGTGGTGACAGCCATGTGGGTCCTCCTTGGTGGGGTGATGGACGACCGCAAGCGTGAGCGTCGGGCGAGAAACTCGCCTCCGTCAAGACCCTGGGTTTTGCTCCCCGGGCCTGCACCCTGGGTGCTCCCCGGGGGCTGCGCCCTGGGTGCGACGCACCATGCCCCAAAGGAGTTCCCGGAGGGCACGACGTTCCATCCGCAGGGAGATATGCCCGACCGTTCGTGCCGTCTCGCTGCGCGTCCGTAACTGCCGCGCGGCGGAACCTCCCACGCTCTCAGGCAACTGTGCGGATACGGGGCTCCCGAGGGTTGCGTTCAGGAGGTGATCAGCTCTGACCCGGAGCTCGACAGCGCGTCCGTCAGCTCCCGGCGCGAGTGGATCCCGAGCTTGGTGAACGCGTTGCGCAGATGCCACTCCACGGTGCGCGGGCTCAGGAAGAGCCGGGCACCGATGTCCGGATTCGATAGGCCCTCGCGGGCCAGACGCGCGATCTGCCGCTCCTGGGCGGTGAGAACGTCGCGCGTCGCGTCCGTCCGCTTGCGCACTTTCTCCCCCGTCGCAAGGAGCTCACCCCTGGCCCGTTCGCCGAATGCGTGCATCCCGATCGACGCGAACTGGTCGTGGGCGGCACGAAGTTGGGCGCGTGCGTCAACCCGGCGATTCTCGCGGCGCAACCACTCTCCGTAGAGCAGATGAGCCCGGGCGAGCTCGGGACGCCGCCGGGTCCTTGCCAGCCTCTCGATCGCCTCGCGATACAGGGGCTCGGCACTCTCGCCATCGCTCAGGAGTGCCCGGCAGCGGGCCTGCATTCCCCGGCCCCAGTCGGTGCTGGACGGCGCGGTGGCCGCCATCACGCGCTCGAGCGCACCGGCCGCGACGTCGGGCCTCGCGGTGCGTACCGCCGCCTCCACGAGCTCAGTCAGTGCCCAGGGGGTGACGTGGAGCTGCGGTGTCTCCTCGGACGCTCGTTGGGCCGAGGTAAGCGCCCGGTCGTAGCGGCCAAGCCCGTTGAAAAGGATCGCGCTCGCCCACTCGGCCCACTGCACGCCCAGCCCCTGACCACCCGTTCCGGCGTCACCGATCGTAGACTCAATCAACGGCAAGGCGTCCTTTTGGCCTCGGAGCGAGGCGAGCAACATTCCGGGATAGGGTGCAAGGTAGGTCCCGGTCGCAGTCGTGATCGCCTCAGCCTCGGCGATCGCCACGGCAGCAGCACCAAAGTCGCCGCACCACGAGCAGAAGATTGCCCAGTCGGCCAAATCGATCGGCAGTCGAGCCAGCGCGCCCGCGTCGCGGGCCTCCCTGAGATGGCGGGCGCTGATGGCATGCCAGCTGTCCTCATCCCAGAGGATGTTGGGCGGGATTGTCGTCATCCACCCCCAGCGAAAGTTCTCCCGGCGCGGTGACGCTTCGTCCGACGCTTCGTCCGCAAACGCGGCCGTTGCCCGCCTCAGTAGTGGCGCGGCCGCCGCATGTCCCTCCGTGACAAAGGTGGTGAGGCCATCGAGCAGCAGATCGGATGGCCGGAGCGGGCGGGCCGGCCGCGGAGCCGATGTCGCGGCACGGGATACCTCGAGCAGGCTGCCGTCAGAGGTCAAGCGGCCGGCGAACAGCGCAGCGCCCCACGCGTCGAGGTAGGTCTCGCGCGCGAGCTCGGGGTCGAGCCGCTCAAGCCGCTGAGCAGCTCTCAAGAGCAGTGGCGGCGCAGCGGTCCCCATGCTCGACGCAAACGCGATCTGACCCCTGAGCAACTCCACATGCGCCATCTGCAGCTCGTCTGGCGTCGAGGCCTCAGCCAACGCCAGAAGCTCAAGCGCGCCGTCAAAGCTGCCGGCATGCAAGCTCGCTCGGGCAGCGGCAAGCGCACGCCGCACCCTCTGCTCGGGATCGCCCGACAGAACCACAGACCGGTGCAGAAACGCCGCTGCCGCGGCCAGGCCACCGCGCGCCTGCGCGCGACTGGCGGACTGCTCAAGCGCCGCGGCGACCGGCTCGCTGGGACCCGCTGCGGCGGTGGCCAGATGCCACGCACGCCGGTCAGGGTCGACGCTGCGGTCGGTCGCCTCCGCCAGGGCCAGATGAACCTCCCGGCGTTGCTCTCTGGTCGCCGTTCGGTATACGGCAGAGCGCACCAGCGGATGACGGAACGTCACGCGCTCGCTCAGGGCCAGGAGCCCGTCGGTCTCCGCATCAACCGCCGAGACCGCAATGCCGAGTTGCTCAGAAGCGCGCAGCAAAAGCAGCGGATCACCCACGGGCTCGGCCGCCGCCAGCAACAACAAACGCCGCGCATCCTCGGAGACCGCGCCCACACGCCGTACAAAGCTCTCCTGGATCCGCCCCGACATCGCCTGCGCCTCCGGCAGCCCAAAGCCTCCAGCCAGCTGCGTCGCCGTCAATCCGCGGGGCAACTCGAGCAACGCCAACGGATTCCCGCCCATCTCCGCGATGATCCGATCAAGGACCCGCTCATCCAGCTTGAACCGCAGCGTCGAGCGCAGCAGCGCGCGGGCATCATCGTTGCGCAAGCCACGCACATCCAGCCCGTCCACGTGCTGGAGCTCCAAGCCCGGCTCGCGTGCTGCGAACACGAGCCCGACCCGCTCAGCGAGCAGGCGGCGAGCGACAAAGGCCAGCGTCAACGCCGAAGCCCGATCCAGCCACTGTGCATCGTCGACGACACACAGCAACGGACGCTGCTCCGCCTCCGCCGCGAACAAACTCAACACCGCCAACCCAACGAGAAACCGATCCGGCGCGGCCCCGTCGCTCCACCCGAACACCGTCTCCAGCGCACGACGCTGCGGAGCCGGCAGCTCCTCGACCCGACCGAGCAACGGCGCGCACAACTGATGCAAGCTGGCGAACGCGAGCTCCATCTCCAACTCCACCCCCACCGCCCGTACGACCCTCACATCTGACGCCGACGCGACGAGATACTCCAACAACGCCGTCTTCCCAATCCCAGCCTCGCCCCGCAGCACCACCGACCGGCTCTCGCCACCGCGGACCGCCGAGACCAAGTCATCCAACAAAGCGCACTCACTCGCCCGCCCGCGCAAACCACCCGGCGGGCCCGGTCCGTGAAGACCGCCCTCCATCAGCAGCAACCGATCGCCGCGTAAGTCTCGCCGACGAACGCTTCGCGCGAGTACATGGTGCGAGCGGTGACCGTGAACATCGCCAGCGGCCAACCGCCAAACGCTGCCGTCTCGGATGTATGCACGCGCGACCGGTCCACGTGAGCTATGGCGCCACCCGCCGGCAACACTACGCCCCTTGCGGGGCGAAGGAAAGTAATCCTGTGAAGATTGACTTCCACCGCTGCCGTACACCCTCGACGCCGACCGCACCTGCTTCCCCTACCAGCCGCGCAATCGTCCGCCGCAGCGAGGGCACGTTGCCGGCCAGGTGCCGCTCCCCGCTGCACTGCGAGACGGCACCGCTGCTCGGGGCGCTAACCGAAGGTCCGGGAAGCTGTAAGCACCGGAGCGGTCACGACGGCGCCGAGACCAGCACTGCCGCCATAGGCGTCAGGCAGCGGCAACGGCCGGGCGCCTCCCGTGGCTCCATTCGACGGAAGGAGGACGAGATGGCGCAAGGATGGTGAACGGTAATCGAGGAGGCCGTCGATACGTTAACAAGGGAGGAATATTCGTAGAGCGGGGAACCGCGGAAGTGAGGAGGAGGACTGAGAAAGTTGGTATCCTTACACCAATCCGGACGGTGACGCTTCGTGTCGACTTCGTATGTGTGATGACGTATCCTAAGTCGAGTCGATTGGTGCTATCCTTACAGGTTTTTGATAGCCAGGTCACATTTCCAACAGAGAAATTTCTTATACCCTGCTCTCCAGTGTCCTTGGGTGGAACAAATGTAATCCTCAATTCGTCCTTCACAAATAGTGTATTTTCCGGCACTGATTGGCTCGTTGGGCTGTAACTGTGCTGGATTTTGACATGCACCGGCAGATGCGTTAATGATGTTCTCAGTCCTTCCTCTTGCTTCGAAACTCCAAGGGGCCGCCATTGGGAACTTCCAATACCAACCGTCTGAGGATCGGTCGGT